>JAIQFG010000072.1 GCA_020073375.1 Terriglobia bacterium | reverse complement strand
ACGCGGCCGTTCCCGCCTATCCAAACGTTGCCTTTGAAATCGACGGTGATTCCGTGATTCGAGTTCGGCCAGTTGTAGCCCTTGCCGGGGCCGCCCCAGTGGCCGATCAGATTGCCGGCCTTGTCGAATTCCAGAACCGGCGGCGCGACCTTGCAGCATTCCGCGCCCGGAGGATTCCAGTCGCCGTAGGATTCCTTGGCTTCGAGTGAACCGCCGCGGTGAATGATCCAGACATTGTCCTGGGAATCGACCGACACGCCGATCGTCATGCCGATCACCCAATGATTCGGCATGGGCTTCGGCCACATGGGGTCGACTTCAAACATGGGCGCTTGCATGCCGGCGGCCTGCACCGCGGCGCGTTTTTCGAGAACGACGGATCCGACGCCCATTGCGACGGCCAGTGCGAAAATTGCCGCACCAACACATAGATTGCGCTTCATGACTTGTCCTCCGTTTTCCGTTGCGACTTGCTCTTGACTGGCCCTAAACCAAAAAATGGATGATAGCGAAGAAATTATTCTGGGAGAATCCGGCGCAGTATACACATTTGCTTTTTGGCATGCAATCACAAATGGCGCGGACGACAGCCGACTGCCGGTGATTCGTGCAGCATGCGGCCGAGAACGTGATGCTGTTTTGGTTTTAAGCTAAGGTTCTCGAGCATTTACAACCGAAAGGGCGGGCCCTTCGGAACCGCGGAACCAGATTCTCCGCGTTGGGTCGCGGGAGTGCTATGATCCCAAAGCGTGGATTCGTCGACAGGAAAATATGCGGAAGGGTGCGGCATCCGCCGGAGAGTTCTCAGGCGGGGCGGCGGCGCGTGACGATTGACAATGACAAAAAATCTTACCCAAGGAGCCAGGTCATGAGTCGGATGCGATTCGGAGTAACGATTGCTGTGCTGTTTGTGTTTACATTCTCGTTCCGGGTGGAGGGCGCGCGGGCGCAGTCGGGTGCGCCGGACGCCGAGTCCGCGCCAATCCGACAGGTCATTAATGATTTCGTGGGGGCGTTTAACCGGCACGACGCGCATGGATGGGCGATGCCTTTTGGAGAGGACGGCGATTTCACGAATGTCTCCGGGCTGACTCGGCACGGGCAGAAGGAAGTTGAGGAACGGTTTCAAGGGTTGTTCGCCGCGGCTCTGAAGGATGCGCATCGAACGGTTACGGTGCGGCACATACGGTTTGTGAAGCCGGACGTTGTGGCCGCCGATGCCGAGTGGGCGCTGACCGGCTCGCGCGCCGCGGACGGTTCCGAGAATCCGGTTCGCAAGGGAATCTTCACCTGGGTGATGGTGAAGAAGGACGGCCGTTGGATGTTTGCGGATTTCCATGAGTCCGAATTCGTAACGATGAGGTAGGAACGGAGGGTATTTCGTTTCGGCAGGAGACTCTTGCCTCAAAAGGGCTCCAAGCTTCAATTACTGATGATGTAACTTTGCGGCAGTTTGCTCTTGCACATGGAAATCGAGCCGGAGTACTATCCCTCCCGTCGGAGACAGCGAATGAATCGCGAATTTTCAGGCTGCCGATCATACCGGGCCATCGCGCTGCTGCTGGTGCTGTCTGTCCCGGTTCTTACCTCAATGGCGCGGAGGGGTTGGTACCTATCGCCCGCCGATCACAGCCATTATTTGATCAAAGCCAGCAAAGCCAAGGTGGCACACGGGCCCATCCTGCATGCGCCCATGCCACTGCGCACCGTGGCGGTTTCCGCGCTGCCGCAACCCCGGACGCGCGCTGATTGGTACGTGGAAGCAACGTCTTCATTGTGTTTGCCTTCGCTCGGCGTGATCATATCGATGCAGCACCGGTCGCCTCCCATCGTCCTCGTCTAGCACCACTGCGTCTTATCCAAGGCACATAACGATTCGAACAGCTCCATTCAAAGGGGCATTCGTCGTTTGTATCCGTAATTGGCATCCAGGAAAGGAGTGGTCCGCGCGATGGCGAGGAAAGACCTTGACCGTCCTGAGGATTTCGAGGCGCAATTGACGATCCCCGTGGTCGTCCGCGGGTATAACGAGTCGGGCGCGCCGTTCAGCGAGTGTACCCAAACCGTGACCGTCAGCGCTAATGGCTGCCTGATCGTGCTCGCGACGCCCGTCCGGAATGAGCAACTGCTTCTGGTTACGAATGTGAAGACCGAGGAAGAAATTCTCTGTCACGTAGCGAGGCGCGCAAAAAGCGAGAATGGATTGGCCCGTGTGAAGGTGGGTTTCGTCAGTCCTGCCGAGCGGTTTTGGGAACTCACCTTCGCTTCCGAAGGCAGGGATCCTGCCAGTGGAGGGCGGGAATGATCTGGTCACGTAGACGGCGTTGTCCCTTTTGCGGCAGCAGCGAAGTCCGCCGCTCCCGGCGCCATGATAGCTTCGAGAAGATGGTCCTGCCTTTGCTGTTGCGGCGTCCCTTCCGATGTCTCAAATGCCAGGAGCGTCATTACGATTTCGTGTTCAGTAGACGGATCGGAATCGAGACGACCAAGCAAGAATATTCGCAGAGTAAATAGAACGCGCCAGGGGCCGGGGCATTCTGAAATCTAAAATGCCGGGCCACCTTTCCCTGAAGTGCCTCGATTCGGGGCCGAACCCAATTACGCAATCGCTTCGGTTTACAAGACTCCCGGAGTTGCGGGTTTGCACAAGCAGGCGGGTATTGCGCTTGCGTCCGGCAAGAGGGGAGTGCCAAGATTGAAGGCGAGTTTTGGGGGAAGGTTCACGCTGCGGGGCCTGGCGAATCTCTCGCCGGGGAGCGTTCATGAAGAATCCATTGCGAAGGGTCCAGGGTGGGCAGGGGACATCCGGTGGCGAAGCTTCGACCAGCGTCGAAGACCGCCGGGCGACTCAGAGGCAGCAATTCGTTGCCGAGGCGCAAATCGTCGAGGTCAGGTCTGGGGTGCGGCTGTCGGCGCGAAGTTGCGATCTGGTCTTGCACGGTTGCTATGTCGACACGCTGCGGCCGTTCCCAGTGGGGACGTTGGTGCGCATACGGCTGAAGAAGGACGGGACGGCGATCGAGGCCAATGGCAATGTGGTGTATGAGTTGCCGGGCCTTGGAATGGGCATCGCCTTCCATGATTTGACCCCGGACAGCCACGCGGCCATCGAAAAATGGCTCTCCCTTTCAGGAGGACGCGAGGAATCGCTGGAGGCGCTCTTGCCTCCGATAGAAGCCGTCCCGCCGCCGGTCCAACGGGAGGAGAACAGGACGGAATTCCAGGAATTGATATGGGTGTTGATCCGGAAAGGGATTTTGACCAAGAGCGAGGCATCCCGCTTCTTGAGGGAGACCGATCGCGAATAGACAAAGGACTTTTCCGGCCCGGGAACAAGCGCCGCGTTTTGGCGAGCGTGCGGCAGGGCTGGGATGCTGGATCGCCGCGGTGGAAGCGGGCCGTGGCGTTTTCTTTTTCCCTGGTATTTTCGGCCCGGATGATCGAAGCGGATTGCGGCTTTGCTCCGTTTACTTCTGCGGGTTGCACCGCAACTCTGGAATCAGCAAGGGCGTCCTCAGCAAACGATTGCCGGCACAGGATCGCGGCGGACTTGGCGCGATTCGGTCGCCAACGGCTGCAAGAATCAGGAAGCCTTCGGCTTGACCATTTTTCTGGCCATGAAAAGGAGCAGGCGGCGGTCGCTCTCATCGGCGCGGCTGAGCAATGTGCGGAACTTCGCCAGCGTGCGCGCGTCCTTGCCGGAGTCGCCCCAGACAATCGCGGTGCCCGTCCTGCGTTTGGGCAGGCTCTGCTCCTGGGGAGGTTCCTCGCCGTCATAAAAAATCTGGTAAAGAGGGACCTCCAGTGCGCGGGCAAACTTTTCCAGGGTTTCTACGGCGGGCACGGTATGCCCGTTTTCCACGCGCGAGATATAGCAGCGCAGCAATCCGGTCCGCTTTTCGATCTCACCTTGAGAGAATTGTTTTTGCTCCCGCAGGAGCCGCAATCGGTCGCCGATAATCATCGCTCTAATCCCCCATGTAAGAATCTAGAATGTTAACCGCAGCGAGGACCGGACAGGCACAGAGTATACAACAGGGGCACGTAACACGGTAGGCCTTTCGCGGATTTGCGGCGCACGCTGGCATTGAACATGACAGTCTAGACGGCAATGGTCTTCCGTACGCGCCGCTCGCGGCCCGCTTAACTCTTGAGCGCGCCGAGCACGCGCTCTCTGGTGAACGGAACCTGCCGCAGGCGCGCGCCCACCGCGTCGAATATGGCGTTCCCGATCGCGGCAGTGATCGGGACGATGGACGCCTCACCGCCACCCAGCGCAGGCATTTCCGGACGATTGATCAGCACGATCTCGACTTCGGGAATCTGTTCGTAGGAAACCACTGGATAGCTGCCCCAGTCGAGGTTCTTCACGCCGTTTTCGTCCCACAGCACTTCTTCGAGCAGCGCGCGGCTCACGCCCTGCATGATGTTTCCCTCGATCTGATTTTTCAGCCCGTCGGGATTGACGATCAGGCCGCAATCGTGCGCCAGGGTAATGCGCTGGACGGCGACCTGGCCGGTCGATTTGTCCACTTCCACTTCGGCGACCGCGGCAATCATGGTGCCCGCGCGGTTGGCCAGGGCTATGCCTCTTCCGCCCGCTTTCCGGCTGCCGGAGGAGAGGGTGGGCGAGGGACGGTCGGCCCAGCCGGATGCTTTGGCGGCGGCGAGCAACACTTCTGCGGGCCGCTTATCTCCGACGATATAACGCAGGCGATGTTGCACCGGGTCCACGCCCAGGGCCGACGCCACTTCGTCCAGGAAGCATTCGCTGGCGAACACTCTCGCCAGATCTCCGGGCGCTCGCAGATTGCTGGTGCGCAGCGGCCATTCGTCTTCCTGCACCCAGGGAATGGAGGCGGCCACGACTTTCTGATTTTCGATCGTGTAGACTTGTCCGCCGCCCGAGGCCCCGTTCAGGAATCCGGGAGTGGTCGCCCGCAGTCCGGTCTGATTGGAAGCGAGCAGGGCGTTGCCTTCCGCCGCGGTCCAGGGAAAACTGCGGTCCATAAAATCCCAGGCGATCAGTTTGCCCTGCGCGTCGGTCCCGGCGCGGATAGTTAAATATTGCGAGGGGCCTTTAGGGTCCCAGGCGTGCTCGTCCTCGCGCATCCACTGAACGCGCACGGGTCTGCCTACAGCGCGGGACATCAGCGCGGCGTCTTCGGCCACGTCGTCGGCCTCGAGCCTTCCATAGCTGCCGGAGGATTCACGGTAGAGCAGATGAACATTCCCCTTGGGGATCGCCAGAAGTTTGGCAACGGCGTCGCGCGTGCGAAACGGCCCTTGCGTCCCGGTCCAGATCGTGGCCTTGTTTCCCTGCACGTCGGCCACAGCGCAGGAAGGCGCCATCATTCCGTGCAATTGGAACGGCCAGTGGTAGGTCGCTTCATATTTTTTGTTGGCCTGGGAAAATCCAGCATCCAGATTTCCGCGGTTTACGGGAGTCGTATCCTTGAAACTCTTCGTATCTTTCAGGTAGTTGAAAATTTCGTCCGGACCGGCGGGCAATTTTTTCGACGGAGTGGACCAGGCGACCTTCAGAGTTCGTGCGGCCTGGATGGCCGCCCATTCGGTTTCGGCCACAACGCCGACGAAACTTCCTTCCCTGACAATTTTCACGACGCCCGGAATCCGGCGAATCGAACTTTCGTCCACGCTCGCTGGTTTGGAAACCGTGGTCGCCGGGCGCACGACGCGCCCGTGCAACATGCCCGGCACGCGCACGTCCTGCGTAAAGGTGAATTCCCCGGTAAATTTTTCGGGCAAATCGATGCGGGGAACGGACTTGCCCACGATCTTGTAATCCTTAGGATTCTTGGCGGGAATTCCCGGAGCGACTTTCATGTCCCAGCCGATGCCCGCGGCCACGATCTTCACGTTGAAGCGCTTGCCGCCGAGGAGATTTCCGTAGGAAATTTTCCTTGCCGGATTGTCGAGGATGCTGACGACGCCGTCGGTGACCGTGAGTTTTTCGACTGGAGCGTCGAGGCGGCCGGAGGCGAGCTTCAGAAGTTCCTGCCGCGCTGCAGCCGATGCCTGGCGCAGCTGGGGACCGCCACGCTCGACGGTGCGGCTTGCGGCCGTGACGCCTTGATCGATGGTTTTGGCCGTGTCGCCCATATCCATGTGAACTTTATTGAACGGCACGTCGAGTTCCTCGGCCACGATCTGCGCCAGGGCGGTCACCACGCCCGTGCCGAGTTCCACCTTGCCGGTGAACACCGTGATGTTTCCGTCCTGGGCGACGGCGATCCAGGAGTCGAGCGACGTCGGATCCAGGCCGTCGTCCGAGAGGCCCTCGGACTGGGCGAGCAGTTGCGATGCGGTCCCGAAGAAACTGAAGCTGACGATCAGCGCGCCGGAAGCTTTCAGAAGATCCCTGCGGGAAATGGCCGTGGTGTTCATCTCGGCTCTCCTTTACGCCCGAGGGCTGGAAGCGGAGACCGCGCCGGTGACCAATTTTCCGGGCTGAGCGCCGGAGGCGCGCTGGATGGCGCGGATCACGCGCAGATGGCTGCCGCACCGGCAAATGTAATTGTTCAATGCACGTTTGATTTCGGCGGGCGTGGGATGGGGATTCTTATCGAGAAGGGCCTTGGCGCCCATGACCATGCCATTCATGCAATAGCCGCATTGCGCCGCCTGTTCCTCGATGAAGGCGGCCTGCAGCGGGTGGGGATGAGCAACGCTCCCCAAACCCTCGAGCGTGGTGATGGTTCGTTTTTGCGCGGCGCTAACCGGGAGCACGCAGGAGCGCACGGCGTTGCCATCCATCAGCACGGTGCATGCGCCGCATTGGCCAAGGCCGCAGCCGAAGCGCGGGCCATGCAGATCCAGGTCGTCGCGCAGCACGTAGAGCAGCGGGGTGCCGGGATCGGTATTGACCGTTCGCGTTTTGCCATTCACGTTCAGGGAGATTTGCGCCATGGGAAATTTCCTTTCCGCGTGAGCCGGGGGTGCCAATCCGACGCGGCATCGAAATCGCAAAATCAGTCCGCCGATGCCGGAATAGGATTGTAATATACACCCGCTGATTTTCAGATGGAATGGGCGTTTGCAGGAGGCGTGCGCCGGTTGGCAAGCCGCCGCAAATTTTGAGCTATGATGCTGCGGGCACTGTTCGCAATCCGAGGGTGAGGAGAGGTTCACGGAATGACGATTAAAAAAGTGGGAGTGCTGGGATGCGGGCTGATGGGTTCGGGCATCGCGCAAGTGTCCGCGACGGCGGGATTCGACGTGATCTCCCTGGAAGTCGACGAGAAATTCATCGAAAGGGGATTCGCCGGAATCCGCAAGTCCCTGGCGAAACTGGCCGAAAAAGGCAAGCTCAACGAGCCGGTGGACGCGATTCTTGCGCGCCTGAAGGGCACCACGCGCAAGGAGGACCTGGCCGACTGCGACATCATTGTCGAAGCCATCATCGAAAATCTGGCCGAGAAGCGGAAGATGTTCGCCGCGATTGATCCCATCGTGAAGCCCTCGGCAATTTTTGCGAGCAATACTTCCTCGATCTCCATCACCGAGACAATGACGGCGACGCGGCGCGCGGACCGGTTCGTGGGGTTGCACTTTTTCAATCCCGTGCCGCTGATGAATCTGGTGGAGGTAGCGCGCACGATCGTGACGTCTCCGGAAGTGCTGGAAACGGTCATCGCATTCGGCAAGAAGCTCGGGAAAACGCCGGTGCGCACGAACGACATGCCGGGCTTTATCGTCAACCGGTTGCTGGTGCCCTACCTGATGGACGCCATACGCGCGTTTGAAGAGGGCGTCGGGTCGGTGTCCGACATCGACGCGTCCATGAAGCTGGGCTGCGGTTATCCGATGGGGCCGTTCACGCTGCTGGATTTCGTGGGACTGGACACAACGTATTACATCAGCATCGTGATGTTTGATGAATTCAAGGAGAAGCGGTTTGCGTCGCCTTCGTTGCTGAAGCGCATGGTGCTGGCCGGGTGGCACGGGAAAAAGAGCGGCAAAGGATTTTACGATTGGAGCGATCCTGCCGCGCCGGCGCCGCAGGACGCCGCGCTGCGAGGGCTATAGGGTTTTCGGTTGGTCGCCGGCGGCGGATAAACGGCGGGCCACGATTTCGGCGAGATCGAGAATGGCGATGTCGTCGCGCTTGGCGGCGCCCGCGGCGTCGCGCAGCATGATGGGGCAGTAGGGGCAGGCCACCGCGATCGTGGACGCTTTGGTTTCGGCAAGTTGCGCGAAGCGCTTCTGGTTTACTCGCTCGACGGATTCGCCGCGGCGGTCGTCGGTGATAAAAAGCTGAGCGCCTCCAGCCCCGCAGCAGTACGTGTTTTTTCCGTGATGACCCGCCTCGGTGATCGAAACACCACAACTTTCAAGAATCTGCCGGGGTGCTTCGGTAATGCCGCGGCCTCTCGCCAGGTAACACGGGTCGTGGTACGTCACCGATTCGCCGGAAGGCTTGAGAGAAAGTTTGGGAAGAAGTTCCTCGATCATTTCAGAATGATGGACCACTCGGATGCCCAAATCCGCATACGCTTTCGTCTGCCGGTAGTCTTTATCCAGCATCGTCGTGCAGTGAGGGCAGCAGGCGACGATCTTCTTCACGCCATGCTCGGCCAGACTGCTTGTCAATTCTTCCGCCAGCTGCAGATAGAGATATTCGTTGCCGGCGCGGCGCGCGGGTTCTCCGCAGCAGGATTCGCGTGCCAGCACGCCCCAGGAAACTCCGGCGGCGTCCAGAATTTGCTTCATGGCTAGGGCGACTTCCTGGCCATGCGGATCGAAATTCAGGCCGCAGCCCAGCCAGAAAAGCCATTCCTGTTTTCCGTCGAAGATGGGGAATTGTTTCGCGTCGACGAATTTTTTGCGCGTGTCCTGCATGATGCCCCAGGGATTGTGCGGCGCGCGCTCCATGGTCGTGAACAGCTTCACCACTTTTTCATTCGAGACGCGGCCCTCGCTCACCAGTCCCCGCCGCAGGTCCAGGATCTTGCGTCCCACGTGCTCGATGCCCACCGGACAGACGTACTCGCAGGCTCCGCAGGAGAGGCACTGAAATAAGTCCTGCTCGTCGATCCACACGGAGCCTGCTCGTTTTTCCTCGGCGGTTCCGGCAACCAGATCGCCGCCGCGCAGCAGCCCGTGCTGCATGTTCAGGATAATTTCCTTGGGGCTGAGCGATCCGCCAATCTGATTGGCGGGACAGAATTGCGTGCAGCGGCCGCACTCGACGCACGCGTTGACGTCGAGCACGTCCTTCCAGGCCAAGTCCTTGAAATGCACCATGCCCAGGTCTTCGCCGTCTTCGCGCAGCGGCCGCACGCGGCTGGTGGTTTCCTCGCGAAAGAAAATGGCGAACGGCGAAAGCAGCAGATGTAGATGCTTCGATTGGGGGATGACCACGAGCAGCGCGAAAAACGCAAGCGTATGGGCCCACCAGTTGACGATCCATGCCGTGCTGGGCGGAGAAAATACCTTCCACTCGAGCAGGTACGTCACCATCAGGGCCGAGATCAGGAATGCCACCACGCCCGAGGTGGCCGAAAGTTTGCCGAGCGCCCTGGGCCGCAAAATAAATCGCCGGAACGTCAGCGCGCCGATTCCCAGAAGCACCGCGATCGCCCACACACCTGCGAAGGCGTCGTAAAAACCCGCGGATGGCTCCGCGCGATCGAAGCCGAGAACGCCGAGAGCAAGATGTTTCGCGCTCACCCAGGCGAATGCCAGAAATCCCCAGAAGACGAGCGCATGAAAAATTCCCGCAGCGGGCCGGTCACGAATCACGCGGGATTGCAGGAAGACTTCGGAGAAGGTTCTCCACAGCCGTTTGCCGAGAGGCCCGGGTGGCAGGACCCACGGCCTGGGGAAGTGCGCGAATAGCCGCCGGTCCACCGTTTTGTAGAAGAGCCAAACGGCGGCAATGGCCACCGCCAGAAATACGGCCCTCTGTGCGGCCTCGGGCCAAACAATGACACCGGGGAAAACCGGCAAAAGCGCGCTCACATGGCTCTCCTGAATTGCCGATTCAATCGGGTCCGACGATTCATCTTAACAAAGCCGGAACCTCCTGCCATGAGTTTCCCCTCCGCTGTTAACAAAATGGCGGCAACGAAATGAATGCTCCAAAAGGGCAGTCCCGTGGGGACTTTGCAAGGATCAAAACCAAATTGCCGGGGAAGGGACTGCTCGGAAGCAGCCGGAGAAAAGCTTTGGGGGTGGCTAGTGCAGCAGGCCGTAGACATCGAGTTCGGTTTGCGTTCCCACGTACACTTTTCCGTTGGCCACAGTGGGGACAGTAAACTTCACGGCCAGGCCGGCGGTGTCGTGCGGGGCGATTTGCGCGCTGTTGTAAATCTCATTCGAGAGATTGTTCGGATCGAAGGCCCGGAGAATCGCGGGCGTATTTGGCGCGGGAGGCGCGGTGAGCGCGCCGCTGGAGTCAATCAACCAGAGAATCGCTCCGCTGGTGCCGTTCACCGAGCCGTTGTAGGAAATCACGGGCGTCGCGCCCTGCGGTCCAAAGCTTTCCAGCGACTGGGAAACCGGGACAGAGGCCAGCATCCCGCCCTGCACGGGAAGCGCTTTCAATTTCCCGTTTCCGGCGGCGATGAAAACCGTGTTGTTCCAGAACAGCGGAGTGCTGAGGATCATGGAGTCGCCAACCGGCACGACTTGCACGCGCGGCGGCGAATCGGCGGAGCAGGACAAATTGAATCCGCCGAGGTTATCTCGATTCATGACATACAAGGAACCATTTTTCGATGCGCCCAGCAGCAGGTGAGGCGCTGACGCGGGACCGGACGGATCCACCAGCAATGGGGCGCTCGCGCCGAAATCCATGTTACCTAGTGTGATATTGTTGCAGGGGGCAAAATAATCGGCGACAGAAAGCCCGCCCGAGGCATTGATCCGCAACGCGCTGTTGCCGTAACTGGCTCCCCCCACTCGGTTGGCGTCGAATGCTCCGTTGCCCGTGAGAACGTAAACATTGTGATTCAGGTCCGCGGACGGGCCTCCGCCGCTCTGCCAAATTCCCCCCTGAAAGGGACCGGGCGTGACGCTGAACGCGCCTGTTTGTGCCAGCGTGGAAGCGTTGTACGCCAGCAGCCAGCCGCGATTGTCGCCCTGTCCTCCATGCGATCCGAAGGCTACGTAGACGGTGCCGTTGTCGAGCAGCAGCGCCGGGCGCTGATTTGCCAGCATCGGGCTAAACAGAGTGGCCGTCGGGCCCGCATTCAGGATGGGGGCCCCGGTGGGAATAATCTTGCTGCGTCCGGTGGGCAAATCCAGGGCATAAAGCAACTGGGAGTAAGTGGCAACTTGCGCCAAGGATCTGGTCTTGGCGACCACGTACAGATTCGACAAACTCAAACTGATGGCGGGAGTGCCCGTGATCCCGATCAGGGGCGCGATGTCGCCGCTGGTGATTTCCATGGGCACCGGAACGGGTTCAGAGCCCGCGGGGATGAGGCTGGTTTGCCACAAAAGTTTGCAGGGGCTCTGATCGGCATCAAACGCATAGACGCTGTCATTTTCCGTGGCTACGAACACCACGTTGTGCGCAAGTCCATCGGCCATCACAAGATGCGGCACATAGAGAGGCTGCGCGTAGGCGTACCCGTCGATCGGGCAGGAAAAAAGTTTGCCGAATGTGGAGGAATTGACCGTCGCGGGAGCGAGCGCCGGTTCGCGGCTGTTCACGCCGGACCGCGCATTGTCATTGCGCCAGGTAAGAGTGCCGGGGAAATCGGTGACATATGAGACCGCCGTGCCGCCCACACTGGGGTTCGCGATTAATTTTGCGCCGATGACGTGAATTCCCGGCGCGGCGGGAGCCGTGTATAGTCCCACCGCTGAAATTGTTCCGGTCGCCGCATTGGTGTTTGCGGCGGCAACGCCGTCAACCGACCAGGCGGCATCGCTATTGGAAAATCCCGGCGTGGATAACTGAAATTGCCACGATTGCGAGGGCGTGAAACTTACCAGACCCGGCGAAATGGAAAGCGAGATGTCCGGCTGGATGGTGACCGAGGAGGAGGCGGTCTTGCTCGGGTCCATCTGCAGGGCCGCGGTGACGGTGACCGTCGGCTGGCTTGGCACCGTGGCGGGCGCTTTATACATGCCCGACGAATCGATCGTTCCGAATGTTGCGTTGCCCCCCGCAATCGTATTCACCTGCCAGGTGACGGCCGGGTTCGACGCATTTTGAACGACCGCGCTGAATTGCACCCGGGCGCCCGCAAAGGGCTTAGCCGAACCCGGCACCACGCTGATGCTGGCGGCTGGAGGCGGCGCGTTAACTGAGACGAGGCCGCAGGAAGTGCACAGTGCCGCAAGCAAGAGCGCCGTTACATGAAGCGGCAGACGTATCCGGGGCGCGAATGGACGCTGGCGTGATGAGAGTCCACCACACGCGGCCTGATTTGCGGAATGCGAATCGAAAGGACTGAACATGGCAGCTGCCGTCTGCCGTACTCTTCGAGGGAACTGTGGGAAACTATCACAGGCCGCATGGAGGGTCAATCGAAAATGTCACTAATAATGACAGGCGGCTAGCCGCTGCAGCCCGCGCCGGCGCAGGGCGCGCGGCCCGTAAGTTTGCGGAAGAAGTTGCGCACGCGGTCGAACAATCCGGGCGCGGGTTCGCTGGGCCTGTCCTCGGCGGACCGCTGCGGCGCGGGAGCGGCCGGCGGCGCCACGGCGGCCTGCACCGGAGCGGGATTCACGTGCCCGCGAAAGACGGCCGAGGAACGCGCGCGCACTTCCCGTACCAGCATGATGGTTTGGGGATCGGGGTCGGGAGGAGGCGTGGGGGAACTGGCGTCAAAATTGAGCGCCGGCATGAGGACGGTGTACACCGGCTCTTCTTTCGGCGCCGGAGGCGACGTCACGCTGTCCATCTTTTTCGGCTCCGGTTCGTGCGGGCGGCTGAGTGCGGCGATCTCCCGCGGGGGTGGCGCGGGCTTCTCGCGTTCAAGGCTGGCGCGGGAGAATTCGCAGGAGCACGCGTTGGGATCGCCGCGCAGAGAATCGATCTGCCCGCCGGACATGGTTACGGTTCCGCCCTGCGGCACAATTAAGCTTTGATCCGAAAACTGCGGCTCAACGCGCATGGCGCCCTGTGCGGTGAGCACGCACATTTCGCCGCCCTGGTCGAGGCCCACGGTCAGGTCGCGCGTCGCTCCCGCAATCGCGATCGGTGTCGCGACGATCGTCGGCGTATAAATCGTGAAGATATCGGAGGATTCCAGCAGGGGATGGACGCGGCCGTAATCGAGCGCCAGGGTAACGGCTCCAGCGGACTTCACCAGCTTGAAATGCGCCGGGCCGCACACGCTGATCGTGCCTCCCGAATTCAGCATCACAAACGCGTGCCCGGATCGCAGCGTGACGTCGCTTCCGCTGGCCACCACGGTGGGCGCGGCGTTCGTTTCTACTCCCGTGGGAGTCGTGGTCACTACTTCCAGGTCATCGCCTTCGATGCGACCGACGAGCGCGGGAAAATTCTGCGCGGAAGTTTTGCCGCCGCGGAACGACACCGTCGCGAGAATAGCCGGCGCAAGGATCGCCAAAATCCTGAGCCAGGTTCGCGCCCGATTTGTGGACCGCTGCTTGGGATGGATCGACGAAAGCACGTTTACCTGCAATTTCCCGATTGTTTCAGCGAGGCTACGTTATCTCCCTCTTCGACTTATACTATACGCGCATGAGCGAACAAGCCAAAACGCCGGATCGGCAGGAGGAGCAGTCCCTGCTGGTTCACTTCGATACACGTCTGCCCAAGCTTACCTTCCTGCAGCGCCGCATGATTCCCATCATTGGTTGGACGGTATGGGCCGTGATTCGTCTCCTGGGGCCGACCATCCGCTTTGAAGTTTTGGGAGGACAGAAGGCGGGACGCGAGTACCGGCCGGATTTGCCGCCGAATGTCTATGCGTTTTGGCATCGCTGCATCATTGCGGGAGCGTGGTATTTCCGGAATCGCGGCGCCGTGCTCATGAACACGACGAATTTCGACGGGCAGTGGACGCGGCGAGTGATCGAGCGCCTTGGCTACATTACGGCTCAGGGAAGTTCCACGCGAGGAGGATTGCGCGGGCTTGCGGTGATGGCGCAGCGCCTGGAAGAAGGCGTCGATGCCGCTTTCACCATAGATGGTCCGCGCGGCCCGCGGTATGTGGCCAAACCCGGGCCGGTGATGCTGGCGCGGCGCACGGGCCGGCCCATCATCCTGTTTCACATCGGCGTGGAACGCGGCTGGACGCTGCGCAAAACCTGGGATCTGTTTCAGATTCCAAAACCGTTCACGCGAGCCATTCTGGTGATTGCCCCGCCGCTGGAAGTCGCGGAAGGCGTTGACCGCGAAGGGCTGGAGCAGAAGCATCAGGAGATGCAGAAAATTCTGGAGCGCGTGCGCGACGTTGCCGAGGGATGGTTTTCGCTCACGGAAGCGGAGAAGGACCGCGAACGAGTGATTTGGAACGCGTAATCTTCCCTACCGCCCGCTGTCGGTCAGCGTCACCTGTGCGTCCATCTTTTGCCCGCCGCGATAAAACTCCACTTTAATTGTGTCCCCCGGCCGCTTCCTGTTTAACGCCAGGTTCAAATCCATCTGTCCGGTGAGGGCACGGCCGTCGATGGCGGTGATGACGTCGCCGCCCAGAAGCACGCGGCGCATGCCCAGGATCGCCTGGCGATTTCCGCCGCGAAGTCCGGCGCGCTCGGCCGCGCCTCCGGGCGTGACGCGCTCAATCAGCAGCCCTTCCTGCACGGGCAATTTCAATGCCTCGGCTATCGGGGGAGAAATCACGCGCGCCTCGACGCCCATAGTGGCGCGGCGCACGCGGCCCTCAGTGATCAGGTCCTGCGCGATTTGCCGCGCCGTGCTGATCGGAATGGCGAAACCGATTCCGGCCGTGGTGCCGGACGGCGTGTAGATCGCCGAGTTGATGCCGATCACTTCGCCGTGGGAATTCAGCAGCGGGCCGCCGGAATTTCCCTGGTTGATAGCGGCATCGGTTTGAATCGCGCCGTCGATCACGGTGGTCTGGCTGGTCTGCACCGTGCGGCCCAGCGCGCTGACGACGCCCGTGGTCAGCGTGCTCTGAAACCCGAAAGGATTGCCGATGGCCAGCACGCGCTGCCCAACTTGCAGGCCGTCGGAATCGCCCATGGGCAGCGCCGGAAGCTTGCGGTCCTTGGGTTCGATTTTCACCAGCGCAATGTCGTTGCGTTCATCGGCGCCGATGAATTTCGCGTCGTAATGCGAGCGGTCGCCCAGCGTAACGGAAATGGCCTGCGCGCCCTGCACCACGTGATAATTCGTGAGGATGTATCCGCGCGGATCGATCACGAAGCCCGAGCCCGCGCCTTCCACCGGCACCGGCTCCATGAACACGTCGTACTCCAGCGTGCGCGTCACGATGTTGGCCACCGCCGGCGCCGATTGGCTGTAAATTTTCACATTGAGGACTTCATCGCCGATCAAGTCGGTCGCTTTCGGTTCGGGGAAGGATACCGGAACGGCCTGCACGCTTTGCGGCTGCCGCTGGCCCCAACGGCTCCCCGCCCAGTACGCCCCCAGCACCAGCGCCAGGCCCAACGCTGCAAGGCGCAAGAAGTCGCGGCTGCCTTTTTGTTCGTTCATGATGATTTCCCTCTCGCTCCGGATTTCAGGGACCGCTCGGTTTCCATTTTCCGCAATTTTGCATACAGCGCGGCGACCTGTTCGCGCGTGCGTTCCAGCGAACCCGAGCAATCGATCTCTTCATCGGCCAGGCGGCGCTTTTCCTCGACGGGCATTTGCGCCGCGATGCGCTGACGGGCCTGTTCGACGGTGAGGCCGCGCCCCGCGCCAGCCTCGGTGAGCCGCGCGATCTGCTGCTCCGGCGTGCACCAGGTGACCACCAGCCAATCCAGCTTCTTATCGTAACCTGCTTCCACCAGCAGCGCGGCCTCGACCACGGCGATGGCGTGCGGCTCGGCCTGCTCGATCTCGGCAAGTTCGCGGTCCTGCGCTGCGAGCGTGGGTGGATGGACGATGGCGTTCAATCGCGCGAGCTTTTTTGGGTCGGCAAACACAATCGCGCCTAGTTTCGGCCGGTCCACGCGGCCGTCCGGCAGCAGGATGCCGCGCCCGAATTCGCGGACCACCTCGTCGTAAGCGGCGGCGCCCGGCTCGATCATGCGGTGCGCGATCTTATCGGCTTCCAGGACGTGGCATCCAAGTTCGCGCAGCATCGCCACTACCGTGCTTTTTCCGGTGGCGATTCCCCCGGTCAGGCCGACGCGCAGCATCAGGACTTCGCCGCTCCCGCGGATGCGCGCCGCAGCTTGGCGGCCTTCACCGTGTTGCTCATCAGCATCGCGATCGTCAGCGGACCCACACCGCCCGGCACCGGCGTCATGGCTCCAGCAACTTCGGCGACGGCCGGATGCACGTCGCCCACAAGCACGGAGCCTTTTTCCTTGAACTGCGCGAGCTTCGCCGGGAAATTCGCAAAGATGCGCTGCGCCTCGGCTGCATCGGTAATGCGATTGATGCCCACGTCGATCACCGCCGCGCCGGGCCGCACCCATGAGGGTTCGACCATCGCCGCGCGCCCGATCGCCGCCACCACGATGTCCGCCCCGCGCACGACGCCGGGCAGATCGCGCGTCTTCGAGTGGCAGATCGTCACCGTCGCGTTGGCATGCATCAGCAGAAGCGACATCGGCTTTCCTACAATATCGCTGCGTCCCACGACGACGGCGTTCGCGCCCTCGATCGCAATCCCGCTCCGCCGCAGAATTTCCATGCACCCCGCGGGAGTGCAGGCCACCAGGCCGGCGCGGCCCGAAACCAGGCGCCCGAGATTCACCGGATGAAATCCGTCCACGTCTTTCGCAGGTTCCACCGCTTCCAGCACGCGCTTGGTATCCACTTGCGGAGGAAGCGGAAGCTGCACAAGGATTCCGTCCACGTCGTCGCGCGCGTTGAGCAATCCAACCAGAGCGAGCAATTCCTCGGTGGTCACCGTGGCGGGCGGTGTTTCCATCCAGCTGCCGAGGCCGAGCTGCTCGCAGGCTGCGATCTTGCTGCGCACGTAAATCTGCGACGCGGGATTTTCGCCGACGAGCACTGCCGCCAGTCCCGGACGCACTCCCGCAGCCGCCAAAGCAGAAATTTCCTGCTTTAGCTCAACGTAAATCTGGTCGCGAATGGCGTTGCCGCTGAGAATGCGCGCCGGCACGATGGCTCCTGACATGGTGATGAATGTGTGGTGCGCATTTATGGTAGCACAGGCGGTGCAGCGGATTGCGTAGGACAGGCATCCGCCTGAGGCGGACGCCTGATTCGGAAATCGCGTAAATGACTGCCGCGACGATCGCCATCCCCAATACTTCGATGTGTGGCTGCCCATTGGGACAGGCAAGAGTGCCTGTCCTACAAAACCCATGTACAATCCCAATCTGTACCAGGGGGCGAACATGCTCTTCGGCGACAACACGGAACGCAAACGTCTGGAACGCGAGCGGCGCGCCGACGGCCGCCTGCCTCCCGGACAATCGCTTACGCTGAAATGGCCTGTGCTTCATGAAGGAAATGTCCCCCGCGTCGACCTGCGCACCTGGGATTTCCGCATCGACGGCCTGGTGGAAAAGCCGGTGCGCCTCACCTGGGAAGAATTCACGGGTGCGGGCTCTACTTGGAGCCCGCCGGGGCATAGATTGCCGCAAACCGAAATCCAGTGCGACATGCACTGCGTGACGCGCTGGAGCCGCTTCGACAACCGCTTTCGCGGCGTCCTCTTCACGGAGGTCATGAAGCTGGTGACGCCCAAGCCCGCGGCGCGCTTCGCCATGCTGCGCGGCGAGAACGGCTACACCACCAATCTCCCGCTCGCCGACCTGATGATGCCCAACGTGATTTTCGCTTTCCGGCATGACGGCGAGGAACTCACCGGCGATCACGGCTACCCCGTGCGCCTGATCGTCCCGCACCTCTACCTCTGGAAAAGCGTGAAATGGGTACGCGGATTTGAGCTGACCGCCGAGGACGCCCCCGGCTTCTGGGAACAAAACGGTTACCACATGCGCGGCGATCCGTGGAAAGAGCAGAGGTTCGATACGGACCAGTAGGACAGGCTTCAGCCTGTCTGGTTTTGATTTTGAGCAAACAAAAACCGACAGGCTGAAGCCTGTCCTACTGGTAATCGAAGAGCGTCATAAATCCGAAATCCATGTGCAGCTGCTGGTGGCAGTGAAACAGCGTCAACCCCGGATTATCCGCCACAAAATCGATTTCCGCGCTCTGGTAACCTCCCAGCATCACCACGTCCTTCATGATTCCTGCGGTCGGCGTTTCCAAAATGCGCGTCAGCTCAAAACTGTGCCGGTGCAGATGAATCGGATGAATATCGTCGCTCGCGTTGCGCATGCGGATGCGGTAGCGTTTTCCTTGCTTAAGGTGGAAAGACGCCGGAATTGGTTCGCGGGTCATCGGGAAAGCCGTTCCATTGATCGTCCAGCGGTTAAATCCGCCCTCGGCGGCGTTGTCCTTTTCAATAAGCATCTCGAAAGTTTCGTCCGGCGCCACCGCACTCGCGCCAGGCTTCGCAAAGCGCATGTAATTCCACTTGAACGGCGGCGGCGCAACCCATTCCCCGCGCCCTTTCTGTCCGGCATACTCCACGACGATGCCCATGCCGTGCCGCCGGTCGTCGTCCGCCAGATCGCCCAGAATCCACACGCCCGGATGATTCATCTCCACGATCGCGGAGATGCGCTCGGCCGTGCCCAGCCACAGCACGGGCACGCGCGCCGGATTCGGCACCGGATTGCCGTCGAGTGCCACCACCTGGAACGTATGCCCCGGCAAAGCCAGGCTGCGGATTTCCGTGGCGCTTCCATTCAACACGTGGAACAGGACGCGCTCGCCCTGCTTCACGCGCACCGGCTCGCCGTGGCCCAGCTTGCGCCCGTTGATCGTGAACGAATCGTAGCCGACTTCGTATCCATGCGCCGCGCCCTTGGCGAGCGAAGCTTTCATCGCGGATTCGCCCTGCTCTGCGAGCGGCTTCACGGTCGTCGCCGGAAAAAGAAAATCCTGGGCCATGTCCCCGCCCTTGCTGAGCGTCGGCTCGAATTCCTTCAGCGTCAGAAACACTTCGCGGTCGTAGCGCCCCGGTTCCTGTTTGGGCTCAATGTACACCGGCCCGACCTGGCCGCTGTATTGCCCGGCGGACAAATCGGCGCCCGCTCGGTTGTGCGTGTGATAAAAACGCAGTCCCGCCGGGCGCGGCGTGAACACAATCCGGCGCTTGCCGCGCGCGGGAATGAACGGCGTGCCTTCCTCGGCGGCTCCGTCCACGTCTGTCGGGACATTCTGCCCGTGCCAGTGCAGTTGCTCGGGCGTGTTCGTGTCGTTAAAGACGTCGACGGTGGCCTGGCGGCCTTCCTTGAACCGCAACAGCGCCCCGGGAAATTGGCCATTGTAGGTAATTGTCGAAACGATGCGGTTATGCGCGATCTCCACGGGAGACGCCTGGATGCGCAGCGTGTAATCGGCGGCGGCGGAATCGTCTGGCGCGGCGGCGTCGCCCGGCAGCACCAGAAATTCCTCCGCGATTCCTGCCTTCGCGGAGAGCAAAATCCCCCCAGCCGCCAAGCTGATTTGCTTGGCGAATTCACGTCTGGAGGGCGTAATAATTTTCATGGGATTCCCCCCGGGAAAATTTGCATTAATTTAAAAAAGCCGCAGGGCGATCCGAACTAGCAGCGCAGGCTGAAGCCTGTGCCATCAAAACCAATCGAATCTTCCTGCAGCCCGCGACTAAGCGCTCGTCGCCGCGTCTTCCATCGGAATTGCATTCTTATTTTTCGTTAGCCAGGTTTTGAAATCCTGCAGCGTGGGATTCAGGGTGCGCGCGAACGACGGGTTTCGCACTCCCGAAAAATAATCCTCGAAATCGCGCTTGAACTGGAACATGTTGCCCAGATCGTCCGCGCCGGGGAAGCCGAAGCCGCGGAATACCTCTGGTGGGACGCTGTTGTAGACGACCGGCTTGCCCAGCACTTCGCTGAAAATCGCGGCCAGCTGCGCGCCCGTCAGATTCTCTCCGGAAATCGCCACCGTCTTGCCGATGAACTCCGCGCCCCGCTTGAAAATTCCGTAGGCGCATTTGCCAATGTCCTCGGCGGCGATGCCCGGCAGCTTCTTGTCGTCCATCGGAAATGTAATGGCCAGCTTCCCGTCCGCGCCGGCTTTCGGGCCCATGCCGAAGTAAATGAAATTATCCCAATAAAAAGACGTCAGCAGAAACGTGACTGGCACGCCTGCGTCGGTGAAGAAGTGGTTGGCCTCGCCCTTGCCGTCAAAGTGCGGCACTTTGTATTTGCCTTGCAAGGTAGGCATGCGGTTGTCGCTGAGCGGCACCCACTTGCGCGTATCTTCGAGCGTGGACCAGATCACGTGCCGCAGCCCTGCGGCCTTGGCCGCCTCGGCCATGGATTTGGCTTCGGCCATTTCCTTTTCCACCGAAAAATGCGCCCAGAAAAATGTCACGCAATAGGCCCCGTACGCGCCCTGAAACGCTTTCCGCAGGCTCTCGGGATTGTCGACGTCCGCGGCCACCACTTCCGCGCCGAGAGCCGCAAATTCCTTGGCCTTGGCCCCATTCACATCCCGCGTAATGACGCGCGCCGCGAAGCCTCCACTGGGATCGGCAAGGATGGCGCGAGCCAGCCCGCCGCCTTGCGCTCCGGTCGCTCCGAGTATTGCGATGATTTTTTTGTCGGCCATGATTATTCTCCTTCGCGAAGGTCGTGGATGATGATTGTTCACGTCATCCGAGACTTCGGCTCTTTCCATTCGAAGTGCAAAACTCTGAAGGGGATTCTATCAGACTTGGCGAATATGTTTCCGATCCGCGGCGGGAAAAAGGCTTCTTGATTTGTACGTCAATCTGCCGTACAATGAGTACGAGGTGGGGGCGATGCCAAACAAACACGCGCTGAAAGCAGCGGCGCAACCCGGGAAGCAGGGGCGCCTCGAAGCTCGGGTGACCCGGGCGCAAAAACTCCTGATCGAGCGCGCCGCGCGGATTCGCGGCACCAGCGTCACGAACTTTGTAATCGCCAGCGCCCAGGAGGCCGCCGCCGAGACCATCAAGAACGTCGAGGTGCTGACCCTGCGGGACGCGGCGCGCGAAAAATTCATCGATGCGCTGCTCCATCCCCCCGCTCCGAACGCCGCCGCTCGCGCCGCCGCCAAACGCTACCTAAGCAGCGCGAAACCGTAATCGCAGGAAAATGACGCCGGAAAAGAATGCCGCGGCGAATTTGCGTTTTGAATTGCTCGGGGCGGCGCACGACCGCGCCGCTTTTTCCTGCGGCGTCCCGGCCCTGGACCATTACCTGCGAAAACAGGCCGGCCAGGACGTGCGCCGGCGCGTCGCCGCCGCATTCGTCGCGACACCCGACGGAAAAACGATCGCCGGATACTACACCTTGTCGCAGCATTCGGTGGATCTGGGCGCCATGCCCGAAGAGTTCGCCGCCAAACTGCCGAAGTATCCCCTTGTGCCCGCCACACTCATCGGGCGCCTGGCCGTCAGCGTCTCGTTTCGAGGCCAGGGCGTCGGAGAATTGCTGCTGATGGATGCGTTGCACCGCTGTCTCGGCGGCAGCAGGCATGTCGCCTCGGCGGCCGTGATCGTTGACGCCAAAGATGAGAATGTCGCCGCGTTTTATGCAAAGTACGGCTTCCTGGAACTTCAGAAAGTTGCGAAGCGGTTGTTCCTGCCCATGGCCACGGTTGAAGTGCTATTCAGGTAGGCTACTCTGCCTTGATGGCCCAATTGGCGTGAAAATTCGGACCAAAAGCCCCGCCCTTCTCACGGCGAAGGACGGGCCACCCGAAAATTCAAAACCAAAGGCTGGGCCACCCGCCCCCCGCACCCTTCACCAAACCGGTGAACGGTGCGCCACACGGACCGCCCGGAAAGTCTAGGTCAAAGGCTGGCCCACCCGCCTACCCAGTTGATATATCATAAACAAGTACATAAGTGGGATAGAATGAGCTCCTGCACATGGCTATAAACGAATGGAGAATTATGACAGAAGAGACATTTCGGCTCCCGAAATCGTCCTATGACGAACTCGTGAAAATTATTCGCGGCTACGGCAGCTCGGGCCAGTCCGCTAATCTCGACGAGGTCGCCCAAGCCGCTGCGATGGACACGACAATCATTAGCCGGAACAACGCGTTTCTAATGTCCGTCGGTATCATTGAAGGTGGAAGAGCAAAAGGCATCACTGAGAAGGGAAGAGCACTCTCCCGGGCACTGCAATTTGATGTTTCTAATGATATCTCGGCTCAATGGCGCGACATCGTTGCCTCGAACGAGTTCTTGCAGAAAATGGTCACGGCAGTGAGTATCCGGGGTGGCATGGAGGACTCAGCTCTTCAATCCCACATTGCTTATTCAGCTGGAGAATCAAAAAGCGCACACGTAATGGCAGGTGCTGGCGCAGTTGTGCAAATTCTCAAAGTCTCGGGCCTGGTGATGGAACAAGATGGAAAGCTCATTGCCAACCTTTCAGAGGCGCAGGGCGTGCCGTCCGTATCACTTCGGGGTACAGTAAAAGAACTGGAGAAGCCAGCCCCGCCGCCGATGGATAATGCCGGCGCATTGCTTGTGCCACCGCATTCGGCGCTCGGTATTTCCCTTCAAATTCAAATTCAGTGCACTGCAGCCGATTTACCTGGGCTTGCGCCTAAGCTTCGCGCCTTGCTGAAAGAGTTGAGGGAGGAATCAAAGGCCGAAGGCGAGTAACTGGAGAATATGCCTGTGCCTCGTCCTTTTTTTCAATCCACCGCAGAAGAAGTCATCGCTTCCGTTGAAGCAGTTGTGGTCAACGGCAAACCCACCACGGCCGATTTTGTGACTCAATTCATTGATGTGCCCCTCGAACGAGCAAAGAATGCCTTGAGGTTAGCGGCGGACTTGGGATTTTTGTCGGTTAATGCGAACGGAGAATACTCTGGCTCTGGACCGTTGAGCCAAATGCTCATATCACCGAATGCGTCGCCCAAAATCGCAGCGTTGAGAGTCGCTCTTGAGAGTTACGAACCCTTTGTTCTTTTTCGCACAAGACTCAAAGCCACAGACTTTCCTGCTGAGGCAGCTCGGCAAACCAAAGTCGTGCTGGACTTAAATGAACATCGCGACATTATCAAAGACACACTAATTAGCCTTGGGACCTATAGCCATGCTCTTGATACAGAGGGCGGTGGCCTATTTGTTCCGGCGAACGATGCAATCGAAAACCGATTGCTTGCCCTTGCCCAAGCCTGCGGAGATGTAGCGGCCGCCGAAGCACGCGTGCGTGTTCAAATGGGCGACGGCGCAGCCGACCGCGTCGCAAGAAACGAAGTCTTTCTCCCACTAGCAAATGCGCTGCTAAAAGCAGCTTCCGGAGACGCGCGAGGCGCGGTCCTCCTTGCAGGAAACGCCGTCGAGTCATATCTGGAAGCTCTAGCTGTGAGGGTCGGGGGGGTAAATCTTGCGGGTGCTGCGGGTCTCAACGCAAAACTGGAGAGGTTCACCGTGGCAAATGCTCTACCCAAGAAGCTCATACAAGTTGGCAAGTATTTGGGAAACATCCGTAACGCTGCAGACCATGGACTCGGGGACCCAGACGTCAATGCTCCTTGGACCATTCAAGAATCGACTGGAATGGAGTTTGTTTATGTAGCATGCTCATTTATTAGCTCGGTGACCGCGAGAGAACTGGGGCAGCCGCCGAGAATCTAGATTGGCAATTCTCATCGAGTACAAAAAACCGCGCGCCCAACGCACTGCGAAGCAAAGCGTGGGGCGCGCAGCGATTCTAAAAGACCACTCTAATAAATATCGTACTGCTCCCAATGCAGCGTAGGATCCGACTGAATAATCACGCTCTTCCGCGTAGCCTGCTCCAGCTCTTCAATCAGGGAAGATTCGCGCGTCTTCAGCGCCTTGGCGATCTCGGGATTGACGCGCAGCGTCAAGCTGCGCGCGTCCAGGTCGACGGCCATTTTGCGGGCCTCGGCCTGAAGTTCGTAGCAGATCGTGGGGATGGACTTGACCATGCCGGAGCCGGTGCAATAGGGGCAGGACTGGCAGAGCACGCGTTCCAGGGACTGCTTGGTGCGTTTGCGCGTGATGCAGACCAGGCCAAATTCGTTGAACGATAGCGCCTTGGAGGGGGCGCGATCCTGGGCCAGGGCCTGATCCAGGGCGGCCATGACTTTTTCGCGGTTGCGGCGCTCTTCCATGTCGATGAGGTCGCACACGATGATGCCGCCGAGGTCGCGCAGTCGGATTTGGCGGACGATTTCCTTCACGGCTTCGAGGTTGGTCTTGACAATGGTGTCCTCGAGGCGCGTCGAGCCGCGGCCAACATATTTGCCGGTGTTGACGTCGATCGCCACCAGGGCTTCCGTGTGGTTGATGACGATGTAGCCGCCGGACTTGAGCCAAACTTTCGGGCGCAGCGCTTTGTCCAGTTCCTGCTGGATGCCGAACTCCTCGAAGATGGGCGCTTCCTTCGTGTAGAGCTTCACGCGCGGAACCATCTTGGGCTGGAAGCGGCCGACGAATTCGACGACCTTGGCAAATTCCTCTTCGTTATCGAGCCAGATGGCGACGTAGTCGTCGCTTAGGTAATCGCGCAGGATGCGCTCGATCAGGTTCAGGTCGCGGTGGAGCAGGGAAGGCGCGCGGCGCTGTTCGCTGGTGGCGCGGATGGTGTCCCAGGTTTTTCCCAGGAAATTCACGTCCTCGCGAATTTCATCGTCGGTCGCACCCGCGGCCGCGGTGCGCACGATGAATCCGCCGGGGAAAGTTCCCTTGGCTTCGGTCACGACGCGGCGCAGGCGCGAGCGGTCTTCCGCCGAGCCGATGCGCCGCGACACGCCGATGTGATCGACGGTGGGCATGTAGACCAAGAAGCGTCCGGGCAGAGCGACGTGGCTGGTGATGCGCGCGCCTTTTTTGCCGAGCGGTTCCTTGGCGATCTGGACGATGATTTCCTCGCCCGCCTTCAGCATTTCGGAAATCAGTTGCGGGCGCTTGTGTGCCTCGTGACGCGGGTGTCCGTGCGGCGTGTGCTGGTGCGGACGGCGATTGTCGGGACGCCCGCCGCGGCGGCCGCCTCCTCCACGCTGCGGACGGCCGCCGCGCCGCATGGGCCGCTGGAAACGCGCGCGCGGCTGATCGGAAACGCGCGCGCTCGAGGGCTGCTGTTCGCCGTGCGATTCGCCGGCGGCGTGCATGGTCTCGGCGCCTTCGTGTTCGCCCTCGAGTCCCTCTTCGTGCAGGGGCAGGTGCTCTTCTTCATGGCTCTCTTCGTGCAATTCTTCGTGGCCGCCCTCGTGGTCTTCTCCGTGCAATTCTCCGTGCTCGCCCGTCAGATCGGAAGATCCCTCTTCCGCGGCCAGGGCTTCTTCGTGCATCTCGTCGGCTTCGGCTTCGGCGTCCGCGGCGGCGTCCACATGGTCCTGATGCAGCGCGTCCTGCAAATCCTCCAGCTCGGCTGCATCGACGAAGGGTTCCAGTGAGGTGTCGGCGGCTTCTTCGCGGTCCTCGGCCTCGGCCTGCGCTTCCTCGTGCTTGGCTTCGGCCAGCTGTTCGGCAAGCGCGGAGACGTCTTCGTCGGAGAGGCTCACGCCGTTGCCGCGAAGAATTTCCTGCGGCTCGGAAGATGATTCCGCGAACTCGGATTCCGGTTCACTCTGCTCGCGGGCAAGTCCGGCGCCCGAAGCAAATTCGGATTTTAAATTTGAAATTTCAAATTTCGATTCTTCTTCCGCTGGGGCTCCGCTGAAAACTTCTTTGGATTCCGACGCGGCTGCGGCAGTTTCCGGCCCTCCCTCAAACACGGGAGCGTGGGGCGCGGCATACAGGGAACTCGGCAGGCCGGAAGAAAATTGCGCGCGCTGCGTTTCTCCGGAAATATTTTGTTGCTCGCCTTGCGGCAGGAAAATTTCCGGGCTCGCGGAAACGTCCGCGGGCGCGG
The DNA here is from genome assembly GCA_020073375.1 of Terriglobia bacterium. Taxonomy (GTDB): domain Bacteria; phylum Acidobacteriota; class Terriglobia; order Acidiferrales; family UBA7541; genus Palsa-360. The sequence goes on along the minus strand of JAIQFG010000072.1, from coordinate 545 downwards.
CTTCCGAAGCCGGAGAAGACGGAGCGGAGGGCGGGCGATTCTTATATTTCGCCAGAGACTCGCCAGGCAGAATGATCGGCTCAAAACCGGGCGGAAGAGTTTCCGCGGGTTCGGGATCGCGCGGTCTGGCGTCATAGGGCTTGGGCTCGAAAGGCCTTGGCGAAGCGTACTTGGAGGGCGGCAAATCGCGGCGCGGGCCGCGGTCGCGTCCTCCGCCACCGCCTTGCCGCCCGAAGCGGCGATTGCGTCCGCCGCGCCCTCCACGGTCATTGCGGTCAAATCCGCGCGGGCCGCGATTGCGGTTCTGTTCGAAGGGCGGGCGGCCGTGCTGGCCGGAAGAACCGGACGGCGCGCCGGAATCGGTTCGCGCGCTTCCCGAACCGCCCTGCAGGACTTCGCCCTCGAGCGGAATAATCGCCGGCGTGTTTTCGGCAACTGGGGCCGCGGAAGTGTACTCGGGCGCGGAAGCAGCGGCCTCCGCAGCCGCGGGAGAATACGGAACAGCCTCGGAAACCGCCGCGGGCTCGGTGACGCCGCCGTTGACG
>JAIQFG010000143.1 GCA_020073375.1 Terriglobia bacterium | reverse complement strand
GAATCACCGATGGAGAACCCGGCCCCGCAAGGGCCGGGTTCTTTTTTTCAGGCGCGGGCAACGCGCGAGCAGGCCGGCCATTTTCACTTGTTCTACGGCCCGGGCCGGATGCGCGCCGAAAATGGCGCGGCAGCCGCGGGCACCGTGCAGGCGAATTGCGCGGGCCAGCCCGGATCGGTCACTGAATTCCGGCAGAGCGAAGTGAGATTGTAAATCACGTTGTCGAGCGTGACAGGGCCGTCCAGCGGCTCGGCGTAAATCTCATAGTTTTGTCCGTTACCCACCCGCAATTTTTGCAGGGAAAAAGAGCCGTCGAAGACCGCCGGGCCGGGATTGCTGCAACTCCAGCCCGCCATCACGGCGGAGACCACGGCCCCGGTGGCGCTGTCCACGGCCACGACCTGCGCGGGGAAGACGCCGGTCACTCCGGCGGGAGCCACGGGCAGCGCCAGCGGATTGGCGGGCAGCACGCGCCCGGAAATCGCGCCGGAGTGCGTGAAATCTCCCGGATCCGGATAGAGCACGCGCAAGCCGGTGCGGTCATCGTCCGAGAGCTGCGCATCGGGAGCGCCGGCAGTGGGCCGCGTGCCGGTGAATTGTCCCGGGGGCGGCGCGAAGGGAAACATCATGGCCCGCCAGACTCCCGAATGGCCGAACCCAAACGAGTGACCGAGTTCGTGCGTGAGGATCGATTCCAAATCGTAGGAATTCGGATTCAGCGCGAGCGCCGCGGGAGTTGCGAAGCTGGTGTTCGGGTCGCCGGGCCGCAGCAGGACGTCCGCGTCGAGGATTTCGCCCACAAACGCAGCGGGCGGCGTCGACGGCGAAAGCTGCTCGCCCAGCGTATCGGCCGTGACCACGCGCGTAAACGCCAGTACGCCGAAAGCAAACCCGGCGTCTTGCTGGTTGAAACAGATGGAATTCATTCCGTCGGTCGGCGTGCACGCCGCGGCCGCCGCCGTTCGCTGCAGCGTGCCCAACGACGCGGCAGTGAGCGCCGCGCCGGAAACGCCCGTCCACGCCGCCAACGATTGCTGGATCGCCGTTTCGATTTCGGCGAGTTGCCCGTCCGGCGACCGGTCCGCGGTCTTGATCGAGGCCGGACTGGTCCCGAGCGAGGTGCTCCACTGGCGGTTAATCGCACCCGGCGTGGAGACATCGAAGCGCGTAAGCCGTGGGCAGGACGTGCCGCCGGAAAGCGACGCGGATTGCCGCATGTCGCCCACGGCCGTTCCCAGGGCGTAGGCGCCCGAGGAAATTTCAGTTACTTGCAGCAGGAACATCCATGCCAGCGCCCAGCAGGCTGTCCTGCGAAGCCGGGAGTTTGATTGAATCCTGTCGCTCATCGAGATTTCTCCCTTCCCCGCGCGATGGCCGCGCCCACACGCGCGCGAAATTGTTCCATGGGCATCTTGCGGATGCCCTCGGCGCGAAACGTCCGCGTGGCCTGATCGAAGACGGCAAAGCCGCTGGAATCCTGCGTCACGATTTCGCGCCGGCTGATCGGATCCTGCACGATGCGAAACGTTCCCTCCACCCAGCCCGCAACCGAGTATCCGCCGGTGCCCGCGCGTTCCAAAAACACCACGGCTTGTTCGCCGGGTCTGAATTTCGGCGCGCCGTCCACGGCAGCGGTCAAATGGCCGACCCTCCCGCCCGGCAAATGGACAACGACCTGCCCCGGCAGACTCCCCTTCAGCGTTTCGATCACGTCAAACGTGGTGACGGTCCAGATGGCGCCGTTCTCCCATCGCGATTCGGCGGCGGCGCAGCGCACGCGCGCCACGCCGTCAGCGGCCGCGGCCAGCTGATCCAGGCTGAGCCGCGCCAGCGTCGTGGCCCGCAGCCCGGGCAACAGCGAGAAGCAGAGCAGCATTGCGATGGTTTGCAATTTCGTTTTCGCCTGAATCTTCATCGGCTTATTCGTCAGCTTTCTCATCAGCGCACCTCCAGAATTCCGGTTCCGGCCGCCATGTCCTTGGCGGGATTTTGCACGAATAAGGTTCGTGCGCCCGGGGCGGCGCTAGCCGGAACCTGCAGTGTCAAATGCACGATCCCAAATCCGAGCGGCTCGCGATTGACGATGGTGATATCGGGGGCTGCGGGCCCGCTGACGCTATAAGCAAAAGAAGGATCGAGGCCGCCCACGGAAAACACGCACACGTCCGCCGGGGCCGCGCCGGAAGCCGGGCGCACGATAATCACCGGGCTGTCGGCCATCGCGCAGGAGTTGGAAAATACCGAATACACTCCGATGGCCGCGATATCCAGGCCCACATTTCCGGAAGCGTTTGACCCGCCGTTGGTGCTGAGGTCGACGACCACGATATCTTTTCCCGTCACCGAAGGAGCGCCGGGCGTCAGCGGAATCGAATCAGCCGAAGAGCCCTGCCCCAGCACGGCAAATTTCTCGATATTGGAGACCGCTCCGCCGGGATTTTGCACCCACACCGTTAGGCTGCCGGCGAATTGCAGATCGGCAGTCGAAAGGGAACTCGTGCACAGGCTGCTGGACGCGCAAATCGTGTTCCGGGGAGTCCCCGCGACCAGCAGAATCGAGCCGGGCCCGGGATCGGACGCAGCGAAGTTGCTCCCTGAGATGGCGAGAGTGAACCCTCCCGCCGAGCCGGCAGCCGCGCTCGACGGCGCCAGGGAGGCAATAAACGGGCCGGTGGAAATTGTCACGGTGGCCGCCGCCGTCTGGCTGATGTCCGCCGAACTGGTGGCCACGACGTTAATACGATTGGGCGACGGCGCAAACGCGGGAGCCGTGTACATTCCGGAAGAATCGATCGATCCGCAGGCCCCGGAAACTCCGCACGCGCTCCCGGTCACCGTCCACAGGACTTGCTGGTTGCCGGCGCCGACCACGTCGGCGGTAAACGATTGATGCGCGCCGTTCGGGACCGTGACGCTGCCGGGAAGCACGCTGAGGATGATGTGCGGCAGGATCGTCACGCTGGCCGACTTGCTGGTGCTTCCGTCGGCCTGGCTGGTTGCCGTGATGCTTACCGGATTCGGAAAAGGAATGCCTGCGGGGGCCAAATAGTCGACGTTGCCGGAGCCAACCGTGACCGGCTGGCAGGGATCGCTTCCGGACGCGCAGATCTGTCCCACGGCGGTGTTTCCGCCGGGCACGCCGCTGACCGCCCAGGAAAAATTCTGATTCGCGGTGAAATTTGCGTGAGCGGCGAGCGCTTGCCGCGTTCCGATGACGCGCGAGGCGCTCGCGGGCGTGAGCGTGATGCTGACTCCGGTAGTAAGGGTCACGATCGAGTACGCGGAAATATTCGGATTGGCGTTGCTGCTGGCCCGCACGGTCACTGTGGCTCCGGGCGGCAAGGAAGCCGGCGCCGTGTACGTTGTGTTATTCGGATCGGTCTGCGAATTCAGAATCGTTCCGACCAGGATGTTTCCCCCGACCACTCCGCTGACGTCCCAGGTCACGGTGGCGTTGGACGCTCCCGTCACCTGCGCTTGAAACGCCTGCGTGGCGCCCAGCGCCAGCGTCGCCGACGTGGGCGTCACCGAAACGGTCAGTGACGCGGCGATCGTCACCGGGACGGTCACGGACTTGGATGGATCCGCGGCCGGCGTCGCCGTGATTTGCACCGTGGCCGGCAACGGCGGCGTGTCCGGCGCGGAGTAGGCGCCGCTCGCGGAAATCGTGCCGCAGGCCGCGCCCGTGCAACCCGTGCCCGAAACGCTCCAGGACGCCAGGCGGCTCGGATTCGAATTGGCCGCGGGAGTGACCACCGCGCTAAAGCTCGCCACGGTTCGGGTGAAGACCGTCGAGGGCCCGGTAAGTTTCAGCGTGAAAGAACTGGTGATGGTGATGGACGCGGCCGCGCTTTTTGATGGGTCCGCGATGCTGGTGGCGGTGAGCGTGATACCCGTGGCTTGGGGAAGAATTTGGGGCGCCGTATACGTGCCGTTGGCGTCCACGACCCCGCACGATGCTCCCGTGCAACCGCTTCCGGATAACGCCCAGATGATTCCGGGATTTGGGTTTCCCGCCGAAGCAACGGTTGCGACAAATGCCTGCGACGCGCCCAGTTCCACGGAATTTACCTTGGGCGAAACGGACAGGGAGACGTCGCTCGAGACCTGCACGGAGGCCGACGCGCTTTTGGACGAATCGTCGGCGCTGGTGGCCTGCACGGTAAACGTGGGGGGCAAGGGAAGCGTACCCGGGGCGAAATAGTTTCCGTTGGCATCGATGGTGCCAATGGCTGCATTTCCACCCGCGATTCCGTTCACCGTCCAGGTTACCGCCGTGTTAACCGTGTTGCTCACCGTAGCCGTAAACGTTTGCTGGGCCCCCAGCACCAGATTGGCAGACGACGGCGAGACCGTAACGCTAACCGCAGCAGGTGGGGGAGGGGGCGGTGGCGGGCCGGAACTTACGACTCCGCCACAGCCCAGGAGAGAGGCGACGAGAAGTATCGCGGGACACCCATGAAGCGCCCTGCGAGACAGATAGCGGCGTCCGCGACATTCCGTGCTTGCTTCCATTGTCTGCGGAAATGCACGCAGTGCGCCAATGCCGTGCGCCCGCGGATTCGCATTCCCCGCGGAATCCGGACAGCGCTTCCGGGGCTTCGATCTTCGCAGGTAACGCTTCCGGTTTCAGCGCATTGCTGAAATTGCCTGCGGCGAATTCGGGTGGCTGGCGGACAGGATTTGGGGTGGCAGATAATAGTGCATGCGGGGCTCCGATTCTCAACTTGGGAAAACCGCACCGGCCTCGTGTTTCGTTTTGGATCAGCCCCCTGCCGCACAATTTCATTCCAGGCCGGACTTTTCCTGACCTTCCTCTACTTCCTCTACTTCCTTTACATGCTTTGCTTCCTCCCTGATGTTGACTTCCTCTTCCGCGCCCGGAATAATCCCCCCATGCCGCGCCCTGAAGCCGCACATCGCGTCAAGAGCTACTCCGCAGCCAGCGGCTATGTGTACCAATATTATTTTTATGAGGTGGAAAAGACGCGCCGCGGAAAAGCGGAAGGCACCGAGTACGCCT
>JAIQFG010000071.1 GCA_020073375.1 Terriglobia bacterium | reverse complement strand
ATGAAATAGCGATCGGGGATTAGCTCGTTGCCTCGAATCGCCCAGAGTATGAAAAGTGGCGAAATGCTACTAAGCACCATCAGAAGCCGTGCTGCCTTCAAACCCTCACGTTGGCGGGCGCTAGGCATCCTTAACTCGAATCTCGCCGGAAATAAGTTTTGGCAAAAGCGCGTCACGAACTGCCGAAAGAATCCGATTTTCGGGACTCAAGAGTTTCCTATAAATTGGTGCAACAACCCCGTGAAATCTTTTCAATAATTCTGTTGGTGGGATCACAAGAACTGAACTCGACAACAAATCGTTTGCGTCTAAATTCGGGATAGACGTGCCGTTGACGTACTCCCAGGTCTCATGACTAGTACGCATGTTGTGGAGAACGCGATCTAGGTAGACGGCATATTCCGGAGCGATTGTGCGCAACCGCTTACAGAAATTTGAGTAGATAACGGGATGCTCAAAGACTCCTTGAAGCGATGAGCACGCCCAAAGTGGTCTGCCAACAGGACCAATACCCGATGCAGCAATCAAGACATCACATTCGTCAAGGATTCTCTTATCAAGACTCGACTTCTTAACCCACCGAACCGGTGCTTTAGAGAAACCATCTCTTCGCAATAGCTCCAAATCCACCCCGCGTAAACACACCACTTGGACTGAATCATCGCCGGGATCATCTGATCCCCAATCACCGCCGATAGCAATCTTGCAAATACTGCCCAATACGTCCGTCCGCCAGCCTTTCGGAATGTTGCCAAGCGATGCACTCTGGAATGAATTTGGGAAGAGGGCGGCGGTTTCGGCGTCCATGCCGAAGGGCTGACGGCCTTCGACTTTGGCGCGGACGGGTTCGAAATCCACGAACCATGCCTTGAAGATGGCGCGGGCCATCGCTTCCAAAGTCTCATTCATTTGGCGGTTCAGTTCGAACTTATCGTCGAGTGTGCCTAAGATATTTACCAAGGCGTGTTGGTCTGAAATTGGCGGGATGGGTAGGCGGAAATTTGGAATGTCAGCACACTTTAGGCTGTCGAAAACTGCACCGACGTTCAGAAAGCGCCTGATCTGCTCCCACCATTCGCCGCTGCGGACGAGCCAACGAAGAAAAGGCGGAATAACTCTTGTGCCGTCGGCGCGAAGTAACACGAGATTTTGCCCCAAGGCGCACTCAAGACCAGGCGGAACAAATGCGGTTTCACCAGGATTACAACGCCGGGATAGGACTACGTCGTACGGCTTAGGATGGGCCTTACGTGTCCATTCCAAGAAATGTTCGGGCGAAATTCTTCGGACCTCGGATAGATCGAGGCGGCCCTGCTTAATCTGCGGAATAGCCACATAGGGCAATCCTGTATCGGACGACGGCGGCGTGCGGTGCTCACAATCAATCAATGAAACTCCAGCCTCCCGAAGAGACAAGGTGGGCCACGCTTGTTTCGGAAACACGTCCGTCATTCTCACGACCCCACTAAGACGAGTGTAACGCCTAATGTTGCCGACAGGATGTCCGCTGTTCGCAATAACAAGTCTCGCCGCTCGCGTCCGACTTGGGCTTCATCTAGCAGCGGGCGGACGACTGCGGCCCGCTTAGGTTCTTCTTCGATAATCACTCGCTTAGCAATTTCCCGTGTTTTTTCAAGTAAGCGCTCAGCAAAGTGAACATCAATCCGCTGCCACTGACGCCTGGAGTCTCTATAAAGTGAGCCAAGTTCTCGGCCCGTATATGATTTTTCGTGTTTAGTGGGTTCGGAATGGAAAATCCATGCTGAATAACCACGTTGAAACGTAATGCAATGACGATCACCGTCGTGGATGTCATCACAAAGAGCCAAAGGAATAATTCGAGACTCCGTCGTTATTTGATGGGCAAGGAATCTGCTATTAAACTCTTCGAGTGAGTTAAATTGAGGAGCCGCGTAAAACGTATTCGGATTAGCAATGCAATGCTGTCTTAATCGCCGATGCTGCTGGTTGGCATTGTGCTGGTGTAGCCAGATTCGATAGTAGGGGCTGCTGTAAGTCCCATTGCGTATGAATGTGGCATTGCCTCGCGACAAGTAATCGCTCAGCTTAAATTGATAATAGAAGTCGATCCCGTTGAGAGGGAGTCGCGCATCCCAGCCTTCGTGCTCTTCTTGCTGCAAGCTCGGGAGCACGGGCGCAGCTTTTAGGTCGCCCCAATTCGCTTGCGTTTGCTCAAATAGGAACGCGTAGCCAAACGTGAACTCAGAAATCCCTATCTGCGCCATGCGATCCGCCCAAAGTTTTTCCGAATCTGGTTGTCGAGCTTGGTTCCTTCTGCGAATTGTTCTTCTAATTGTCTTAGTAGAAAGTTCATTTTGATTTCGAATGGCTCACTATCTTCATCCTGTTCCTCAGCGCCTACATAGCGGGCCGGAGTGAGGATGTGACCGTGCGCCATGATTTCATTCTGCGCGGCACTCATGCAAAAGCCTGAAATGTTTTTGTATTCGCCCGCACCCTTTTCGCCCCGCCAGGCATGGTATGTCCCAGCGATCAGGGCGATCTCTTTTTCAGAAAGGTCGCGATGGACGCGATCTACGAGATTACCCAGTTTACGGGCGTCAATGAAAAGCGTTTGCTTGCGGCGATCCCGAAACTTGCCGTTTGATCTATTACGGGCAAGAAACCAGAGGCAAACAGGAATGGAGGTCGTATAGAAAAGTTGTCCGGGGAGGGCAATCATGCAATCCACAAGATCGGCCTCGATGATAGCCTTGCGTATTTCCCCTTCGCCGGATTGATTGGAAGACATTGAGCCATTGGCTAGCACAAAGCCTGCGATCCCGTTCGGCGCAAGATGAGAAATGAAATGTTGGACCCAGGCAAAGTTTGCGTTACCAACAGGCGGTACCCCGTGCTTCCAGCGCGCATCTTCGCGCAACCGCTCACCACCCCAATCGCTATCGTTGAACGGTGGATTCGCAAGGATGAAATCGGCCTTGAGGTCCTTCAAGGCGTCGTTTTGAAATGACCCTTCGCTGTTCCAAGCGATATTTGATTCAATCCCGCGAATCGCCAGATTCATTTTGCAGAGCCGCCAAGTCGTCTGATTGGACTCTTGACCGTAGATACTAAGGTCTGTCCGCCGCCCGCCGTGGGCCTCGGCAAACTTCTCGCTTTGAACGAACATTCCGCCAGAGCCACAGCATGGATCGAAAACACGCCCCTTATACGGCTCGATCATTTCCACAAGCAAGTTGACAACACATCTCGCCGTGTAGAACTGCCCGCCCTTCTTGCCTTCCGCCGCCGCAAATTGTCCAAGAAAGTATTCGTACACCCGGCCCAACACATCCTTTGAACGGTTTTCCTTATCCCCCAAGCCAATGGTGCCGATCACGTCGATCAACTCCCCCAAACGATGTTTGTCTAGCGATTCGCGGGCATAGTCCTTCGGCAATACTCCCTTAAGCGAAGGGTTTTCCTTCTCGATCTGGAGCATCGCATCGTCAATCAGTTTTCCGATGGTGGATTGCTTTGCGTTTGCCTGTAGTCGCGCCCAGCGTGCGGCCTTCGGAACCCAGAAAACATTTTCCGCCGTGTACTCGTCGCGATCTTCGGGGTCGGCGTGCGGCTCTTTCTTCAGTGTGTCGTACCGTTCCTGGAATGCATCCGAAATATATTTGAGGAATATCAGGCCCAGGACTACATTCTTGTAATCTGCCGCGTCCATATTGCCGCGCAGTTTGTCCGCCGTCTGCCAAAGTTTTTGCTCAAATCCAAGATTTGCCCCGTTGCCGGTCTTAGGTTTTTCAGCGGTCTTTTCGCGGGCCATTCGCCGTCCGATTCAGTCCGCCATTCACGACTTGGTGAAGGGCCCAGACAAGTATCCGAGAGACGCGAGGGATTATATGCAATTTCTGACTTTAATTCGACAATCGGGTTGGGTCTGAGGCGAGGATAATGACATTGTCTAACCGAATTGGCGCAATGTTGAAGCGATCAGCAAACGGCTGGCGCTTACCAATGGGCAAGTCTCCGATTTACGAGACTGGCGATGAATGTTTGGGCTTCGTCCAAACTGAGGGGCTCTTCAAGAATTTCTTCGACCAATATGGGCCGGATTTCTTCCTTTAATTCTTTGGCAAGCTGTTGGCGACGCGAGAAATCTCCGAGATTTCGACTTAAAGCGATTTTCTCAAGACACGAATTGACGTGGAGCAGGTAAAAATCAGCTTGCCGGGAGGCCTGAGCCTGGACACTTGCAGCTTCCTCGGCCGCTTTGTAAGGCGCTAAAACACCTTCTCGTGTTTGCTCCATCTGGGAACGAGTGCTCCCGATTGGCAACCTATCAATGGCCTCTTTCACGGAATGCCGGGCTCGTTCCTGATCGGCTAGGGGTTGGGACAAAAATACCGATTCCACTATCCTGCGGACCTCTCCTTGATGCAGATACTCGCTTGCGATGCGCCTACCTGCCGTTATTGAAGCGGCGCGTATTTCTCCGATTGTGGCGTCGGATCGAAGTCGAGAGATGTCCTCGGACGCGGTACGAATTGCCCTTAATTCCCATTCCGATGGTTCCGAGAAACCTCTGGCCAAGTAGGGCAGTTGATCTCGTGCTTCTTGGATGACAAGCTCAATTTCCTTGTTTCTTAGCCACGGCTGGAGCCCTTTGTCTATGGCGGCGCGCACCAAAGGTTCGGTGACTTCCTCCGGGTCGTCGGGGCTGAGACTTTCTAAGGTCTGCCGGACGGATTCGGAAACGGGCAGCCGAATGCTTTCGGGCGCACCCTCAGGGATGTTTTCAAGGGCATATTCCACCCAGGCATTCTCCCAGTTTCGCCGGATCTGGAGGGACCGTGCTTCCAAACGTTGGCGGTCGTGTGCCGCTTGTGCCTGCGTCTGCTGTCTCTGGCGGTCCCGGAACCAGTCCAGGCTCTCTTCCTTGGCGCGCTTAAGCTGAATTCCTCGAACTTCATTTTCGAGGCGTACAACGTCATCGGCTGCCGAAATCGCCTCATTTGAGGGTTCTGCGAGAAGGGTAGGGTGTCGAACCGGGTTTGGGACAGATTCGATTACGTGTTCAACTGCCGGGCCAGTTGGCGTAGCCGGCGGGGGATCGGGCACGCCGTCGCGTAGCAACCGCTCGACTTCACCTTTGGGGATTCGCCAGTGCCCGCCGTGAGTAGCGCGAGCTGCGATTATTCCGGCTTGGCAGAGCGCGCGAACGTGGCTTGGGGAGACGTGCAATTCGCTAGCCGTGCGGCCCGTTGTGTAGTCTCTCGCCGGGGTGGACTTGGACTTCATCGCGGCTAAACTCCAAAAAAAGAAAAAAAGAAAAAACGTTCAAAACACGATTTTGAGCCAGTTCTATTTGCGTTTGTCAGTGCCTCGTTGCCGCCGACGTTGCCAAATATCCTGTGCGAATTTGGATCGCTGGGAAGGAGATGTCGCATGGATCATTTCGACCGCTGCGGTTGTCTCCATCGGCCCCTGGCCTTTCATGCTGAGTACGGCGGTCACCCATTGGCCTAAAGTTCGTGCGCCATTCGATGCTGGGTTGTATTGACGTGTTAGGCGTCCGAGCCCTGCTTTCCTAAGGGCAAAACCGATGCTCGTGTTGCAACTTCGGCATGCCCAAACGAGATTCGCAGGGTCGGTGTTTTCTTCGTGGCCGTCAATGTGGTGGACTTCTACGTTTTGAGTTCTCCCGCAGAAGGCACAGATTCGGGGTTCGGGCGGACGACAGGCTCTGCTATTCGCCCGGTATCTTGCGGCACGGTCGGTAATGGCGTGGGGCGGTTTCCGCCAGTTCTCACCACACCCGCCGTGCCCTAGTCGTTTCCCTCGTCGTCCTCATCCTCGTCTTCGGGGGCTACAACGTCGATGATGTGGTTGAGCTTGTCCACGAGTTCGTTTTGACTCTCATCGCAGTCGCCTTCCGGGGCTTCGGCCAGGTCGGCGACCTTGTCGAGTTTGCCCTGAAGCTCATCGTTTTCCTGTTGGAGCTCCCGAATTCGGGCGAGAAGTTCGCCACGGCCAGATTGGGGATTTGGTTGCAATGTCTGTCTTCGAGAATTGGAGATACGAGGGGGATTCATAAGTCGAACTCTTGGCATATTTCCTCCATGGGGATTCTTGAGAATTTGGATCTTTCGCCTTTCGGCGTAGTCTTCGAGACTCTCGTCGGCGATCTCGTCGGCTCTTTCGGGATCGTCTAAGACATCACTCACAAATCGGACTGCCTTTTCCTTGCGGCCTGCGAGTTGATTGCGAGTGAGGGTTTTCAAGCCTGCCCCTGATATTGCACGTCGATGATCGGACTTCTCTACCGGTCAACTCAAGAGAAACGTTTTCTTTTCAATTTGTCTTCCTGATACATTAGAAAACAGTTCTCTAAATCCTTGTTTACCTGTAAAGTAACGACGAAAACGATTATTCTCTCGTGTTATCCCAGTGAGGATTTGATGCAGGGTCTTTATGCTGGGCGAAATCTAGCACTAGGCAAAAGGTCGAATTTATAATGAATTGGAAAAACCATTGCTTTCGCGTCGGGCGCCATTCGGAAAGTCATGACAGTCTTCCACATGAGGACGACAAACTAGCCTCTATTATTTCAGATTCGCGAAAACGTATCGAACCTTGGCTTTCGGCTGTTTTCCAATCTGAACACCTCAATCTCTTGCTGGGCAGCGGCCTTACGGTGGCGATTGCGCAAGCGGCCGGCTCCGGGGCCACCAACATGGCCAAAATAAAATTTGGAACTACATTTGACCCTGCCATTGACGGCCATGCGGAGGCTGGTGCCAGAGCAATGAATCGTGGGGCAGCAAATATAGAGGATCAATTTCGTAGCGCTCTTGCAGTTCTAGATGGCCTAATGGTCATCAATCCCAAGGAAGCAGAAAAACTCAAAATTGCTCTGAATAGGCAGTTGTCAGCGTTCTTGGCTTCGCTGTTGAAGACTGAAAGAGATATCGCGTCGGGCAAAGATGTTCTTTCCAGAGAAAAGGCAAAAGCGTTGTTGCAGTCCTTCTTGTTGAGTTTCGCGAGTCGTGCTGCGTCTCGTGAACGATTGCACGTGTTCACTAGCAACTATGACCGTCTCATTGAGCACGGATGCGATCTGGCAGGTTTACGCATCATCGACCGATTCGTCGGGGCGTTAAACCCCGTATTTCGGGCCTCACGCGTGGAAGTGGATGTCCATTACAACCCTCCTGGAATACGAGGCGAACCTCGATTCATGGAAGGTGTAATACGTTACACAAAATTGCATGGGTCACTCGATTGGTTTTTTCAGAAAGAAGAAAGGCAAATTCACCGTAAAGGAATATCATTCGGCGCTCCTGGAGATCACACCGACGTGCCAAAGGATCCAGTGAACACGACTATGATCTATCCAAACGCCGCGAAGGATGTTGAAACAACTCAGTACCCCTATGCGGAACTCTTTAGAGACTTTGCAGCCGCAGTCTGTCGACCCAATGCCGTGGTGGTGACTTATGGTTATGGTTTAGGTGACGATCATATCAACCGCGTGCTATTGGATATGCTAACGATTCCTTCAACTCATTTGGTCATTATCGCATATGCGATAGACGACCGATTGAAGGCCTTTTGCGCAAAGACACGCGATGCGCAAGTATCTTTGCTGGTAGGGTCGCATTTTGCTGATCTTTCCACGCTGGTGGAAAATTACCTGCCAAAACCCGCCCTTGACTATATCACCGGGCGCATGACGGAATTGCTGAAGCATCGCCCGACAGGGACAGGAACTGGCGATGCCGGCCCGCCCTCGGGTGGCAGTGCCTCGATTTGAGTCAGTTATGACGACACCAGTTGAACGATTGTCAAATCTCGTGGTTGGATCCGTTGAGTCCGTGTCCCCGAGCGAAGTCCGTGTCCTACTGGAACTTGATGCGCCGAATGCTACGGCGTTGAACACCGGAACCCCGGTTCCTTTTCCACGTCTTAATGGCTACGTTCTCATTCCAAACGAGGCGGGTGCAACTGTTGCTTATATTGCTTGGATCGGAATCGAGCGCTCCCCTTTTCCAAAGAGGTCTGGACTGAAAGATTTTGGTCTAGTCGACTTGCCATTTCCGCTACGGAAGATGTTCGTATCTCCGGTTGGCACTCTAACTTCACGGCGGGACCCCGCGTCGGGGTTAACCAAGTATGAATTGTCCCGTGGCGTAGTGGCATTTCCTTCGCTTGGGGATCAAGTCTTACTTCCAACGCCCGAGCAGATCGAGGCCATCGTTGGTACCGATGATACCGATAGGCGAGTCCGAATCGGTTCGTCACCTCTGGCATCTAACGCCACGATAATGGTCGACCCTGACAAGTTGTTCGGGCGGCATCTTGCAGTGCTGGGGAACACGGGCAGTGGCAAGTCCTGCACAGTAGCAGGGTTGATCCGATGGTCCATCGAAGCCGCAGAAAAGGCCATTAAGGAAATGGGGAAGTCGGGGGTACCAAACGCGCGGTTCATTGTACTCGACCCAAATGGTGAATATGCAACGGCGTTTGCTGATAGAGGTGAAAAGCTGAGACTATTTCGAGTTCCACCGATCGCAGCAGGCGAAAGGCCTTTGGATGTGCCGGCTTGGTTGTGGAATGGCCACGAGTGGACAGCTGTTGCGCATGCCCAACCTGGAGCGCAGCGCCCCCTCCTAATGCAGGGGTTGAGGGAGTTAAAAAGCGGGCAGATGGAAGGAGTACCCCGCACGGCGATGATTCGCCGATACCTCATATCGTACTCTACCCGCATTTCGGCGATGCTAAATTCTGGAACGATTGCATTTGCGGGTGGCGCGAGGCAGAGATTCGAGTGCGCTCGGTTGCTGCAATCAATCGCAGGCGATTGCGCTCAGTTTGCTGGAGAAACGGAGGACCCAGCCAGCGCTGCTCTTGCAACATTATCCGAGACGGCCACTCAGGTCGTCGACAATCGCAAGTCGGGTAACTATTTCAATGATTTCGCAGTCTCGGATCTTGAGTCGGTGCGCAATCCACTCAATGAACTGGCTCAAACACTTCCTGATTTAGGAAACACCGCGTCGATAAACGAAGATGAGCCGACCTTCTTCGACGTCAACATGCTCGCAGAACACTTGGAGAGAGTGGCAACCGAACAAGGAGGAAACCTTGCAGGGTTCATCTCCACTCTTGGCCTCCGCATACGGGGGATGCTTGCCGATACGCGTCTTGGTGCAGTGATTGCACGTCACCCTCCAACGTCTTTCGATTCTTGGTTGAATGATTATGTCGGTTCCGATGGCGCAAGTAATGGTCCGATCGCCGTAGTTGATCTCTCGCTTGTGCCATCTGAGGTTGTCCACATTGTCGTTTCAGTCCTTGCTCGCTTGATTTTCGAGTCAGTGCAGCGATACCGTCGCTGCCATTCGGAGGGCAGGCCCCTACCTACGGTCCTGGTTCTCGAAGAAGCACACACATTTATTCGGCGAAGCAAGGACGATGAAGGCCCAGCAATCACTGCTGCACAGCTCTGTCGCGAAACTTTTGAGCGAATCGCACGCGAGGGGCGTAAATATGGTTTGGGCCTCGTACTTTCATCGCAACGACCGTCAGAGCTTTCCCCCACCGCGCTTGCCCAGTGCAACACGTTTCTCTTACACCGGATAGTAAACGATGCAGATCAAAATCTTGTGGCCCGACTAGTCCCTGATAACGTGAGTGGATTGCTGCGCGAATTGCCGAGCCTTCCGTCTCGGCAAGCAATCCTGCTGGGTTGGGCAACGCCAATCCCCGTACTTCTTGAGATGGATGAACTTCCTTATGAACAGAGACCGCGTTCTGCTGACCCAGATTTTTGGGATGTTTGGACTCTTGCAAAAGAACGCAGCGTTGATTGGGTGGCAATTTCGAAAGATTGGTCAGGAAACAAAAAAGAATAAGCAGCGGTCTAGGCTATGGCATGCTCCGATTGTCACCTAAATCGGTACGTCGAATCGTCGGACGAACCGATAGGCGCTTTAGACGTACCTTGCGCATCCGCACTGCCACGCGGAGATTAAATCGTTCACGAGAGTCCGAAAACGCGGGCAAGCACTTCTGATAAACTTTTGGCCAAGGGACTTCGTTCTCACGCATCTCCAAAGCGCGTGTGACAGCGAATGAGCATGGTCGGCCACGTCGCGGCGGGAGACACTGGCGCAAGAGGCCAATCACTTCGCGTTTGAACCCGCGTGGGTCAGTAGCAATTTGAACATGGAAATCCCGCCGCAACCGCCGCCCGAATTTCTGCACCTCCAGCTCTAGGCTAAGCATGATTCCGCGACTGTCACCAATTTGTCACCTAAAAGCGTCCCAGGATGCCAATACTGACATTTTTGACAATATTGAAAATGTGGCTTTCTTTGTTTTCTGGAACTTGCAGACAAGAAAGAGGATGCAAGTAAGGCTTGGAGAATCCGGCTTACAGGCTTGCCCGCCAGTTTTTCAATGTTGTTTTGAAGCCCTTCGATCTCGCCTAACATAGTTATCCAACGGTCAGCCGTTGAAAAGCATTCGCATTAAGGGTGGGGAACCCAAAGTCCAACTGCCAAGCGTTAGCTATATGTCGTTAGATCTAAGCGGGCCAGAATCAAGTCGTTTCACTCGTTTCGCTGATGACAGTGCCGTCGCAACAAGTGCGCATGGTCGGCTCGACGATACACATTCCCGCGTGGGTCGTCGATGATTTCCCTATTTGTAAAATCAGCTGAGAGGTTATCGTCTTCGGTGCACAGCAATCGCACTTTCGCGATAATTGCCAGAGCAAGAATATGCGGATCGTCCGATCGGTAGCCTCCCGCAAGACGTAGGGCTTCGGTCTGGCTATCCACCTCTTGGTCCGGAATGAGCTTCGCTGATCCTTGTTGATCGAGTCGCCGTAGGAACGGGCGAAACCACCCGGCGCGCTGATACTCCCGACGCAACTCCCCACCGTATACCAGCGTAGCTTTTAGTTCCCTCAGAGCTTTGTTCACCGGAACGTGGTCTGCTGATGCAGACGGAAATACTTTGTGTAGGATATTTATGTCCAGTATGAGGCACATTATTCTTCAGCCCTTGAGAACAGATTCTCTTCCTCTTCGAGAAAAAAGCGCCTATACGATCCTGGTGCACCCTCAACGTTTCCGTGCTTGTCCAGCCGGATTTGATGGACGACAGTTTCTATTCCCAGCTTTTCAAAGAACAGGATCTGAACTTTATCGGCTGGGAGTGTCCCTTGAGCAACTTCCAACCGAACGCGGTCCAGGAGATAATCGCTATGAGTTTCGATGACTAAGTGCTTCTTTTCGCTGGCAACCAACTGAGCGAAGAATGAACCCAACGCCGCTTGAGCCCGTGGGTGCAGGTGTACCTCAGGCTGCTGAAGAAGCAGCATTCCCTCCTTCCCAGCTAGGACGCTTTGCACAACAATAGGCAGAGCTTGGCTCACGCCGTAACCTACGTCCGGAATATTAACTGGGGGGCCAGCCATTGTGACAAGAATCTGGAATGGATCGGTCGGCCGTCGACCTAGACGCCTAACACTGATTCGCTTGTAAAGCGCCGACGATACCCCGAACTTATTGAGTGCTTCCATAAGTGTGGCTTTGTCTGCCTCGTCCTCCTGCCAAAGCCGCGCCAACAAGACCGGTACGTGGTCGCCTTCCGGATCGAATTCCTCACTAAATTCATCGTAGGTCCTTCTCGGCTGGGTTCGGACTGGAGCCAGAGCGAGGACCGGGCTTCCGACTCGGCGAAGCATACGGACTAATGTAAGAAACAAATCCGGATACGCAGCGAGGGGCGCCGCCTTCTTTCCCGGGTCGGGGACCAATCGAAGCAAGGAATAAAACGGGACGTCCGTCTCCTGAGTGCCGAGTTGACTCATGTCGACATCAAACTCTAAAGTACGACCACCCTGAAATTTGGCATTGACGTGCGCTGTGTGGGATTCCTGAAGAATCTGTATCGATAGTTGACCGAATGGCGATGAAACTTCGACATCCTTCACTTGTGGTTGGCCCCGGTGGCTGGCATAAGTTACGACGAGCGTGCGTTCGCCCTCTTTTTCCTCATTTGAGAACCCCACAGAAAATGAGTCTGCCCGACCATAACGCCCCCCTTTATACGTTGCAATGGAGTCATAAGTCCCTAAGTCAAAAGGAGGAATGTTAAAGGTAGGGCGCGTCGAAGGGTATCCGAGCTGGTTAACGTGAGCAACCATAGCTAGAAAAGTTGACTTTCCTGTACTATTCTCCCCGACAAGCAACGTCAATGGTTTGAGGGGAATTCGATGTGAGCCACAGAGGCTGCGAACGTCTTTCAGGATTATCTCCATACAAACTTGTCTCCAATCCACAAATCGGCGCTTTCCGGAGATGCACTTCCGACCAATAAGGCCCGAGAAACTTGCGTGACTAATCGGCTGGTATTATCTGCCGCGACGCATCTCTAGACTACAGAAATAATATGAATGTGCATTCTTATTCCGAAATTAGGACAGTCTACACCTCTGAGGGCAGGTGGCCCGGAGGTTGCAGCGGTTTGAACTTCGGGTGCCGCGTCCTTGATGATTTTCAAATGGGGGACTTGATCTTGAACAGCGTCGATCCCATCCGACGATCCAGTCCACGGCTAACAGTTCAAAATCCTCGGCCTTCAAAAACCGAAGACTGGAGCACCCGGCAATTCATAATCACGCACAGCCGGGCCGCCTTTCCAAAATCGTTGCGCCGGAGGCCTGAACGGGCGTAGGATGCGCGCGTGCATGAGGGCCAAATCGGGTATTCCGATTTGCGTCCTTTCCCACCGGCGGCCCACATTCAAGATCCTAACTGGAGGGGACGGGATGAAAAAATCTTCGAAAGCGAAATTGCTGTTGGTGTTGCTTGCGGTTGTGGTGTTGGCCACGGCCCTGTCGTACACGGCTCGCGCGGACCGCGACGACGTGGTGACGTTCAGGGCGCGGCTGACGGGTTTTCAGGAAGTGCCGGCAAAGTTGACGACCGGCCGCGGCACATTCCGCGGCAAACTCGATCTGACCACACAAACGATAACCTTTACGGAAAACTGGACAAACCTGGTCGGTAACACTGTCACAGGCGGGCAAGTGCTGTTCTCTCACATCCACTTCGGTCAGCCCGGCGTTTCGGGCGGCGTGACCGTGTTCCTGTGCGGTCCTACAGGGGCGACGAATCCACATCAACCGGCGTGCCAGCAAGCTTCGACGGGATCGGCCACGGGCTCTTTCAATGCGTCGGACGTGTTTCCGACCGGCACGGGATCCTCCGACCAGGGCATCGCAGCGGGCGATTTCACCGGACTCCTGAGAATTATCCGGTCAGGCAATGCCTACGCCAATATCCATACCACTCAATTCCCATCGGGTGAAATCCGTGGGCAGATCAGCGTTTCACGGGACGATGATGACGACGACCGCTAGCGGGGCTCGCGGGTGCAGGTTTTCGAGAGTCTAAATTTAACTGTTTATTCAGATCAACACAGAGCGATTTGCAAAGGGCGGACCTTCGTGTCCGCCCTTTTTTTGTTTTTTTGGAGGAGCCGTTTGAATTTCGGCCACATTGCGCGCCTGTTTCGCCATCATGCTATCTACGGTTGGCCCATGCAAAGAACTCATCCGATAAATGGTCTGGCGGCGGGTTTTTCTGTTTGAAGGCTAGCCGTTGCATCGCGCCAACGGCGCGAAGGTGACTAGCCCGGGGCAGCGCCCCGGGTAGCGTGAGGAATCTTTGAGTTCGCCCTGAAGGGGCGGAGGGCCCCTGCGCCCTTTCAGGGCGCACCACGAACGAGGAATCGCGATCCCCGGGGCGCTGCCCCGGGCTGGTCACCGACGGCGCTTTCAGCGCCTGAAACGAGCGACTCAAATAGACTTTGGGAGAATGCTTTCATGGGAGCTTTCGATTCTGCACAGTCAGGGTATTTATGAGATAACTTCTAGTGAAATGATCCGCGGCTCTCTCCTCGTCAATCTTAAAACCACGTACACACGCTTTGAGAGGTCGATCTCCTCAGCCTCGCTGCTGGGAGGATTCGTGTTCGACGCTGTGACGCTGAAGCGCGTGGATGCGTTTTGGGAAAATTTTTGGATTGTCGCGCATCTGGCCGCGGTCGCGGCCTGCATCATTCTTCTCAACCGTCCCGTCAATCGCTCGGAAAATAGGGGCGCGGAGACCGGGGAGCCGGGCAAGGCGCATTTCTGGTTTCTCAACGCGCTGCAATTTTTGTTCGGCGGTCTGCTGAGCACCTACCTGGTTTTTTACTTTCGCAGCGGGAGTTTGCGGGTGAGCTGGCCTTTTTTTGTCATCCTGGGCGCGGCGTTTCTGGCCAACGAGAGGCTGAAGCAATATTACGCGCGGCTCTATTTTCAGGTCGGTTTTTTATATCTGTCGCTGTTTTGTTTTACGATTTTCATTTTGCCGGTGCTGCTGCACCGGATCGGGCCGTTTATTTTCCTGTTGAGCGGAGCGGTCAGCCTGGCGTTGATGTATCTTTTTCTGCTGCTGTTGCGGTTTGCCGGCGATGGAGAACTTGTCGCGGGGCGGAGACGGACGCTGCACACCTGCATTGGCGCAATTTTCCTCACCACGAACGTGTTTTATTTCCTGAACCTCATTCCTCCACTGCCGCTATCGCTGCAGGATGCCAGCGTGCACCACGCCATCGCGCGAAATGCGGAGGGGAATTACGCGGTCGAATCGGAAAATCCCGGGCTCCTGCGCTTTTTCCGGTTCACGGAAACGTTTCACGGCAGGGCGGGCGCGCCTGTCTACGCTTATAGCGCGGTGTTTTCGCCCACGTCGCTTAACACGAAAATTGTGCATGAGTGGCAGTTTTACGATCCAAAGCGCGGGTGGACTACGACGAGCCGGATCGAGCTGCCGGTGCGTGGGGGGCGTGGGCGGGGGTACCGCACGTTTTCTGTGAGCGCAGCGGTGGCGGCCGGCGCATGGCGGGTGAACGTGGAGACGCCCGGCGGGGCGCTGCTGGGGCGGTTGCGGTTTAATGTTGTTCTGCAGGAGGCCGAGCCCGCGCTGATCACGCAGATTAAGAATTAGGACGTTGTAGGACAGACACTCTTGTCTGTCCGGGTTTAATTTTCGGGGGCGCAAAAAACCGGACAGACAAGAGTGTCTGTCCCACTTGAACCTTGCCATTCCGGTTATCACATGGTTATATACGGGTGAATTTTCCCGGAGGAACGCATGGACGCCACCGAACTCCGCCCGCTCTCGCTCGGAGAGTTGCTGGACCGCACGTTCCGCCTCTACCGCCGGCACTTCTGGCTTTTTGTAGGGATCATGGCGATTCCTTCGGCATTTTCGATTCCGTTCACGGTGGTGTTTTTCTCCATGCGGGGGCCGGCGTTTGGCGGTGCGCAGCCTTCGGGGCCGGCGATCGCCGGGATGGTCCTGTTCGGCCTGGGGTTTCTGTGCGTATTTGCCGTGACTTATGCGATCGCCATTGGGGCGGCGACGTTCGCGGTGTCGGAATCCTACCTGGGACAGAAAATTACCGTGCGCGGGGCTTACGGAAAAGTTCGAGGAAACATCTGGCGAATCATGGGAGTGGTTTCTGTCGCGCTCATCCGCGTGTACGGAATGCTGATCGTGATTGGGTTCGGAGTCGCGATTGTGTTTGGAATGATGGTGGGCCTCATGGCGTATGTAGGGCGCGGCCAATCGCGGACAGCGGTCAGCATTATTGTGGGGCTGATCATTTTTGCCGCCTACCTGGTGGCGATCGGATTGTGGCTGCTGTGGTCGCTGCGGTACGCCGTATCGATTCCCGCCCTGCTGCTGGAGCGCGTGGGAGTGCTTGCGGCGCTGCGGCGCAGCGTGCAGCTTACGCGCGGGCGGCGCTGGCAGTTGCTGGTGGCCATTTTTCTTTGCACCATGATTGCCTACGTGGGAGCGATCGTGTTCCAGGGGCCGTTTTTTATCACCATGATGTTTTCGGTGAGCACCGGACGCATGCCGGAATGGCTGGCGTACGCGATGGCCATGAGCGGAGCGATTGGCGGGGCCATAACCGGGCCCGTGGTGCTGATTGCGCTGGTGCTGTGTTATTACGATACGCGCATCCGCAAGGAAGCGTTCGATCTGCAATTCATGATGACTTCGCTGGATACGCCGGCGCCCGCGCCTGAAGCGGGTTTTCCGGCCTGAGGCCATTGGTTCGTTGAAATCGACCACACACTTCCTACGGATTGCGTTGCTTCTGCTGCTGATCGCCTTATTGTTTCCCGGCGGCCTTTGGAGCGCGCCCGGCAGTCCACAAACTCCTCCGAAAAATGGTCCGCAGACCGCAATGAAAGACGGCCCGCAGATCGCGCTGAAACAAATCAGCATGGCAGAATACGTGGACAAGCTTCGCGCGGCGTCGGCGTTTCTGAACGGCGAAAATCCTGCGGGAATCGGATCGTTCCGGGAGTCGCTGCCCGGGGAATGGTCCGTCGAGGCAAAGGATCAGTCGTTCTATGTGAAGATCGATTGGCTGAGCGTCGCGCTGCTGGCGCGGGAAAAATCTGCGCAGGAAAACGTGGACCTGCTGAGGCAGGCGCGGCAGCGATTGGACGCTCTGCAGGAATCGGCGGCGGGGCTGCGATCGCCTGTCCCGCGAGCGGACCTGGATCATGCGCGCGCCGACGTCGATCGCATTTTGCGCGGCCGTGAATTTCAAGGCGCGCACGAACCCACCTGGTGGGACAAGCAGATGGCCCGCGCGCGCGCCTGGATATCGCGCCAACTGGACCGCCTCTTCAACCGCATTGGAATTTCGGCGTCGGTCGGGAACGCATTGGCCTGGACGCTGGTGATTCTTCTGGGGCTGCTGCTTTCGTTCTGGGCGGTGCGCTCGGTGATCAACGCTGCCAGGCGCGCGGAAATGGATTTGAGCGGAGCGATCCCCGCGGGACAGGACTGGCGCTATTGGGCCAAAATCGCTCGCGCCGCAGCCGAGCGCGGCGATTATCGCGCCGCCATTCACGCGGCTTACTGGACGGGTGTAGCGCAATTGGAGGAAATTCATTTGCTCCCGGAGGACCGCTCGCGGACGCCGCGCGAGTCGCTGCGGATGGTACAGCGCGGCCACGCCGCTTACATGCCACTGGCGCAATTGACGCGCCGGCTGGAATTCACCTGGTACGGTTTTCAATCGGCCACAGCCGAGGATTGGGACGACGCCAGAAAACAACTGGAGGCTCTCGAGTGCCTGCGCAATTCGACGCACGCGATCGCCAACTCGTAATCGGCGCCGTAGCCGTGATGTTCGCGCTTCTCGCGCTGACCTATTTCTTGCGGCCCGCGCCCGCACAACAATCGATCGGGATTCCCTCAACCTATTCCGCCGAATGGCTCGGCGCGAAGGCGGCGTTTCTGCTGCTGCAGGAATCCGGCTACCAGGTGGAGCGGTGGGAATCGCCCCCCAACGAGCTGCCCGAAGACGCTTCCGGCACCACGCTGATTTTCGCCGAGCCCACCGAGCGCGGCTCGAGCGCGGAGCGCGCATCGGTCTCGCGATTTGTTTCCAACGGAGGGCGCCTGCTGGTGATGGGCGCCGCCGGGGCAAATTTCGCGCCGCTTTCCTCCGCGATTCCGATCCCGGATTCGGACCTGACCCCAAAACCGTTTACGCCCGCCGTGCCTTCGCCTCTGAGCCGCAACGCGCCGGAAGTCACGATGGTCGCGCCGGACCAGTGGAAAACGCTCGCGCCCGGGCAGATATCCATCTACGAGCGCCAGGGCAAGACGGGCGCCGTATGGTATCGCTATGGCAAAGGGGAAGTGATCTGGTGGGCCATCTCCTCGCCAGCGTCCAACGGATCGATTCGCGAAAAAGGAAATCTCGCGCTGCTGCTCAATTCGGTCGGGCCGCCCGGTTCGCGGATTTTGTGGGACGAATATTTTCACGGGATGCGGCGGTCGCTCGGCTCCTATTTTGCGGCCACGCCGCTGCCGTGGGCCGGCGCGCAGCTTGCGTTTTTGTTCCTGATCATTCTCTTCACGTTCTCCCGCCGTTCGGGACCGATGCGGCCGCTTGCGGTTGAGTCGCGCCTGTCGGCGCTGGAATTCGTGGACACGCTGGGCAGCCTGTATCAATCCGCGCAAGCCGCTCCGGCCGCGGTGGAAATCGCGTATCAGCGATTGCGCCTGGCGCTGGCGCGGCGGCTTTCGATTCCGGTGAACGCCAAGTTGCCGGCATTGTGCGAGGCGGCCGAGGAACACCTGGGCTGGCAGTCCGGCACGCTTTTCAATACACTCTCGGACGCCGAGCGCGCCATGCGCGACATCAATCTGGAAAACGGCGAAGCGCTGGACCTGGTGCGCGGTCTTCACGGATACTTGCATCGCCTGGAAACTCAGCGGAAACCCGCGGAAGAGAGAACTTCATGGAAATGAGCGTAGCGGATCTGGCATCTCACGTCCGCAGGGAATTCGCAAAAATTATCGTGGGGCAGAACGAAGCGCTGGATCAGTTGCTGCTGGTGGTGCTGGCGCGCGGCCATGCGCTGGTCGAGGGCGTGCCGGGCCTTGCCAAGACGCTCGCGGTGAAATCACTTGCGCATATCTTTCGACTGCAGTTTCAGCGCGTGCAGTGCACTCCGGATTTGATTCCGGCGGACATCCTGGGCGGCAATATCTTCGAGCCTGCGGCCGGAACCTTTCGGATTCATCGCGGGCCGATCTTCACCGATTTGCTGCTGGTCGACGAAATCAACCGCATGCCGCCGCGCACGCAATCGGCGCTGCTGGAAGCCATGGAGGAATTGCAGGTGACCATGGACGGCACCACGCACCCGCTGCCGCGGACGTTTACGGTGTTCGCCACGCAAAATCCCGTGGAGTTCGAGGGCACCTATCCGCTGCCCGAGGCGCAGCTCGACCGTTTCCTGATGAAAATTCGCGTCGAGTATCCGCAGGTTGCGCAGGAAACGGAAATTCTGTCGCGCTACCAGGAGGGGTTTGAGGCGCGCGCGTTTGACCAGGTGCAGGTCGAGTCGCTGCCGGACGACGCGCTGCAATCGGCGCGCGAGGAGTGCGCGCGGGTGCGCGTCGAGCCCAAGCTGCTGGATTACATCGTTTCGATCGTGCGGGCCACGCGCAATTCTCCGGCCGTCAGCCTGGGGGCAAGCCCACGCGCGGCGATATCGCTGATGCTGGCGGGAAAGGCCGTCGCTGCGATCGAGGGCCGCGACTTTTTGATTCCCGACGACGTGAAGTCCGCCGCGCCTCCGATCCTTCGCCATCGCATGTTGCTGAAGCCAGAGGCCGACCTGGAGGGCATCACGCCCGATCAGGTCGTCGCCGAAGTTTTGGCCGGAACCGCGGTTCCCCAATAGGGCGATGCAGCGACTGGCGCCACCGAACGTGGAAGCGCGGGCGGAAAACGCCGGGAAAATTCCGTTCGCGTTTGGGCGGCGATTTTTTTTACTGTTGTTCATTGGCCTCGCGTGGATTGCTCCCGCGTGGAAAGAGCCGCGTTTTCTCTATGCCATGCTGTTGTGGGATTTGATGGCGCTGGCGTTTTGGGCGTACGACTTGAAACGCATGCCGCGCCCCGGGCAGCTCACGGTGAGGCGCGTGTGGAGCGAGTCGCTCGGGCTGGCGCAGACTTCCCGAATCGCGATCGAAGTCAGCAATGCCGCGCGCGTGTCTGCCATGTTTCAGGTGACTGACGAAGCGCCCGCCACGTTCCGTGCGGAAATTCCCGAAGTTTCGCTTGCGGTGCCCGCGGGGAGTTCCGCCAGCGGCGCCTACACGATCGAACCCACGGTGCGCGGCGACGCAAGCTTTGGCGACGTGTGGCTGCGCTACTCGAGTCCCTTGTTGCTGGCGGAGCGGTGGGCTCGCGCGCGCCTGGCGCAGAGCGTCCGCGTGTATCCCAACCTGGGCGAAGCGCAGAAAATGCGCATCTACCTGATCCGCAGTCGCCAGATCGAACTCGAAAAGCGCCTGAAACGCCAGCGCGGGCACGGCAGGGAATTCGAGAGCCTGCGCGAGTACCGCGCCGGAGACGAATACCGCGACGTTTCCTGGAGCGCCACGGCGCGGCGTGGAAAATTAATCACGAAGGTGTACCAGATCGAGCGGAGCCAGACGGTGTGGCTGGTGCTGGATGCGGGACGGCTGTTGCGCGCGCGCGTCGGCCATCTTAACAAACTTGATCACGCTGTGAACGCCGCGCTGAGCCTGGCGCAAGTGGCTCTCTATTCCGGAGACCGCGTCGCACTGCTTGCGTACGACCGGAAATTGCAACAGCGCGTGGCCCCTGGGCGCGGCGTGCAGCACCAGCGGGCGTTGATTGAAAGCCTTGCGCAGGTCCACGCCGCAACCTCGGAAGCCGATCATTTGCTGGCCACGCGCGCCCTGCTTTCCTCGCAAACGCGGCGCAGCCTGGTCGTGTGGCTCACCGATTTTGCAGAGACGGCCGCCACGCCCGAAGTCATCGAATGCACGGCGGCAATCGCGGCGCGACATCTGGTTTTATTCGGAGTGATGGCGCAGACCGAACTGCGCGCCCTGGTCGCCTTGCGCCCGGAAAACGTGGAGCAGATGTACCGCTACAGCGCCGCCCTGGAAATCGTCCAGCGCCGCGATCTTTTGCTGAGGCAAGTCCGGCAGCAGGGAGCGATGGTCCTGGAATCGGCCCCGGCTGGATTGTCCACGGCGCTGGCCAACCAATATTTGCAGATTAAGGAACGAAGTCTGCTGTAGTGGCACAGGCTTCAGCCTGTGCGGTTTGGGATGGGCGCATGCGCGATCAAGACCGCACAGGCTGAAGCCTGTGCCACCAAAGCCCCGGAGGGGCGAAATATCGTAGCCCACCACGGAAGTGGTGGGTAGGTGAGTAGACAAACAATGGAGCCCCGTAGGGGCGGCACAATGGCAACCTTGTGTCGCCCCTACGGGGCTTGATATTTGCCAATGCACTTTCCCACCACTTCCGTGGTGGGCTACCTTATGCCGTCCCTCCGGGACTTCGGGCCAGGAGAAACCTTTCGGCATGCCGTCCCTTCGGGACTCCGGGCGGAAGAAACATTTCCGTCATTGGTTGCCGCAGAATTGCGGGTTGGTCTTTGTGGGACTGATTTCAATCGGCGGACGATCCTTGGTGTTCTGCAACAGATTGTTCCACCGGCGGCGTCTTCCTCATTACAAACAACAGCAAAACGCCGAATAGCATGGTGGCCAGCGAGTATTTCCACCGCACGGCCAGATCGGATGGAGAGACGAAGCCTTCCACCGTGCCTGCCACAATCAGCAAGGGAATAATTCCCAGCGCCAACTGCATTGCGCGGCCGCCCTCGCGGACCAGCGAATCGCGCCTCGGGAGCGTCCCGGGAAAAAGCAAACCCTTGGCAATCAGGAAACCGGCGCCGCCGGCGATAAAAATCGCGGGCAATTCCAGCACGCCGTGCGGCGCAACGAAACTGAATAATTGCCCCGACATCCCGGCCTGCCAGCACGCCGCGCTGACCACGCCGAACAGCAGTCCGTTGAATGCCAGCATCCAGAACGTGCCGATGCCCGCGGTAATCCCAAACACAAACGTCGCGAACGACACGCTCAGATTGTTGGTCATGATCCTGCTCGATTCCAACGGTTTTACCGAGACGATCGAATGCGTCCACATCTGGTGCTTGTCGATCGACTCCATCATCGCCGGGCCCAGGAAATAGCGGTGAAATCCGGGATCGACCACCCCCATCACGAATCCCGCCGCGGCCAGGGCGAAAAACACGGCGCAGGCGGCCAGTGTGTAAGGCAGGGTCTGATGGAATATTTCGGGAAAAGTGTAGCGATAAAATGTAACAATGCGCCCACTCTGCGCGCGGCGGCCCATGTAGATGCAATTATGCGCGCGGCCGAGCAGTTGATTGAGGGATTGCGCCAGGCGCTGGCTGGAAGGATCTTCGCGCACCGTCGACAAATCCGACGCGGCCTGGCGATATAATACGGCCAGCTCTCGCAGTTCGTGGTGACTCAAGGCGCGGATCCCGCTCTTTTCGGTCCGCGTGACCAGTTCGTCGACACGCGCCCAGTAGGGACGCCGCTTCTGAAGCCATCTAGTGGAGAGCACCGATGTCCTCCGATGACAAGCTTATCATCGAAACCCCGGAACAAACCGTTCTGGAGTTTCCCCTCGCCGGAATCGGCAGCCGGGCGCTCGCCCTGGTCATAGACACACTGCTGCAGATTGGCGTGTTGGTCGCGATCGCCCTGGTCGCCGGGCTGATTTCCTACATGGGTTATCTGCCGCAGGTGGGAAAGCAGTACGTTTACGCGATACTGATTTTTGGCGTGTTCCTTTCCCAATTCGGATACTTCGCATTCTTCGAGGCGATCTGGAACGGGCAGACGCCCGGAAAACGCTGGACGCGGCTGCGCGTCATTACCGATTCCGGCCGTCCGGTGGGCGCGCAGGGAGCGATCCTGCGCAACCTGATGCGCATCGTGGACGAGTTGCCGTCGCTGTACGCGATTGGAATCGTCACCTGCCTGATCAGCCGGGACAGCAAACGCCTCGGCGATTTCGTTGCAGGCACGGTCGTGGTCCACGAAAAACCCGTCCCCGGCGGCTCTTCCGCCTGGGATGCGCCGCCCGTAAATCTTCTCGCCACGCCGGTATCGCGCGCGCTTACCCCGGGCGAATTGCAACTGGTGGAAACGTTTCTGGAGCGGCGCTCCAGCTTGCAGGAGGAGGTTCGCCGCTCCATGGCCCGGCAAATTACCGACCGATTGGCGCAGGGGCGGGGCGATTCTGCGGAGCCTGTGCAGGAGCCGGAAAAATATCTGGAAGCGCTGGCCGAACAGTCCCGCAATCGCGCGCATTTTCGGTGAGGGCTTCACGCTTCGCGCGATTTCGTAGCGCCGGCGTCTCGCCGGCATTTTTGCGGACTTTCAACACAATGCAAAAGAGCCGGCGGAACGCCGGCGCTACGAAGAACCGTGAATTTCGATGGGAGCCGGAATTTTGGTTTTTGGCGCGCGAATCGATTTTAGAAATTCCGGCTAGGCGGCTTCAACTGGGACCACGTCCACCGCGACTTCCAGCCAGTGGCGTTTTCCGCCAATTAAAATGCCCTTGGCGGGACCCACGTCGTCGTAATCACGTCCCCAGGCCAGAGTGATGTGGGAATCGGAGGGCATGATTCCATTGGTGGGATCGAAATCCACCCAGCCGAAGCCGGGCGCGAACACGCTGATCCAGGCGTGCGAGGCGTCCGCGCCCTCGAGGCGCTCCTGGCCAGGAGGAGGCACCGTGGCGATGTATCCGCTGACGTATCTGGCGGAAAATCCGCGCGAGCGCAGGCAACAAAGTTGCAGGTGCGCGAAATCCTGGCACACGCCCTCGCCCGAGCGGTAAACGTCCATCACGGGCGTATCGATTTTCGTCGAGCCCGCCAGAAATTTGAAGTCGCGATGAATCCGCTGGGTCAGGTCGAAGACGCAATGCAGAAACGGCTGGTCGCTCGGGAACGAAGGGCGCGCAAATTCGGCCAGATCGGGCGACCACGGCACGTACGCGGATTCAAACGCGTACTCGCGTGCCGCCAGCGTGTCCCGGTCCGTGGAAGAGGCCAACGTATGCAGAACATTTTCCCAGGAAGGGCCGTGGGCGAGGTCCGGCGCGCGCGGCGGAGAGACTTCCACGGTGCTTTCGGCCGCGATTTTCAGTCCGGTGTGCGGTTCCTGCAGGCTGAACCAGGCGACGTGATTTCCGAAATAGTCGAAGCCTTCGTTCTTCACCGCCGGCGCGGGCTGCAGAATCAATTCGTGATGCAAACAATCCTGCGTCTCGTGCTGGCGCGGGCGCAGCCGCACCATGTTGTGCGAGAGCGGGATAGCTTCGTCGTATCCGTACCGCGTGGCATGCGTGATGCGGTACTTCACGATTCGCGCTCCTCATGCGGACCGGCGATTTCCCTCGATACCACCGCGTGCGAAAAATAAAGCTGCGCGATGTCTTCGGAAAGCTCGTCGATCTGAAGCAGCATTGCGGAAAGCAGCGCGTCGAACTTTTCGCGGCCTCCGTCGCCCGGCAGCGAGCACAATTCCACGAAGTCCGCGAGTTGAATCGACGTCCGCATTTTGATCAGGACGCGCTGATCGTAGTTGCGGTCCGGATGGGAAATGTCGCGGGGCAGCGCGGCCAGGTGCTGGTCGATCAGCGAAAGCTGAAAGGCCACCGAGCGCGGATTGGTTTCGTCCGCCAGCAGCAGATCGGCAATGGCGTGCGTTTCCAGGTGCGTCAGGTACCGGCGGCGGTAGGTGAGCGAGCTGTCGCCGATATCGAGGATGGCCTCGAGCAGCACCGGATCGCCCGCGCTGGCCACCAGCGTGTCCTTCAGGAACCTGGAAATGAACGAGACGCGCTCGATGCGGCGGCCCATGTCCAGGAATCTCCAGGCCTGTCCGCGGGTCATGGAATCGGACGCGAGACCGACGAACGCGGCAATGGTGACGATCAAATTGTCGAGCAGTTCCAGCACGCCCGCGGAAGTCAGCGTCTGGCCGATCTTGAATCCGGAAAGCGTGCGGTACAGCTCATGCAAGATGCGCCACGCGTCATTGGAGACGGTATCGCGCAGCACGCGGGCCAGGCGGTGGACATTGGAGACAGTGCCGCGCAAATCCTCGCCCTTGGCGTCGCCCAGCATGAGATCGATAAATTCGCGCTCCAGTTCCACGCCGTGGGAAAGCAGCGGCTTGGGCCGGCACGCGGACGCCAGTGTTTCAATCGCCTGCGCGTTCTCGATGCCAGATTGGTCGAACATGCGCGTGAGCACGCCGCGCGCGAGGCGCGCCTGCGAATCGGTGCGTTCCGCATAACGCCCCAGCCAGAATAGATCCTCGGCGAGGCGGCTCGGCAAATCGCTGCCGCCACGGCTGATAGCGATGGGCTGGCTGGAGGAGGGAAGCAGCGTCACCGGGCTCACCGGGCCATCCGACAGGATCCAGGTGTCCTTGCTGCGGCCGCCTTTTTGTAGCGAGACAACCAGCGAATCGTTGGACTGCGTGATGCGCGTGAGCGCGCCGTTCATCACCGTGTAGGAATCGCCGTACGCGGCCAGGTAGGAGCGCACCACGAAGCGCCGCGGCTCGGCGTGGTCTCCGATCAGCGCCGGCGTAGTGCAGGACATGACCTGTTTCTGCGCCACATACTTCGCTGGGCGCGCCCGGATTTTCCGCTCCAGCGCCATCAATTCCTCTTGCGTCAGAGTTTGCCCGAATACCGGATCTTCTCCCTGCGTCGGGTACGCCGACTTGATGACCATTTCCTGCAAGTGCTGCACCACGTATTCCAGAATGTCCCCGTGGCCGCACCACCAGGTGCGCACCGAGGGAAGTTTCAAGTCCTCTCCGAGCAAAAACCGGCAAAGGCCCGGCAGGAAGGGCAGAAATCCCGGCGCTTGCAGGACGCCGCAGCCGATCGCGTTGGCGACGCTCACGTTGCCGCGCCGGACCGCCTGCAGCAGCCCCGGCACGCCGAGGTAGGAGTCGGGATAAAGTTCCAGCGGATCGCAGAAATTGTCGTCCACTCTGCGCAGGATTACGTCCACGCGCTGCAGGCCGCCCAGAGTTTTCATGTACACGATGGTGTCGCGCACGGTCAGGTCGTTGCCTTGCACCAGCGCGTAGCCCAGGTAACGAGCCAGGAACGAGTGCTCAAAATAAGTTTCGTTGTACGGGCCCGGGGTGAGCAGGACGATGCGTGGATTTTCGTGGTTGGCCGGCGCCATCTCCGCCAGCGTTTCCCGCAGCGACACGAAAAACGGCGCGAGCCGCTGGACGTTACACTGGCGGAACACGGAAGGCAGCGCCCGCGAAAGCACGATGCGGTTTTCCAGCGAATAGCCCGCGCCCGATGGCGCCTGCGTGCGATCGCTCAGCACCTCGTATCGGCCGTCCTCGGTGCGCGCCAGATCGGCGGCGTAGAGATGAATCCAGCGATTTTTCGGCAAGCGGATTCCGTGGCACGAGCGCAGGAAACCGGGATTGGCCCACAGCAGTTCCGGAGGAAGAATTCCGCTGTATACCGTTTCGGCCGGGCCGTAGAGGTCCGCAAGCAAACGGTCCAGCAGCACCGCGCGTTGAATTAATCCCTCGCAAACGACTTCCCATTGGTCCGCGGGAATGAGCAGGGGAATAAAATCCAGGCTCCAGGGACGGTCAAGCCCCTGCGGATCGCCGTACACGTTGTGGGTCACGCCATTTTGATGGATGAGCCGGCGGGCCAGGTCGCGCCGTTGGCGGATTTCCTCGGGCCTCAAGGCGTCCAGCATGGAAACAAATTGCTGCCAGTGCGGGCGCAGGACGCGATCCGGGCCCATCATTTCATCGGGGAAAGGGGAATCGAGCCCATATTTGTTGGCAAACGCGCGGGTCTGCGTGACGTCAATGGTTTCCGCGCTGCCCGGAGGATTTGGTCCTTGCATATTGGCGGTTGCTAATATTCTATTGGATTCTCAGATCCAATGTGAACGGCAATTCCTTGCTGATTTTCTCTTCCGCTACCGGCATGGGCCCGGGGGTGTGGCCGAAGGTAAAAAACCGCGCGATGCGCCGACTCTCGGCCTCGTAGGCATTCACTGGGAACGTATCGTAGTGGCGTCCGCCCGGATGCGCGACGAAATACGTGCAACCGCCGATCGAGCGTGCGGACCAGGTATCCACCACGTCAAACACCAGCGGCGAATGTACGCCGATCGTGGGATGCAGGCAGTTGGGCGGCTGCCATGCGCGATAGCGCACGCCGGCCACGAATTGGCCGTTGGTGCCTGTGGGATGCAGCGGCACGCGATGCCCGTTGCAGGTGACGACGTGCCGCGGGTCGATCATCCCGTTCACAAGAACCTGCATTCTCTCCAAAGACGAATCGACGTACCGCGCTGCGCCCCCTGGCGTGGGTTCCTCGCCCAGCACGTGCCACGGCTCGATGGCCTGGCGGATTTCCACCTCGATGCCGCGCTGCACGATGGTGCCGTAGTGCGGAAAACGGAACTCGAAATGCGACGCGAACCACTCCAGGCGAATCGGGTACCCGGCCTGGTTCAGATCGAGGATTACGTCTTCCAGGTCCTGGCGAATAAAATGCGGCAGCATGAAACGGTCGTGAATTTCCGTGCGCCAGCGCACCAGGGATTCGCGATACGGCTGTTTCCAGAAGCGGGCGATCAGCGAACGCAGCAGCAGATGTTGCGTCAGGCTCATGTGGGAGTGCGGCGGCATTTCAAACGCGCGCATTTCCAGCAGGCCCAGGCGGCCGGAGGCGCTTTCCGGGGCGTAGAGTTTGTCGATACTGAATTCGGCGCGGTGCGTGCTACCGGAAGAGTCAACCAGTAGATTGCGAAACACGCGATCCACAATCCAGGGCGGGACGCGGCCGCCATCCGGAATCTGCTGGAAGGCGATCTCCAGCTCATAGACCTGGTCGTTGCGCGCTTCGTCCATGCGCGGCGCCTGGCTGGTGGGGCCGACAAAAATTCCGCTGAACAGGTAGGAAAGCGCGGGATGATTGTGCCAGTAACCGATCAGGCTGCGCAGTAATCCGGGATTTCGCAGCAGGGGGGAATCGGCGGGCGTGGCGCCGCCGACCAGGATGTGATTTCCTCCGCCGGTCCCGGTGTGGCGTCCATCGAGCATGAATTTTTCGGTGCCCAGTCGGGACAGGCGCGCCTCTTCGTACAGCGCCGTGGTGGTTTTCACCAGGTCATCCCAACTGCCCGAGGGATGCAGATTCACTTCGATGACGCCGGGGTCGGGCGTGAC
>JAIQFG010000070.1 GCA_020073375.1 Terriglobia bacterium | reverse complement strand
TTTTGCGCCCTCACGTTTCGCCCAGGCTTCACCGAACCACAATGCTGGTGGCGCCTGCGCCACTGGTTGGGTGACGTGAAGGCTGACTTCGGTGGCACGAAATTTGGTTGGTTTGCGGTGCGGGAATTCGGAAAAACTGGCCAGAATTTGCACTTTCACGCATTAGTTGCCGGGGTCACGGATCCCGGCGCGGCCAATCGCATGGAGGTCATGCGGCGGTGGGCAAAGCTTGCCGGCGACGGCCGCGTAGACTTTTACGTCCGGAATCCGCGAGGCATCGCTTACATCCTGAAAAATGCCAGTCCGAACGATCCGGGGTGTTACGACTTTCAGTTATCGGATGCCGCGAGGATTGAACCCGCAGTGAAGGAGGATGGGCGCGTGGAAAAATCCGCGGGGCGGTAATTCCTGGCGGAGCAGACCGAACAAGCGCCTCGGCGGGCAGATGGGACCGCCGCAGCGACAGACGGCTTGATCGACATCAACGAGGCGCCATGGTTACTAGGCCTGGCGCCGGCATTGGATACATTTGGTTTCCAGGGGCGGCTTCCCAACGTTTGAATCAGCGACCGGCGCTCACGTTTTCGGATTTCGACGCTGGAATGTTCACCACGGCAAGAAGCGCCCCTGCGAAGTAGTAGCAGAACAAGCAAGACGAAAAAGCCAGGCGGGGTAAACCGCACACAAATAGGAGGGCTGACAGTAATGCAAGTAACGCTAAAGGGCAACAAATTGATCATCGAAATGAATCTCAATGAACCGAAACTTTCCGCTTCGGGGCGGAATTTTACGGTGGCAACCAGCAAAGGACCGTGGGAAAGTTCCGTCGAAATTGGCGGGAAGCCCGTCACCGTGGTCGTGAATGCATTCATCGCCGCGGACGAACCACCGCAAACCGGTGATGATCAGGACGACGAGGATCTCGATCCGGCGGCGAAAACGAAGTCCCGGAAGGGGGGCACGAAGTAGCGAGCGGTGGGGCGATGGGCCGGGGGGCCGAGATGATTTTTTGCAATTCTCGGCCCCCAGCCCTACGATGCGCAGTCGGGGAGGAGTATAAGAAGGATCGAGTTGGTGGCAGCAAATAGCGCAAAACGGCGTAGTCAACGAAAGTCCAGCACCGGCCAAAAATCACCACATATCTCACCAGGACTAGATATTCAGCTGGCGGCTGGCCCTGCACCAGCGCGGGCTATACCCTTCGCAACTAGGAGGGACAATGAACAAGCAAAAACGATGTGCGGCATACGTTCGAGTGAGTACGGCGGCGCAGGACACGTCGTCACAGGAAGGAGAGTTGCGAGAATACGCAGGCCGCAGAGGGTGGAAGGTACAGATTTACTGCGACACGATGTCGGGCGCGGAGGAATCCAGACCGGCGCTCAATCGCCTAATGCAAGACGCCCGGGCGGGCAGGATCGATGCGGTCATCGTTTGGCGCTTCGATCGGTTTGGCCGGAGTCTGCGACATCTGGTCAGCGCCCTCGAAGAGTTCAAACGCTTGAACGTGCATTTCATCAGCGCCACGGAGGGGGTCGACACGACGCTGGCGTCAGGCGAGTTGGTGTTTCAGATTTTCGCCTCGATAGCCCAGTTTGAACGGGCACTGATTTGCGAACGCGTGCGGGCAGGCTTGGCCGCGGCGAGGAGGAAAGGGACGCGCTTGGGCAGGCGGCCGGGCAGGATTCTCTCTGAATCGGAAATAAAGAAGATTCGGACGGCGCGGCGAAGGGGCACGACGCTCAGGAAACTGGCGCTCCAGTTCAAGGCTCCACTGACGGCGGTGTACCGCGCGACCATGGAATGAAGGCGTTTTTCTAGACAAATGGTTGGAAACACCCGGAAATCGAAAATCTAACGTTGTTATTTTTGTTGAAGTTACCGAATAGGGTTTAAGGGAGGTCTAAAAACAACGCGTTTGCATCGGTTTTGACGGATCGTTTCCGAACCATCGCGTTAATCGTTAACCCGGGTGATCCGGGACGCTAGGGACACTGCAAAACAGAACAGGCGGTGTTTGGGCACGTTGTCCCGACAATCCAGAACAGTATGAAGGAAACAGCGAAAGGCGAAACTTTCGGGTGCAACGCAGGAGCGGGTAAAAAGAGCCAGTGGATTTGAAGCAACACCAGCACGCCAGACGGAGGGAAATAATTTGAGAATCGAACGTGACAATGGGAAAGACGTTAGAAGCCGCAAATTGCAAAGGGCTAGTGGAAGCAGCGATAGTGATTGCCCGCGACAGGCAGGAGACTATGAAACGCCTACGCACAGCATTGGAGGCGTCTGACAACGCTGAGGCATTGAAAATTGCGAGGGAATTGTGCGGGTTACTCCGGTGAGGAAGCGCGTAATCGAATTAGTCCGAGTATCAACTGAGAGTCAGGCTGGAAAGGACCGTGCCGGCATCCCGGCTCAGAAGGAAGCGAATCGACAGACAGCAATCAGATACGATCTCGAAATTGTCAGGACGATCGAGATCTCGGACGTGTCCGGAGCGGCTGTGCTCCGGTCACCGGAAATGCAGAACCTCCTCAAGCTTATTGAATCTTCGGAGGTCCATGGAGTAGTCGCAAAGGAATTTTCGCGATTGATGCGTCCAGAGAACTTTGCGGATTTTGCCTTGCTACAATCCTTCGCGGACACTGACACAGTCCTCTATCTGCCGGAAGGACCGATTGATTTCAGTTCAAAATCTGGTCGCCTCTTCGGAACTCTTCGCGCGGCAATGGCTGGCGCCGAAAAAGTTGAAATTGCTGAGCGCGTCTGGGGAGCAAAGGAGGAGAAGAGGCGCGCAGGTAAACATCCGCAAAGTGAAATAGCACTTCCTTTTGGCGTAGGTTTCGAGCGTGGCAAAGATCGTTGGTTCTTTAAGCCAGAGGCTGAAAAGGTTCGGGCGGCATTTCGATTTTTCCTTTCAGGCGAGACGAGTTACACCGAAGTTGGCCGGAAAGTTGGCATCGCCCCGTTCAATCTGCGAAATATCTTGCGGAACCCAATTTACACAGGCTGGCGCGTTTACACAAAACGGCGCGACCCATCTGCAAAGGCTATGCGTGTACGCGCTGATGGGCGTCAGGGCGACCGCCCCAAAATCCAACGGAGCAACTCCGAAATAATTCGAGTGAAAGTACTAGACCCCCTCATTGACGAACAGGATTTTCACCGCGTTCAGCAAATTCTCAATCTCAAGAAAGAGAACCATTGGCGGGTGCGCCCGGATCATCAACGGCGTTTCACGTACAGTGGCTTTTTGAGGTGCGGAATATGTGGAAATCTCATCTACACGCACGCGCACAATCCTCGGGACTGGTACGTGTGCAAGAGTCGTACGTTCCCGGCACGTAGTCTGCGACTAGCTCGGGGGCTGCCGCCCTGCACGAATCCTTATATGCGGCGCGAACGAGTTGAATCACTTCTCGACTCGATCTTTTCACAACGGCTGACGGATCACGATTTTCTTGAGCGCATCGCTACCGACTTCGCTGAGATGTCTCATTCCACCGAGAACAAAGACGAGCATCTGAGACTCCAGCGCATGTGCAAGCAGCTTTTGGAGAAACGCGCGCGGGTCCTCGACGCTTTCTTTGAAAACCTAATCGACCGCAAACAACGGGACGAAAAGCTAAAGGAGGTAGACGTAGACCTACGGTTCTGCGAGCAGAAGCTTAGGGATACTGGAACCGATGAATACGAAATCTCGGCCGAGTCGTTGGCAATCGCCCTCGCGCCCTTCCAAGAGTGGGAGTTCCTTCCCAGGAAGGACAAGAGACGGCTGCTCCAGTCTCTAATACCGGAAATTCACATTCAAAACTATGAAGTTACGAAGCTCGCTTGGCTGGCGGCGGAAACGCATGGCTATGAGAAAAACCACACGGGCACGGATTCATGGCCGCGGCCAGCATGAACCGCGCGGGAAACGTGATGGACGTCGCCGCGCGCGAAATCGTCACCGAGTCGTCCTCCAGCGGCTGCCGCATCACTTCCAGCACGTTCCGCTCGAACTCCGGCAGCTCGTCCAGAAACAGCACACCGTGATGCGCCAGCGAAACTTCCCCCGGCCGCGGTATCGCTCCTCCCCCAATCAGCCCCGCGTCACTGATGGTGTGATGCGGCGAGCGAAACGGCCGCGTCCCAACCAGCCCTCGCGCATCGTCCAGCAGGCCGGCCACACTGTGAATGCGCGTGGTTTCGATGGCCTCCTCCAGCGACATCGGCGGCAGGATCGTCGGAATGCGTTTCGCCAGCATCGTTTTCCCCGCCCCCGGAGGGCCGATGAAAATAATGTTGTGCCCGCCGGCGCAGGCCACTTCCAGAGCGCGCTTTGCCGCCTGCTGACCGCGCACGTCGCGCATGTCCACGGCATATTGCGCCGCGTCGGCCAGCATCGATGCCGCATCCACGCGCACCGGCGAAAACGATTCCGGCGCGTTGATCAGGTCCACGGCCTGCGGCAGTGTGCGCACCGCGAACACGTCGATCCCCTCGACCACCGCCGCCTCCCGCGCATTCGCCTCCGGCACCACCACCGACTTGATCTTGTGCTCGCGCGCCGCCAGCGCCGCCGAGAGCGCACCGCGCACCGACCTTACCTGCCCGTCCAGCGCCAACTCTCCCAAAAAAATAAATTGATCCAGCCGCTTCCCGAAAAAAGCCCCCTCGCATCCCAGGATCGAAAGCGCCATCGGCAGATCCAGCGCCGACCCTTCCTTGCGTATGTCCGCCGGCGCCAGATTCACCGTCACGCTCTGAAATGGAAATTCGTGCCCGCAATTCTTCAGCGCCGCTTTGATCCGCTCGCGGCTTTCCTTCACCGCCACGTCCGGCAGCCCCACAATATTAAAATCCCCGGGCTTCCCCGAGCCCACGTCCACCTCCACCTCCATCAGGTAGGCGTCAATGCCAAACACCGCGGCGCTGTAGTTTTTGAAGTGCATCTGTCATCGGAAGTGACACCTTCCGGCAGGCGCAAGAGTAACCCAAATGGTACGTGCATTCCAGTGGGACATCCTGTTTGGTCCCGCCGCGGGCAAGCATCCGCCCCGGGGCCGGATGCAAGTGTGTGGGAACCAGCATGGACCGCGAATGCAGCGCCCGCCTTCAGGCGGGCACTGCGGCCGCAAGCGCAAGCCCCAATATGGGCGAGCGCAAGCCAGTTTGGCCGGCCCGGCAATCCATCTCCACCAATTTCGGCACATCCCACCCGCGCAACGCTTTACACCGCGCCGCTCCAGTCCTATAGTCAGTTCAGTCGCCCAGTGGGGCCATTTCCAGGGATCGCGAAAGGGTCCTTCATGCTAATCGCCTTAGTGGCCATAGTCGTGGGTGTAGTCCTTTACCTCATGTTCGCCTACAACGGCCTCGTGAGACTCAAGGTGCAATGCGACAATGCCTGGTCGGACATCGACGTGCAGCTCAAGCGCCGCTACGACCTGATCCCCAACATCGTCGAAACCGTGAAAGGCTACGCGGCCCACGAAAAGACCACGCTTGAAGGCGTGATCGCCGCGCGCAACTCGGCCATGACCGCACAGGGCCCCGCCGCCAAGGGCGAAGCCGAAGGCCTGCTCACCGGCGCTCTCCGCCAGGTGTTTGCGCTCGCCGAAGCCTATCCCCAGCTGCGCGCCGTGGAAAGTTTCACGCAGTTGCAGCAGACCCTCAACCAGATCGAAGACACGCTGCAGAACGCGCGCCGCTATTACAACGCCGTGGTCCGCGATTTCAACACCATGATTGAACAGTTCCCCTCCAACATCGTCGCCGGTATGGGCAATTTCAAGGAACGCGAATTCTTCCAGATCAGCGCTCCCGCCGAACGCGAAGTGCCGAAAGTCAGCTTCGGCACAACCGGCGCCTAGCCGCCATGGCTGCCGCCCCGGAACTTTCGCGAATGGAATACCTTCTTTCGCGCCCAACCATCGCGCCGAAAATGCCCTATAGCCGGTCATTGCGAGCGGAGCGAGGAATCCCTCTTCTTTCGAGCCTTCAGCGAGTCGCGGTGTTTCTGCTGCTCGTTTTCGCCTTCGCAGCCTCCGCTTCCGCCCGCGAGCTAAGAATCAATAAATTTTCCTCGGAAATTTTCGTCCAGCACGATTCCTCCCTGGACGTCACCGAAACCATCGAAGCCGACTTCATCGGCGCCTGGCACGGCCTCTACCGTTCCATCCCCATCCAATACGTGACCCCGCAGGGCTTCAATTACACGCTCTTCGTGAAGCTGATCAGCGCCGAGACCGCCGGGCAGAAGCTGAAAGTGGAGTCTTCCCATCAGGGCCGTTACCTGAAATGGAAAATCTACGTCGATAACGCAACCGACGTCGCCCGCACCATCACCCTTCATTACCGCGTCACCAACGGCGTGCGATTTCTTGAGGAGCACGATGAACTATACTGGAACGCCACCGGGGACGAGTGGGATGTGCCCCTCGGTGACGTCAGCGCGGAAGTTTTCCTGCCCACCGGCACCACCGGCATTCACACCACCCAGTATGTCGGCGCGGCCGGGTCACGCTCGCAGGATGCCGAAGCCATTACCGACGGCAACCACGTCGAATTTACGGCGAATCGCCCGCTTGCCTTTCACGAAGGCATGACCGTCGTCGTGGGCTGGGACAAGGGTTTTGTTACCCCGCCCAGCACCGGCGATTTGATAGCTCAGTTTCTCGCCAGCAACTGGCCCATCTTTATCCCTATCCCTGTCTTCCTAATCATGTTCTGGCTGTGGTCCACCAGCGGCCGCGATCCCCGCACCGCTCCCGTTGCCGTGCAATACGAGCCGCCCGACGGTTTGACTCCCGGCGAGGCCGGAACCCTGGTGGACGACAACGTGGGCATGCGCGACATCACCGCCACCATCGTGGACTTGGCCGTCCGCGGCTACCTGGTGATCGAGGAAAAAGACAAATCCCAGATGATGGGCCTGGTCTCGAGCAAGGACTACGTCTTCCACATGAAGAAAAATCCGGCCGAATGGGCCGGCTTGAAACCGCATGAACTGATGCTGCTGGCGGGAATTTTCTCGAACGGCATGATCTCGGATGTGGACCTTTCCAGCATGCAGAATTCTTTCTACACAAAAATTCCCGGCATCACCAACGGCATTTTCGACGCCCTGATGCAGCGCGGCTATTTTCTCCACCGCCCCGACTATGTCCGCAGCGGATACATTGCCGGCGCGGTCATCACGGCCGCGCTCATGTTCGTCCTGGGCGGTTCCGTTGCCCAAAGAACGGGAATCGCTGTCCCGCCCTTTTTCGTCGCGGCCATTCTTTCCGGCCTGATCATCGCCGGATTCGGCTGGTATATGCCCGCGCGCACAGCCGCCGGAGCAAAAGCCCTCGCCGGTGTCTTGGGATTCGAGGATTTTCTGTCCCACGTGGAATCCGACCGCATCACGCGGCTGGAAAAAACTCCCGCAACTTTCGAGAAATTCCTGCCCTTCGCCATGGCCCTGGGTGTGGAGAAGAAATGGGTGGGCGCGTTTCAACACATCTATTCGGAGCCGCCGTCCTGGTATCAAGGCGGCTTTCAGGGCGGCGTGTTTTATCCGATGATGTTCGTCAACAGCCTGGATAATATGACCGCGCGCGCCGGCTCGGTGATGTCCTCGGCGCCGCGCAGCAGCGGCAGCTCCGGTTTCGGCGGAGGAGGCTCCTCCGGCGGTGGTTTCGGGGGAGGAGGTGGCGGCGGCTTCTAGGAATTATTCCGCGCCGTGCCCTCAAATCGTCTTTTCCGAATCCAGCAGAATCGTGACCGGCCCGTCGTTCACCATTTCAACTTCCATGTGCGCCTGAAACACCCCGGTCTCGACCGCCACGCCCAGCGCGCGCAGCGCCCGCACGAACTCTTCGTACAGCGCGCTCGCCTGCTCGGGCGCGGCCGCCTGAATGTACGACGGCCTACGCCCCCCGCGCGTATCTCCGTACAGCGTGAACTGCGACACCACCAGCGCCGCTCCCTTTACCTCCAGCAGTGAGAGATTCATCTTCCCCGCTGCATCCGGAAAAATTCGTAAATTCGCGATTTTTTCCGCCAGGTAGGCGCCTGCTTCCGGATTGTCCGTGCGCGCAACCCCCAGCAGGATCAAGACTCCCGCGCGGATTTCCCCCGTAATGCGCGCGTCCACCGTGACGCGCGCGCGAGTCACACGCTGTACGACAGCACGCAAATTAGAACTCCCTATTGGAAGAATTGCCGGCCAAGTCCGCACGGGAATGTTATTTTTTTCGCCCGCGCGGCGCCGGCTGGCACCGCGGACAAAAATAACTGCTGCGCCCCGCCACAATCACGCGCCGTATTTTCCCCCGGCAGCGGAAACAAGGCTTGCCTTTGCGCTGGTACACGCGATGCTGCTGCTGGAATGTTCCGCGCTTCCCCTTCGAGTCCACATAATCCGAAATCGAGGAGCCGCGAAACCGAATGGCCTCTTCCAGAACCTCCAGCACCGCGCGATGCAGCGCCAGCAATTGCTTCTTCGTCAGGCTCGCCGCGATTCGCGCCGGATGCAGCCGCGCGCGGAACAAACTTTCGTCCGCGTAAATGTTTCCCACCCCGCGCAGCACGCGCTGATCCAGCAGCAGCGCCTTCACCCGCGCCCGCCGCGAGGAAAATTCCTTCTGGAATTCTTCCGCGCCGATCTCCAGCGGCTCCCTCCCCAGATTTCCCAGAAATTCACCCATCCCCGATTCCGGAACCACCAGCATCCGCCCGAACCGCCGGATGTCCCGGTAGCGAATCTCCTGCCCGTCGTCCAGCGCGAAAAAACAGTGCGTGTGCAATGTCACCGGGTCGCCCGCGCCCTTCACCGTCAATTGCCCGGTCATGCCCAAATGAACAATAAAATTGAGCCGGCCATCGGACGAGCCCTCGGGCCCGGAAATTTTCTTTTCCGGCTCCAGCACGACGCAAATGAATTTCCCCAGCCGGATGACCTCGGCGATGCGCTTCCCCGGCAAGCTATCGGCCAGCAGGCCAGGATCATCGATGAAATCCGCCTTCCCCAGCCGCACATCCAGAATCGTCCGCCCAGGCAACGACACGCGCAGCCCGCGCACCACAGTTTCTACTTCGGGAAGTTCCGGCATAAGGAAAGTCCACCCAAAATAACACGACTAGGAGTTAACCGCTTTGCGGGAGGAAGTTCGCGCAGCCACGGCAGGCATACCAGAACTCATTCCGGAGAAAGCGGAATGGGTTGCGTGGGGTTCACGAATCACAAATCACGAGTCACAAATCACGCCTTACGGCAGCGGCAGCCCCGGCGTAGCCACAATCCCCGCCATCCGCAGGATCTCCTGGTATTCCTCTTCGCTCACCTGCGAAATAATCAGCCGGACGTTCTTCAGGAACTTCAACTTCCGCACGGCCGTGTTT
The DNA here is from genome assembly GCA_020073375.1 of Terriglobia bacterium. Lineage (GTDB taxonomy): Bacteria > Acidobacteriota > Terriglobia > Acidiferrales > UBA7541 > Palsa-360. The sequence continues at coordinate 18,698 of JAIQFG010000070.1, read as the reverse complement.
TCCCGCAATTCGTCCAGGTTCACCTGACGGGGCAGGCGCTCCATGGCCCGCAAGTCAGCCACCATCATTTTCGAGTCCCGGTCGTGCGGGTCCGGATAGGGATCTCGCGTGACCTCGGCAATGGCGTAAAGGGCCCGCTCCGGCGCGGCGTGGTAGCACAAGACACGGTCGCCCTTGCGCACCTGTTTCAGGCCGCGGATGGCGTCCGGGCGCGTGCCAGCCCCCCGCCACATCTCCTTGCCTTTCACAAACAGCGTATCCCAATGATAATGGTGCGGATTCACCGAAAAGATCCAGTGATTCCGCTTGGCCGGTGGGCGAATCGTCGACAAACCGGGCAGCCTCCGAATAAAATGTGCGTTACTTACGCTCAGTCGGTCGGACATAATACACGGGACCTCGCCCGAAGTGTAGGATTTCCTTAGTGGAGCTAGTCGGGACCTCCATCCTACACATAAATCCCAATCCTTCAATCCTTTAGACTTAGATGCGGGAAAATGGTTATCCGCTGCAGGATAAATTTCGACGCGCAAAGGCAGGAATACTTTGCAAGTCTTTCTATTTCAATGGATTAGAGTAGAACGCAGCGGCCGGTTCAGGCGGCGCTATTTAGGCTGCTTCGATCCAAAGATCGTCCCCACGAGTTTCAATATGGAACGTCTTCACCCCAATCGTTGGGTTCATGACCAGTTTCCCCGTCGTAACGTCATATTGCCACCCGTGCCAGGGACAGGTTACGGCCACTCCCTGAAGCACCCCTTGGCCTAGCGGCCCGCCCCTGTGCAGACAGGTGTTATGAATGGCGTAGAACTTGTCCCCCACGTTGGCAATGGCGATCGTCAGGCCCTCCACTTGAAATTCGCGGATGGTCCCCGCCGGAATTTCGTCTTTTCGCGCCACACGCATCAAGGCCATTCGAGCGCTCCTCCTGAACTTCGGGCACAACTTGAAGTAACTGCCTCCGCTGCCGGACCTGCCCCAAGCCGTTCGAATGAGCAGGCGCAGGGCTCATTGATTCCGCTGAACGGAAATCCCGATTTACCGCGGAGACGGCGTCTGCGCAACCATCACGTTTCGCTTGAAGTCTTCCGCCATCCCCGGGTGCAGGCGGATTTCGGTGGGCCGCTTGGCCAGGGACATCTGGTCGATCTTGTCCTGCAGCTTCAAAAGCGCGTAGATCAATCCCTCGGGCCGCGGCGGGCACCCCACAACATAGACATCCACAGGCACGATGCGATCCACACCCTGCAGCACGGGATAGGCGTTAAACGGCCCGCCCACGCTGGAGCATGCCCCCATCGAAATGCACCACTTGGGGTCCGGCATCTGGTCCCACACGCGCTTGAGCACCGGCGCCATTTTCAACGTCACTGTGCCGGCCACGATCATCAGGTCGGACTGCCGCGGCGAGGGGCGAAACACCTCGGCGCCGAACCGCGCCAGGTCAAAGCGCGACGTCGTCGACGCGATCATCTCGATCGCGCAGCACGCCAGACCGAATGTAAGCGGCCAAATGGCCGACTTGCGCGCCCAGTTGAACACGTAGTCCACCGACGAAATCATGAAATTCTTTTCAAACCGCTGGTCGAGAACGCCCATGGGTCTCCTTGAATCCGTTAAGTGTGGCGAGTATATCCACGCCCGGTGAGTCGAGTCAAACATGGAAAATGCGAAAATTCGCGGCGATGGCAGGCTTTCGCCGGCAGCATCACCGAGGGGAAAGCGAAGCCGCGTACGCGGCGATCGCGATCATGTCTGCAACGGTCGCCTTCTTCACGAACACGATCATCGGCTTGACCAGGTTCCCCGCGCGCGCGCCGCTTTGAATGTCGACGATCTGCCGGACCATGTAGAGAGGAGTCATTCCGGCGAGCGACGGCGCCTGGCCCATGCCTTCCAGCGACGCTCCATGGCAACTCGTGCAACCAACCCCAATGCCTCCGATTCCATTTTCAACCAGCTCTTTGCCCCTGGCGATGCTGCCCTTCGGAACGTATGCGACAAATCCGGAGTTCGGATCGCGGCTCATCGCCCGCGCGGTATCTTCAGGCACTTCGATGATTCGTTCGCCGAGCGGCTCGGTGCCGCCTCCGGGCGCCGGAACACGCATGAATTCCGCATCGACGTACGATTTCGGCGCGGTATCGGATTCCACCACCCTGGTCCAGGGCTTTGGTTTCAGGGACGCAAACCATTCCGCTGCCTTTTTCGTGTCTTCATCGTTGAGCGCCGCCGCAATTCCGGGCATGGCCTCCGTTTTTCTGGCGCCGCTCTTGAAATCCGCCATTTGTTGCAGAAAATACGCGACCGTAAGCCCCGTGAGATTCGCGGATTGCGGGTGGCCAAGCCCCGACATCAGATGGCAGGAGCCGCAGGCAATCGCGGCGCCGCTTCCATGAAGAATTGCGGTTGGGGCAGGCGCATGCGCATCGGGAATCCAGTCGGGCGGGTTCATCACGTCGTTGACCTGCGCCCGGGTATACGCCTTGTTGCTGCCCGGAACGTGCACGGGGCCTTCCTCTTCGCGGGCAGGCTGCGTTTTATCGGGCGCGTTATACGCCCATGACAGGTCCGGGCCTGCCTGCTGCGGCCGCGGTTTCGCCGCGATTGGCGAGGAAAACAACAGAACAAACACAGAAATCCGTGCGCAATTTCTCATTCCAGCTCCCTGAAATTTCATGCGGATAGGAGAATACAAATCCGGTCATCCTGGCGGGCGAATCGCGGCTACGCGCCTTATTTTCCGGTCTAAGTCCGCTGGGGTTATTTTACACCGTGGATCAGAAGCGCGCCCGACTTCCGAAACTCCCGCATCTGCTCCGCGTCGCGGAACCAACGTCCCGCATAAGTTTCCGGCGCGGGCGTCGGATCGGGAATTTGCCGGTGTGCGATGTCCGAAAATCCAGCCTCGCGAAACATCGCTTCCCATTCCCCGGCGCCCAGCAAATGCGCGGGCATCGCGAAATGCTCCGCCCACTGGTGACAGTGAGGATTATCGCGATAGTAGTTGATCAGAATCCACGCCGACCCGCCTTCGCGGAGCACGCGAAAAATCTCGCGCAGACCCTTCGCCGGGTCCGGCCAGTAGTACGCCGACTCCACTGAAACCGCGTGAGAGAAAAAATTGGCGTCCCAGGGAATTTCGTCCACGCCGCCGATCACGAACATGGCGTTCTCGACCGATACGTAATTGCGCCGCGCACGCCGCACCATTTCGTCGGAGATATCCATCCCGATGACCCGCCCTTCGGGCAGGCGCTCGGCCAGCAATCGCGCCAGCCACCCCGCGCCGCAGCCCACGTCCAGCACGTTGTCATGCGGCGCCAGTCCCAGCGCATCCAACACGGGCAGCACGATCGGAAGGTGCGACTCCTCCATGCCCTCGCCGCGCCCGGCCTCGGCCCAGCGGTTAAATTCCTGGCGCAGCGCTTCGTTCCGCTCAGTTTCCGCAGTCATGAATTTTCTTAGAGTAAGGCGCGAATGAAAATGGGGGTTCCAGTAGGACAGGCTTCAGCCTGTCGGTTTTTGATTGCCGCGGAATCCCAGTCGATTCTCTCAATCGGAAAAGCAGACAGGCTGAAGCCTGTCCTACTGGATCTTCGCCAGCAGCTCGACGAATTTCTGCTGGCGCTCGGTCTGGTCCTTGCCGTCGAGCGCTTCCGCGTTCTGCGTCATGTTCATCGAGCAGAATTTCGGCCCGCACATGGAGCAGAATTTCGCGTCTTTGTAGAAATCGTCGGGTAGGGTTTCGTCGTGCATGGCGCGCGCAGTCGCGGGATCGAGCGACAGGTCGAACTGCTTGTTCCAGTCGAACAGGAAACGCGCGTAGGAAAGGGCGTCGTCGCGGTCGCGCGCGCCGGGGCGGTGGCGCGCCACGTCGGCGGCGTGCGCCGCGATCTTGTAGGCGATCACTCCCTGCTTCACGTCTTCCGCGTTGGGCAGGCCCAGGTGCTCCTTGGGCGTGACGTAACACAGCATGGACGCGCCGTGCCAGCCGATCATGGCCGCGCCGATCGCGCTGGTGATGTGATCGTAGCCGGGGGCGATGTCGATTACCAGCGGCCCCAGCGTGTAGAACGGCGCCTCGTGGCACAGCTCCATTTCCTTTTCCACCTGCATCTTGATCTGGTCCATGGGCACGTGGCCGGGGCCTTCGATCATCACCTGCACATCGTGCTCCCAGGCCTTTTTGGTCAGCTCGCCCAGCACTTTCAGTTCGGCAAACTGCGCGGCGTCGCTTGCGTCCGCCAGGCACCCGGGGCGCAGCCCGTCGCCGAGCGAAAAGCTCACGTCATGCTTCTTGAAAATCTTGCAGATGGCGTCGTAATTTTCGTACAGGAAATTTTCCTTCTTGTGCGAGTTCATCCAGTGCGCCAGCAGCGCGCCGCCGCGGCTGACGATCCCGGTGATGCGGTTGCGCACCAGCGGCACGAATTCGCGCAGAACTCCGGCGTGAATGGTCATGTAGTCCACGCCCTGCTCGGCCTGCTCCTCGATCACTTCGAGCATCAGCCCGATGGACAAATCCTCGGTGCGCTTCACGCGCGAGAGCGCTTCGTAGATCGGCACCGTGCCGATGGGCACGGGCGAGGCCTTGATAATGGCCTTACGAATCTCGGGAATGTCGCCGCCGGTCGACAGGTCCATCACCGTGTCCGCGCCGTAGTGCACGGAATGGTGCAGCTTCTTGAGCTCCTCGGCGATGTCCGACGTGGTCGCCGAATTTCCGATGTTCGAGTTGATCTTGCACTTGAAGGCGATGCCGATGCCCATCGGCTCCAGCGACTTATGATTGATGTTGGCGGGGATAATCGCCCGGCCGCGCGCCACTTCGCTGCGCACCAGTTCCGGATCGATTTTTTCGCGCGCGGCCACGAAGGACATTTCCTCCGTAATCAGGCCCATGCGCGCGTAGTGCATCTGCGAAACGTTGCGCGAGCCATTGGCCGCGGCCGTTTCGGCCAAACGCTTCTCAATCCAACCGTCTCGAATTCCCATAATTCCCCCTGAAGAGATTCCGCATCCGGAATGTCTCTCTTACGCAGCCGAATTATCGCACCGCGGCGGGCTTACGGCAACCGGGAGACGGATGCGGGGCGCGGGATTGTCTTGGTAGCACAACCACTCCTGGCTGTGTGGGTTTGTGGATGTGGGCGACTCGGCGGCGTATGTGGAGTCTATAAAACCACACAGCCAAAAGTGGCTGTGCTACTTATCACGCACAGCGCAGCGTGATCTTCGTGATTTCCGGAGGGACGCCGATCCGCACCGGGGCTCCGATCGTGCCGAGGCCACGGTTCACGTAGATGGTGCTGGTGGCCGCCTGTTGAATTCCCGGGGGCGAGAAGACCTCCTCATCGGAGAGCTGTGAGGCGGAATACAAGGGCCGGCGATAAATTCCGGCCACGTACGGGGTAAGGAACAGCGCGGGATTCCAGCGGTGATCGAGGATTTCGACCTTCACCTGGCCGCCATGCGTGTGCCCGGCCAGCGACAGCTCGATTCCCAGCTCTGCCGCGCGCGGAAATGAATTGGGATTGTGCGAAAGCAGAATATTCGTCATGCCGCGGCGGACCAGCGGTTCGGCGCCCACCAGCATGGGCGCGCGATTCTGGTCCGCGTCGCGCTGCCGCTGGTAGTCCACGCCGATCAGGTTGAAGGGCGTTCCGTTCCAGCGCACCTCGGCGTTTTCCTTGCGCAGCAGCCTCATCCCGTGGCCCGCGAACAGCTCCGCGGATTTCGCTTCGGCGCGCGCATAAATCTCATGATTGCCGTTGCATCCCCACACGCCCAGCGGACCGCGCAGCCGCGAAAGCTCGGCAATGCAATCCGCCAGGGGATCGCCGCGCGTGGTCAAAAAATCCCCGGTGACGACAATCAGGTCGCCGCCCAGTTCGTTGGCCATGCCCACGGCGCGGCGAACCTGCGAGATAGGCATGTAGGATCCGGCGTGGATGTCGCTGAGCTGCGTGATGCGCAAGCCGTCGAGCGCCCGCGGAAGATTGGGCAGTGGAATTTCAATTTCGCGAATCTGGTACCGGAAACGCTCCTCGGCAAACCCATACGCGGCGCTGACAAACGGGATCGCCCCGGCAACGAATCCCGCGGCATGAAAAAAACGCCGCCGCGAGTGATCGATAGCCTCGGCTCCGGCAATTCTCTCCGGCCCGGCCGGTGCGCTCGAAAGCGCCGGAACCGCCGCGCGTATGGAATACCTCGGGCGCAGCCGCCTCCATCCCCAATCCACACCCGCGACAACCTTGATGAACAGGTATGAGACAATCGAGCTCGACAGCCAAAATCCCAGAAACGCGGTCCACCAGGATCCGCGCGAAACCGTTCCGCGCACGTTGCGCGTTATGCCCGCAAATGCGGCGTACAACACGGCCAGCAAAAGCAACAGAAGCGCCCCACGCATCGCCTTCCGCGCCGGCGCCCCTTGAATCAACCCCGCAAATCTCCACGCCCGCGCAAACCAGTACCGCTGCGAAAGGCAGGCCAGCGCCAGCACCGTCAGTGCGACCAGAGCCCCGAGCGCGAGTATGCTGTCGTGAAACATGGCCCCCAAACCCTCAATAGTTAGAGTACCGTCAGGCGGCCCGGTTGCACAGCATCGAGGATCGTAAGAGTTAGCAGAAACCTGGAGGGGGGATGAAATAATCAGGGCCTTAAAAGTCACGAGGCACGGCCCCATTGATCCAGTTGGGATGCCCGGGGCGTTGTCCCGGCTGGTTATCGCCGGCTCTTACAGCGCCGGAAGCTGAGGATTTGAGCCAGGCAAGCGAGACTCGAAGTCTTCGCAGCGGCGCGGCGCGGGTTGCGGCGAATGCAGCTGGGAGTCCAGTCCTCGCGCATCCATTTCAGTTTCCCGTGAAAAATATGTCGGGAAACGATATAATTTTATCGTGCCAACGCAAACAATGAATTCGGCGGAATTCCGGGCGCTTTCGGAATTCCGGTTCCGGATCCGCATCTTCCTGAATGGCAGCGAGGAAGCCGCGCGCAAGGCGGGACTTGAGCCGCAGCAGTATCTTTTTCTGCTGGCGCTGCGCGGCCTGCCGCTGGGGCGCACGGGCAGCATTCAGGACCTGGCCGAGCGCATGCAGTTGCGCCACCACAGCGTTGTCGAACTGGCCGACCGGCTGGAACGGAGAGGGCTGGTGCGGCGGGAGCGCTCCCGGGACGACCGCCGGCAAGTGATACTGCACCTGACGCCGCGCGGGGAACGAATTCTGACGAAACTGGCCAAGCAGCGCATCGCCGAACTCCGCACGGCGGCGCCCGCGCTGGTTCGCTCGCTTACAGCCGTGATCCGGCCGATGCGGGAGACCAAGGCGCGACGCGGGCGGGCATCCTAACGCGGGCCGCCGGTGAATCCTCCGGCCATAATCAAGATTGCGCCGCTCCACCCGGAATGGCCACGCGCACCAAGGAAAATACAAATTGAACGCCACCTATGAAGAGAGCAAGGACGCGGGACCCCGTGTGCCGGCCGAAGGGTTTCGCGTAGGAACCATTTCGGCGCTGGCGGCTCTGGTGGGGGTCATCGCCGGAGTGGTGGCGTATGTTCTGTATCACCTGATCGGATTTTTCACCAACCTCGCTTTTTACCACGTTGTTTCCTTCGCATTCCGCAGCCCGGTAGACCATCAACTCGGCCCCTGGGTCATCGGCGTTCCGGTGATCGGCGGACTGATTGTCGGACTGATGGCGAAATACGGTTCGCCGAAAGTCAGGGGGCACGGCATTCCCGAAGCCATGGAAGCGGTGCTGACGTCGAAGAGCCGGATCGAAGCCAAGGTGGCCGTCCTGAAGCCGATTTCGGCGGCCATCGCGATCGGCACCGGGGGGCCGTTCGGGGCCGAGGGACCGATTATTCAGACGGGCGGGGCGTTTGGTTCGCTGGTCGGGCAGATGGTTTCGACGACGGCAGCGGAGCGCAAAGTCCTGCTGGCATGCGGGGCGGGCGCGGGGCTTGCGGCGATGTTCAACGCTCCGCTGACCGGCGCGCTGCTGGCCATCGAACTGCTTTTGTTCGAGTTTCAGGCGCGATCGTTTATTCCGCTGATGCTGGCGAGCACGGTGGCCGTGGCGGTGCGGCTGACGTTGTTCGGCGACGAGACGATGTTTGCGGTCGGCGCGTTTGACTACAATTTTGTTCACGGAATACCTTTTTATCTGGCGCTGGGCCTGGTCTGCGGATTTGCGGCGGTGGGATTTGCCGCCACGCTGAAATGGCTGGAGGAATTCTTCGACCACTTGAAGAAGATTCCGGCGATGTTGCACCCGGCCATCGGAGCGCTTGGGCTGGGGATCACCGGATATTTTCTGCCGCGAGTGTTCGGGCCGGGGTACGGAACCGTGGTGGACGTGCTGAATACGCGGTTCGCGCTGACGGCCGTGGTGGTGCTGCTGTTGTGCAAGGTCTTTGTTGTGCTGATTTCGCTGGGGTCGGGAACGTCGGGCGGGACGCTGGCGCCGATGTTCATGATCAGCGCGGCCATCGGCAGCGCGTTCGCCCTGTGCGTAAATTTTATTTTTCCGGGCGCGCATCTTTCGCCGGGGGCGTACGCGGTGGCGGCGATGGGCGCGCTGCTGTCGGCGAGCGCGCGGGCGACGTTCACGTTCATGGTCTGCGCGATGGAAACCACGCACGATTTTCATGCGGTGGCACCCATCATACTGGTGTGCGTGGTGGCCGACGCGATTGCCATGCGCTACATGCCGCACTCGATCATGACGGAAAAATTCGCACGGCTAGGGCGCGCCCCGCGCCAGGAATTTGAGACCAACGCGCTGAAGCACCTCCGGGTTGCGGACGTGATGGTCCGCGACGTCGCCACGGTCCAGCCGCAGGAAACCATCCGCGCGGCGGCTGACCGGTTTGCCAGTGGCGACCTGAAACTTTCCAGGCACCACGCGCTGCCCATCGTGGATTCGGACGGGGCGCTGCGCGGAATTGTGACGCAGGGCGATCTGCTGCGCGCGTTGCAGGAGGATCCGACGGGGCAGATGAGCGTGCTCGACGCCGGCACCAGTTCGCCGGTGGTGGCGTACCCCGACGAGCTCGTGTTTGACGCCGTGACAAAAATGCTTCAGAACAATATCGGGCGGCTCCCGGTGGTCAATCGCGAAGATCCTTCGAGACTGGCGGGGTATATCAATCGCGCGAACGTGATGGGATCCTGGCGCGGACATTTGCACGAGGAATTCGTGCGCGAGGACGGATGGTTCCGGAATTTAAAGGGCGGCGAATCGCTGGATGGAGCGGGGATGGTAACCGGGAGGGTTGCGGCCATTTCGGGAGAGGAAATCAGGATTGTGACGGAAGAAGAGCAGGGCGTGGGCCAAGAAGGTAGCGGAGAGGCGTTTGTGCTGCTCGCGCCGGTGCGGGGGCTGTTTCCGGGCGACGAGGTGAAGATTGAATACCGCAGGGGGCGGGGGCAGAAGATTGCGCTGCGGGTGGTGGAGCTTTCGCATCGGCAGTAAACGGGGAATGGGCTTGGCAGGCTGCGGAAAAAGCGGCTCTTCATGACAGTTTTCTGGAACTCATGGTCTGGCGACGCCTCTATCTGTTTGAAGGCTAGCCGTTCCATCGCGCCAACGGCGCAAGGGTGACTAGCCCGGGACAGCGCCCCGGGCAGCGTGAGGAATCTTTGCGTTCGCCCTGAATGGGCGGAGGGCTCCTCGGCTAAAAACGTGCCTCGGAATGAAGAGTTTGTGTTTCTTTCCGCATGCTGTACTGCACGTCCGCCAGTGCCCCCGGGGTTTTCATCTCCAGAAATAAACTCGGCCCTAGCTCTTCCTCGGTTCCTGGGACGCCGGACCCAATTCAGAAAGGTAGATTCTCAAGCGGCGTCTGGCTTCACGAGTCATTTCCGTAAACTGAATCACCATTCCCTGCCCGGGCACGGAGCGCGAAACAATTCCTTCGATGGGGAGATCGAAATTTGCCAGACGCAGCGCGAACTTGATGGCCGATCCTTCGGACAAGGGCTCCCCGTCCAGAACGTACATGCCGTTTTCGCTCAGGTCCCGGATCGCCGCCGAACCTTCGACAAAAACAATGTGCGTTCCATCCTTGGGCTTGAAGCGCGGAGTCTTGCGTTTTTCATCGCCGGCCATCGAAATTAATCTCCGTTCGCGTGGAGCATGGGAGGCGTCTCGGTCAGCAGCGCCACCAGCGCGGCGGGATCGCTCACCGGAGGGCGGCAAGACGTCCCGACACATACCAGGGCTTGCGCGACGTCCGCGCGCAGGTGCGGCAGAGTCTCAGCCAGCGCCGGGGCCAGCGAACCAGCGTCCGTCAAGCGCTCGGGCGTGACGCGCAGCACGGCTTTGCCGAAGCGGTAGACGGAATGCGCGGCGCGTTCCAGAGCGTCCGCCTGCGGATCGCCGGCGGCGCCGGTGACAACCACTTCAAACGGCCGACGCGCATGCAGCAGCGCGGCCAAGCCGTAACTGGCTGCGTGAATTCCGAACCGCGGAGCGATTCCTGCAAACGCTTCGAGCGTCGCCGTGGCCGCATCGCGGTGCCGCGCGTCTCCCGTGTACTCATGCAGGCGGTCGAGCAGAATCGCGGCAGAGGAATTGGCGCCCGGCGTGGGCGAATCCTGCAGCGGCTTGCGGCGCACTTCGAGGCCGCCCATGGGCGCCGCGCCCGAGGCGCGATCGAAAAATCCGCCGCCCTCGGCGTCAAAATATTCGGCGATGGCGAAATCTGCGGCGCGCCGCGCGGCGTCGAAATATTTCCGGTCGAGCGTGGCCTCGTACGCGTCCAGCAGCGCCAACCCCGTAAACACCTGATCGTCGAGCGACCCATCGAGCCGTGCGCCCCCGATGCGGTGAGCGAATCCGCGCGCGTCGCTCCAGGCCTCGGCCAGCATGCGATCCAGCGTCTTCAGCGCGAAGGCGCGGCACGCCGCGCCACGGTCTCCGCCCAGCACGGCCGCGGCCTCCAGATACGCGGAAACAAACATCGCATTCCAGGCCGTGTACAGAGTGGTGTCCACAAACGGCGCGGGGCGCGCGCCCCGCGCTGCCAGCAATTTTTCCCTGGCCCCGGCCAGTGTCTTGCGAATCGCGGCCATTTCCACCCCGCCGAGCGTCTGCGCGATTTCCGCGATGGAGCGCGCGATCCACAGCACATTTTTCGACGGATCGTGATGCATCTCGCCGCGCGGCTCCACGTCGTAACGCAGCTCCACCAGGCGCGACTCTTCCGGCGACAGCACGGCGCGCACTTCCGCCTGCGTCCACGTGAAATAATCGCCGTCATCGTCCAGCGTCTGGTCGGCGTCCTGGCTGGCATAAAATCCGCCGCTGGATTGATCCGACAGCACCGCGTTGGTCCAATCGATAATGCCTTCGGCTACTTCCCGTAGGAAATGATCCCGCGCGACCTGGTAACCGTGCAGAAAATTTTTCAGCAGCTCGGAATTGTCATACGACATTTTCTCGAAATGCGGCACGCACCAGCGCTCGTCCACCGAATAGCGATGAAAGCCGCCACCCACCTGGTCGTACACGCCGCCGGAGCCCATTTTTTCCAGCGTGAACGCGGCGGCCACCAGCAGACGGTCATTGCCGCCCGCCTGGCGCAGTTCCAGGAGCAAATCGATCGCCGAGGGATGCGGAAATTTCGGCGAGCGGCCGAATCCCCCGTTGCGCGAGTCGAACATGTTCAGAATGGATTCGGCCTGGTCGTCCGCCACGCGCACATCGAAATCCCCGCGCGCCCCCGCGAATGTTTCCGATTGCGACACCGCCTCGGCCAGCCGCGACGCCGCCTCCTCGACCTCAGGCCGGCGCGTGCGGTAGCTGGCGGCCACCGCTTCCAGAATGCGGCGAAAACCCGGGCGCCCCATGGCGTCGTCCGGCGGAAAATACGTGCCTCCGTAAAACGGGCGCCCATCGGGCAGCAAAAATCCGGTGAGCGGCCAGCCGCCCTGCCCGCTAATCGTACTGATCGCGGCCTGGTAACGCGCGTCCACGTCGGGCCGCTCGTCGCGGTCCACCTTCACCGGGATGTAAAGCTGATTGATGACGGCGGCCAGCGCCGGATCTTCGTAGCTCTCGCGATCGATCACGTGGCACCAGTGGCACCATACCGCGCCGATGTCGAGCAGGATGGGCTTGTCTTCGGCGGCCGCGCGCGCAAACGCTTCCGCGCCCCATTCGTACCACTCCACCGGCTGGTGACCGGCTGAACGCAGGTAGGGGCTCACGGAATTTGCCAGGCGCCCTTGGGATTTTTCGGTCACGGGATTCCTTTCCAAACTTGCGCGCTCCAGCTGCGTGGAATTCGGCTTAGTGGATGGGGTGTTCCGGGCCGGTGTCTGCCGGATTGATCGGTTTGCGCCCTGCAAATCCTTCGTCCTGCCGGTGATAGAAACGGATGCGGTCCTCGCCCAGCCTCCAGCACAAATACACTTCTTCGTTCTCGATCAGGGATGGAAAATCCACCAGGCCGGATTCGAGGTCTTTCACCACGCACCCGATGGCGTGGATCCGATCCAGGGCGTCGCGGACTTTTGACATCGAATTTGTGTGCGCGGAACGCACCCGCGCGGCCACTTCATAATCGATGGTAATCCCGCCCATGATCAGGATGCGGTTGGAGATGGCGCTTAATTTCTCGTCCAGCTCCTCCATCTCGCGATTGCTCTCCATAGCCTCAATCAGCAGCGGCTCGACGTGCCGCCGCGCCGTCTCGGCCTCGGAAAGGCTGAAGAGTTTCGGCTGGTGTTCTTCGTGATCCATACGATTTAAGCCCGCCAAACAGGCGTATATGCGCGCAAAAGGCGCCCCCTATTCTCGTTCATTGCCGCCCCGTTTACCAGCCCCCCAGTAGGACAGGCTTCAGCCTGTGGGTTTTAATTATTGCCAGTGCGCAATCCAAACCGCGCAGGCTGAAGCCCGCGCCACTTCCCGAACGGATATGTTACAGTTTTCCCCCAATGCGCATCTTCATTCTCGGGACTGGAGCGACCGGATCGTATCTCGCACACCTGCTCGCGCGACAGGGCCACCAGGTCACCTGCGGCGACCGCGATCCCGACCGTGCCCGCCGCTTTCTTGGCAAGAAGAGCGAAATCCCAGTGGTCCAGGTGAACGCGCGGAACCTTTGGGGCATCGTGCGCGCCGCGCGCGGTTCCCAACTCCTGGTGAACGCCAGCGCCGCCGTGTTCAACGAGATCGTCCTGCGCGCCGCCTTGCGGATTCGCTCCCATTACATCGACCTGAGCGCCCACCTCACTCGCAACCCATTCAAGGCCGAGCAGCTGCGTTATGACAAGAAATTTCAGGAGAAAAATCGCGCCGCCGTCATCACCACCGGCGCCGCTCCCGGCTTGACCAACCTGCTAGTCGCCAGGGCCGCCGCACAAATGGACTCGGTGGACGCCGTCCACATCCGTCTGTACGAAAGCACCGACAGCGAGGACCCGGTCTCGCAGTGGTCCGCGGAAGTCTCCTTCGACGAAGCAATTTCCCTGCCGCGCGTGGTGCGCGGCGGCAAATTCCGATTTGGAAAGCGTTTTGGCGACCGCGAAAAATTCCGTTTTCCGCCGCCCATCGGCGAAGCGACCGTGGTCCTTGCCGCGCAGGATGAAGTCGGCACAATCCCCTATTTTCTGAAGCTGAAGGAAATGGACGTGAAGATCGGCGGCAATGAAATCGACCGCCTGCGGCGCTGGTACAAGCAGGGAAAACTATCGAAATCCCGCGGGCTGATCGCTTCGCGGTTTCCCACCACGCTGACCCCGCGCCAGACCGCGCGCCTGATCGGCCGCGGCCGCCTGCAGAACGCGCGCTTCGCCGCCGCCGTGGTCGTGCATGGCGTGAAAAAGGATCGCCCCATCGAGATCCGCTACGACGCCATCTTCCCCTCCCTGTTCCTGATCCGCCAGCGCGGCCTGGCCCTTTCGCCCATCTCATACGCCACCGCGCACATGGCGGCCCTGTTCATCAGGCATTTCCCGCGTGACTCCGCCGGAGTCTTTCCTCCCGGCGCGATTCCACTGGAAAACCGCCAGGCGATTCTCAAGGACATCAAATCGCGCGGCATTCAGTTGACGGTGAAGATTACGCGGAAGAAAGTATCGGACGAGGAAGAGGAATTCGGGTAGCACAGCCACTCCTGGCTGTGTGGGTTTGTAGACCGCACGTACGCCACAAATTCATCCGCGCTTGCAAAACCGCACAGCGTGCCCCTCGCAGGGGCTCGGGATAAAGAGTGGCTGTGCTACTAAAACCTAATCGATTACCTCTCCCGCATCCAGAGGACCCGCGCTGGTTTCTTTCTTGGCAGCCCCCTGGCCGCGCGGCGGATGAACGAGAATGGGAAGCAGCAGCGCCACGGTCATCAGACTCCCGAGAAACATCAGAGCCTGATTGTAATTTCCGTTGACCTGCCGCAAATAGGCAAACAGGGACGGCCCGAACGCGGCGGCGAACGCCCAGGGCAGCATCATCAGCCCGAAAATCGAGCCCACGTCCCGCGGCCCGAAATAATCCGCCGCAAACGCTGGCGTAATGCCGTACGCGCCGCCGTAGCACATCACCAGGATAAAGGTCGCGACGATCAGCAGCGGGAGCACATGAATCGCATGGTAGCTCCAGAAGAGCACGGCCTCGACCAGGTACATCATGAAGAACGCTTTTTTCCGGGTCGTCAAATCCGATACCCAGGACCAGAAAATTCGCCCGGCCCCGTTCCCGATGGCGATTACACCCACCCAAAACGCCGCCTCGGCCGCGGTTGCTTTTCCCATCTCCTGAAAGATAGGCGACGCCTGCGTCACAATCGATAATCCCGCCATCGTGTTGATGGACATCAGCGCGCTGAGCGCCCACCATTGCCAGGTCCCCAGCGCCTGGCCCAGGGTGTAGTCGCGGTCCGAGCGTTGCGAGATCTGCGTGGCGCTCGGCGTCCATCCCGCAGGGGCCCAGCCCTCGGGAGGATTCTTCATAAACGCGCCCGCGGCGATCGCGATGATCCCATAGGCCACGCCGAGGTACGCAAACGTTGGCATCAATCCCACGTGCAGGATCAACCATCCGGCAGCCGGGGCGGAGAACAACGCTCCCGCTCCAAATCCGGCAACGGCAATTCCAGTGATCAGTCCGCGGCGGTCAGGGAACCATTTCACCAGCACCGTGATCGGCACGATGTATCCCATGCCCAGCCCGGTTCCGCCGATCACGCCGTACATCAGATACATCCACCAAAGCCGATGCGCGGACAAGCTGGCCAGAAAAACGCCGCCGCCCCACAACAGGCCCGCCGTCATCGCCACAGCCTTCGGTCCCACGCGTTTCATCCACATGCCGCCGACCGTGGCGCTGCATCCCAGGAAAAACCAGCTGATCAGGAACACCCAAGTGATTTCCGTGATGCTCCACCCGTATTCCTTCGAGAGCGGAATGCGAAACACGCTCCACGCATAGGCCGAGCCTAGCGCCATCTGCAGGAACACCCCGGCAACGGCCATCCACCAACGATTCAACACTGGCATTTTCCCTCCACTGTCTTTCCCGCGCACGACCGACTGCCGGAGATTTCCAGGTAGGACAGGCGCTCTTGCCTGTCCAGTTTTGTGTGCGGCATCCGGGATCTAGACCGGACAGGCAGGAGTGCCTGTCCTACGAAAATCGTTCCAACCCAATTCGCAGCACGACTGATTCCTAAGATCCATATTCATTCCGAACCCGCTCTAAATTTGGCTGCGTTCCGGATTGTCTTCGCGGACCATCATTCGGCATCGATCCCGGCAACTCCCGCCTGCGCGCACCATTCTTCCCACGCGCGCCCGCGCGAAAACGGCTGCCTATGGACTTCGGCCGACTTTTCAGTTTCGCCGGGCGAAAGATACGTAATCTCCAAGCCCATGGACATGGCCTTGATCACGACTTCCGCGTTCAGCTGCAAATAATACGTCGCGAACACCGCGTCCTGCACTGAATTTGCGGCGACCACGCTGCCGTGCCCGCGCATCAGCGCCGCCGTGCCCGCGCCCACCGCGCGCGCCAGCGAATTTCCCATTTCATTGGACCGCACCAGCATGTCGGTGTCGCCAAACTCGTCGCGAATATCCCACACCGGCACCTGCTGGCCGATGACCGCGGCGCTGTGAATCGCCGGGCGCATCGCCGTCTTCGTCACGGCCAATGGCAGCAGCCCGTGCGCATGATTGTGGCATACGGCCATCACGTCGGGACGCGCCCGATACACGCAACCGTGAATGAAGCGCTCGGCATAGGGCCGCAGGCCGCGCGCATCCACCGCGTTGCTCTCCAGATCGAATTCCAGAATGTCGTCTTTCGTGACCAGCCCCGGCGCGCGCGACCGCGATAGGAAATATCGCTGCGGATTTTCCGGATTGCGCGCCGAAACGTGCCCGAACGAATCCACCAGCTTTAAGTGGGCCAGCACGCGGTTCGCGATCACCAATTCCGAAATCGCCGCCGCGGCGTCCATTCAGGGATTCCCCTCAAACCATCATTTCCAGGATTGATGAATGCAGGAAGTGTGCACGGAACGGCAAAAGAGCGCAAGGCATTAAGTAGGACAGGCTTCAGCCTGTCGCATTTTTCCTGGCCGGCAAGATCAACCCCGACAGGCTGAAGCCTGTCCTACTAAAACCCTCGCCCATCCTGCAGACTTTGATGTCTTTAAGAAATAAAAGAAGCCCTAGTGACACCCGCAGGAATGCGGCGTGCACCCGCAACCCCCGCCGGAAGCCTCTGACGAACTCGCCGACGAGGACCCATTCGAGGATTTCCCCGAGCTGAACACCGAAAGCTGCAGCGTGCGCCGCTCGCTGGCGCATCTCGGGCAAGCGACTTTCTGGGACGCAGACATCACGATGGATTCGTAATGTGCCTTGCAGTCATTGCAAACGTATTCGTAGATGGGCATTTCGTATTTCCTCTCCAGATCCATTCTCTGGATTCAATTTCTAAAAAGCAACTGCCTCCGGCGGACCGGAGGCAGTTGGAAGAATTAGCAATCGGAAAACAGCCTAGTCCCCGGCGACCGGCTCGGCAACCTGAGGCTTCGACGCCCCATTGCCGTTTCCGGTGGCGTTGCTGATGGTCACGGGAGCAACCGAAGGCGTGGCCTTCTGGATGTCGCTGACCGAACCGATCTGCACCACTTCCTGCGGGGCCTTCTTGAGCACGAGCTCTTCGTAAATCTTGCGGACGCGCGCCTCTTCCTTGAGGAATTCGGCGCGGCGCCGTGCCCGGTTCTCTTCGGCGGCGGTGTTGGGGACTTCGTGGTCGACGGCGCGGACGCGCGCGGCGTCTTCGGCGTCGATCACCAGCGAGTGATTGTAGGTGTCCAGGTTCACGGCCTTGCCCTTGGCGTAGATCTCGTGCTTGCCGTGATCCTTGTACCATTGCGCGACGGTCGCGTTCTTGTACATGTTCTCGATGATCTTGCGCCAACCGATGCCCGTGTTGTACGCGCAGAAGGAAATTTCGCCCTGCTGCGTCGCGTACGGGATGATGCACATTTCGGTGCGGCGGAAGTCATAGTTGAACAAGTCCTGGAACCACATCCCGGCGATCATCAGGAAGTTCCACGGGTCGGTGTTGCGGCGCTTCATGGCGTCTTCGTAGGTGCGCTCCGGCCCCGCCGTGCCGTACTTTTCGCGCTGGTTCTTGGTCAGGCCCCAGGACTTGTCCATCTTCTTCCACAAGTCGAGCAGGCGGAACGTTCCGGGCGCGCCATACGGGTTGTAATTCTTGAGCATGGCAAGACCAAACGTGAGGTTCGAGAAATTCTTGCCGCGGGCGGCGTCCGTGACTTTCTTGATGTCCTCAACCAGCTGCGGGACATTCAGGAACGCCGGAACCGGAGCCCATTCCTTCGTCTCTTTGTTGATCAGTACGCCGGTGCCCACGCCGCAGTTCGGGTGGCAGCCGCAGCTCACCGAGCCCCACGGCGCGTCCGGACCGTGAGAGAGATCGGCGAAGGCGGAAAACGTGCTGATCAGCGAAATCGGGAACCAGTCGCGCGTCGGTTCGATTTTTCCAACCTGGTTGCTGACGTCCTTCGCAAGGTGCGAAAGCGTGTAGCGCTGCTTCATGCGGCGCTCGGGGGTGATTTCCTCGTCGCGGCCGGTGAACGAAACGGGCTGGAACGCGACGAAGGAGATTTTCTTGGGGTTGTCCATCGCGAACTTCACGATGGCGCCCACCTGGTCGTTGTTCAGGTTGTTGACAATGGTGGTGACCAGGATGATTTCGATGCCCGCCGCGTGAATGTTTTCGATGGCGCGCAGTTTCACGTCGAACAGGTTGCCCACCTGGCGGTGGCTGTTGGCGTCGTTGCCGATGCCGTCGAATTGCAGGTAGACGTAACGCAGGCCGGCTTCAAACGCCTGCTTGCAATATTCCTTGCTCTTGGCGAACTCGATGCCGTTGGTCGCGGCCTGCACGCTGTTGTAGCCGATCTTGCGCGCGTGGCGGATGGCGTCGAAGAAGCGCGGGTGCATGGTCGGCTCGCCGCCCGAGAACTGCACGGACATCTGCCGGCGCGGCTTGATCTTCAGCGCGTTATCCAGAATTTCCTGGATTTCTTCCCAGGAAAGTTCGTGCACGTATCCGACCTGGTTAGCGTCCATGAAGCACGGGTCGCACATCATGTTGCAGCGGTTGGTCAAGTCGACGGTGAGCACGGAGCCGCGGCC
>JAIQFG010000069.1 GCA_020073375.1 Terriglobia bacterium | reverse complement strand
GGACTTGTGCTGGCCATGTTCAGCTTTGTGGGATTTGAGAGCGCCACGACGCTTGGCGCGGAGGCGCGAAATCCATTGAAGACCATCCCGCGCGCCGTGCTGCAGTGCGCCGTCATCGCCGGCGGATTTTTTATTGTTTCGTCGTATGCGGAGGTTGTCGGATTTCACATGGCCGGGCAGGATCTGGGGACCAGCTTGGCCCCCATGCACGTTCTCGCCGGCGTGGCAGGAGCCCCTGTGCTCGGGTTGCTCATCGATTTGGGCGCGGCCGTGAGTCTTTTTGCCGGGACGCTGGGTTGCATCACGGCGGCGGCGCGCGTCCTGCTGTTAATGTCGCATCACGGCCTGGCGCACCAAGGGTTTCGCGCCACGCACGAAGTCAATGACACGCCCACACGGGCGCTGCTGGCAACCGGGTTTGCCGCGGTTCTGCCGGTCGCCATTCTGGCCCACCTTGGCTCCAACGGGCTGGACGTTTACGGCTGGATGGGTTCGCTGGCGACGTATGGATTCATCGTCACCTATGCCCTGGTTTGCGCGGCGCTGCCACGGTACCTGCGGAACCACGGCGTGTATCGGCCGGGCGCGTGGATTGTTCCCGCGCTGGCATTTGTGGCGATGCTCGCGGCGCTGGCCGGCAATCTCTATCCCGTGCCCGATGGGCCGTACGGAAAAATGCCGTATATCTACCTTGCTTATCTGGCGGCGGGAATGCTGTGGTTCCTGGTGCAGGGGCGGTCCAGGAACGGATCTCAGTTCAAAACTTAGACAAATTCTACGGCTGATTCTCCGTGTCAGGCTGAATCAGCAGCAACAGCACGATTCCGATGACGGTGAACATGCGGAACGCCGCGTCCTGGCCGTTCCAATTCTTCGATTGCCACATCAGAAACCATTCGCCGCCGACGGCCAGAAACGCGGTCAGCCACATCAGCAGGCTCAGCGCGAGGGCCGCAATCGCCACACCTTTCGCCTGATGAAATCCGGGCGCGGGGGCGCGCAAAGCGCGAGCCATCCGCACGCCGCCCCACCAGCCGAGCACCATGGTGAGCGTCTCCCATGAAATGATGGAAAAGTAAAACGCGGTATGCAGAGTTGGCGTGTTTATGGCGCGCCACATGCCGTGATTTCCGGGGAAAGTGGAATCCATCATCAGGACATGGCGCACGAACTCGAAATTCGAGCCGTAGTCGGTAATGTTGTTGAAAACCACGAATGTGTAGAACAGGGCTACGCCGAAAACCAGGAGCAGCTTGATCGTTCGCAGGGTCATGGTTTTTCCATGGGATCGAAAGTTTGAAAATACGCCGTCAGGGCGCCGATGGTCGCAACGTCATACGATGGATTCGCGGGCATCTGGGACTGCGCGTTTTGCGAAACAGGGTCGCGCACGTACGCACCAAAAAGTTCCGGAGTGGCTGCGGCCAGCACAGCCAGTGCCGCCCAGGGGACGCCTGATTTTTGGCCGCCTTCGGCTCCCGAATTATGGCATTTGAAACAATTTTGCCGGGCGATGCGAAAACCCGCCTGCACTGGGGCGTCCTTTGCGCGGGCCCCACGCGGCGCGATGGAGCCAAAAACGGTCTTCTCGTTGCGGAACTCGAGCCGTAACACGCCCCAGGGAATTTGCGGCTCTTCACTTTCCGAAAGAACCTTGAAAGATGGGGTAAATTTCGATTGCGAAACCATGAACGGTCCCATGTCGTACTTGTGTTCTTGCGGATCCTTGGGCCAGCCCGAGGGCGGCTGCCCGTTTACGGTCAGGACGAGAACAGGGTGATGCGCGGCCATGTAGTCGCGGGGATAATTCGCGCGGTATCTATCGTCGCAAATCGCGACGACCATCGCCGACGTGGGCGCCGCGCCGATTCGCTGTGCGAGGTCCTCCAGGCGCACTCCGCCGATCCGTTCCGAGCCCGTGAGGTTTGTGTCGCCCGCGGCGCTGAACTCGATTTGCGGCAGCGCGAGCAGATCGTCCCGCGTGAGGAATCTTGTAGTTCCCGGGGGCACGCCTGCCAGCTCGCCGCCCACTTCCAGGTCGGCGAAAGATTGGCGAGATGTTCGCAGTACCAGGGCGTGATCCGCGACTTTCACGGAGGAAGAACGCGCGGCATTCGAGGCCGGGGACTGCTCGCGCGCGGATTGTTGCAGCAGCAAAACGAAACTGAGGGAGAGGAAGCGCGTCGCCGAGCGCAGCATGGCACATACTAGCGCAAGGGCGGGCAATCGCAAGCGGGAATCTTGCCGGGAGAATGTGTGTGCTAGACTGTCGTGAAAATTTATGATTGAAAGGCGGAATAATTTGGCGGCGTCAGCGGAAGAAAAACTAAAGGCACTGGGCATCGTCCTGCCGTCCCTGCCTGGGCGCGGTGGAAACTATTTACCGGCGAAGACAGCCGGAAATATCGTGTATCTGGCCGGTGTGATTTCCATGCGCGGCGGGGAAGTGGTCGCGGGAACCGCGGGCGCGGATCGCACGATTGAGGAAGGCTACGCCGCGGCGCGCGCGTGCGCCTTGACGCAGCTGGCCGTGCTCAGACAGCATCTCGGCTCGCTCGACGCGGTGAAAAACCTGGTCGGAGTAAACGGCTACGTCAACGCCGTCGCGGGATTTCCCGACTCTCCCAAAGTGATCAATGGAGCGTCCGACCTGTTCATCGAAATATTCGGCGACGCGGGCCGCCATGTGCGCGCGGCGATCGGAGTGAGCGCGTTGCCGCGCAACGCGCTGGTGGAGTTGCAAATGACCGTTGAGATCAGGGGGAACTGATGGCCGAGCATTCTCTTTCCGCATTGCCCACGCACTCGAAATGGAACCGCGCGCTTCGCCCGCGACTCACGATCGCCCCGGGCGATACCATGCACATGGAATGCGTGGATTCCAGCGGCTCGCAGGTGCATCCCGGGATGACGCTGCCGGAATATCTCAAGATCAATCGCGACCTGATCCACGCGCTGACCGGCCCCATTTTTGTTGAGGGCGCCGCCCCCGGCGATGTGCTGCAGGTGGATGTGCTGGACGTGCGGCACAAAGGATGGGCCTGGACCAGCGTGGTCAGCGGACTTGGCTTTCTGAAGCAACGTTTCACCGACCCATTTTTATTTCTGTGGGAATTGGAGGGCGAAGTGAGCCGGTCGCTGGCGCCGGCGGTCGTGCCGCTGCGTCCATTCTGCGGCGTGATGGGCGTCGCGCCCGCCGAGGACGGCGAATTCCGCACGCGCCCGCCCGGTATTTTTGGCGGAAATATGGACGTTCGCGAATTGTGCGCCGGGGCGACGCTGTATCTTCCTGTCCTCAACAAGGGGGCGCTGTTTTCCGCCGGCGATGCGCACGCCGCGCAGGGCGATGGCGAGGTGTGCATCAACGGCATGGAGTGCCCGGTGGACGTTGACCTGCGTTTTCAGCTGCACGAAGACCGGACACTTTCCGCGCCGATGATCGAAACTTCCCCGCGGCAAAAGCGCGACGCGGACGCGGGAGAGTGGATCGTCGTCGAATCGGCCACCGACTCGACTGTCGCCGCGCGGGCCGCCACTTCCCGCATGATCGATCTTCTCGCCGCGCAATGGGGATTCAGCGAGGTCCACGCGTACTTGCTCTGCAGCGTGGCCATGAACTTGCGCATCAGCCAGGTGGTGAATGAACCGATGTTCACGGTCTCGGCCGCGATCTCGAAGGGAATTCTCCCGCAAAGGAAAATTTTCTAATTCATGCAAATCAACGACCCGGAAACCGTTGCCGAATTGCTACAGCTCTACCCGCAATACGAAACCGCCCTGGTCACGAACGACGCGGACACGCTCACGCGCATGTTCTGGGCCTCGCCGCACACCACGCGCTTTGGACAAACCGAGAATCTGCATGGAATCGGCGAGATTGCGGCGTTCCGCAAGGGCCGCGCACCAGTGAACCTGGCCCGCACGGTGAAGCGTCTGGATATCGTCACGTTCGGGCGCGATCTTGGGAGCGTTACGCTGGAGTTTGAGCGCACCGTCGAAGGAAGAATCGTTTACGGGCGACAGACCCAGGTGTGGGTGCGCCTCCCGGAGGGCTGGCGTATCGTTTCCGCGCATGTGTCGGTCCTGCCCGGGTAGGGGAATCTGTTTCGTAGGACAGGCTTTAGCCTGTCGCACTTGCCGCAGGATGGCGCAAACAAACCCGACAGGCTGAAGCCTGTCCTACTGGTCTTTGAGAAATTTTGCACAGCCTCGCTTTTTAGTACAGCCCCGGTGTGTGGCGATCCCCGCAAAGTGTGAGATAAGTTCGCCCCAGGCCCCGTAATCAGGCACCTTCCCTCACGACGGCGAGCAGAAATACAAATTTCTGATAGCGATGATCTAAAGAATGCGTTTTTCCCGGAAGCGGTTTTAGCGTAGGTTGCTTCAATTCATTGTGGCTTGAGAGTGGGCGATGGGGATTTCGAATTGATCGGAGCGCGGCGCCGAGGTTGGCGCCGGGATTCGATCTCGACTTTGGAGGGTATAAAGAAATGAAATTGCAAATGCGGCGGTTCAATATATTCCTGGCTTCTCTTTTCCTGATGGCAATTTATCTGGCGCCGAATGCGCGCGCCCAGCAGACACTCGGCGGCATCACCGGCGCGGTAACCGATTCCTCGGGCGCCGTCGTCGTCAACGCTACCGTCGCCCTGATCGGCGACGAAACAAAATTAATGCGCACGCAAAACACAAACGGCAGCGGAATCTACCTTTTCGTGAACCTGCCTATCGGAACGTACACGCTGACGTTCACCCAGTCCGGCTTCCAGTCGCAAACGGTTCCTTCGATCCTGGTGCAGGCCAATCGGACCGTCACCCTGAATACCGAGCTGAAAGTCGGAAACGTCAGCGAGTCGATCACGGTGGAAGAGACGCCGCTGCTGAACGCGGTCGACACGACCAACGGCTACGTCATGGATAAGCTGGAAATTGATTCGGTTCCTTTGCCGACCGGCTCGTTCACGGGGCTCGCCCTGCTTTCCCCCGGCGTGAATGCGGAACTGCCGGGCGGCACCGGAGCCAACGCCGGACTGGGCAATGCGCCGGTCTGGGCGAACGGCCAGCGCGACACCAGCAATTCGTTCCTGCTGAATGGCGTCGATGCCCGCAACCTCTTTAACGGGAAAAGCACCAGCCAAGTGGAGTCCGCCCGCGTGGTGAATAACACCGGCGTCAGCGGCGCGTCCGGCTTGAGCTCCATTCCCGTACAAAGCAGCGCTTCGATCTACCTGGCCATAGGCGAATCGATTCCCTCGCCTGCTCCGGAGACGATTCAGGAAGTTCGAGTAAACACGTCCATGTACGACGCGCAGCAGGGCTCGACCAGCGGCGCGCACATCGACATGAGCACGGCATCTGGAACAAACACAATTCACGGGACACTTTACGTGCATCGCGGAACGAACTGGCTCAACGCCGATCCGTACTTCTATAACGCCGATCCGAATATTCCGGCGAGCGAGAAGAATCCTGGACTGCACCGGTACACGGCCGGCGGCGCGGTGGGATTGCCCATCAAGAAGGATAAATTATTCTTTTATGGCGGTTATCAGTACACGCACGCATCGGACGACGAAATCGGCATCTCGCGGGCGTTTGTTCCTCCGGACCTGACCAACGATCGCTCGGCTGCGGGCCTGGCTTTGGCCGGCAACACGGATACGACGTTCAATTCCGAGTTCAACCCTCCGCTGCTCGCGCAGGTTGGCACGGGGCCCCAGCAAATCAACCCGATTGCTTACACGTTGTTCAATTATAAATTTGCGAGCGGTCCCCATGCGGGGCAGTATCTGATTCCGTCGGCGAATCCGAATTCCGTTCTGGTTTCCACTCTGCATAGCGGGGGAATCACTTCCCCTTTGTTGCAGGCTCTAGTGAATGCGTTCCCCGAGGATGCCGAAATTCCCGGCACGGCGCTTTTTCGCGCCAATCAGGGTGTCGCCGATCTGGATTGGAACCCGAATTCAGCCCATTCATTTGCCGCGAAATATTTTTACCAGCATGATCCGACCACCGCGCCTTACGGCTACTCCATGTACCCGGGCTTTGACCAGCATCTGGACGCGGGCAGTCACGTGATCTCCCTGAGCCATACGCAAGTCATCAAGTCCAACCTGAGTGTGACCGAAACGTTCGGCTTTATCCGTGAGAAGGCCTACAGCACTGTGGATCAGCCCTTTACTCTCGGGCAATTTGCCTCGGCGTGCCAGGGTTTTGTGCCCACCGCAACTCTCGCGGATTGCACGATCAACACGTTGGGCGCAAATCAATTCCCCGGCATCGGCATCGTGTTTGCCGGAACAACGGCCACTTCGTACACCTACACGGCAAACATCGGGGCCGGCGCCGTATCGCAGGCGGCCTTCACGGGCGTTTTTCAGAACCGCTTCAACCCCTCGGCCAACGCCATCTGGACCTTCGGGAAGCACACGGTGACGTTCGGTGGAAATTTCTCCTATACCCAGCTCAATACCAGGGATCGCAGAAATGAAATGGGTATGATTGCATCGTCGGACTTCACGAACTTTCTGGGCGGCAACATTACCCCATATTATCTGTACAACTCGACGGCTTTGCTGGTCGGCAATCCCAACCGCTACTGGCGCGCCAACGAAACCGGCGAATATGTCCAGGACAAGTTCCAACTGCACTCCAATCTATCGATCACGGCCGGTGTGCGCTTCGATTGGGACGGCGGATTGACGGAAAAATACGGCAATTTGCTGAATTTCGATCCCACCAAGTATTCGTACGATGCGACCGCGGACACGATTGTTTCCAACGGCTTGATCATCGCCGGAAATAACACAAACGGCACGTCCGGCGTCAGCCCCACAACGTTGACCGGACGGCAATGGGGTTTTGCCCCCAGGCTGGGCGTTGCCTGGAGCCCCAAGATTTTCAGCAACAAGATTGTGGTGCGCGCGGGATGGGGAATGTACTACGACCGCGGCGAACTCTTCAGCTATCTATCCCCGGGCGTTACCCAGAATGAAACGACGGGAGGGCCTTTCGGCATTAACCAGCAGGAGCCGTTCGTCACTTCGCAATCCTGCACGGTGGTTGCCCCCCAGTGCACGCCGACTCTGCAAAATCCATATGGGATAACTCCTATTCAGCCTTCGGGCAAGGCGAACGGCGTTGTTTTGCCGAATGCCTGTACGCTCGCCAGCTTTAATAACCCACAGGCCGCGAGTCTGGGGTGCACTCCAAACCTTGCCAATCCAAACCCGTTCTATCTGGGCGTCTATGCGCGGGATAACAAACTTCCCTACACCATGAATTCCACGCTCGACATTCAATGGCAGCCGCGCAACGACCTGGCGATTGACATCGGCTTTGTGAATGCCCTCGGCCGTCATGAGGTCATTCCCATTCCGTTTAACCAGTCTAGGATTGCGACTCCCACGAACCCCTTGTGCGGGCCGGCGGCAAAATGCGCCGGTGGATTGTCACGCGTGGTCCAGTCCTACACGTACGGATACACGGTGCAGAATTCCAATAATCCGGATGACATCTTTTTCAACGGCAACCCGTCCGTGCTGCCCAACGGGCAATTCTTCCTGGCAAACCCGGAGGGCGGCAACGTGGACCTTCGGGTTCCCTACATCGGGTACGCGGGAGAATCCGAATCCTATACCGCTGAAGGGATATCGGCCTACAACGCGTTGCAGGCGCACATCGAAAAGAAGATCAGCCACGGGCTCGCGTTCGGCGTTTCGTACACGTTCTCCCGTTCGCTCGACGAGCAAAGCGCGCTCGGCCTGTTCTACAACGGCAATAACCCGCTCAATATCCGCGACGGCTACGGCCCGTCGGACTTTGACCGCACGCACGTAGTCAATATCGACTATCACTATGAGCTCCCGAAGTTCTTCCGGCCCGCCTCTTTTGCAGGCAAGGTGGCTGACGGATGGGCTTTGCAAGGAGTGGTTATCGTCCAGAGTGGCCAACCCTACAGCGTGATCGATTATTCCGGAGCCGTTGGCAGCACGTTCTACAGTATTAACGACGGAATCACCAATCCCATCGTGCCATTGAACTTCGGCGCCGGGTGTACTCCTCAGAATGCGCTGACCGGAGATGTCGGAAACAACCCCAATTCACCGGCTCTCAAAGCGGGCTGCTTCACATTGCCCACGCTGAATCCGGGCGACCTGGGTGGCGCGATTCCCGCCGGCGATACTTTTGAAACAAACTTCACCACCGGCCAGCGCAACATTTTCCGCCAATCGTGGCAGCGCCGCGCTGACATACAAATCGTGAAGACCACCGCATTGACCGAGAAGATCTCCCTGAAATACACCTTTGAGATTTTCAACCTAACCAATACGCCCAGCTTCGACATCCCCATCGACAACGTTACCCAAAACCTGAACTTCAGCGCCTATCCGGACCAGGGCATGAACGTTGCGCCCACCGCCGCGGCGTGCAAAGCGGATCCCGGCGCGAACGCTTTCGACGGGTTTTATTTTTATAACTGCCCTGGCGGCCTTGGCCAGGTCACGAAGACGATCGGCAGCTCGCGGCAGATTCAGATGTCGCTCAGCTTGTCGTTCTAACGCCAACCCTGAAATGGACGGTTCTGAACCGGCGGCATTCTTCGGAACGCCGCCGGTTTGTTTTGAGTAGGACAGGCTTCAGCCTGTCGGGTTTGATCTTGCCGGCGTGTAAAAAATGCGACAGGCTGAAGCCTATCCTACTTTCGGCTCAACTTGCGCTGACTGTGACAGAAAGCGTCTCAACGGGGGCTTGCTGGAAGGCGCGCTGGAGCTGCTCCGCAGCAGAGAAAATCTTGCCTTGAACGTGGCGCGCGGGAAATTGAAACGTCAGCGAGGGTTCGGCGAACGGGTAAGGATCCAGTACGAAATGGCGCGGCCCGGCGGAGCGAACCTGGACGGGAACGTGGCCGCCGTCGCGCGTGGGCAACGGATGCAACAGTGTGGCCGGCTGGCGGAAATCCACGCACGTGAGTAGCGAGAGATTGTCGCTGGCCTGCAGCAGGCGGAAGTGATCGTAGATTGCGGCGTTGCTGGTGTGTCCCTTTGCAAAGGACCTATTGGATGCGACCTGCTCGCGCAGGGATTTCTGGAACGCCAGCTGGTCGACCAAAAAGCGATCGAGCAGGGGGAGTTGCGCGGGGGCGATGGTCGAGCGGTCGGCGTGGTCCGAAAGCAGGCTGTAGGTGTGCATGGAAATCAGGATGGCCGCGTAGGGATCCTCGGTGGCGATCAGGCGCACGGCGCGGTCGCGCACGGCCAGGTAATCCTCCAGATCGATTTCCTCGAAGGCTGAATATTTTCCAACCAGTTCCACGGAAAATGCGCTGGGTTTTCCCTGGCGCGTGATTTGCGGGGCGGCATCGCGCGCGGCCCAGCCGTCGTCATGGCGCGCGATGCCCCGCAGCACGTGTTCGCGCGGTTCGGGAGGAAGGAAGCGCTCGTTTCCCCAGCGCTGGGCGAATGCTCCGGCTAACCGGGCGTGATCGGGATGCATGACCAGCCAATATCCAGTTTCCGTTTCCAGCCGCAACATTTGTGTTCACCTCGTCAAGTTGTTTGGGCAGCCCGCACCGCAATGTAGCGCCCGCCTTCAGGCGGGCACTTTGACGTCATGCCAATGAATGCTTCCCGACCGCGTCGCGAGATGTTCCAGCGGCGCCACGTTCCCGAGCGGGCCACGCCGCCGCGTCATTCAATCTCCGGAACCCGTACTGATTCATGCCAGCGGTGCAGAAAATACCATTCTAAAAACATCACCAGGAAAAAAAAGCAGAATCCCAGAACCGTGGTGGCAAAAACCAGTGCAAATAGATAGTCCGTTTGCAGCTGCGACCATGCGTAGAGGATGGAGTAGCCCAGGCCTCCCACGCCCACCTGGCTCGATCCGGCATATAGCTCGCCGGTGACGGCCCCGATCACCGCGATACCGCTGGCGATGCGAATGCCGACAAACAGCGAAGGTACCGCATGCGGCAGGCGCAGTTTGAAGAGCAACTGGGCGCGCGAGGCGTTGTGCATGAGGAAGAGATGCACCAGATTTTCGTCCACGCTGATCAGGCCCTGCGTGGTATTGGCGATGATGGGTGCGAGCGAAATGATGAACGCGATCAGCGTCACGGCCGTTTGGCCTGCCCCCACCCACATCAGGATCAGAGGCGCCACCGCGATGATCGGCACGGTTTGCAGCAGCAGCGTGTAGGGATAAAACATTCTTCGCACCCAGCGCGATTGCGCGAAGATCAGCGCGATGAGGGCCCCGACCACGATGCTCGCAACAAGGCCTCCCGCGGATTCCTCCGCCGTGATGGCCAGCGAATTCAGCAGCGTTGGGAACCGCGCGCGGACCGCTTTCGCCACTGCGTACGGCGCTGGCAGCATGTAGGGCGGCACGCGCAATACCCACAGCACCACCTGCCACAACACCAGAAGCGCGGCAAATACCAGCAGGGCATTCATCGCAGTCAAGAGTCTCTGTTTCATGCCGCGAGCGTCTCCCTCAGGGCGTGAGACACCCTCGACACCAACGCGTCGAATTCAGGCGACGTGCGCAGAGCCGCGACGCGCGGCGTCGGCAAATCGACCGAAAACACCGCGTGAATGCGTCCCGGGTTGGGGGCCAGCACCACGATTCGGTCGGAGAGGAACGCGGCCTCGGCCACCGAATGCGTGACGAATACGGCGGCCCACTTCTGTTCATTGCGCAGGCGCAGGATTTCTTCGTTCAAGCGGTCGCGCGACATTTCATCGAGCGCCGCAAACGGCTCGTCCAATAGCAGCAGGCGCGGGCTGGTGGCCAGCGCCCGGGCGATCGAGACGCGCATTTTCATTCCGCCGGAAAGTTCGCGCGGGTAGGCATCCGCCACGTGATTCAGGCCCACCAGCGCCAGCAGGGAAGCGATCGTTTTTTTTCTGCGGTCGCCGGCGACGCCTTCCAGTTCCAGGCTGAGGCCGATATTCGCGCTGACCGTGCGCCAGGGCAGAAGCGTCGCTTCCTGGAAGACGTAGGAAACCGTTTCGCGGGCGTTCACCGGCGTTATGCCCTCCACGCGAATGGTTCCGGCGGTGGGCGCGGTCAGTCCGGAGATTAACTTCAGGATCGTGGATTTGCCGCAGCCCGATGGACCGATGATGCTGACGAATTCCTCGCGGCCGATCGTAAGATCCAGCGATTGGAGCACGGCGGGGCCGGAACCATAACTCTTTGTCACGCCCGCGAGTTCGATCTGCGGGACATCGCTCCGGAGTTCGCCGCGGATTTCCGGCGCGCGGCTCACAAGGGCGCCTCGCTTGCAGGCAAATAAAGCGCGGACTGCAATTCCTGTGTGTGGTAGACGATTTGCGTCGAGCGCCGCCAGTCCCACGAAGTTGCGTTACAGGATGCGACACCGCTTCCCGGATTGCGGTCGTAGAGAGGGAAGGCGCTGCTGGCGATTTCGAGGCGTATGCGGTCGCCGCGATCGAACCGGCAGGACGTTGCATCCAGAAAGAAATTCCACAAATGAATTTTGTCACTCGCGTACCCGGTTTCACGAAACAGATAGCTCGACCTTGCAATTCCCATGCATATGAATTCGGCCGCGCCGTCCGGCTTCACTCGCACGAGCTTGGCGGTAAAATCCGTTTCCGCCGAGGATGTGGATGCATACAGATTGATTCGGGGGATGCCGAAAATCCACAGCGGATCGGCGAGCGGTGGTGTGGAATAGACGAGCAAATTGTTGCCCAGTTCCATCGACGCTTGATCGTATGGGCCGCTTGCCGCAGCCGGGCCGCCCGGCGCGAGGACCGGAACTTCCGGATCGTAAACGAAAATGTCGGCGGGTTCGCCGCCGACTGGTTCTTCCGGGGAAAGGGTGCCGTCTCCCTTGCGAGAATTCGCGTTGCCGCCGGTGTGCAAATGGAGGATGTAATTCGCCTCCGCAGGGAAAGCGCCAGCCTGCCGCCAGCGATTTTCTCCCAGGACGAAGTGGCGGACGCGTGGCTCCGCCGCAAACCCGCCGGAGTCTTTCAACCAGTGATCGAACCAGCGAAGAAGAATGGAATCGGTGTCGAGCAGCGCCTCCGGGCCAAAATTGACGCTCCCGATCCGATCACCCCACGGGATGTGAATCCAGGGCCCGGCGATGAGGTATTGGTGTTCGCGAGAGAATTCGCCTCCGGCGTGGTTGCACAGCGTCAGAAAACCATCGATGCTGCCTTTCAGGTAAGTGTCATACCAGCCCGAAATATGCAGGGCGGGCAGGCGGATTTGATCCAAGCGTTGGCTGACATCGAGCGCGGTCCAATATTCGCCGGGCTGGTCGTGATTGAACCAATCGAGCACGTACTGCGGCAACCCTTCGCCGTGCAGCGCGGGATGCGCGCGAAACGGGAGCACGCCGGTTTGCGACGAAAGATTGGCCCATGCCTGTTCGAGCCGGTCGCTTGCTTCGCGCAATTGTTTGCGCCGCGCATCGGCCTTAAGCAGCTGAATTCCCCAGCCGAGCGATGATGCCAGCCGAAGCGCGCCTTGATGATAAAACCAGCCGTGGTAAAGATCGCAGGCAGTCATTCCGGGAGAAATGCATTGCAGCCCTTCGGGATTTTCCGCGGCGGCCAAGATCTGAGTCATTCCCTGATAGGAAAAGCCGTACATGCCAACGCGGCCGTTCGATTCGGGCCGGGCGCGCAACCAGGCGATCGTGTCTGCGCCGTCGAGCGCTTCGTGGCGGAAAGGATAAAATTCACCGCCGGAATCGCCGCGCCCGCGCACATCCTGAATGACGACGTTGTATCCGCGCCGCGCAAACCAGGCCGGATGCGCATAGACGACCGTGGACGCGATGTCCCGGCCGTACGGCTGGCGCATCAGCAGTGTTGGGTTTGGTCCGGCTTCGGGAGGGTAGTAGTGATCGGAAACAAGTTCGACGCCGTCACGCGTGAGGCAACGCGCCCCGCGCTCCAGGCGCACGCCGTTGCCGCAATCCACCAGCGCAGGTCCGCTCATGAGCCTTGGCGGTCCGAATAGCGCGCCATCGCTTGCAACGCCGCGGCCAGTCGCGTTGCCGCCTCTTCCAGCCAGCGCTCGCCCTTTTCGGCCGAAGCCAGGTGAGGATCGCCCAGGACGCCGCTTTCGGCAATGTCGCGCGTGAGCCAGGCGAACGTCGCCGGTGCGTTTTCCGGCAAGAGCAGTTCGGGCCTGGTAATATCGGCGATGTAATTCGCGGTATAGGCGGACTGATCGACAACTTCGGGAATGCCGGCCAGCAGAAAGGAAGTTTCCACTTCGCCGGCATGAAATCCGTACGCGCGTTCCTGGGGATCCAGCCCTTCAAACGAAATTCCACCCGATCCGTGCAGCGTGAACGTGCGCAGGCCGAATTCCGCGCGTAGGTCGCGCGCCATCACGTCGACAAGCGAGGTATTTCCGCCATGAGTATTGTACAGAACGAGTTTTTTGAAATTGGCTTTGGCCAGGCTCGCGCCCACGTCGCGCACCACGGCCATAAACGTCGTGGCGCTCACCGAAAGCGTTCCTGGAAATCCAATGTGTTCGTTGCTCTTGCCGTAATGCACCGGAGGCAGCGCATAGATAGGCATTTCCGCGGGCAATTTGGCAAGCGCGTGGCCGAGCAGAAGATTATTGATCAGCGTATCGGTGGCCAGCGGCAGGTGATGTCCATGCTGCTCGATGGCCGCCGTCGGCAGGACAAGTAGAGTGGACTCGCGCGGGAGCGCGTCGACTTGTTTCCAGTTCAGGTAGGCGAATGTGCGATTGTTGGGAATCGAGGTCTTCACTTTACCGCTCCGGCCGTCGAGGATTCGGGATGAAACGTGATCATTTTTCCGGGATTGAGCAGGCCCTTCGGGTCGTAACGCTGTTTGGCAAGAAGCTGCACGTTGTCCGCGCGGTATCTTCCGCCGCCCTCCACGTTGTTGACATGCGGATTCGCGACGAACACTCCGATTTCCCTGCAAAAATAGATCATTTCGTTCAAGCGCTCCTCCGTCGTGTAATAAATCAGGGGGATCGCTCCGGGAACGATCCGCCCGGCCGCATTCTTCATGAATTCCATGTGGAACAGAATCTCAAAGCCGAATTTCCCGCGCAGCCGGCGCATTTGATCGCGAACTGCATCCGGGTCGAAGCCGCATTGCAAATATGTGTAGGCTTCCTCGGCGCGCATGGCCCAGAGTGTAGTGTGGTTCCAGGTATAGTCGGAAAGTAACGGCCTCATATTGAGTCCGGCATAGGCTCCGCTGTAGGGGATGGTTCCCCCCGCGGCCAGCGCGGCGGATTCCAGCGCCGCGCACTGCGTACTCGCAATCAGGAAGAAGATCAGTGATTTTCCTTCCGGCGCATATTTGATAATGGGCGTAAAAAAAGATGGGATCGGCCACTCAAACGTCGTGACCAGGCGCTTGGTCCACTCTTTTCCGCAGGCGATCTGTTCGCTGAAATCAAATGCAGCGTCGAACGTGTCAAACGCCGCGACGCACTGCGACCAGTCGACCGCGCGCGCAAGTGCGAGCCAGGTGCGGGTGATCACGCCGTTGGTGCCCCAGGCGTGCAGGATTTCGTGAACCGCTTCGCCTTCGTGCAGGACGATGCGGGGTTCCGGCTCCATGGTGACCACTTCGATGGCGCGCACGGTTTGAAAGTCGCGAAGATTTCCGTTGGCCACAGTGCCAATGCCGCCGGAACCGCCGCCGAGGAACCCCCCGACCGATGCTTTCACCACGGTGGAAGGATAGCACCGCAACTCCCAGCCCGCTTTGCGCGCTTCCACTTCCAACATGCCGAGCCGCGCCCCGGGCTGGCAAATCGCCACGCCTTGCGGCTGGATTGATTCGATGCGATCCATGCGCGCTAGATCCAACACCACGCCGCCCTGCAAGGGCACGGCCTGACCGTAGTTTCCGGTGCCCGCTCCTCGTACCGTCACCGGAATATTTTGCGAAAAGCAGGCGCGCAGGATTTTCTGGATTTCGGCGGCGTCCAGGGGCTGCACGACGACGTCGCCCACCTTGCCGTCGAGCTGCTTGCGCAGCACCGGCGAGTACCAATAAAAATCCTTGGAAAGCTGCTCGACGACCTGCGGCTCGGTGATGACGCGCGAGTCGTCGCCCAGGATGGATCGAAGCTCGGCAATGAGAGTTTCGTTCAGCATGTTCCATATCCCAAAACAAGTTCCAGGCGCAGGCGGGTTCAGGATTTGCGCGAACTCCACTTGCGAAACGCCTTCAGCATGTTGGGGTGCGTGAACAGCGTGTAGCACAAATCGCGCAGGGCCGGCCCGTCCACCCGGCACTGCATGTCCGATCGGCGCGCAACTTCTTTGGCGGGGATGTAGATCTGCAGGACGTGCTTTTTGGCGTCGTCGATTGTGGCGCCGTACACCACGCGATCCAGCCTGGCCCAAAGAGCGTTGGCCATGCACATCGCGCAGGGTTCGCACGTGGAGTACATCGTGTATCCGGCCAGGAATGGGCGCTTGAGTTTTTTGCAGGCCAGGCGAACCGTGCGTGTTTCGGCGTGAGAGCTCGGATCGTTTTCGCGCATCACCGCGTTGGTGGCGCGCATCAACCGATCGCCCGTGCGCGTATTCACAATCAGCGCGCCGAAGGGAACGGGATGAGGGGTCTGCATCGAGCGCGCCGTGAAGAGAACGATTTCGCGCATGAACGCTTCGTCCGCGCCGGTAATACGACCGGCAGATTTTGCGGGATGGGCCATGGCTCAATTTAACATTTTGCGGCCGGGTGCGCCGCGCGCCTTCTCATTGAATTTTTGTATGGGATGCATTATAGCGCCGGTTCGGCAAACACTCATGCTAAGCTGCGGTGGATTTCTCCTTGTGGAGACGGAAGATGGGCAGGTTTCTCCCCCGCGTCCGGAAGTTTCTCCTGATGGGCGCACTGTGCGGCCTGG
Organism: Terriglobia bacterium; assembly: GCA_020073375.1. GTDB lineage: Bacteria > Acidobacteriota > Terriglobia > Acidiferrales > UBA7541 > Palsa-360. Next base: position 12,306 of record JAIQFG010000069.1, on the reverse strand, counting down.
GCTGCGGCCATTCCGCGACCGCTCCGGGCCTTACGAAAATCACGCTGCAGGCGGACTGGTATCCGCAACCTGAGCACGGCGGTTTTTACACCGCCCTGGTAAAGGACTATTACAAGGATGAGGGACTGGACGTAGCCATCCAGCCCGGCGGTCCGTACGTGGGAGTCGCTCAGCAGGTAGCTTCAGGCAGCGCCCAGTTCGGCATGGCCTCTTCCGACCAGGTCCTCGAGGCGGTTTCCGACGGGCAGCCGCTGATGGCCGTGGCGGCGACGATGCAGATGGATCCGCAAGGCATCATGGTGCGGAAGGATTCGCCCATCCGGTCGTTCGCCGATCTCAATGGTCACACGGTGGCGATCAAAACCGGATCCACATGGTTTCAATATATTGAGAAACGCTTCCGGCTGAACAACGTCCACGAAGTTCCGGCGATGATGAACGTGGCGAATTTCGTCGCGGACCCGCAATACATCCAGCAGGCGTTCGCCACGTCGGAGCCGTTTTTCGCGCGCCAGGCGGGGATCGAGACGCGCGTCCTGCTGACCAGCGACGCCGGATACAGCCCCTACCGCGTGATGTTTACCACGCGCGAGGAAGTGCAGCAGCATCCGGAGATCGTCGCGAAATTTGTGCGCGCATCGGTGAAGGGATGGCGGGACTATTTGAACGATCCCGCGGCGGCGCATGCGGCCATTGCAAAATTGAATCCCGCGCTCAATCCGGAATGGATGCAGTTTACATGGCAAAAATTGCGGGATGGCCATTTCGTGGCCGGCGACGATCCAAGCGGCGCGCAGTTCGGGCAAATGGACCCGAAGCGCTGGGCCACCATGTACGAACAATTGACCGACCTGAAAGTGCTTTCCAATCCGATCGATCCCGCGACGGCCTACACGCTGCAGTTCATCCAGGGGAAGTAGAGGGACTTCGTAGCGCCGGCGTCTCGCCGGCACCACAGTAGCCCGCGGCAGTTCGTATCTACCAGATCAGTTTCAGCGCAACCTGAATCTGTCGCGAAGTGGTCTGCGTGGAGGTCAGCAGGCCCGCGCTCTGGATGCTCTGCCCGTTCTGGTCAAATACGGCGAGGTTGTCGGTAGGCGAGGAAAAGTTCGCGCGATTGAAAATATTGAAAATCTCCGCGCGGAACTGCGCATTGAAACTTTCTGAAATGCGCTTCACGTAGTTGTTCTTGAACACGGAAAAATCCAGCTTGGACAGGCCCGGGCCGATAATAACGTTCCGGCCCAGGTCTCCCCGTAAATTCGCGCAATACGCCCTGCCGCTCGGCGCGGCCGCGGCCCCCGCGAAATTGGCGCACGGGAAAGCCAATGTCGTTCCCGTCGGCACCGATGGAAGCGCAAAGCAATTGGGGTTGATATAAACCGGGCCAAACGGATTCTTCTTGAAATTGGGATCGACCAGTTTGCATCCGGGAACGACGCTCGGCACCAGGCCGGTCTCGTCCAGCTTGGTCCCCACGGGGTCTCCACCGAGAATGAGCGTAAACGGCTGCCCCGTGCTGGCCTTGTAGAGGCCGCCCACCTGCCAGCCGCTGAGAGCCCACTCCGGAATTTTTGAATCGATGTGCGGCCCGGGAATTTCCCAGGTGAGGCTCAGGACGAAAGTCTGGGCGACGTTGAAATCTGAAAGGCCGCGCGTGGTCCTCTGGTCGAAAAATAGCTGGTTGAACAACCCGTTGGGGAAAGCGTCGTCGGCTTCAGTGGCGGAAAGCGTATCGATGCTCTTGCCGAAAGTATACGCGCCGTGGAAAGTGAAGCCGTGGCTGACGCGCTTGGCGACATCCGCCTGCAGCGCATCGTACGCCGAACCGGCCTGCCAGAGGGTGGAGTTGATGCGTCCGAAATTCGGATTGAGCACTGTGCTGGGCGCGCCGCTCGGAAGGAAGCCCGTGGCGCACGGGTTGCCGAGACCGTTCGGTCCGCAGGGCCATTGGTAGCCCGCTGAAGTCAGCGTGGGGAGAACCATGTCGATGTTATCGACGCGGTATGGCTGATGGACGCCGCGCGATCCCACATAGCCAACCGTAATCGCCAAGGTAGACGACAATTCGCGAGCAACACTCAGGTTCCACTGCATCACGTAATTGCGTTTGGGAGCTGAATCGGGAAAGTACGCGGACCCGGAGGACAAATCTCCGCTCAGTTGCTGGAACGCGCCGGTAGGAAACATACCGCCCTGAATATTATTTCCGACGATGTTCAGAAAGAAGGGCAGGACTCGCTGGAAGGTGAGAGTAAATTCGTAAGGCAGCGGCAAAACGTCAAATATGCCGAATCCGCCGCGAACCAGCGTCTTGCCACTGTGCGGGTTCCAGGCAAAACCGAGGCGCGGCTCAAAATTCCTCAGCGTGGGGTTCGAGAACAGCGGGCCGGTGCTGGAGCATCCCGGGGTTGTTACACCGCAGGTGGGCAGGGGATCGGTTAAATTTTGCAGGATGGCCGTGCGCCCGTGCGCTTCGGTCGGTACCGTCACCATTTCGTAGCGCAAGCCGGCATTCAGCGTCAGATTCTTGTTCAGGCGGATGTCATCCTGCACGTAGGCGCCGAAGAGCGTTTGTCGAATTCCAATATCAGGCAACGCGAGCGAACCGTTTCCCGCAAACGACGATGGCTGGTTGGTCAGGAATCGCGTCAAAGAATCGAAACGAAACGACCCATTGGCGATACCTGTCGATATCTGCGTGGATTGCATCCGTTCGAATTCCGCGCCAAACTTCACGGAATGCCTTCCCCGGGTGAAAACGGCGTCGTCTCCCCCCTGATACGAATTCCAGAACATGGACCTGCTGGATCCAAGCAATCCCGAGGCGGTCAGAGCGCCCATAAAATCCGTGAGCCCAGGGATGAGTGTGATACGTCCGGCGAATCCTCCCGGCAAGAACGCATAGCTTGTATCGGACATAAGTGGATTCAAGACTCTGTCCACCTGTCCAATAATTCCCACGGCGCGGCTGAAACCGATTTGAGCCACGTTGAGGAAATTCGGGCTGAACATGTGCTGCTCATGGATTGACGCGGCCATGCGGCTTGAGACGACATCGGAAAACAACTCGCCGAACGTGCCGGGCTGCACCGTCTTCGAGTTGTCCCGCATATAGGAGCCGTAGATATTGTCGCTATCCGAAATTTTATGATCCACCCGGACGGTGAAATAATTTTCGGAGGTCACGTCCTGTGCGGAGAACGCAAAAATTCCAGAATTGCCATTTTGCTGTATCTGCCCATTTGGTAGAGGATAAAAAGCATCTAAGAAGGAAGGGTTCTGCGGAGTACCGACGGCCGTGAAGTTGTCGACGCAGAAACCGGCCTGACCCGGCGCCCGATTCGTCTGCGTTGCGGGAATCGGACAAGGGCCGGTCCAAGGGCCACTCGCCGGATTGCCGTCGGGACCGAGCAAATTCCCGATTGCGTCGTGCACGATTCCCAAGCGGGCATTCGCGGAGGGTACGGTATCGACTGTGGTCACGCCGAGCGACTGGCGCAAGCCCTCATAGTCCCCGAAAATAAACGTGCGGTCGTTGCGGATGGCCCTTCCAGCCGAACCCCCGAATTGATTCCGTTTGAAAGGGGGAATCACCGGGCCGTCAAAGAAATTTCGCGCGTCGAGAGCGCTGTTGCGGAGGAATTCATACAGCGAACCGTGAAAGGCATTTTTCCCGGAGCGTGTCACGACGTTGATCACGCCGCCCGAGGTCCGGCCAAATTCGGCGGGATAGTTGCTTCCGAGCACGGAGACCTGCTCGACCGCGTCGATGCCCAGGTTGTCGCCCAGGACGCTGCCCGGTGCGCCGTTGGCGTAATCGTTGATGCTGATTCCATCGAGGCGATAACTGTTCTGATCGGGGCGCGATCCGGAAATGCTGACGGCAGCGCCGAATCCGCGGTCGGTGTTGCCGCCTCCGGTGGCACTGCCGTTTTGCACGCCAGTGACGCCGGCCTGCAAGGTCGCCAGAGCCGCCCAGTCGCGGCCGTTCAGGGGGGTGTCGCGCACGGTCGATGCGCCGGCGCTGCCGCAAACAGCGGGGCAAGGTTCGCTGACCAATGCAGGAGGAGCGGCGACGCGCACGACCTGCTTAGGGTCGCCCGGCTGCATGACCACGTTCAGGACGCGCTCGACTCCGGCCGTGACGGTGATGTTCGTCCATACTTGCGTAATGAATCCGCCGCCGGACACGTTCATTTCGTAATTTCCGGGAGGCAGATCCGGAACGCTGAACAGGCCGCCCGTGTTCGTTGTGGCATTTCTGGCCAGGCCCGAACTTACGTCTTTCACCGAGATCCGAACGTTCGGGACTACGGTGCCGGATTCACCGGTCACCGTGCCAGTAATCGATCCACCGGCTACCTGCGCGCGTGCCGGCTGGCTTGGAAATGAGAATAACAAGACGAGCACAACCAATGCGCCCATTGCGGTACTGTTTTGCCGGTGCTTGCTGTATTTAGATATTTTCATAGTGAATTTATAAGTGGACATCTGCGTAATCATAAGCCTGCCAGCCTGAAAATTCACTGAAGGCGCGGACAAGAATTCCATCCCAGTGTGTGAAACGCACAGGCGTGAAAACGCGTTGCGCCCCAAATTTTCAAGGGTAAGCGCCCGGAGTGAGTGATCCGGGCGAGCATATTACAGGTGCGGCGTGATCCGCCATATTCCCACGCCGCTGTACGGCATCGAGCGCGCACCGCGCCAGGCGGCTATTTGCTGGTAACCGCGGATTCCACTTTTTGCCCTGCGGGAGCCATCGATTGCAATGCTGCAAGCACGCCGCCTTCCTTGAACGGCACACCCGCCAGCCGCAAGCCCATTTCGACGCCGCAAAGCGTTCCCGCGAGCATCAGATCGTTGAAACTTCCCAGGTGCCCGATGCGGAACACTTTTCCCGCGAGCTTGGAAAGGCCTGCGCCCAGGGACATGTCAAAATTTTCGAGGATTACGGCGCGGAGCTTATCGGCGTCGCTGCCCTCAGGCACGAACACCGCCGTGAGGGAACTCGAATACTCGCGCGGATCCTCGCAAACGATTTCCAATCCCCATGCCCGCACAGCCGCGCGCGTCGCTTCCGCGTGGCGGTCGTGGCGACGGAAAACGTTGGGCAGCCCTTCTTCCTGCAACATGCGCAGCGCTTCGCGCAATCCGTACATCAGGTTGGTGGGAGGCGTGTATGGAAAAAATCCGCTGCGGTTCGGCTTCAGCATTTCCTGCCAGTCCCAATAGGCCCTGGGCATCCGCGCTTTTGCGGTCGCCGCAAGAGCTTTTTCGGAAATCGCGTTGAAGCTCATGCCGGGCGGAAGCATCAGGCCTTTTTGCGAGCCCGCGACCGTGACGTCCACTCCCCACTCGTCGTGCCGGTAGTCGATCGACCCGAGCGAAGAGATCGTATCCACCAGCAGAAGCGCCGGATGGCGCGCGGAATCGATGGCCCGGCGCAGATCGGGAATGCGGCTGGTGACGCCGGTGGAGGTCTCATTGTGGACGGCCATGACCGCCTTGATGGCGTGGCCGCGATCAGCGGTGAGCCTGGCTTCGAGTTCCGCGGCGGACGCGCCCCTGCGCCAATTGCCGGGAACATAATTCACTTTGACACCGAATTTCTCAGCCACCTGGCGCCAGAGCGTCGAAAAATGTCCGGTCTCAAACAACAGAACTTCATCCCCGGGCGACAACGTATTGACGATGGCCGCTTCCCAAGCTCCGGTGCCCGATGCGGGATACATGATCACGGGCTGCGCCGTCTGAAAAATACCGCGCAGTCCCTGGAGAACCTCCGTCCCCAGCGCCGCGAATTCGGCGCTGCGGTGATCCATCACCGGCTCATCCATGGCTCGAAGCACACGATCCGGAACATTGGTGGGACCCGGAATTTGCAGAAAATGACGCCCAGTGTGAAGCATGTCGAAGATCCCCGATTCAGAGGTTTATTGGAACAATTCAGTGAACAATCTTATTGAACGATGGGTGTTTCCGTATGTCCGACGCACAACCACTTTCCGTTCATTTTGGAATACACGTTAACAAACTTGCGGGAATTGGTGGAGGTGACGCCGTTGTTTACCACGACCGAATTGCTGGTCCCCAGGACGATTCCGGTGGTTCCGTAGATGTGGAAGGTGACGTCGTCGTGCTTGAACGAAACGAAACTGAGCTTGCGGGCCGTAATCTCCGCAAGATGCTGTTTCTTGGTCAGGGTTTCGCCGCGTGCGTTGGTGTACACCACGTCGTCGTCGTATTGCTTCTGCAGGGCGGCCACGTCGCCCTTCGGCAGAGCTTCGTTCCGCGCGTCTTCCGCTTTCATCAATTCGCTCTTGAGGTCATCGGCCGCGTTCGCGCTTTTCACGGTCCATCGCCCAATACCGAAGAAGGCCACCGCCACCAGGGCAATCGTCAGAAAACGTCGCATTTTCCAATCCTCCGTTTTTATCCCCACTTTTTCAAATCCGGCGAAAGCGGGAGGCCTTCGCTTCTTCTCAATATCTTAAAAGAGTTTTGATGAATCCCCAAGCGGTCAAATGGGTCGAGCGAGAGGTCCAACCGGCCGCCCGAATGCCGTCTTTCCTCATCCTTGGCGCGAAAAAAAAGAGGGGCGGCAGGGCCGCCCCTCGCCTGCTGCTTTCTAATGAGACATCATCATGCCGCTCATCATCGACATGTCGTTCTTGATCACGTCGCCGCCCTTCATCACGAACTTCACATGCTGCATTTCCGAAATGTCCTCGAGAGGATTTCCGGAAACCGCGATGATATCGGCGAATTTGCCCTTTTCGATCGTGCCGAGCTTATCTTCCATGCGGATGATTTTCGCGTTCACGGTGGTGGCCATTCGCAGCGTGTACACCGGGCTGGCTCCCCATTGCACGAACACGGGGAACATTTCGCCCTGCACACCGTGCGAGCAGTTGCACTCCTTGTTATAGACGCGTCCTGGCGGCGGCGCCGAGCCGCTGCCCCAGCCGAGAATCACGCCGGCCGCGAGCATCTTCTTCCAGGTGACCTGCACTAGGCGGTAACGGCTGTACGGCGCCCACTGTTTCAGGTCGTCGGGCTCGTCCTGGCGATGATCGAGGATTGTCGTAGTGATCGGCAGGTGCTTGGCCACAATCTCCTTGATGTCGTCGTCATTTGCCGCGGTGGCATGCTGAATGTTATCGAGGCCCAGGTCGATGGCTTCCTTCAAACCTTCGCCTCCGTAGGTGTGCGAGGCAACCCACATGCCCCGCCGGTGCGCTTCGTCGATCACGGCGGCGAGTTCATCGCGCGTGGGGAGAGGCTGGTTATACATTTTGCCGTCCTTGTCAAAATAGAACGGCCCGGTGGTGTGAATCTTTACGTGCTCGGCGCCGTACTTAGCCAACTCGCGCACTGCGCCGCGCATTTGATCCGCGCCGTTGACCTGAATGTCCGGTTCCATGGGCGAGTTCAGCAGGGGAAACGGGGCATTGCCCGGCATGGTGATGTTGATGATGGGGCCGGCGGTGATGATGCGCGGTCCCTTCACCAAGCCGGCTGTAATGGCCTTCTTCAATTCCACGTCGGCGTAGCCGCCGCCGTGCGATCCCATAGCCACCAGCGTGGTGTAGCCGGAGTTCAGGCTGGAGGTGGCGCTGAACAGGGCCACCATCATCTGGTGCTGCAGCCCTCCCGAAACGTCAGTCAGATGCACATGGCCGTCGATCAATCCCGGCAGCACGGTGGCGCTGCTGAGGTCGATCACTTTCGCACCGGCGGGAACCTTCACGCTATCGGCGCCGCCGACATCCGTGATCTTGTCACCGCTGATCAGGATGACCTGATTGGTCAGGTTCGTCCCGGACTTGGGGTCGAACATCTTGCCCGCGCGGATGGCCGTGACTTGCTGGGCTTGCGCGGTTCCCGCCACTGCCGTTGCCAGAATCAAGAACAGAACGCTTAACGCCGGCTTCATTCGTTTCATAGAGTCTCCCTTGCGATTCAGAATCACGACCCGACCTCAAATTTCCTGGAGCAGCCACTGCGTCCCAATATCGGGAGGCAGCGGGTGAATTTGTCCGGCAACCGGGCAGTTGGGCGCTTCCAGGGCGTCCGGTTACTTGCCGTAAATCAGCAGGCGAAACGTTCCCGGAGTGGCCACCGGCTGAGGGTTCGGCTGTTTTTCGGTGGGCGCGGGGGCCGGACCGAAATCCGACGTGGTGAGAAACAGGTTGTGAGTCTTGGGGTCGAAGCCCATGGTTTTGGCCCCGAATTCGGTCTTCACGGTTTCGACCACGCTCAGTTTTTCGGGCGAATCTTCACGAAAAATGTGGAGCGTGCCTTCGCGCGTCGCGGCCGCCACGGTGTTGGTGGTGGGATCGAAAATGTTCGCGTCCACGCGGTCGCCGATGGGGAAAGCGCCGCCGATGATTTTTCCCGTGTCCGCATTCATCATTACCAGCGAGGTGGGCTTGCGTCCGCCGATGAAAAGCCGCCGCGTCTTGCGGTCCATGGTGATGGAAGTGCCCTGGCCGCCCGGGGCGATCGGGAAGCGTGACTTCACCGTAAGGGTCTTGGTATCGATCGCGACGATTTCATTGGTGCTTGCCAGGTTGTCATAGATCATCCCCGCGCCGTCCGAAACCGATTGCTCGGGCGCGCCGCCCAGGTCGATGGTCTTGATCACTTCGCCCTTCGCCGGATCGATCACGGTCGAGTTCTTGGAGCTCCCGTTGAACGCAAAAATAAGCTTCGACGCGGGATCGTACAGAATCCAATCGGCGTCGTCCTGGCCCTTGATGCTCTTGAGCACCTTGAGCGTCTTGATGTCGAACATCACGATTTCGCCCGCGTCGCCGTCGGTAATGAATCCGCGGCCCGTTCCCGGCGCCAGAGCCAATCCGTGCACGCGCTTCCAATCACCCGTGATCTGGCCGACTTTCTCTCCAGTATCGGCGTTGACCACGATGATCTCGGTGCCGTGCGACAAGTACACGCGGCGCGCCGCGGAGTCCACGACCACGTAGTCGAAATACTCGCGCGTGGCTCCAATTCCCGGCGCCGCGCCGAACGAAACTTTCTTGATCAGGTGATACCCGGTGGCCGGCGACCCTGCAAAAGTGCAGGCAGCGGCCAGCACGATGGCGAATGCCAGCGCGAGTCGTGCGTACCTCGAAATCTTCATTGCGTCTTCCCCCTGATTGATTTGCGGCCGCATCATGCGGCCCCAAGAGACAGTCTTGCAGGCCTCCTGGCAGGACAGGCTTGAAGCCTGTCGATTTTGGACTTGCCGGCGGAATTGAACCCGACAGGCTGAAGCCTGTCCTACTGTTTACCCTTGAATCTTCGGTACAATCCCGCGCCTGATACGCAAGCCAAAATGAAGCCACCGTCGAACCGGATATTGTGCCCACACGTTATCAAAGGCGGATGGGCTTGGCAAAGACATCTTCTCTAACACTTGATGGATCGCTGGGAACTATAGTCCCGGCAGCCTGAAAATTCCCTGAAAGAAGGAGGCTTATTCTCCCCGAGGAAGAACTCGCATGTGGGGAATGCCGTGAGCGGAGGACAAGCCTTACATCAAGGCGCAGCTAAAGCCAACCCGCTTTGATTAGATTCTCCCTAAAAATAAAACAGCCCGGCCACCGCGAGGCGGCCGGGCTGTCGGAGAGATGAGCCAGATTGAATCTACCAGTTCACCTTGAGAGCGAACTGAATTTCTCTCGCAGGTGTCTGCAGGTTCGCCGGAGCCGTGATGTTTCCGACGCCGACGTAAGATCCATCGGGGTTAATCAATCCGGAATTGCTGTCGCCGCTGAGAGGCTGCGGCGGGTTGAAGTTGGAGTGGTTAAAGATATCGAAGATCTCCGCTCGGAACTGGACGTTGAAAGTTTCCGATATCCGCGTGATTGGAAACACCTTGTGAACCGAGAAGTCCAGATTGGAGAAGTGAGGCCCGTTGATCGTGTTCCGGCCCACGTTGAATGGCAGAAGGTTGGAGCAGTAGGTTTGGCCAGTGCCCGTCAAACTGGGTATAGCCGTGGGGACGCCATTCTTAGTGCTTCCTGCTGCCGAGAAGCCATTGCATGCATACGGTAGGGAGGCAACCGCTGACGTGGGCACTGTTGCCCCCGTGAAGCAGTTTGTGTTCAGGTACCCGACCGTGGGCCCTCCAACCGTGTAATTAATCGGATTGCACCCCGCGACCCTGACCAAAGGACCATAGGGGTCCGCGCCACCGTTGCCCAATTGCAGGGGGTCGCCGGCGCTGGTTACAGTGGTCGGAGTCCCGCTGTTGAACGCGTAGATGCCGCCCACTTCCCAATTGCCAAACGCCTGGTTCATGGCGCCGTGCCACGATTTTGGCGTCGGAATTGTGTAGAGCGCGTTGAGGGAAAGCGTGTGCGTTATGTTGAAGTCGGATGGGCCGTAGTACGCTTTCGGCAGCCACCAGATCGGCGAATTGATGCCATTGGCGAAGCTGTCGCCGGCGACTGATTGCGAGTCGTCATCCTGCGATTTGGAAAACGTGTAGGCAACCTGGAACTGGAAGCCATGCGCGAACTTCTTGTCCAGATTCAGGTTCAAGCCGTGGTAATTCGAATCCGTATTCCAGTAGATGTACCGGATGACTCCCAAGGCTGGATTGACTTTTGCCGTGGTTGCCGGGAACAAGTACCCATACGGGGTCGTCTTGGCTTCCGCAGCGGCGCCGGGCGCGCCGGACATGTTTCCGTCATCGCCGCGCATCAGTAGATGGACTCCGTGAGAGCCCACATAGCCAACCGTCAGAGACATATCGGACGTGAGTTGCCGTTGCAACGAGAGGTTCCATTGCTCGACATAGTTACGGTGAGGAGCGCTTTCGATCGTGGACATCGCCAGCTTGCTGGAGACGGAATTCGCAAGCTGCACGCCGCCCACCTGTGGCTTGAACGCGGATCCCGCCGGCCCGAAGTTCGCGTATCCATCAATGCTCTTGAAGATGAGGAACGGAGCAGCCTGGTTCTGCTGCAGCAGGAAGTAGCCCGCAAACGGGTCCACGTCGTAGAGACCGACGCTGCCTCGAATCGAGCTCTTTCCATCCTTGAAGGGATCCCAGGCAAAGCCGAGCCGAGGTTCGAAGTTGCGAAGCGTGGGATTCTTATAGTAGGGAGCGACGCCGCCGCAGGAGGATCCCGGCTGCGCAGGGATCGGGGCGGTAAAGTTGGATCCGCATGTGGGAGAAGTGGCGGTAATGGTCGCCAAGTTAGTAATTCGGCCCTGGGCATCGTTCAGGACGGTGGTCGGCTGATATCGCAGGCCGATGTTGAACGTCAGGTTGGACTTGAATTTCCAGTCATCCTGGGCGTAGAAACCAAACGCCGTCTGGCGAAATTCCCGCGGGTTATCCACGATGCTGAGCAGGCCCGCCTCAAAGTGGCTGGGCTCACCCGAAAGAAACTGCAGAATGCGGTTCCCAAACGTAGCGGCTGGGTTATTGAAAATATAACGGCCGCCGGGACTCTGGAACGTGTGTTCATTGTAAAGCATTCGATCGATGCTGACACCGAATTTGATGGTGTGAGCGCCATGCACCCAGAATGCATCGTCGCCATACTGATACGAATTCCAGGTGTGCAGATAGTGCGATCCCGTTTCGGTGCCGCCGAAAAAGTCGGTGATTCCGCCGCCGACCGATAGCCGAGGCGCGGACTGCCCAGCTAATCCGCCCAAAGCCGGATTCCCAGCAGCGGGATTGATCGCCGTCGGGGTGAAGGAGTTTCGTACGTTGTCGCGATTGAAGCCGATACGCGCGGCGTTCACGAAACTCGAACTGAACGTGTGGCTCCATTCGAGCGCGACCGTCGTTCTGGCCGTGTTGGACTCGGAAAGAACGTCATTGAACGCGTCGGGTTGGGTGTATTCCGCCAGGTCCCGGAGGAATGTCCCGAACAGGCTGTCTTTGTCACTAATCTTGTAATCCACGCGCATGGTCCCGAAATTTTCGGGCGCTCGCTGCACGCCGGAGAAAATGAAAGTCGCTCTGTCCGCGTTAGCGGCTTGAACGGCGGTGGAAGTCGGCCAAAGAGCGAGCAGCGCCGCGGAGTAGTCGCTAACACAAGTGTTGGCTGCGGGAGAGAGAAAATGCCCCGGGCTCCCGCCCAGGGAGGTGCAGGCTGTCCCAGCAGGTTGGTTCTGAACGGCGGCGGGGTTGTTCGTCACGAACCCCAGTCTCGCGTTATTGGAAAATACAGTGGAGTTGCTGGTGATGCCCTTGGTCTGGCGCAGACCTTCATAGTCGCCGAAAACAAAGAGCCGATCCTTGATGATCGGGCCGCCGGCGGAGGCGCCAAACGT
>JAIQFG010000068.1 GCA_020073375.1 Terriglobia bacterium | reverse complement strand
GACTTTTACACGGGCTTTCTGGAAACGCTGCTGCAGCGCGTGGGAGCATTGATGAAGCAGGGCAAGACTCTCGACCAGATCAAGGCCGAATTGCGCATGCCCGAATATGAAAACCTGGCCGGGGCCAAGGAGCGCATTCCCAACACGGCTGAGGCCGCCTACCGGGCCATCAAGGGTGGATATTCGGTCGACGCGAAGTAAGCAGCGTGGACCGCCCTTTGAGGAATGCCGCAGCGCCTCCGAACCGGGCGCCCGGGTTGAGGCAGTCAGGTTCGGTCGCGAATTCGTCGGGGAAAGGGCCGGTCGCGAGCTTCAATCCGTTTGCTGTTTTCGGCATTTTGCGTATACTGGTTCCGCCGTTTTACCGGGTTCTCCCGCGCATAGTTGTGCCCTGTATGCCGATCGGGTAAGCACTGGGAAGCGGGAGATTTCTCTGTCACAATAATTTGTGCTTGGTAGCAGGCTACAGGTCTGCTCATGCCTTGCATGTAATTTCCTAGGAGGTTCGATCGTGCGCTCAGTCATCAGATTCGCGGGCTTGCTGGCGGCAATTTTTTGTGCCAGCGCAGTTTGGGCAAACAATCCGGGCGTGATTCAGGGAGTGGTGAAGAGCGCATCGGGCCAACCGGTCGCCGGCGCCTACGTAAAAGTGGCGGACGCTGACAAGGGTCTTACCATCATGGTCGTTTCCCAGGAACAGGGACGTTACACGGCCAAGAATCTGCCGGTGGGGAAATACACGGCGCAGGCCATTGGCGGAGAATTTCAGAGCGACAAAATGCCGGTGGATGTAACTGGGGCCAAGGCGGCGATGGCCGATCTCTCGCTGAGCAACCAGCGCGCCCCCGCATTGGCGCCCGGATGGCCGGGCACGCCGGGAGTTGTTGGTGGCGGCGAAGAGTGGAGCAAGAATCCCATTCCCGATCTTCCGGAAGGGCCGGGAGCGGACATTGCGCTTGCCAAGTGCGGCCAGTGCCACGCGCCCAGTTGGTTCTTGAGCTTCCGCGGGGAGCGCGATAACTGGGCGGCACTGATCGATTCCATGCGCTCGAATATCGCCGCCAATCGCACGGCCAAGGATTTTACCGAAGCCGAACTCAAGACCCTCACTGATTATTTCGCCGCGCACTTCTCCAGACCGCGGCCGGATGAAAACAGCCGGTTGCCGAGGACCCTGGCAAAGGGAATCGAAACCAAGTACGTCGTGGTGGACTACAAGATTCCAAGAATGGAAGCCGAATCGCACGAAATGACGGTTGACGCCCGGGGCAACGGAATCGTGGGTGAGCGAAACAGCGGCCTGGTCGGCATGCTCAATCCGGACACCTACGAATTCAAGGAATTTACTCCGCCGGCGGCCGCTTCACCCAGGGTTCGAATCGGCGCCATCAGCAAGGGCCGCGGCGACACCGTCTGGATGCTCGACGGCGGCCCCAACCGCCGCTGGATGGAACTGAACACCGTAACCGGGGACTTCCGCTCGTTCGCCGTGCCGGCGGACATCAAGGGGTCGGGAAACGGCAATACCATACGGCAGCATCCGAACGGAACGGTGTGGGTAGCCAGCGGCGGCGGCAACGGCATGGTTGGGCTTGACCCGGCTACCGGCAAGTTCACGCTGTATCCGGCGCCGGACGGAATCAAGTCCGGGAAGAGCGTCGGGCCCTACGGCTTCGCGGTTGATGGCGGCGGCAGCATCTGGTTCGCGGAATACGCCAATAACGGCGTGGGCCGCCTGGATCCGGAAACCGGGAAAATCGACGAATACAAATCGCCGATCCCCGGCTCCATTCCCCGAAAAGTCGGGTTCGATAACCACGGAGATATCTGGATCGCCCTGCATGAGACCGGACAACTCTGGAAGATCAACTACAAGAATCCGTCGGACATGAAGACCTTCATGCCCCCCGGAGACCACCTCGGCACGTACTCTCCCTGCGGCGACTTGAAGAACGGCTACATTTGGGTCAGCCTGCAGAGCGTGGACAAAGTCGCGCGCTTCGATCCAAAGTCGGAAGCCTGGGCCGTGTTCCCGGTGCCCTATCCGGAAACCGACCTTCGGCGCATCGAGATTGACCAGTCGCATCCAAACCGAGTGTGGTGGACCGGAACGCTCTCCGGCCACTTCGGCTACGTGGAGATGCTGGACAAGTAAGCCAGTGGCGTCGAGCTCCGCGAGGCCCATCCAAAGCGCGCCGGAATGCGGCGCGCTTCCGGCCGATGGGGGTTGAGTTGCGGCGCGGATCGATTTCCAATCACAAATGTTAATTGAGTCTAATTTTACTTCATAAATATGTTACTTGCTGCGTGAGAACCGGAAAGGCGGGTGTGCCGCCGCCAATCACCCGGCGCGATTTATCCATGATGTTCTTGTCTCTCACAAAGCATTGCGCTAGGCTAGAGTTGATCCGGCGGCTCAAAGACGGGCGGCTTGGCTTGCCTATTCAGACCAGCAAAAATACGAGGAAGAGAGGCAACATGTCATCGGCCTTGCGATGGATACGCGGTGTGGGTGCGGCAATAGTGTTTGTCGGTGTATTCGGAGTAGCGGCGCATGTGCATGCGCAATTTCCCGGCGTGCCGCAGGCGAAATGGTCCAAGGCCGCGGTATTCCCCGAGCCGGAAGAGGAACTCTACGGAGTATCCGCGAACGGAAAAATGTACGTCATGGGCGGCTATGGCGCCAATGGCGACCCCATTGGAATGCTGTGGGAATACGATCCCGCGACCGACAAGTGGACCAAGAAAACATCGATGCCGGTTCGCGCGCACCACGCGGCGCTGGCCTCATATCGCGGCAAGATTTATGTCTTCGGCGGATACAAGCTTCTCCCAGTCCCCGGGCAGCCCGGCGGCGGTGGGTGGGAGCCCATCGACAATGCCTGGGAGTACGATCCGGCGAACGATTCCTGGAAAGCGCTCGCGCCGCTGCCCGGCAAGCGAGGGTCGCCTATCGCCGAGGAAGTTAACGGCAAGATCTACGTGATCGGCGGCGCGGTTCCAGAACCCGGGACGAAGGAAGTAGCCGTCTTCCCCAATCGCGCCGCTCGTTCGGTAGGCACCAATCAAGCCTACAATCCGGAAACCAACAAGTGGGAAGATCGCAGCCCGATGCCGACCCCGCGCAACCATGCGTTTGCCGGCGCGGTCAACGGCAAGATTTACGTCATCGGCGGGCGCCTCACCAGCCCGTTCATCACGGTAGCGAGCAATCTGGACGTGGTCGAGGAGTACGATCCCGCGAGCGATACCTGGGGCGGATCCGGCGCGCGCACACCCATGCCCACCCCCCGCAGCGGTGGCGGATGGACCACGTACAACGGAAAAATCTATGTCGCGGGCGGCGAAATCCAGACCCGGCAAATGCTCGCGGCTTTTCGAGCCCTCGAGGCCTACGATCCCGCAACCAATTCCTGGGCCGTCCTCCAGTCCATTCCTCTTCCGCGGCACGGTGTCGCTACGGCCGTGCTGGGCAACAAGATTCACTTCGTAAGCGGCAAGATTTCTTCAGGCGGGTATGGCGACCCCGGCGTCGAGCTGAAAACCGGATCGCACGATGTGCTGGAGATTCCCGGCAATTAAGATCCCGGCGCCCGCATGACAAGCCCATCGTCCTTGCAGAGAGGGAAGAAATGATATTGCCAAGAAATTCTTGGATTCGTGGAATCGTCCCCGCCGCGCTGTTGTGTTTGAGTCTGGCCGCGAATGCGCGCGCGCAGGGACACTGGGTAAATCTGTCAAAATTGCCCGAGCCTGCTCAGGAAATTGGCGGCACCGCGGGAGAGGGAAAGGTATACGTGTTCGGGGGGCTGGCCATTGGCAACAATAGCGCGCCCAAAGGCCTCGTCTGGGTGTACGACACAGCCACTGACAAGTGGACCAAGCGGAAACCCATGCCATTGCCCGCGCACCACCTTGCGGTTACCGTGTACCGCGGCAAAGCCTACGTGTTCGGCGGCGGAGCGCAACTGGAGCCCAATGGCCCGAACTGGGTGCCCATCAACAACGCCTGGGAGTACGACCCCGCGAACGATACCTGGAAAGCGCTGGCGCCAATGCCCACCGCGCGCGGAGCCGCTGTTGCCGCCGAGGTCGGTGGCAAGATCTACGTGATCGGCGGGGCTTCAGTGCATCCCGGCGCAAAAATCATGGGGCTCACGGCCACAACGCCGCACCGCTCGCTGGGAACCAATGAGGTTTACGATCCGGAAACCAACACCTGGCAGACTCGCAGCCCGATGCCAACATCGCGCAATCATGCCGCGATTGGTGTAGTCAACGGCAAGATCTACGTCCTTGGCGGGCGCATGGGCGCCGTGTTTGTCAACGCCAGTCCCACCGATGTTGTCGAGGAGTACGATCCGGCCACCGATAGCTGGGGCGTTGCGAAAGCGCGCATGCCCAACCCCCGCAGCGGCACTGCTTACGGATCCTACGGCGGCAAGATTTACGTCGCCGGCGGCGAATACCTGGACAATCAGATCGTAGGCGTCTACCGCGAACTGCAGGCGTACGATCCCGCGAAAGACGAGTGGACACTGCTTCCCCCGATGGCCACGCCGCGGCATGGCCTGGTCGGCGGAATTTCCGGGAACCGCTTCTATGTCGTCAGCGGCCACTTGCAGTCGGGAAATATTTATGGCGATCCGATGGACTCCGATGAAACCAACGCATTCGATTTCGCGGGCAAGTAGAAGGAGAGGGCAAATGGCCCCGGCCACACAGCGAGTGTTTGCGGCGGTTGCCGCCGCGGCACTATTATTTTTCGGTTCCCCGAGCGGATGGGCCCAGGCGCAGAACCAGCAAGGGCCGCCGCCCGCGCCCGGCCGGTGGGGCAGGCTTGCGCCGCTTCCGGAAAGGTCCGAGGAATTTTCCTTTAGCGACGTGAACGGAAAGATCTACCTGTTCGGCGGGCTCCCAGTTGCCGGCAAAGGTCCGCTGGGCATGGTGCAGGAATACGATCCCGCGACCAATACGTGGACCAGGAAAAAGAACATGCCGCTGGCGACGCATCACGCGGCGGTCGCTTCCTATCAGGGCAAACTGTATTTGTTCGGCGGGCAGATCCAACCGGCGCCCGGCGGGCCCACGCAAATGCCCATTAACAATTCGTGGGAGTACGACCCGGTTGCCGATTCCTGGAAAGCGCTCGCTCCCATGCCGACCATCCGCACGTCTCCGGTGGCTGTCGAAGTCGGCGGCAAGATTTACGTAATCGGCGGCGCATCGGTCCATCCGGGCCAGAAAGTGGTTTCCCTCAGCCCCACGGTTCCGCATCGCGCCCTGGACACAAACGAAGTGTACGATCCCGCCACCAATAAATGGGAGACCCGAACCACCATGCCCACCGCGCGAAGCCACATGGCTGCCGGCGTGGTGAACGGCAAAATCTATTTGATTGGCGGCCGGGTCGGCTCGGCCAACGTCACCATGGGAAGCAACACCAACGTCGTGGAAGTGTACGACCCCTCGAACGACACGTGGGGCGCGGCGGGCCTGCGCATGCCCACGGCGCGCAGCGGGCACGGCTGGGCAACCTACAAAGGGAAGATTTACGTGGCCGGAGGCGAGGTCTACGATTCACACGTGTTCGCCACGATCCGCGCCGTCGAGGCATACGATCCGGCCACCAATACCTGGGCCATACTTCCGACCATGCCTACCGCGCGGCATGGCGTGAACGTTGCGGCGATCGGCAACCGCCTCTACGTGATCGGCGGGCACATCGCCAGCGACGGCGCCGCGGGAGAAGCTGCCAACAGCGACGCGAACGAAGTGTACGAGTTTCCGGACAAGTAGTCTGATCCGAATTTGTACTTGAGGAGAAAATCCATGAGGCTGGGGAAAATCCTATCGGCAATTCGATCGACACGCGGAGCCGCCATCGCCGTATTGATTGCTCTTGCGTTTGGCGCCGCCGCTCAGGTGTATGCGCAATTTCCGGGCGTGCCGCAAGGCAAGTGGACCAAGGCCGCGCCATTCCCGCAACCGGAAGAGGAACTCTACGGAATCGCGGCCAATAACAAGATGTACGTCTTCGGCGGCTTCGGCGCCGGAAAACCGGTCGGCATGCTGTGGGAATATGACCCCACGACCGACAAGTGGACCAAGAAGGCAACCGTGCCGCGCCCGGTGCACCACTCGGCCCTGGCGCAATACCACGGCAAGATTCTTATGTTCGGCGGCTACATCTACAATGTGGAACCCGGCGTGCCCGGCGGCGGTTGGGAGCCGGTTGACAATTGCTGGGAATACGATCCCGCCACCGATGCCTGGAAGGCTCTGGCGCCTCTGCCGGAGAAGCGCGGCTCGGCTATCGCCGAGGAAATCGGCGGCCAGATTTACGTGATCGGCGGCGCCATCCCGGAGCCCGGCACGAAGGAAGTCGCCATCCGCCCCTCGCGCGCGGCGCGCTCAGTGGGCACGAACGAAGCGTACGATCCGGAAACCAACAAGTGGATGGTTCGCAGCCCGATGCCGACCGCGCGCAATCATGCGTTCGCGGGCGCGGTGAACGGCAAGATCTACGTGATCGGCGGGCGCCTGACCAGCCCGTTCATTACCGTGGCGAGCAATCTGGACGTGGTCGAGGAATACGATCCGGTCACGAACACGTGGGACGGTTCGGGAGCGCGCACGCCCATGCCGACGCCGCGCAGCGGCGGAGGCTGGGCAACTTACAATGGAAAGATTTATGTCGCCGGCGGAGAAATCCAGACGCGCCAATTGCTGGGTGCTTTCCGCGCGCTCGAAGCCTACGATCCGGCCACCAACTCCTGGTCCATTCTGCAGTCCCTGCCCATTCCCCGGCACGGCGTTGCGACGGCGGTGGTGAACGGAAAGATTCACTTCGTGAGCGGGCACGTTACATCGGGCGGAGCGCCGGACGCGAACGTGTCCACCGGATCGCATGACGTGTACGATCCGAATTAGAAAATTAGCGCGGCGATTTTAAGTTGATTTTTTCAGGCGTGGGAAAAGTTCCAGGGCATTGTCGCGCTCGATCCCGCGCATGTCGCCCCCGGTGATCCCAAAATCGGTCAGTCCCTTCGCGTCGATTTCGGCCGTCGCGAAGGGATAATCCGTACCGAATAAAATGTGCGACATGGGCACGAGCTTGGTGAACGCGGCCAGCGTGTACGGGCTGACGGCCTGCGCCGTGTCGTAATAAAACTTCTGAAGTTCGTAGATCACGCCGCGCGGCAGTTTCTGCGCCATGTCCGGCCTGTTCCCTCCGCTGAATCTTCCAGTAATGTAGGGCATCGTGCCGCCGCCGTGCGACCAGATGAACCGGATGTCCGGGCAGCGCGCCGCGGTCCCGCTGAACAGGACGCTGGCAATCGTGTACGTCGTGTCGTTCACCAGCGTGATTCCCAGCCCGGCTCCGTCCGGAAGCAGGTTGATACAGCACTCGGCGCGGAACGGGTGCGTATAGACCACGGCTTTGCGCCGGTTCAGTTCATCCATCACCGGCGCGAACGCCGGATCGCCCAGATATTTTCCCGCATAACTCGTCATGAAGCACACACCGTCGGCCTTCAGCGTGTCGAGGCTATATTCGATTTCACGCAGCGTCGCATCGACATCGGGCATCGGCAGCGACGCGAGCAGCCCGAAGCGCCCCGGATAATCGGCCATCAATCGCGCGCCGTATTCGTTGGTTTCCCGCGCCAGTTTGCGCGCCTCGTCGGCGTCGCCGAACCATACGCCCGGTTCGCTGATCGAAGCCATCGAAGTGGCCACTCCGCCCTTGTCCATCGCTTCGATGGCCTTCGCGGGAGTCCACTCCATCAACGGGCGCTGGCCCGTCTTTCGCGCGGTGATCGCTTGAATGAATCCGGGCGAGGAAAAATGGTAGTGCACGTCAATGCGGCGCGGATTCGCCGCCGTCTGCGCTTGCGCGAATGCCGCAGCGCCCGGAATCAGGGACGTGGCGCCCAGCGCGGCAAGCTTGGCGAGAAAGTCGCGCCGCGGCACGGACAGGGAATGTTCCAAACCAATTTCTAGCCCGTCCCCGCAAATGTGCTGGCTGCCGGAGCCCGCATGTTTGCAGCCTCCAACGATCATGCCGCTGTCACTCAAGATGGATTTCCCCGACATGGATTCACTCCTTTATCAACGGGCGATAGCCGCGCCGCCTTGCAAGCAGAAGATCAAAAGACTCCGGTCGCTACAGGGTGTAACTCGATCATAGCGGACCAGCCCAATTCCCTCAACCATCATCTGCCCGCAAACTCGTAAACCTCGTTGGCGTCGCTATTAGCGCCCTCGCCTCCGATGAATCCGCCCTGAAGGTGACCGCCAATTACATAGAGGCGGTTGTTCACCACCGCGACGTTCACTCCGTGCCGCGCCGTCGGCATCGTCGGCAACACAGCCCATTGATTGCTTGCGGGATCGTACGCCTCGACGGCGCGGATGGCGGCGACGATGTGCGTATCGTACTCCTGCCCGCCCGCGATATAAATGCGATCCTGAAACGTGGCCCAGCCCATGCCGCTGCGCGCAATGGGCATGCGTAGTCCGGCCGCGCCCCAGCTGTCGGCCGCCGGATCGTACTGCTCGACCACGTCGGTGTCGCTGCCGGACGCAAGATAGGCCGCGGCGAGCCTTCCGCCGATGACATAAATTTTTCCGTTCACAACCCCGATGGCGGCGTGATTGCGCGCGGTAGGCATGGGACTGCGTGATTCCCACATATTCGTCGCCGGGTCGTACGCTTCGTTCGCATCCAGGGCGCGATGCGGCACCGACGGCGAAAGCGATACGAGCTTGTGCCCAGGATGCACTGAAGCCCCGCCAATAACGTAGATCTTGCCGCCAACTTCCGCGGCGGATGCCGCCATGCGGCTTGTGGTCATCGGCGCCAGCGCTTTCCAGGAATCCGCCGCAGGGTCGTATTCCCACGCGTTGCTGGTCGGGAATTGGTTGGGGCCGCTTGCAGCGGGCTGCACCGCCCCGCCCATCACGTAGATCTTGCCACGATACTCGGCGATCGCGGCGTGATGCGTGGCGACCGGCATGGGTTTTTTGCGGGCCCAGGTGTCCGTCGCTGGATCGTATTCCTGCACCAGGCCTCGAGGCGCGCCGGTGTCCCCGACCGGGTTTCCGCCAATCAGATAAATCTTGCCGTTCGCGGCGACGCAGGAGAACTCTTCGGAAGTTTCCGGAAGCCGCGCGGCCTTGGTCCATCGCCCCTGCGCAAGAGCGGCGGGCGCGAGCGGCAGCAGGCACGACGCCGCGATGAAAATGACGGCGAGCGCGCGATGCATTCCAAACCTTTCGGATTTTCCCGCCATCATCCTGCTTCCCCGTAAACTATTTTCCCGTAAATTCGAGCGCATCCGTTGCGTTTGAGGCAAGCGCGTTCCCGCCGATGGAGGCGGACTGCAACTGCCCGCTGATCAGATAGAGCCGGTTGCCGGACACAGCCACCGCCGGAGCGTTTCGCGGCAGCGGCAGAGGAGCAAGCATCGTCCAGGCGTTGGCCGCGGGATCGAAGGCCTGAAGATCCCGGAACGCTCCCACCACCTGGCTGTTCAGGTATTCGCCGCCCACGACGTAGATTTTGCCGCCATAGGTGCCGTAGGCGACCCCGCTTCGAGCGGTGGGCATGCGCGCCTTGGCAACGCCCCAACTGTCGATCGCGGGATCGTATTCCTCGACGATGTCGGTGGCGCTGGCATTGACGAAAACTGAGCCGACGCGCCCGCCAATCACGTAGATCTTCCCGTTCACCGCGCCGATGGACGCGTGATTGCGCGCCGTGGGCATGGGGCTACGCGATTCCCACTTGTTCGTCGCTGGATCGTACCTTTCATTTACGGACAAAGACCGGTGCGGCCCCGTGGGCGTCAGCGATACGATCTTCGCGCCCGGATGCACGGAAGCGCCGCCCATCACATAAATTTTTCTGCCAACGACTGCCGCGACCGCCGATCCGCGCGCGGTAGGCATCGGCGCAAGCGCTTTCCATGTGTCTTTCGCCGGATCGTATTCCCACGCATTATCCAGCGGAACCCAGTTGCCTCCCGCTGGATCGGGCTGCGCTCCGCCGCCGAAGAGATATATTTTCCCGTTGTAATCCACGGCCGCGACGTGATGCGCGGGAATCGGCATCTGTTTTTTTTGGGTCCATTTGTCCGCCGCGGGATCGTATTCGTAGACCAGGCCCTTGACCGACGCGCCCAGAAGTCCGCCGAAGACATAGACCTTGCCGCCGGCCGCTGCGCCGATCAGTTCCGGGCAGGGATCGGGAAACGGGGCGAGCTTCAGCCAATGTTCCTGCGCTTGCGCGCCTGCGCTCCAGGACAGAATGCCGGCCGCAACTAGCAAGGCCGCAAGCATCCGTCGTCTGGACAACTGCATGTTGCCTCTCCCCCTGCGATAAAGTGCACTTTCTTTCCGTGGAAAACAATTCCCGCCCTACAGAACAACGGGGCGGCTTTCGCCGCCCCGTCGAGTTTCCTAGTTTTTAAACGATCGATCCGGTAACGACGACTCTTACCTAGAACGATACCCGCAACGCCAGTTGAATCTGGCGCGAGGTGGTTGCGGTTTGTGTGATCTGCCCATAGTTACCGGTGTGAGAAACCACGCTGCTGTCCGCGCAGAACGTAGCCCCCACCTCAGGGCAAAATATATTTGTATTGGACACGTTGGCGGCATTGGTCCCGTTGAAGGCGACCATTCCCGTGTTCACGAAGCCAAAATTCGCCCGGTTCAACAGATTGAAGAATTCCGCACGGAACTGGATATTGCCTTCCTCGCCCAATAGCCCAAGTTTCGTGTCTTTGACCAGGGAGAAATCCCAGTCCCCCAATCCGGGGTTCCTCAAAAGCCCACGCGGTGCGTTGCCGAGATGTCCGAGCTGAGGCACACCGAACATACTGACGTCAAACCAATGGTTCGGATCGCCCGTGATGACCTTGCTCGCATCGT
This sequence comes from Terriglobia bacterium, assembly GCA_020073375.1. Lineage (GTDB taxonomy): Bacteria > Acidobacteriota > Terriglobia > Acidiferrales > UBA7541 > Palsa-360. The sequence goes on along the minus strand of JAIQFG010000068.1, from coordinate 17,407 downwards.
AAGGATTGACGCCGTTTACTGGCGAGCTAGACGTATTGATGCTCACCACCGAGGAAGCATTTTGGGACACGATACCGCTGAAAGAGCGATCGTTGTTCACGATCGGGACAAACGGGTTGCCTCCCTGGATGGACACAATGTTGCCGATCCACCAGCCGTTCGTCACCTTCGACAGGAATCCCTCGGAATGCAAACCCGGAATATGGTAGATCACGTTCATGTGTGCAGACTTCGAAATGTCGAAGCAGGACGGCGCATAGTCGAGCGCCAGGTTAAAGGGATTGTGGCCGAAATTGGCTTGGGCGGGTCCCCCGCAATCATCGTTGAACCGCGTCCCTTCCGTTGTGTCGGTTGACCGGCTCCACGTGAATGCCCCCTGGAACGTCAAGCCGTGACCCAGATGTTTGGTCAAATTCAACTGTAAGGAGTGGTACCAAGAACTCGCCGCGTTGGTAAAAAACAGCCCGCTGGTAAAGAACGGGTTAACCCGGCACGGAGCAGCCAAGGGATTCCCTGTGAACGCCCCCGGTAATCCGGTGACGGGGTCAATGGGGATGACACTGTTGCCGCACCCGGCCTGACCCGAGGGTACGTCGTAGGTAGCCACCGTGTTCGGTGGCAGAGCGCCGTTCACGAAATTGTTCGGTTTCACCGGGTTGCCTTCCATTCCCGTGTAGAGATTGAGGCCGCGCCGGCCGACATACGAGACCGCAAGCCCAATCCCCAAGGGAAGTTGCTGCTCGACGGTGAGGTTGTATTGCAGCGAGTGCGGCGATTTGTCCTGATAGTCGCCCAATTGCAACGACCTCCCCGCGGGTAGGCCCTTCGCCTGAAGTAGTGGCAGGAGCGGAAGGGTGATATGCGTGTTCCCGACGGCGGTGGTATTTGCCACGAACGGCAATACACCGGTTGAGTTCTGCGTCAGCAGCGCGCCGATGTTGCCCACGTCGTAGTAGATACCGAGACCGCTGCGAACGGAAGTTTTTCCGTTGCCGAACACATCCCATGCTAAGCCAATCCGGGGGCTCCAGTTTTTGTACGTGGAATTCTGCCAGATCCCGTTCGGAACCAGGCTGGGATTGAGCGATGTCCTGATGTCCACGATGGTGGATTGCCGATTGAACATCTCGGTAATCGGCGTCATAAACTCGTACCGCAAGCCGAGGTTCAGGGTCAGATGGGAGGTCATGCGGTAGTCATCCTGCCCATAGAAGCCGAAGGTGTACCAGCTGTGGTCGCGGTCCAGGAAGCCCGAGTTGCCAAACTGCGAGCTGAGCTGGTTGCAAGGCAATGTAGGGCTGCACGACGGATCGGAAGCGCCTGTACCCGGCGTCACGACGTTGAAATTTGACGCCGTGTCGCTCATGAAAGTCCCGATGCCGGCGTAATTGATCGCCCCAAAGATGGACTTGGACTGCAGGTGGGGTTGGTTCATGCGCGTGCCCAGAAAGCCGAACTGGAAGGAGTGCTTTCCGTGGGTGTAATACACGTCCTCGTCTAGCGTCCACACATTGTTGAAATGGTAGTTGGGGAACGTGCCCGGGGGCGTCAGAGCCGTGATGCCCGAGCCGGGATTGAAGCCCATGGTGAACAGGCCCGGCACACCCGACCAGATGCAAACGGGACTCGGCCCATAATTGCAAGTGCTCGTGTTGTCATGCAGGAAGAAGTTGGGGTTCATCGGGGTGTTTGCTTCAGAGAAACTGTTGAGATAGATCATGCGGCTGAACGACAGGCGGAACGAGTTCAGCACGTCCGGCGAAAAAACGTGGTTCTCTCCCAGGGTAATGTACTGGTTGCGGCTGCGGCCGATATTCGTGTACTGCGGATATCCGGGGCCGGTGTCCTGCAAGGACAAGTTGCCGCCCAGATAGGGAGTGTGGATCACGCCGTCGTCGAGCGTGTAGCGGGAAAAGAAGCTGTCGCTATCCGAGAACGTGTGGTCCAAGCGGAGTTGCCCATAATCGTCCCGGGCGCGGCTGAAACCATTAAAGGTATTGTTCGATGCGCCTGTTTCGTTGGCGAATGGAAACTGTCCAATCCAGGGCTGGACAACCGGGTCGACATTGACGACCTGCCCGGCGAGAAATCCCGAGTTGCAGGCGTGGGCATTAATCAATTGCCAAGGTCCGCCCGCCAGCGGCCCCTGTAGAATCTGCTGGTTCGCGGCCGAAACACCTGCAGCGGTGGCTGCCGTTGTCGCAATGCTTGTAAGCGGTCCGCCGCCGATGATTACGTTCTGAGCGCCATTGGTGACGAAATGGCAGTCCGCATTCATCGTGGTGTTCTGAATCGTGTCTCCCTGCGCCACGCGAACGCCCTCATAGACCAGGAAGAAAAACGTCTTGTCCTTTTGAATGGGCCCGCCGAGCGAAGCTCCGAAGTTGTTGCGCTTGAATTGAGGCAACCGCTGCAGGTTGCCGCTGGCATCGGTCAAAATGTGATTCGCCAGGTTGGGCTGCGGATCGAAGAAGTTTCGCGCATCCAGGTGGTTATTCCGCAGGTAGTCGAATGCCGATCCGTGCCACGTGTTGGTGCCGCTCTTGCTGACGATGACCATCTGGCTGCCCATCAGCAAGCCGTACTCGGCGCTGAACATGCTGGTGACGACTTTGTATTCCTTGATGCCGTCCACGCCCAGCGTTGCGCCGGTAATCGAGGAAGGTCCCGTGCCGTTCTTAGTCACGGTCACAGCCCCGTCGAGCATGTAGTTGTTCGACCGCGGAGGCGCGCCGTTGCTGCTGTACCACAGACCGCTGTCACCCAAACCCGAGTGGGTGGTCTGAACAATGCCCGGAGACAGCAGGGTCAGGTCCGTATAATTGCGGCCGTTCATGGGCAGCTGGGAAATGGTCTGGTCGCTGATCAGATTGCCCAGCGAACTGGTGGTGGTGTTGATGATCGGAGCCTCGCCGGTCACGGTGACTTCCTGCGTCGACGAGCCCACTTCCATGGTGGGGTTCACGACGATTTCAGAGGCCACGTTCAGGACCAGCGACATTTGCGTCACGGTCTTGAACCCGTCCTTCTCCGCCCTCAGCGTGTAGTTGCCGGGTTTCAGCCCGGGCACGCGATAGGCACCGTCCTCTCCGGTGTTGGCCGCGCGCGTTTCGTTCGTGTCGGCGTTGGTCACGGTAATCTTGGCCGCCGCCACTGCGCCGCCGGACGCGTCCTTTACCGTGCCCAGAATCGAGCCGGATTCCTGCGCGGACGCCGGGACGGCCATCCATCCCAAAATCAGCGCGAACAGCATGAGCCCCGCCCACACACGACACTTTCCATTCAATCTATGTTCAAACATGGTTGCTCCTCTCGTTGCCCGAATACCCAGCGACAACTGTTCCGAAATTTTCACTACACCCCTACCCATGGCCCACTACACTTGCCCCAGGAAAATTCAACACTGCTTCAACTACAAAACGATTTTGGAGAAATTGTTCGCAGCGGCCGGGGTCGGATTGGGAAATGGATACACCAATTTGCATGGTTGCATCCGGGCCGACACCGAACAGCGGGAGAAACCCAACGCAGTTCTCAAAATCCATGCGAGCACACCTTCGCTTGCTTTACATCAACGAAGCTGATTTTTTCGATAGCTATAAAAGACCGTCAACACACCCACCCGACAAAACCGATAGTCCAGCATTTAGCAATAAACGGGTCGGCCTGTCAACCAAATTCGGTCAAAAAGCGGACCAAACGAGTCGTAATGAACAGCTTGCGCGGGGTCCGCGCGCCTCTCATCTACCTCTCGGAAAGAGATAGTTAAGTTGCCGTTCCGTTAATTCAATTGCCGCTCGGAGGGGTCACCTCCGGCGCCTTCACCACGCCCTCCAGCGCCTTGTTCAGCAAATCCACCGAAACCACGGCTTTGCCGTGCGACGGCGCCAGTTGCTGCACATCCAGGTGCAGCCTCTTCAGATTGTCGCCCAGCGCCGCGTAGTAGGGCGTGACGATTCCCGGCGGCGGATCGTTGGGGCGCGGCTCTCCAAATTGGTTGAAGATGTCGGTGATGAACAGGATTTTTTCCTTCGGCAAATAGGACATCAGCAGATTCGCGGTATGTCCCGCGCCCGGAACCGTGTACACCTCCAGGCTGCGGTCTCCGTCGCTTAGAACATATTTATCCTTCACCCAGATAAATTTGGCCGGCTTCGGGTTCTGGGAAAACCGGTCGGGTTCCAGGGTGTGTGGATTTTTCAAAACCATCTGCTCGTAGAATTTCTTGTTCATTTCGTGCGTCAGGACGATCGAGCCTTCGGCGACATACGCGCGCAGGCCGGCCGCGTGATCGGAGTGGTGATGGCTGTTCACGTGGTATCGGATGGGCTTGCCCGGCGCCAGGCGTTTCACTTCCTCCATATTGGCGAGCGCGCGCGCCTCGGTCACCGACGACTCGATGATCACCACGTAGTCCTTGAATTCCACGGCCATGCTGTTCGGGTCGGGCGTGCCGGCCAGATACCACACGCCGTCCGCGATCTTTTGCGATTCCACGTGCGCCGCCGTTTGCGGGGCGCGCGGCGCCTCGAGATTTGCCGGCGCGTTCGGCTGGACGTCGCTGACGGTCAGGTCGAGCACCGGGAACACTCCGTCCTTCTGGAAAATTTTCATGGGGAATTTCACGCCGCTGAAATCCTTGTAGTCGGAATAATCGGTTTCGATGAGCGTGTCGCCGAGGATCGGATTGGGCATCCAGGTTTCGACTTTTTCCAGCAGATTCTGGCTGTCGACGTAGCCGTTCACTTTGTATTTGTCACGCACGGTGAAGGAGATGACCGTCATCTGCTTGCCCTTGACGGACATGGACTTCATGGTCGGATTCGAGGCCATTGCTGCCTTCACCCATCCGTGCGGCGTGAGAGCCACCGCTCCCCCGCCCCAGGGCGAATTTTCGCCAGTGACCGTCACGCCTCGCGCGGGCCTATACAGCGGCTGGCCTCCGCCGCCGCGCGGCGGATTCTCAAATTGTGTCCGGACCATCTCCTCACGGGAAATATTCTTTCCGTAATCCACCACGCGCGTGTACTTCGCGTAAAATTTCGGATACGGGCCGTTCGGAAGATAGCTCTGCCCGAATTGCGAGTAGACCCCGCTGCCCGAATACTGAATCGTGTTCAGACTCGCCGCTCCAATCGCTTTGGAGACATCGTCCAGCACGCTTTTGGCGTCTTTTGGCGCGCCGGTTCCGGCGCACAACGCCAGCAACGCAAGAACAGGAACCCATCTCTTCCACATGGCTGCTTTCCCCCTGAGGCCTGGAGTTAGAAAACGGAGTTGATGCCCGCGGAGCGGCAAGTCCGGCGGCGCGCCGCTCCGAAGGCATGAATTCTTCACCGGTGCATTCTATTTAATCGCTGGAACCCTTGCCGCCCAGCACTTCGACGTACCCGATGTGGTTGGACGTATCGCCGCCCCACCACACGCGATTCGGATTGGAGGGGTCGAGTTCGATCCTGCGCATGTCGGATTCCGCATTGGGCACGGAAAATTCGACGAAGGCGCCGGTCTTGGGATCGAAGCGCGTAAGTTTATCCGCCGCCTGCTCGCTGAACCAGACGCGCCCGCGCGGATCGCCCACAGCGTCATATGGTGCGGAATTTTCCGTGGGAGGATTGAAGATCGTCATTTTGCCTGTCTCGTAGTCGATCTTCATCAGCTTGCCGGATTCGTGCAGGCCCACCCAGATATTTCCCTGGATGTCCGAGCCCATTCTGCGCGGGATTGAATTGGGCAGGGGCGGCTCGTACTCGTCGATTTTTCCCGTCTCCGGATCGAGCCTTCCGATGCGGCTGGGATCGCGCTCGGCGAACCAGACTCGTCCGTCGCCGGCGACGGCCATTCCGTATCCCTGCGCGCTCTTCTTCGTTTTCACCCAATAAGGAATGGGATACGAAACGAATTTTCCGGTGGCCGGATCGAGTCCGAGGACCAGGGAGTTGCCCGCGGCCCAGATTTTTCCAGTCTTATCGGCGATGATCGTATTGGAGCCGACGCCGCCCTGGATCGAATCGGGCACCGGATAGACGCTGAATTTGCCGGTCTTGGTATCGTAGCTCAGCCAGCGGCGGTTGTGGCCGACGTCCTGAACCCAGATCCTGTCGCCATCCTGGCCGATGGCGCTGGATATGCGCGTTTTTGCCTTTGCGGGAGGCAGCTCGATTTCCGTGAAGGTAAATGTTTTGGGATCGAATTTGGCGATGCAGCAGCCGTTGCGCTCGGCGACCCAGGCGTTGCCGCGCGGATCCACGGTCACGTCATGCGGGTCGCGCTCGGGGTCCCTCGGCAGCTCGAAATCCACGGCCATGTAATTGGCGGCTTCGCCCTTCACAACAGATCTGGGCAGACGGCTGTTTTCCTCCGGCCTGGCATTGGCCATTCCCGGCGCGCCGGAATAATTTTTCGTCAGATAACTTACGACGGCAGCCTCCTCTTGATCTGAAACTTCCTGCATGCCGAGGTCGGCAATGTATTCGCGCATGCGATCGACGGTCGATTCCCACTTGGCGCGGTCAAAGCGCAGCAGCACGATGCGCTCGGTTTCGTGGCATTGCTTGCACTTCTGCTCCAGAATCTCCTTGCCGGCGTCATCCACCAGGGGTGTCTGCGGTTCATGAATCCACATTTCGACCCCGCCAACTTTTCCGGGCCGTCCCGGCCATCCATTCGCTAATTGCGCCGGCTGCGGCGAAGAGAGCGACAGGTCGGCCTTTGCCGGCTTGCTGGCGGACACCTCCACCGGCATCGGAGCGCTCTGGAAGCCGTTGCCGATTCCCTGCACAACATATTTTCCGGGAGGAAGATTTCTGGCCGAGTAACGGCCCTGCGCCTGGCTGATCACCATGAACGTCAGGCGCATTTCGGCATCATGAAGCTTAACGTAAGCCCCTGAGAGCGGCTGGCCGGAGGCGTTTTTCACCACTCCTTCGACAATGCCAGTCCCGTCCGCCTTGGCGCGAAGGGGAGTACAAAGCAACGCGAATGACGCAATGATTGCAACGAAAATCACGGAATGCGAGCGGTTTGCCATTGGCTGGATCCTCTTTATTGTCCCGACTGGGACGATTCATGGATTGGGAAAACAGCTCCCGCCCAATCCAAAAAACTTGCGCGCAGTATATGACAGGCCTGCGCCAGTGTCACGCCCGATATGAGATTTTACCGCCAATTTACAAAGGAATTTCCATGTTGCCATGAAAAAAAACAGCAATGGGCGTGGATCAAAATGGAAATTGCCGTTATGCCGCGCCGCCACGCAGCGCGCGCAGCACGCGCTCCGGCGTGAACGGGGCCTGGCGCAGGCGCACTCCCACGGCATCGAAAATCGCGTTGGCAATCGCCGCGCCGGTGGCGATCGACGCCGCTTCCCCCGCGCCCATCGGCTGCATGGCCGGCTGGTTGATGAGCACGATTTCCACGTCGGGAACCTCGTCGAAGCGGATGATCGGATAGCTCTGCCAGTTCAGGCTTTTCACGCCCGCGGAATCGAAATCGACTTCTTCCATCAGTGCGCGGCTGGCGCCTTGAATCACGTTGCCTTCGATCTGATTTCGGACGCCGTCGGGATTCACGATGATGCCGCAATCGTGCGCCACGGTAACTTTCTTCACCGTCACTTTTCCCGTGGATTTGTCCAATTCGATTTCAGCGACCTGTGCGACGACTGTGCCCGATAAGCCGGACAACGCCAGACCGCGTCCCGTGACCACGTTGCCGCTCTTGCCGGCTTGTGGGGATGGTCGAGCTTGCCACTGCGCCCTGCCCGCGACCGCGCGCAAGACATCCACCACGCGCTTGCTTTCGTTCCCGCTTAAGTGGCGCAGCCGAAATTCCAGCGGATCGGCGCCGGCCGCGGCCGCCATCTCATCCATTTGAGATTCGGTGGCAAAGCACCGCGCCTGGCTGTAAGGCGCGCGCAGGTTGCAGGTGCGCAACGGATTCGCGCTCATGATCCAGGGAATCCCGGATACCACGGCCTTGCGGTCCTCGAAATTGTAGGCCGCGCCGTCATTGCCGCCCAGAAACACGCCGTTTTCATCGGGCTTGATGCCGGTCTGGCGCGAGGCCAGCATCGGGGAAAGCCGCGCGTCGGTCCATGGCAGGGTGCGTTCCGAGTAATCCCACCCGACTACCTTTCCCTGCGCGTCCAGGCCGCTGCGGATTGAGATCAATTGCGGCGGGCCTTTCGGTTCCCAGCCGTGCTCGTCCTCGCGCATCCAATGCACGCGCACCGGTTTTCCAGTAGCGCGCGACATCAGCGCAGCATCCTCGGGCGCGTCGTCCGGTTCCAGGCGCCCGTAGCAGCCCGAGCCTTCCGTGTAGATGAAGTGCACGTTCTGTTCGGGGAGGCCAAGAAGCCTGGCGACGCCGTTTCGCGTGATGAACGGCGCCTGCGAGCCCGACCAGATCGTGGCTTTGTCGCCCCGCACGTCGGCGACGGCGCACGACGGCCCGATCATGGCGTGCATCTGGAACGGCCAATAATACGTGTTGTCGAATTTCTTCGAGGCCTGCAGAAGCGCGCCGGCCGCATTTCCTTTTTCCGTGCCCGCGCGATCGGCAAAGCTCTTTGTGTTCCGGAGATATTCGTACATCGCCGCCGGCCCCGCGGGAAATTGCTTCGGCGGAGTTGACCAGGTGACCTTGAGAGCCTTCGCCGCCTGAATGGCGGCCCATTCGGTCTCCGCCACCACGCCCACGAAGGAGCCCTCGTGAACGACCTTCACGATCCCTGGAATCTGCCGGATCGAGGATTCATCCACGGTAAGAGGCGCGGAGTTTACCACCGGCGGGCGCACCACGCGACCGTGCAACATTCCGGGGAGGCGCACATCGGCGGAATATGTAAATTCTCCGGTGAATTTTGGAGGAAGATCGAAGCGCGGCACCGGCGTCCCCACCACTTTGTAATCCTTGGGATCTTTCGGTTTGATCTCGGGCGCGACTTTCAAGTCCCACTGCTCGCCGCTGGCGGAAATTTTCGTGTCGAAGCGCTTTCCACCCACCAGCGCCGCGTAGGAAACCGTATCGCCGCTTCCGCCGGCGCTGACGACACCGCCGCTCACGACGAGTTGCTCGGCGGACACGCCCAATTTTGCGGAGGCGCGATGGAGCAGTTCCTGTCGCGCGGCCGCGGCTGCCTGCCGCATCTGCGGTCCTGCACGCTCCAGCGTCCGGCTGGCCGACGTGCGGCCTTGGTCCACGGACTTGTCGGTGTCGCCGATCACCATGCGAATCTTCCCGACCGGAACGTCCAGTTCCTCGGCGACGATTTGACCCAGCGCGGTGCCCGTGCCGGTGCCCAGGTCCACTTTACTGGTGAACACGCTGACCGTGCCGTCCGCGGCGACGGCGATCCAGGAATCAAGCTCGGTGGAGGGAAGTCCGCCCGCATTGGAAATCGGCGTGCCGCCCTGCGCCCCTTGCGCCAGAAGCCTGGCCGCCGGCCCAAACAAGTTGAAGCCGACAATCACCGCCCCCGAGCCCTTCAGAAGATCCCTGCGGGAAATCGTCTTGGATGTCATCGTGGACTTTCCTTTTCTGAACCTCGTATACCCTCGCGCCTGAGGCCCCTGCATTGCGCACATCATAATCCAAAAACCGCCGAAATAATCCTTGACCCTTAAAATACCGCCTCCTAGAATAGAAACAGACACGGTTATGCGGGTATTTCCCTTTTGAAACCTTTGCCAAACTCAGGATTGGATTCTATCTAAGGACCGAGAGGCTCCGATGCGAGCATCAAGACTATTGCCGGCAATCGCAATGACTCTGGCTTTTTTCCTATTCCATCCCCTTGCTTCGCGGTCGGACTCGGCCAAGAGCGAATCCTCGGAATCCCTGAGCGGGCAGGTTTCCTCAGCGGAAGAAGGAGCCATGGAGGGCGTGCTCGTCACCGCCAAGAAGGCGGGCTCAACCATTGCCGTGACCGTGGTGAGCGACGAACACGGGCATTATCGGTTTCCCGCCGGCCGGCTGGAACCGGGACACTACGCACTCCGCATTCGCGCGGGCGGGTACGATCTCGATAGCCCCAGCGCCATTGACATCCCGGCTGAGAAAGGCGCGACCGCCGACATCAAGCTCCGCAAAACCGTCAATCTCGCCTCGCAACTCACGAATACCGATTGGCTCAATAGCTTCCCCGGGACTCCCGAACAAAAAGCATCTGTCCAGAACTGCACCCATTGCCATACCCTGGAGCGCATTGTGCGATCCACGCATGACGCGGATGAATTTCTCGGTGTGATTGATCGGATGGCGCACCATACTCCGGAATCCTTTCCTCTGATGGTCCAGCCGGACGGCCCTGGACGACTGGGCGCCGGGGAAATGGGCACGGGGCAGGAGGCGCAGCTGCAGGCCACCCGCCAGAAGCAGGCCGATTATCTTGCGTCCTTGAACCTGAGTTCCGCCGACCAGTGGAAGTATCCGCTGAAGATCGCTCCGCGGCCCAAAGGGAAAGCCACGCAGGTGATTATCACCGAATACGACCTTCCCAAGCGTACGCGGCAGCCGCACGACGTGGTCGTCGATTCCGAAGGCACGGTCTGGTACGCCAGCTTCGGCGAAGCGATTCTCGGTAAGCTCGATCCCAAGACGGGCAAAATCACCGAATATCCCATGCCCGTGCTGAAGCCCGGCCACATCATCGGAAACCTGGATTTGGAATTCGACGAGGACCAGAATCCCTGGATTGCCATGACCTTCCAGGGAGCGGTCGCCAAGTTCGACCGCAAGACCGAGCAATTCAAAATCTACAAGCTCCCCCCGGAAATGGACGGCGATTACCGCGAGCTCACGTTTGTGAGCCCGAATCACAGCAAGATCGACGGCAAGGTCTGGGTCAACGATTCGGGTACCTGGACCATCCTCCGGCTCGATATCGCCACTGGAAAATTCGAGACCTATGAGCCGTTCGCCATGCCGCGGCCCAACATCTATCAAATCGCTTCCGATACCCAGAACAACATCTATTTCACAGTCATGGGTCGCGAGCACATTGGCAGGATCAACGCGAAAACAGGGAAGGTTGAAACGTTTCCGACGCCCTCTCCCAAATCGGCGCCGCGCCGCGGATCGTTCGACGCACAGGGACGCTTCTGGTTCGGCGAAAATCGCGCAAACAAGATCGGCGTGTTTGACCCGAAGAGCAACGACATCCAGGAATGGGCTACTCCGCCGTTCTATCTGCCCTACGACGTGACTGCCGACAAGCAGGGCGACGCCTGGGCCGTCACCGAATTCAGCGACACCGTAATGCGCCTCAACTCCAAGACCGGCCAAATGACCGGCTATCTCATGCCCCGCGAAAGCAACATGCGCCGCGCCTTCGTCGACGACTCCGGCGACCAGGTGAAGTTCTGGGTGGGCAATACGCACCTGGCCGGCATCCTTCGCGTCGAACCGCTTGACGGCCCGGCTGTCGCGTCAGCGATCAAGTAGCGCGGCTGGATTTCATGAGTTGAGCCGTTCCGGTTTTACAGGTTCCGGAAAAACTCAAAAAGTTGTCATTCCGAGGCATGCCTTTCGCCGAGGAATCCATCATTACTCTTGACTTTAGATCCCGGAGAAATTCCTCGCGGGGTGTATTCCGGTCCCTTCCGGGTCTCGGATTGACAACAAAAGGGGACTTCTTTCGCAGCCTGTTTTGCCGGATGAATGCGGGTGGGTTAGCCTTTGAACTTGAATTTTCAGGCGCCGGCTCCTTCGTCGGCCGCGGCGGAAAGGGACTGGGTTTAGATTTCCCGATCCTCGAATTACGCGCCACTCCAAAGTTCAGTACCGGGGTTATCCTGCCCGCATTTTGAGCGGTGTGCAAAGCTGCGAATTGCATGAAGTTGAGGTTAAATCCGGACCCTTACAAGCAAAGGGCCCGCCACCCGCAAGATCAAACCCCACTCAAAACGCTGGCCCACCAGCGACGGTGCCATTCAGGTCGGGAAGAAACTCGCTGGAGCCGCTTGGTTTTGTCTTGCAGACGCGCACGCCCTTCGGCGATAACAAGATTCATGCAGGAGGTATTCCTAAACCATGGTTCGATTGCTATCGGTGAACGTCGGGCTTCCACGCGACATTGTGTGGAGGGAGCGCACTGTATACACCGGGATCTGGAAAAATCCGGTGCATGGCCGCTGTCGCGTCGGCCAGTTGAACGTCGCGGGGGACGGTCAAGGCGACCTGGCCGGGCACGGTGGTGAAAACCGGGCCGTCTTTGTGTATCAGATCGAATCCTATCGCTATTGGCAGGAACAACTGAAGAGGAGCGATTTCGTTTACGGACAGTTCGGCGAGAACTTCACCATACAAGGATTGGCTGACGACGCCGTGTGCATCGGCGATCGATTTCAGATCGGCACCGCGCTGTTCGAGGTCAGTCAGCCCCGCGTCACATGCTTTCGCGTCGGCATTCGGATGAACGAACCCCGGATGGCGGCATTGCTGACGTCCAGCGGCAGGCCGGGCTTCTACTTCCGCGTTCTGCGCGAAGGCGAGGTGGGTGAGGGCGACGAGATCGTGAAGGTGGGAGCGGCGGAAGAGCGCATGTCCGTCGCGGAGATTAACGCGCTCCTCTATTTGCCCAATCATGCGCGCGATCGTCTGGAACGCGCATTGCGCATCGCAGCGCTTGCCCCAGGATGGCGCGGCTCATTTGACGCGCTGCTCCAGAGTAAAAAAAATGCGGCGGCCACGGGAAACGCGGGACTCGCGCCTGCCGCCGCGGCCCATCCGGCCTCGCCAGGATTTCAGTCGCTCGCCGTGACTTCAATTAATCGCGATTCCGCGGACGTCCTCTCGTTGACCATGCAGAGCGCTGACGGTCATCCGCTTCAAACGGCTCTGCCGGGTCAGTACGTGGTTGTACGTTTGAAGCCCGCCGCCGGCGGCCCGACGCTTTTTCGCAGCTACTCGCTCTCAGGCCCGCTCTCAACGGAGCGCTATCGAATCAGCGTGAAGATCGAGCCAAATGGAGCGGCTGGAACATACTTGCAAGAGCATCTCCGCGTGGGCGACCGCCTCGACGTCAGCTCGCCGCGCGGAAGTTTCGTTCTGCAGCCGGGAGAAACACCGCTCGTGCTTCTCAGCGCCGGAATCGGCGCGACTCCTGTTCTGGCGATTCTGCACGCACTCGCGGGGACAAGTTCGACCCGCCAGGTCATGTGGTTGCACACAGCGCGGGATGGGCAGCATCATCCTTTTGCCGGCGAAGTCCGCCGCCTCATGCAAGCGCTAGCGAACGGCCGCAGCTACGTTTGTTACACCAGGCCGGAACCAAGCGACAAGGCGGGCGAGAATTTCGATGCGGTGGGCCGCTTCTCGCAATCGGTTTTCGATGAACTCAAACTGCCACGGGATGCGGATGTCTACCTTTGCGGGCCAACCCGCTTCATGGCGGACATGAAGGAAGCGCTTACGGCCTTAGGCGTGGGCCCGGACCGCATTCACATCGAGATCTTCAACGGCGGCGAATCCATGACCCCCGGTGTGGTCGGCGCAGTAACGCGAGCTCCGCATCCGCCGGCCGACGAGGTAACCACAGGCCCGTTGGTATCATTCGCGCGCAGCGGTATTTCCGCACACTGGAACGCCCCGCGATACGCAAGCATCCTGGAAATGGCCGAGGCCTGTGACGTCCCGGTCCGTTGGTCGTGTCGAACCGGTGTTTGTCACAACTGCGAGAGCGGTTTGGTTTCAGGCGCAGTCGCCTACGGACCGGAGCCGCTCGACCAACCGGCCGATGGGAATCTTCTCATCTGCTGCTCTCAGCCGGTCAATGATGTGGTCGTCGATTTGTAAAGAGTTCCAGCTGCCCGGAAGACGCGCTATTCAGAGTAGCAGGCCAAAGACGGTCAGCCTTTTCGCTGAAATGATCCTCGTTTCCATCAAGCTGGTGCCACAATTTCAGCTGCCGAATCCAAATGCTGCGGGGCAAGACGCTTCGTGCGGAGAGGGATGGATTCTCTCTGACGATCGTGCACAGTGACTCACTTCGATTCTCTTTTGCACAGTCCAGGCACAGGCGGGAATGCAAGCCGGATATGAATTCGCCAACTCTGTAGTGTGGGATGGGTTTGGTGGACGTGACAGGGTTCGAACCTGCGACCCCCTGCTTGCAAAGAATGTTCCCACCAAATTCACCAAAGTTACTGATCATTTATAAATCTATACAAAAACAACCACTTACGATAGAGTTCTGCCAGTCAGTTCTTAATCAAGATTAACCGGAATAGCTTATTTTTAACCCAGAAAGTACCAACAATTGTACCAACGTTTTTTCAGCAGGGGGGCCGATGCGCAGACTCAATCTGACCAAACACACCATTGAGAAGCTTGCGATCCCGAAAGATGGGCGAATCGAGTACCATGACAACCGTGTCCCCGGACTTGGAGTCATGATCCGTCCTACAGGTGGTCGAGTCTTCTTCTGGTATCGGCGAGTGAAGGGACGAAGGACTTGGAAGACCCTGGGAAGCTTTCCTGATCTCAGCGTAGAGCAGGCCAGAGATAAGGCGCAGGAGATCAATGGAACGGTTGCCAAGTGGAAAGCTGGAGATCATGAGGGACCATCACCGGTCGAACACACCAGTGAGCCACTCCTGTCAGTTGTCGTTGAGTCATACATCGTGAAGCGGCTGCACGGACATGCCAAGAATCCCGAGCGAGCGGAGGCCGAATTGCGATGGGCCATCAATAAGCACCTGCCCCCATTACTCAAGAAGCGGATGGGCGCGATCCGCCGCGATGATGTCCGAAGACTCCACGACGCAATTGGTGAAAAGCACGGGCATGCGGCCGCAAACCGACTGATTACGACGTTGAGGGCGATTTTCAACTGGGCTATCGATCATGAAATTTGGGCTGGTGTGAATCCGGCGCGTAAAATAGCTCTGTTCCCCGAGCATTCTCGCGATCGTTTTCTAAAGGCGGAAGAGGTCCCAAAATTCCTTCAAGAGCTTGGCCGGGAACCTAATTGGGACTTGCGCGACTTCATCTGGCTCGCGCTTATGACCGGCGCGCGCCGTGGTGATGTGCTCTCTGCTCGCTGGGAGGACATTTCATTCGATACGCGCACATGGAGAATTCCTAATCCGAAAGCCCGTGTTCCGTATATTGTTCCGCTCATGCCCGAGGCCATAAAGGTCTTGAAGGAACGGGAAGCTGTGTTCAAAGGTTCACCATGGGTTTTCCCAGGAACTGGGAAAACTGGTCACTTGACCGGAGTGAAAAGAAGCTGGAAGGCATTTCTCAAACGTACAGGACATCCTGACTTTCGAATTCATGATGTCAGGCGCAGTCTAGGATCCTGGATGGCTCAATCAGGCGAGAGTCTGCCCGTCATCGGAAAAGCTTTGGGGCACCAAAGTATCAATGCCACAGCAATCTATGCGCGCATGAGTATCGAACCGGTGCGCGACGGTGTGATGAAGGCCACGCGGGCATTCCTCGCGGCGGGTAAAGAGAAACCGAAGCGGCTTCCAGCCACGAAGCCGCGGGAGGTAGTGGCCCGCCGTGCATAAAATTCCAAAACAACGGCAAGCGAAGTTGACTACGAAGTTCGAGGCGCTACCAGAAACGAAACAGGCCCTTTTGGTGGAATTACTCGAAGAAATGGCCCTAGTTAACAAGGGAGCCTTACGCATGCCGACCGGCAAGATCATGTACGTTGCCCGAGGCCGGGGCATACCTTTGCCGCAGACTCATCCTAAGGAACTCGTGCGTAAATTGCTGGCGTCAGATGATTGGCGAAAGATACTGGCGAACGAGATATTGCTTCTACTAGAGTTGTTTCACCGTGGCGGGCACCCCGAAGCGGCACCCGATGCTTTCCAATGGTGCAAGAAATACAGTTTGGATGTGCGAGATTGGGTGCGCGATGCCCCGGAGAAGGCGAAAGGGCAGGGCAAGCGCCCGCTCGACTCAAAATGGGAGCAGTTCCGGAAAGACTTAATCAGGACTGGCGCGGTCATAGAGTCTGCCGATGTTATCGCAGCAGAACGAAAGCAACCGAGCCACCACCGAGACCCGCGCCATCGCGACAAATATGCACGCGCAAAGGAAAAACTGGCGGGTCCCTGGCTGAAGGCAGGGGCCGATACCCGGGTCGCGGGCGCTACTAAAGCTGAGGCGGCGATTTCCGAGAAGCGCATTGAGCTAGAAGGCCATTTGAAGACGCTGCACGCTGAGAAAAAAGAATTGATTGCGGAAGGCGAAGCCACCAAGGCAAGCCAACTCGACACCAATATTACCTCATTGGTTATGCAACTGAGATACTTGGCCGGCGAGTCAAAGATTGTGACAACAAATGAATTCTCCACGAAAGGCATTCGAAAGTCATATAAGAAGATCATCGAAAGGAACTTCCATATCTACACGGACACAGCCCGCCTGATGGATGTCTTCCAGTTTCAAGCCCCCACCCTCTACAAACTGCTCTCCTGAATTTTGTCCCCTAACTTCTTTTAAGTTGGGGAGTTTCTATCTTTCCTCCAAAAGCGCCAAATCGTGCCTGGAGGTAATTCTGATGAGCGAAATGCAGCCGCTATTGACGCCGCGCCAAGCGTCCGAAATTCTTGGCGTCACCGTCGGCACGCTGGCAATTTGGCGCTGTTTACACAGATATGATCTGCCCTACAAGAAGATTGGACGACTTGTGAAATACGAGCAGGAGGCCGTAGCGGCATTTATTGACCGCCGTGATGGACCGTGCGATCCCCCCACTTCGAGCGCCGGACAAACTGCGAGGAAAGGAAAAATATGAAGGCTGACGAAAAAGCAGCGGCAGTAATGGCGTTGAAGGAGAAAGCTGGAGAGCAAGCATTACATTTCTTCCATGACACTTATGACGAGCCTTGGGTAACTGTTCCTGCTGGGAATCACCGCGAGACCTGGCGCGTCGATTCCAAGAAGCTTTGGTTATGGATCGCTCGGACACTGCGGGCCCTCAATATTCCAGCAACGCGGTCGCTGATCAAATCTATCGTTGCCGAGTTCGAGATGACTTCGCTGGTAGATGGCCCGACGTTACCGGTATTTGTCAGAATCGGCGAAATTGACGGCGCGGTTTACTTGGACTTAGGCGATCAGGATTGGCGGGCGGTGCAGATCCGCCAAAACGGCTGGACGGTTGTAGACGAGCCGGCGGTGAAGTTTCGGCGGTGTTTAGGAATCGCCGCCTTGCCCTTGCCTGTAAATGGCGGCGACCCGCGCGAGATTTTGAAGTTCTTGAACGTGCGGCCTCAGCACGAAATTCTTCTCCTTGCGTGGCTGAGCTTCTGTTACCGGCCAAAAGGGCCGTTTCCGATTCTTGCCATTTCGGGCGTCCAAGGCAGCGGCAAATCCACCTCAACCAAAGTATTGAGGTCGTTGATAGATCCCTCGATCGCGGCGCTGACCGGCGCTCCACGGG
>JAIQFG010000142.1 GCA_020073375.1 Terriglobia bacterium | reverse complement strand
ACAGCAGGAAACTGAGTTTCAGTTTTTCCGTGTGATACTGCGCCAGCGCTTCCTGCGTGATCAGCGGATGGGTCTCGCGGTGTCCCAGGTATCCCGGGGGCGAGCCGATCAGCTTCGCAATTTCGTGCGAGTGCTGAAATTCCGCGCAATCCACTTTGATCACCGCGCGCGGGTCTCCGAACAGGATTTCCGCGGCCGCTTCCACGATGCGCGTCTTGCCCGAGCCGGTCGGCCCGAGGAAGAGCAGGTTGCCCACCGGGCGTCCCGTCGAGCTCATGCCTGCGCGAAACACCTGAAACAAATCCGTCAGCGCGAGGATGCCTTCTTCTTGCCCGACAATGCGCTGGCGCAACGCGGTTTCAAATTGTTGCGATTCAAAACTATGGCGGCTTGGGTCGAGCATCGCCTTTTCGGGCCTCATGTTTCCCCCACTGGTTCTCAAGTACGCACGGCTTTCGCGGCTGCGCTGCATGAGAATGGAAATGGCAATCGGTATGCCAAACGGAGCACTCCCAGCGTCGTCTCGCAACGACTTAATTCTCAAAGGCTTGCAAACTTCCACGCACGGCGGGGACGCGGGCGGCAACAGGAGGTTCACGGAATGTGTTTCGCGAAGGTACAATCCATTGCAATCTGAGACACATGCTTGGCTGCCGGACCGGTTTTGGAATGTCACACAAAGATACCGTTTCAGCGATCTATACTAATCGCAAATGAGGAACCAAATGATCTCGAGGATTGCCGTGCTTGTGTTGGCATTCGGATTCGGCAGCGCCGCCTCTTGGGCCGCTCAAGAGGCTTCACTGACTCCGATGGCGCTTACCGGCCACGTAAGTTCGGAAACTGAGGGACCGATGGAAGGAGTCCTGGTCCGGGCGAAAGGGATTGGCGCGACCGTGAGCTTTACAGCGGTGACGAATCGCCAGGGGTTTTATTGGTTTTCCGCGAGATCGCTGACACCCCAGACCTACACCCTCGACATACGCGCGGTTGGATACGACCTGGAAAATGCGGTCCAGGTTCAGGTCACGAAGGGCAAACCAGCGAGCGCCGACCTCAAGCTGGTAAAGACGAAAGATCTGGCCGCGCAACTCACCAGCGCCGAATGGCTGCTGAGCGTGCCGGGCACGGAAGAACAGAAAGCCCAGCTGTTTAGGTGCGCGGCCTGCCACTCGCTCGCACCCATTGTTCATAGCACATACGATGAACAAGGCTGGGAGACCACGCTGGCACGCATGAGGACCTACTCCGAGCAGTCCGTGATCGCTCACCCCGTGCCATTGCCGTTCCAGGTGAACCCGGCGCCCGACCCCGCATTCGCGGAATACCTGGCCAGCATCAATTTGAGTTCCCGGCCCAAATGGGACTACGTGCTCAAGACGCTTCCCCGCCCAACCGGCAGGGCCACGCACGTGATCGTCACCGAATACGATTTGCCCGACCCGGGACGCCTGCCGCACGAAGCCGATCTCGATGCCCACGGGATGGTCTGGTACAACGATTTTCGCGAACCGGTGATTGGCCGAGTGAATCCGAGGACCGGCGAGGTCAAGGAGTGGAGTTTCCCTCCGCTGAAACCGACGTTTCCTCCGGGCTCTCTCTCCATGGAACCGGGCGTCGGCGGATTGCTGTGGATTCCACGTTTCCGGCAAGGGGGAATCACCAGCTTCGACCCGCGCACCGAAAAATTCGAGACCTGGACGGATCCGCCGGAACTCAACAACGCACGCACGATTGACGCGCAGGTTGCTCCCGCGCCCGATGGCACGGTGTGGTATCCGAACCTGGACAGCCGGGATTTATACAGGCTCGATCCAAAGACAGGCCACATCGGCGTCTATCCAATGTATCCCGATTTTCATCCGGAGGCGGCGGGCGCCGGGATCATCGTGCAGTTCGCATTTAACAAGACTCCGGTGGGGCATTTCACCTACGGCATGGCCGCCGATTCCCAATCGAACGCGTATTTTTGCGACATTGTGGGCGGCAATATCGGCCGGGTGGACGCGAAAACAGGAAAGGTGACTCTGTTCAAGACGCCCACGCTCAATTCCGGGCCGCGGCGCCTCTCCGTCGATTCCCAGGATCGCGTCTGGTTCGGCGAATACTACGCCAACAGCGTGGGAATGCTCGATCCAAAGACGGGAAAATTTCAGGAATGGGTTGCTCCGACTCCCTGGGTGGGGCCGTACCCCGCCAAGCAGGACAAGAATGGAAATGTTTGGACTGCCGGAATGTCCACCGACCTGATCCTGCGCCTCGATCCGCGCAGCGGACAATTTATCGAGTACATGCTGCCGACGCTGGACGCGAATATCCGGCACGTCGATGTGGACAATTCTTCAAAGCCGATCGCGGTCTGGGTCGCGGAAGTCCACAAGGGAAAAATCGCCCGGATCGAGCCGTGGGATTGAAAGTGACTCAAATCGCTTCCAATTCCGGGAAGCGCATTACCCGGACGGGCTAAGACCTGCCCGAGGGATCTCGCCAATCGTCCCCGCGACACTAATGGATTCGGAAGATGCGAAGATCTCCTTCCGCATAGACCACCTTGCCAATGGCGGCAAGGGATGGAAATGCCTCTGGAACCCGGTAAACCCAGACATAGTCGTAGTCCTCACGGATACCTGCCCACTGGAATGGCGCCGAGAAATTGACGACGGGCTCGCAAAGGCTGTCATTCTGAATGCGCGATCGGAGCGGTTGAACCCCGAGATGTTGAAACAGGCACGGAGAGACCCACCCCCGCTGAATCACGCCATACGCCCATATGTGCTGCATCGGTTCAGACGGGGTACCCACCGGCAGGACTCGCATGCCCTTGGGGATCACCTCAAAGGCGCGCGTCAAAGCAGTGTATTCGCGCTGCGCGGAAAGGGAGCGGTACTCGAGGACTCCCGCGCGCATCGCAAAAACCAAAACCGCCAGAACAGCGATCATCCGCGATCGCCGGCCGACTTTCACCGCGGCTAAAGCGAATACAAAAATAAACGGAATCAGGCGGCGATCCGCGCTATCCGCAATGCCGGGCGCGAATGTCGCGGGCCAAATCCAATACATTGCGAATAGACTTCCCATGACGCCCAGCCAACGAAAGTTCCACTTCAAATCCTGATTGTTGGTGAGCGCCACGAAGAGAGCCCCGGCTACAATCGCGGTCGCCAGGAAGTCGCTTTGTGGAGAAATACCGGAGACCGCGAATTCCAGCAGCCCAGCCCATTTTGCGGATAGATCGAACGCAGGAGCCCAGGCCCTGGCAGGCGACAACGTGGAATGCACAAAAAAAAGCGCGCCCGGGACGAACAGGATCCAGGAGAAGACAAGATCGCGAAAACTTCTTCGGGCAAGGATGGCGTAGGTGGTCATGACCCAACCCGCCATTCCAAAACCCATGATATGGGTAAAGTACAGCGCGGTGGTCAGCAGGAGCAAAAGGCACCACGTGCCTGCCTTAGGCCGTTCCAGGTATCCAAGCCACGAACCCAGAACCAGCAGGCATAGCGCCAGGCTGAGCTGCAGGTTCAACATTCCCCAAAGAAAAAAGTAAAGATTTTGCGCGATGAGCAAAGACCACAGGGCCAGGCTTTCCTCGCCCGGATTTGCCCGTCGAACAAAGACAAAGCCGGCCGCCGGCACAGACAGAACACAAATGGTCAGAAGCACGCGCCCGGCGACTTCAACCGGCATGATTCGCTGGAGAGCAACAAGAATTACGTCCATGGTCAAGTATGGGTAGGCATTCCAGTCCGAGGCATAGAACTGGCTGAAGTGGAACGTGGCATCCTTCAGATGAGCCAATACAAAGGCGCTTGCCAGATGATTCGGATAGTCCACAAGGATTGGGTAGCGGACAGTCCAGACCGGAGCAAGCAATCCACCGAGGATCACAAGCAGCCAAAGGGGCGAGGCCGTCCAGGTCATCGGCCTTGCAACACCATCCTGCAAGGGAATTGGTCCACCGTGTTTGGTGACCTCACCCTGAGGGGTATTGGTGGTGGATGCAAACATGAGTTAATTTCGCAATCGGGGGTTCGAGTTTTGCACGTTCGCCTTCGACGCAAACGAGAAGGGCGGCCCATTTTGCCGGGCCGCCCAGTGATTTAGTTCATTCCGAAAGGATCGTTCCAGTTATTGCGGATCGATCTTGCGCCGGCCGGAAGCGACCGGAGGAGGAGCGCCCGAGGGCAGCGTCGCAGGGGCCTTGGCCTCGCGCACGATGACCGAAGCGGGGGCTTCGACCACCTTGCCGCCTGTCGCGCGGGCGATACTGGCGCCGGCGCCGCGGGCCGCTCGAGCGGGAACCGGAACCACTGCGCCTTCTCCCTCTTTTTGGAAGGAGAGATGCGCGGAGCTGCCGTCCCAGTCCACGACCAGCATGTCGCCGAAACGGATCTGCTCGGTGGCCAGCAGGTTTGCAAGCGGGTACACCACGAATTTTTCGATGGCCCGCTTCAGGTGCCGCGCGCCGTACTTCAGGTCCGTCCCTTCCTGCAGCAGAAACCTTCTGGCAGGCTGCGTCACGCGGAACAAAAACTGCCCGCGCCCGGTGTCCAGCACGCGCTGCTGCACCATGCCCAGCTCGATCTCCAGAATCTGCTCCAACTGCTCTTCCCGCAGCGGATGAAACACTACTACTTTGTCCAACCGGTTCATGAACTCGGGCGAAAACTTCTTCTTCGCCGCTTCCTGCGCCGTGCGTTCCACCTTCACGTCCAGATGATCCTCGACCTTATCCTTCGGCTGCACGAAACCCATGCCGCCGGTCATCAGTTCCGTGATTTCTCCCCCGCCCAGGTTCGACGTCAGAAAAATCATGGTCTGCGACAGGTCCACGCGCCGGTTATCGCCCAGCGTGAGCGTGGCTTTGTCCAGAATTCCCAGCAGCAACTGCCACAGCGCGTCGGACGCCTTCTCGATTTCGTCGAACAGCAGGAAACTGAGTTTCAGTTTTTCCGTGTGATACTGCGCCAGCGCTTCCTGCGTGATCAGCGGATGGGTCTCGCGGTGTCCCAGGTATCCCGGGGGCGAGCCGATCAGCTTCGCAATTTCGTGCGAGTGCTGAAATTCCGCGCAATCCACTTTGATCACCGCGCGCGGGTCTCCGAACAGGATTTCCGCGGCCGCTTCCACGATGCGCGTCTTGCCCGAGCCGGT
>JAIQFG010000067.1 GCA_020073375.1 Terriglobia bacterium | reverse complement strand
CAAGGGAAGAGGGCCGGGGCCGGGCCGCGCCGGATCGTTTCCTAGGGCTTGGCTGAGTTTTGGGGCGGTGCTCATCTTAGGAATTTCCAGTACCGGATCACGAGATATGCCAGACACAACAAGGCCAGCAAGAGGAACCCCGAGACCTGTGTGCGCGCCGGCTTCACTGGAGGTTCTGCGGAACATTGTACAGGAAGATGAAGCGAAGTTCGATATAGGGGCCGCTGAATGCCGGAGGCAGGGGCTCGAAGGGGGTTGACGCGCGGATTGAGGACACCGCAGCGCGGTCCAGGGGATCTTTTCCGGAAGTTCCGACCATGACGGGCTCGGCATCTGGGACCACGCCATTACGCATGATCCGGAATTGCAATGCCACCCTGCCGCGGTCTCCCAGGCGCGCCGATTCCGGCATGACGGCGTACCAGTTGCGCTTCACGCTGGCTAGGACGCGGGCCAGATAGGTGGTGAAATCCACTCCCTCAGTGGGAGTGAGCATGGTCAAGCCGCCGCCCAGGTACCCCTGTCCTCCTCCGCCGCCACCACCACCGCCTATGCCCCCGCCACCCCCTGGCACCGGCCCTCCGAATTCAGCGCTTGATGTGCCGCCGTCCTTTAGAGCTTCGTGCAGGGAATCCTGCAGGGCCTTGCCGGGCGAAAACCGCGGCAGCGCGAGGTTCGGCGTTGGATTATCCGGAAGCGGCTGCGGCGCGCGTATGGGGCTATCCTGCGGATGAGGCATGGGCGCGGTGATGTCGGATTTCGGCACCGGGTTATCGTGCGTGGAGCGCTCGGCCTCGGGAGGCGCGGGAATAGATGTGGGCGGCGCTTCGCGCGGTGGTGCCAACCGCCGCAGCAGGCGCGGATCGATGCGCATCACCGGGCTTTTGGGTTGGGGCGGCGAAGGAGTTTTTGGGATGTTTTTGACGTCGTTGGGCAGGTAGAGATCCGTCACGTTATCCCGGGCAATTTCCGCCGTCGTCGATTGGCGCTCGGGGAAGACCTTCGGTCCAAGCAAGATCAGCAGAATCACCGCGAAGTGAAACGCAATGGAGGCGAAGCGCGCGATGGTATTCCAGGCCGAGGTGCGTTCCTCGACTGGCTGAGCCATCAGGTTTACTTCGCCAGTGTTAAGAACGTCCGGATCGAGGACATCGGGCAAATCCTGAATGGCGACAGGTTTCTTGGGCTCGAAGGTGGTGACATGCGCGTCCTTGGGCACGGCCACGCGCGAATCCAGGATGCTCAGCGGCACGTAGGAGGGCATCTTGCTGATCGGGTCCAGCGGCGTGGTCGGCATGTTGTCCCGCGGGACGACGGTGGCGGCACCCAACACTTCCAGCTTGAAGTAGGAAGGAATCGAGGATCGCGCATCGAGCTCGAACTGCGGCAGGTTCGATGGGACCAGCGTGCGCGCGTCGAGTTCGGAACTCACGCGGCGCGGCGGCGCGTCCGAAGCGGACGCCAACGGCCGGGCATTTTTCGGCACCAGAATCCGCGGAATCATTTGTTTGCCTGCGGGGACGCAAAAGCACCCAGTTGGACGCGCCGCCCATGCTCGAGGATGCCTGCCATCACCTGGTCGGCCAGTTCCAGGGCGCGGCGGCCGGCCGGGCCATCGACCAGCGGGGCGCGGCGCGTGCGCACGCTGTCCAGGAACGCGCGCAGCTCGGCGCGCAGCGGCTCTTCCTTCTCGGCCGGCAGCGTCGTGAAATCGAATTTGGGTTGCGGGCCGGGCTCGACCACGCGCACGCGCAGCGCGTCCTGGCGCGTGAAATCCACGGAGATATATTCGTGTTTCTGGAAGAAACGCATCTTGCGGACGCGCTCGGTGGAAACGCGGCTGGCGGTGACGTTCGCCACCGCTCCGGAAGCGAAATCCAGGCGCGCGTGGGCGATGTCCACCTTTTCGGTCAGGACCGGCACGCCGATTGCTTTCACATCCACCACGGGCGCGTTGACGATGGCGAGCAGAATGTCCAGGTCGTGAATCATTACGTCATACACGACATCAATATCAAGGCTGCGCGGCGTAAACACGCCGAGGCGATGCACCTCGAAATACAGCGGGTGATTTATTACCGGCATGACCGCGACAGTGCCGGGGTTGAAACGTTCGAGGTGCCCAACTTGCAGAATACGCCCGCCGCGCGCGGCCGCGGAAATCAGCTCATCAGCTTCGGCCTGAGATGCGGCCATGGGCTTTTCGACGATTACGTCGATGCAAAGTTCCATGAGCCTGCAGCCGACGCGGGCGTGCTCGACCGTGGGGACCACGACGCTTGCGGCGTCCACGCGCCCGGCCAGCGCTTCCACGTCCGCAATCACTTCGGTGGAAAATTCCTGTGCGATTTTCGCGGCGCGCTCGGCGTTCGCGTCCACGATGCCCACCAGTTCAGCGCCGGGGAGTTCGCGGTACACACGGGCGTGGTTGCGCCCAAAATCCCCCGCGCCGACCACGGCTACTCGGGTCTTATTCATGGTGGGCTCCAAGTAGAGCCCACACCCGCTGAATTTCGGAACTCAACGCTTCCCCTGTGTCGCCGGCAACTGCGCCACCCCGATGGCGTCCAGCGGAAATGCTTCAATGGCGATGCCCGCGGCGTCGGCTGCCTGGATCACACGCTCGCGGTCAAACAGAAGTGTGCGCCCCGCGTCCATCCCCAGCGCGGAAACATGGCACCGGCGCATTACTTCGACGGTTTTCAGGCCCACGACGGGTACATCGAATCGCATGTCCTGCCTTGGCTTGCTGACCTTGACCAGGACCAGCGAGGCGCCGCCGGCAAGGCGCGCGGCGCGCTCCATGGTTTCGTCCGTGCCCTCCATAGCTTCGACGGCGACGCAGGCCAGATCGCGGATCACGACAGTTTGCCCGAGGTCGAGGCCCGCAATCTGCCGCGCGATTTCGCGGCCGTAAGCGATGTCGGCCGCCTCGCGCGCATCCGGCGCGCGTTTGGTGAGCACTCCGGGCGCGGGAATCAGCGGCTTGAGAAACGTGGTCGAGTCCACCAGTTGAATGCCCTCGGATTCGAGAACGCGCGCGACCGCGCCGATTAGCGAATCGGTATTTTTCAGCGGCAGCGAAAGCAACAGCTTCGCGAGTTTCCAATCCGGGCGAATCGAACTGAAAATTTTATTGTGTTTCACCTGCCCGGCCATCACGGCGCGCGTTACGCCTTCCTGGTGCAGCAATTCGAGCGTGCGGGACAACTCGCCCAGGCTGACCCAGTGCAGGCGCGATGCGATTTTTTCCAGCTCGGGCGAGGCTTCCTCGCGGATGGCGATCACGGCCAGGTCGATGCCCTGGTTGCGCGCCGCCTCCAGCACCAGAAACGGAAATTGGCCATTGCCGGCGATGAGGCCCCAGCCGGCGGACGCGTCCGCGGCAGGCGAGGCGGGCGTGGGCGTGAAGGAACTCACTTGTGCAGGCCGCGCTGCGCCGTTTCAATGAATTCCACAAGTTCGCGGATGTCCGGCGAGCCGTTGAGTTGCGCGCGCATCTGCTCCACGGCTTGTGACGTATTGAGCTTGGAGCGGAGCAGCAGGCGGAAAGCGCGCTCGATGGTTTCCAGGCGCTGGCGATCGAAGCCGCGGCGTTCCAGTCCCACAGTATTCACGCCGTAGCAATGGGTCTCGCGTTCGGTGACCACGCGGGAAAATGGCGGCACGTCCTGGGTGATCACCGTGCATGCGCCGATGTATGCGAAGCGGCCCACGCGGCAGAACTGGTGCACCGGACTGAACGCGCCGACGCTGGCGTGGTCGCCCACGGCAACGTGCCCGGCGAGCGTCGCGCCATTGGCGAACACGGTGTGGCTTCCCACGATGCAATCGTGGGCCACGTGGGAGTAGGCCATGAACAGATTATTGTCGCCGATGCGCGTGACGCCGCCGCCCGACGTGGTGCCGCGGCTCACGGTGCAGAATTCGCGAAAATGATTTCCCTCGCCGACGACCAGTTCGGTGCGCTCACCGTGAAATTTCAAATCCTGGGGATCGCCGCCCACCGAGCAGAAGGAGTCGAATACATTCTTAGGACCGATCCGCGCCGGGCCTCGCACAACGGCGTGCGGCGCCAGTGTGCACCCCACGCCCAATTCCACCTCGTCGCCGACCACGGCGAAAGCAGCGACGCGGACTCCGCTGCCGATGCGCGAGCTGGGGGAAACGATGGCTCGGGGATCGACTTCACTCATCGCGAGTACCTACGGCGGCGTCCGCGGGGGCTTCGCTGGGCTCGGTTACTGGATCGCGGTCCACCAACATGCATTTCAAGGTCGCTTCAGCGGCCACTTCCCCGTTGACCGTGGCCACGGCGTGCAGTTTGCAATACGCGGGCCGGTATTTCAGCACGGTCACTTCCATGCGCAACTGGTCCCCGGGCACGACCGGGCGGCGGAAACGCGCCTCGTCCACGGCGGCGAAATACAAAAGCTTCTTCTCACGGTCGGGTATTTCCAGCAGGAGCAGCAGGCCGCCGGTCTGCGCCATGCCTTCGATGATCAGCACGCCCGGCATCACGGGCTTACCTGGGAAATGCCCCTGAAAATAACTTTCATTGATGGACACGCTTTTCAGGCCGACGATGCGCTTGAGCCGGTCGATTTCGAGAATGCTGTCCACCAGCAGGAACGGATAGCGGTGCGGCAGAATTTTCTGGATGCCCACGCTGTCAAGAATCATTTCTTCGCCTCAATTTTCCCGGCGGGCGCCGCGCTTCCCGTTCACCCCGCATCGGGGGAATCCATTGCCGGAAACGCCCGGCCCGCGCCCGGCTCGTCCCGGGATGCACGAGGGAGCTAGACGGAACAAGTTTAGATTTCGATTATATGCGAAACGCTGCGCGCAGCAAACGCGGTTCGCCGTTTGCGGCAATTCAGGTGGTATTGGAGCGGGAACTCACTGTGGAACCGCGATTTACTGCTGGAGGCGGCGAAGCAGCTCTTTGCCTTCCGGATCGCCGAGCAAATTCTTGCGCATCAGGATGAGGATCAATTCGCGGACAACGTCGTGAACGGCAGGATTGGGCCCGGCTTCGGCGTCAAGGGCCTGAGGCGGCGCGGCTAAGTCCGGCTCCAGCGTCCCTTTTCCGCTCAATTCGAGTATCCAATTTTGAAACAGGCGGATATCGCCGCGGGTCGCAGCAGTGAACGCGATCCCCATTCCCATTCCGTGTTGGGAGTAGACGACCTTTCCCTCGGCCGAAAAGGTCTTGCCGTCTCTTTCGATGACGAGCTTCACGGATGCGCCGATGGGGAAGGGGCTTAGCGTATCCACGTAGCATCCGCCCAAGCCGAGATCGTTGGTGCGGCCGGTGACTTTCGCTTGGGACTTGATATCGACAACTTCAATCATGGCCACGAGCGGAAAGCGAAGATTTCGCCGCCGTTCATTCTTCGCGACGGCCGCGTCGGCCGGATTCACCTGAGGGTCTGGGGCCATGTTTGGAATCTCCTCACCAGCGCTCGCTTTCCTACACCTATCCGAACATCTTCCGTGCTTTTGCGCCAGCGGGGCGATGTCGAACTGCTAACCCTTGCGGAAGCGGGGAGATGCCAATGTGGGAATGAAGACTTTGCATCGTGATAGATGTCACGATTTTGTGTGATGGCTATCACATCAGCCCCGGAAACATCCTGTTCTAATTGTTAACTGAAGTGCAATGGCAAAGGATTCCTCACCTCCGGTTGGCCGCTTCCGCCTGGTACCCCTTGGCAAGGACCGTATTCAGGGACCAAATTCAGTGCGCGCGCCCTACGGCATTGAAATCATCGAAAGCTGCCTGACGTGCCCTCACCGCGAGGACATGGTTTTTTGCAACCTGCCGCCCGCGGCGGTGCAGCGCCTGGCCATCATTACCTCGCCGTCTTCGTATCCAAAGGGCGCGACCCTGTTTGTGGAGGGGCAAACCGCGCGCGGGGTCTACATCGTATGCACGGGACGCGTCAAGCTTTCCACCTCCTCGATCGATGGGAAGACCCTCATTGTGCGGCTTTCCGAGCCGGGAGAAGTTCTGGGCCTGCCCGCGACGGTCACGGGAACTGCCTATGAGCTGCAGGCCGAAGTGGTCGAGCCGGCCCAGATAAATTTCATATCCACCAAGGATTTCCTGGCCTTTATCAGCGAGTTCGGAGAAGTAGCCTTGCGCGTGGCCCAGCAACTTGGCAAGACCTACCACAGGGCCATCTCGGAAATACGCGCCATCGGGCTATCGCATTCGGCTGAAGAAAAACTGGCCGGCTTTCTGCTGGACCTGATCGCGGACCGCAAATCGGAAAAAGGCGCGCTGAAAGTCACACTGAATTTCACGCATGAAGAAATTGCGCAGAATATCGGCACGACCCGGGAGACGGTGACGCGCGCCTTTGCAGACCTGAAGAAGAAAAACTTGCTGGCCGTGAAAGGCTCCGCACTCACCATCCTCGACCGGGCGGCCCTGGAACGGATCGCGCAGGGTTAGCGACCCGGCGGCGTTGCCCCTTTTCGGCGGAATAATTGGCCCGAAACATCCCCAATCTTGCGGGATATTCATCTGACCGGAACTTGGTTGCAATACTTCAGCGTCCGGCTGGACAGCAAATCGGTTTGCCCTTGCGAAATTATTCTGTATGGACATACGCGGGTTGCTCGCCGGACCGCGGGTTGTTAGCATTGCGGCGTGCTGAAAAAACAATTCTATCCCGCCATGCGAGGTTTCAACTGGTTGAAATCCCGCGAGCCAGCGATGGCGCGCCTATTGGGCCGCTTTGTGCGTGCCGAATCGCCAAGCTTCGATAAGGCCGCCGTGGATCGGTTCGGGAAGATCGTCGCGGCGGAGTGGAAACGACGCGGGGCGAGAGTAAGCATTCTGCGGCAGCGCGAGCGCGGGAACCACATTCATGCGGAATGGCCGGCAAGCGGGAGGCGATCCAGCGGCCAGATTCTTGTGCTGGGCCATCTGGACACGGTGTACGAGGCGGGAACGATTGCTCGGATGCCGTTCCGCGTGTCGCAGGGGCGCGCGTGGGGTCCGGGCGCGTTTGACATGAAGGGCGGGCTGGCGATTGCCCTATACGCGGTGGATGCTCTGGCGGCTGCGGGCTTCCGGCCGGAAAAGCGCTTTGTATTCTTGTGGACCAGCGACGAGGAAATTGGCAGCGAAACTTCGCGACGGATCATCGAACGCGAGGCCCGGCGCAGTGATGCTGTCCTCGTTCTGGAGCCGGCGCTGGGGCGCGACGGCCGCGTGAAGACGGGGCGCAAGGGCGTCGGGGAATTTGAGATCGTGGCCACCGGGCGCGCCGCGCACGCAGGGCTGAATCCCCAGGACGGCGTCAACGCCATCGAGGAAATCGCGCGGCAGATTGCGCGCATTGCGCGATGGAACCAGGCACGCCGGGGGATTACCGTGAACGCCGGAGTGATCGAGGGTGGAACACGTACCAATGTGATTGCCGACCACGCACGGGTGCTGGTGGATGCGCGTGCATCGCGCGCCGAAGACATGCGCGCGCTCGAGCGGAAATTCCGGGCGCTGCGGCCGATCCTCGCCGGCGCGAAGCTGCAGGTTCGCGGCGGGTTCAGCCGGCCGCCCATGGAGCGGAAGACCGGCGCCGCATTGTATGCGCACGCGCGGGCTCTCGGAAAGAAAATGGGCGTCACGCTCGGCGAAGCTTTCGTGGGCGGGGGCTCGGATGGAAATTTTACGGCGGCTCTGGGCGTGCCTACGCTCGATGGACTGGGCGCAGTGGGCGAGGGCGCTCACAGCCCCGGAGAAAATATTGTTATCGGGAAGTTGCCGGAGCGCGCGGCGCTCCTGGCCGGCCTGCTGGCGACAATCTGAGTGCGCATTTCCGGCCTGAGTATCAACGGCCGAAAGTCGGGCTTTTTTCGTTGTAGCGCCCGCCTTCAGGCGGGTATCTTTCCGACCGCGCCGTGCCCGCCTGAAGGCGGGCGCTACATCGGTCAGGAAGAAATATACAGATGGTTGGTTAACACGCGGCGAGACTTTTCTCGCGGGGTGCGCCCGGTTTCGGTTAAGATATTGGCTCCAGTCCGCGTGGGATCGTGAGTTGCCGTCCGGCATCAGGGGAAGAACAGAATGCCCGAAGTAATGAAAACGCTGTTTTTGAATCCGCCGAGCTATGAAGGCTTTGACGGCGGGGCCGGCGCGCGCTACCAGGCGCGGCGTGAGATTAAATCGTTCTGGTATCCCACCTGGCTGGCGCAACCTGCCGCGATGGTTCCCGGCAGCCGTCTGATCGACGCGCCCCCGGACGGGCTGACCGTGGACCAGGTCGCACCCCTGGCGAAAGATTACGAATTGGCCGTGCTGCACACCAGCACGCCCTCTTTTCAAAATGACGCGAAATTCGCGGCGCACCTGAAGGAAGTGAATCCCAACATCATGATCGGCATGGTGGGCGCGCACGTGGGCGTGCTGCCGTTGCAGTCGATGAACGGGGCCCCGGCCGTGGATTGGGTCGCCGTCGGCGAATTCGACTACATTTGCGCGGACATTGCCGCGCGCAAGCCGCTCAAGGACGTCGGCGGCATCGCCTACCGCGACAACGGGCGCGTTTCGTTCACTCCCCCCCGGCCCACGATCGAGAACATGGACGACTTGCCCTACGTGGTGGACGTCTACAAGCGCGACCTGACCATCGAAAATTATTTCATCGGATATCTGCAGCACCCTTACGTGTCGCTCTACACCGGCCGGGGATGCCGCTCCAAATGCACGTTCTGCCTGTGGCCGCAGACGCTGGGCGGGCACCGCTACCGCGTGCGCAGCGCCGACAACGTGGCCGCGGAAATGGCCCTGGCGAAGAAATATTTCCCCCAGGTGCGCGAGTTTTTCTTCGACGACGACACGTTCACCGACGATCTGCCGCGCGCCGAAGAGATTGCGCGAAAACTGGGAAAGCTCGGGCTGAACTGGTCCTGCAACGCGAAAGCCAACGTGCCCCGGCGGACTCTGGAAATTTTGAAGGACAACGGGCTGCGCCTGCTGCTGGTGGGGTACGAATCGGGCGACGATCAGATCCTGATCAATATAAAGAAGGGCGTGCGCCTGGATATCGCGCGGGAATTTTCGCGCAACTGCCGTGACCTGGGCATCAAGATTCACGGCACGTTTATCCTGGGCCTGCCGGGCGAAACGCCGCAGACGATTCAGAAAACCATCCAGTTTGCGTGCGACACCGATCCGGAAACCATTCAAGTTTCGCTGGCCGCGCCGTATCCCGGCACCGAACTCTACCGCCAGGCGCAGGAACAGGGCTGGCTGCAGATTCAGTCCGGGGATCTGATCGACTCGCATGGTATTCAGACCGCCGCGATGAATTATCCCGGGCTGAGTTCGCCCGTGATTTTTAATTCGGTCGAGGAGTTTTACCGGAAGTTTTATTTCCGCCCGCGAAAGATGTTTTCGCTGTTCGGCGGGATGCTGCGCGATCCGGAAGTGATGAAGCGGCGGCTGCGCGAGGGCGTCGAATTTTTCAAGTTCCTGCACGAGCGCAAGGTGACGGCGCGCGAAATGGCGCAAGCGGCGGCCGCGGCGCCTCCTGCGACCAGCGCTGGGGATTAAACGGCGCACCGGAAAACCTGACGATTGCGCGATGAATTTCGATCTCTCCCTGCTGGAATTGCGCTTGAAATGACCACCTGCAAAACTCACGAGACGAAAACGTACGTCCTGCTGTTTCTGCTGGTCCTGCTGGGATCGGTGGGAAATACCATTCTGAGCAAAGGGATGAAGGACGCGGGCGACCTGGATATCTCGCGGCTGTCCACGATCGCAACGGGCGCGGCGCATGTGCTGACTAGCGGCACGATCTGGGCAGGGATCGCGCTGATGCTGCTTTTCATGGTGTGCCACATGCTGGTGCTTTCCTGGGCCGATTACAGTTTCGTGATGCCGTTTTCGGCGATTGCCTACGCGCTGGTGCCGCTGCTCGGTTATTTGTTTCTTCACGAGCAGGTCTCGGCGGCGCGCTGGATTGGAATCGTGCTGATTTTTCTTGGCGTGGTGCTGATCAATCGCACCCCGCCGCGCACCACGCAAGATCCCTCGCCACGCACCACGGCCGCTCCGGCCGAGCCGGGCGCGGCCTCCTGACATGCGCACCGCGGTCATTCTCGCTTTGGTCGTGGTTACCGGCACGGGCGGAGAAATTTGCCTGACACATGCCATGAAACTGCTGGGCGAAGTCCACGATTTCCGCCCGCGCGCGATTTTTTCCTTCGTGATGCGGGCCATGCGCGTGAGCTGGCTGTGGATCGCCGTGCTGCTGATGGCCGCCTCGTTTTTTTCATTTTTGGCCATGCTGTCCTGGTTTCCCGTGAGCTTTGTGATTCCGGCAACGTCGCTTGCGTACGTGGCCGGAGCGTTCGGCGCAAAGATTTTTCTCGGGGAGCAGCTGAACGCCACGCGATGGGCGGGGATTTTCCTGATTTGCCTCGGCGTGGGAATGGCCTGGGTGGATAATCTGCCCGCCGCACCGCAATTTCCTTCGATATTTACCGCGCTTCGCTGGGCGGTCCTGGCGCTGGCGCTCGGCCCGCTGTTTTATTATTTGTTGGGCATTTATTCCGCGTGGCGATTTTTCCGCCTAGCGCACCGGCATTCCGAAAATGTGCGAGTGGATGCGGCGGCTTCCGCCATTCCCATCAGCATATTAAAACCGCTGCGAGGACTCGATCCGAGCGCGTACGAAAATTTCGCCAGTTTTTGCCGGCAGGATTACCCTCAATATGAAATTTTGTTTGGCGTGTCGGATGAGGACGACCCGTGCGTGCCGGTCGTCCAGAAGCTGATCGCCGATTTCCCCGGGCGGTCCATTCGCTTGATCGTCATCGCCGAGCGGCTGGGCGCGAACGGAAAAGTTTCCAACTTGTGCCGCATGGCGCGCGAGGCGCGGCACGATTTGCTGGCGATCACAGATAGCGACGTGCGCATTGAGCCGGGATATTTGCGCAGCGTCGCGGAAATGTTCCGCGCCCCCCAGGTGGGCGGCGTGACCGCGCTGTACCGCGGCCACGACAATCTTCAGTTTGTGGCAGCCATGGATTGCGTCGGCTCTTCGGCGGCATTTTGCGGCGCGGCGCTGGTGGCGCGCGAGCTGGAAGGCGTGAAATTCATGATGGGCTCGACCATGGCCACGACCAAACAGCGCCTTGCCGAAATCGGCGGCTTCGAGGCCATGGTCGATTTGCACTCGGACGACTATGAACTCGGCCGCCGCATCGCCGAACGCGGCTACCGCATCGAACTGCTCCCCGAGCCGGTGTGGATGGCTTTCCCTTCGCAGACGCTGGGACAATATTTGCGCCACGAACTGCGCTGGGCCATCGGCATCCGCAACATCCGCCCCGGCGGGCATTTCGGGATGCTCTTCACGCACGGTTTGCCGTGGGCAATTGCGGCGGCGTGCGTGGCGCCGTCCGCAGCGATTGGCGCGGCCTATCTGGGCGCATACCTCGTGCTGCGATTCGCTATGGCCTGGGCGGTGGGCGTGTGGGGATTGCGCGACCCGATCCTGCGCCGCCGATTCTGGCTGCTGCCGGTGCGCGATTTGTTTTCGTTTTTCGTGTGGCTCGCCAGTTTCGGAATGAATCGCATCGAGTGGCGTGGAATGGCGTTTACGCTGGATAAAGGCCGGATGGTTCCGGTGGCGCCACGCGCGGGCCGCGGCTGATTTAATCCCTATAGCCTTCCGCAGTGCAAATTGAAATTTCCGGGCCACTATTTTACAACTTCGGCAAAATGTGAATGTCAACTCCCACAGATTCGAGGAATCATTATGTCCACTTCCCACGAATTTACCGCCGCAAAATCGCCGCGGAACGTCCCCTCAAGGCCTATAAACAAACTTCGCGGCAACCGCGCCTACAAGCACCATCGCGGAAAGGACCTGCCAGTTGTAATCCGAGCCGTAAGTGGCGGTTGGGAAATGATTGCTGATCATCAGGAAAATCAGGGGAATGGTGATGTAGGTGTTATGGATGGTGCGGCCTTTGGCGCGCTCGGCGAGCGCCGCATCGTGCGGCTTTCCTTCGCGGATGGCGTTGAGCATCTTGCGCGTGGCGGGCAGGATGCGCATCCAGACGTTCGCGGCCATGATAGTGCCGAACAGCGCGCCCACGTGCATGTAAGCGGCGCGCCCGCTGATGACGTGCGTCAGGCCGTAGGCCAGCGCGACCACGAGCAGGTAGGAAATCGTCGCGGCCAGGCGCGGCGAACGGCCCAGCGGCGACATCCAGATTCCCTCGTACACGGTAAATCCGACGACCAGCGTGCATAGCCCGATCGCCACGCCCGTGCCCAGGCCGATGTTCGATACGCTGTCGTCCAGCAACAGGCCGCCGGAATAATAAAGCAGCCCGAGCAGCAGGAAACCGGAGACCCACGTGACCAGAGCCTCCCAGCGGAACCAGTAGAATTTTCCTGGCACCATTTTCGGCGACGTGTGCTTGTCCACGACGGAAAAACTTCCGCTGTGCACCATCCACACTTGAGGAGGGCGCCCGGCCGCGCGCGCCGCTTCCTCGTCAACTCCCATGCGTGCGTCAAGCTTGGTGAAGTAATACGTTTGTCCGATCCAGTAGATGCCGGCGAGGATGTGGATCCAGCGGAGAATGAGGCCTGACCATTCACTGACTGCGGGCGGCATGAGGATGTGCTCTCCTGAGAATTGGGTTCAACCGTATGCGAAACCGCTGCCAGAATCGGGGCAATCTCTGCGTGGAGTCCCCGCTATGGAATTCGGACGCTACAGGGGGCCGAGCCGAAGCAAGATGGTACTGGCCGGGGCTTGCTATCTCAAGCACAAAAGCCAATAGCAAGGCTCATAGGCCGCGCGCAAGAATGGGCGGAAGATTCATGAAATCTTTTTCCGGCCTGAGTGTAGGACCCTGTATGCTGCCACGCAAGAATTCATCAGGAGCACTCCAGTGACCACACTAACCGTCGCGTGCATTGGTCTGGGCCGCATGGGCTCCGGCATCGCCGGAAATATTCAGGAGCGCGCAGGCGCGAGGGCTTAGCCAACTGGGCTGGTCCGTCCTGACGGAAATTTTCCGGTTCGATACGAGGCAAAAGTAGATTTTGGAGTTTGGAAATCCGTAGCAAAGCGAAGTGCCGACATGCCTGAGCGGCTTCAAGCAAAAACACTATTCTTGTATCATCCGCTGCTTAAGAGTGAGAAGCGCAGGAACAGTGCGGCCCATTTCCCTTGCGTTCGGTTGCGTTTATGCCCCTGAGAGCCCCCTAGGACGGCCAATATTCGGGCATTGTCGCCCGGGACGGGCGGTGCTAGAATCAGCTGGAAATTCGCGACACCAGGAAGCAATCCCTTCGTCCCCGACTGGCGCGCCGAAGGTGGTTGTGTACCCAGCCGGTTCCACTCAAAGTGCTTCCCGCACGGAAGAGCGTCGGAGCGGTGCGCGGCATCGGATCCCTTCCCTGATTTACATCCAACTCGGCCCGGAAAATGGCGGCATTGTCGTGAACCTCGGGCGCGATGGCCTGGCGTTTCAGGCGGCCATGCCACTCAACCTTGAGAAAAATTCCAGGATCGATCTGCGCCTGCGGGGCTCCGGGCTGAATGCGGAACTCGCTGGAGAAATTGTCTGGCTGGGCGCATCTCAGAAGGACGCGGGAATTTGTTTTCGGGATGTTCCGGAAGGCGTCCAGCGGGAAATCGCTGCATGGATCGAGCAGGAGGCGCGCGCTGTTGGGACCCCGGCACCCGGGGACGGGCGGCAATCGAAACCAATGACCGCGATCCCGGGGATCGGCGCGGCCCGAGAAAAATCCGCCGCCCGTTCGCTATCGGCTGCGTTGGCGATGTCGCGGGCGATGCCCGCGAAGAGCACGGATACGAATATGAGCACCCCGGTCTTGCCCGGGGCTTTGGAGACGACGGCCATACAGACCGGCCCTGTACCGGCGTCTGAGACTATTTCTTCCAGCCAACCTGCCGATACAGCTTCGATTCAGCCGGAAAACAACGTTCAGGAGCACGGCGCCGCTTCCGCTACGTCACCGGAACAGATCCAGCCCTGGCAGCCCGTTTACGAGTCGGCGCACGTGGAAGCGCCGGGCATCGAGAATTCGCTGCAATCGCCGCCGGAACCCGCGCTTGTACTCCCTGTTTCCGAGGCCAATATCCAGGCACCGGCCGAAGAACAGCCCCAAGGATCCTGGGAACCCAAGGCTGAGAACGGAATTCGCAAGACGGAAGGATCTGCGCTAGAAATTCCAATTGAGCACCCATCCGTGGCAGGTTTGGATAGCGCCCCTCCGCAGCAGTTGCCTGGAAATTTGCTAACAGACAAATGCCCGCCTGAAGGCGGGCGCTACACGGGACGGGAGAATGCGGCGCCGCGGGCCGCGCATGTTCGGAAGCGAGCCTCCGGGCCACGAGTCAGTTCGCGCGCAGCCGCGGCGGCGGAAAAATGGGTTCCACCGGTGCTGCTCGCCGCATGGAGGCGGGGAGGCCGTCTGAGCAACCTGCTGGTCGCCGGCGCTACAGGAGTTTGTTGTGTGATCTTCATTCTGATCCTGACGCTGGCCGGTCGTCACAGCGGACTTGGACAATCCAGCGGAAACACATCCGTGCAACAGCCCCAGAGGCCCGACGCGTCTGCGGCAGGTGCGGCTGCTGCGCCCGATCCGTCGCCCAGCGCTGCGGTTGAGCCAGCAAAGGCGCCGCCAGTTTCACCGCCACTCAATCCACCCCGGCCAAAACCTCAGCCGCCGGAAACCTCCCTGCTCGCAAGCTTTGAACATGCTCTTCTGGGCAATGGTTTCGGCTCGAAGGCCCGAATCGACGACGATCAAATCGGCGTGCAGGTGTGGGCCTCCAAGCGCAGCGGATACTATTACTGCGCCGACAGCCCGTTCTACAATACGATGCAGCCCGGAAGCTTCATGACCCAAGGCGACGCCTTGCAGAGCGGATACCAGCCAAGGCGAGATCGTTACTGCGATTGAACCGCTGGCTTATTGGAATGCGGCTTTTTTCCCTGAAATGATTTCGAGTATTTCTTGATTGATCCCTTTCGTTCGATTTTCCCGGCACCCGATGAGAGTACCTTTCGCGTCATGCGGCGGTACAAACTCATGGTTCCGCAGGCGGCTTGTCCCGAAAATGGGAGGCGGAGGCTGTGTTGCGCTTTCGCCAATCCATCTTTCTTTGCGCGGCGCTGGGAGTTTTGTTGTGCTCCGGGTGCAAGATGCCTGGGCAACACTCGTCCCGGCAGAATCAGGAAACGGCCACGCCGGTCATCCTGAAACAACCGGTGACTTATTCAAGCCGCGCGTTCGATCCCGCGAATCCGCCCGCCGACATGCCGCCGCTGCCGTCCGGAGAAGTCGCTCAGTGCGACGCCGATTTCCAATCCAACGCCAGCGTCAGCGGGCGGTCTTTCCAGACCAACGCCACGCACGCGACGCTCACCATCACGGGCGTGAAAGTCACGCTGGATCTGATCGTCACCGTATGGGTGCCCGCCGACGCAAGCCAGCACGTGATCGAGCACGAGGACGGCCACCGCCAGATCTCGGAATTTTATTACCAGTCCGCGGACAAAACCGCCGAGCGCATCGCCGCGGCCTACATCGGAAGGCAAGTGGCTATCAGCGGCGCCGATCTTCATGCCGAGTCCAGCAAGGCCCTGCAGCAAATGGGCGCCGAGATCACCGAGGAATACAACAAGGAATTGAACACGGAGCCGACGCAGCTTCTGTACGACAGCATCACCGACCACAGCCGGAATGAGGTGGCCGCGAAGGACGCGGTCGATCACGCCATCAAGAATGCGGCGGTGGAAGCGAATTAACGGAGGTCGTGGCTTCAGCCTCGACGAAAAACTTCGCGAGGCCTGGGGTTTTACCCCTGAAGCTTCACGAGCTGAAGCCCACGGTTCAACAACGAGTACGTGTCCGAGCTGAAGCTCGGACCTCCGGCTGCTCTCAAAATTAAAATGTGCAAAGCCGATAGCTGCGCAGCAAGTATTGTCCAGAGTGCGGTATCATAGGGCGGCCAAAACCATGTTCTCCTCCGAAGCCACGACCAGAAACATCCGGGTGCACGTCGAATCGCAATACGACCCCAGCCGGTCCAGCCCGCAAAACAGCCAGTGGTTTTTTCTTTACACCGTCACCATCACGAACGAAGGCCGCGACACCGTGCAACTCAAGACGCGCCACTGGATCATCACCGACGGAATGGGAAAAGTGGAAGAGGTCGAAGGACCGGGCGTCATCGGCAAACAGCCGGTCCTCGCGCCGGGCCAGAGCTTTGAGTACACCTCGGGTTGCCCCCTCACGACACCGTTTGGCGCGATGCATGGCACCTACCAGATGGTGAATCAGAACGACGAGGAATTTGATATCGAGATTGCGCCCTTCACGCTGTCCGAACCGTACACGACCGTGAATTAGCAGCAGCGGGTGGCTACGAAAACCGTGAGATGGCAAGCAATTCCGAGACTGTCCGCTTATTTTTCTTCGGGAGCTTCGTGCTGTTCCATGTGAATTGAAAAATCAGCGGAAAGCTTTGCTTTATCGCTTGGATCTGGGCGGAATCGCAGGCCGCAGATGGAGCAGGCATACTCCCCGCTCCATACGCTCCTGCCATCCCGGTTTGTCAATACGGCCTTGAGGCAGATTTTTTCAGAGGGCATGCGGAAAGGCTACATCGAATCCAGCGGCATCATAAGAGAAATTGTAACGGATTGCGCGGCTGGCCCGGAGAAGATTTCGCTGCTCGGAGTCCGTATACTGGGAAGGCAGCCCGGCCACATTACAATTGCGATGGCGAGTACCGGGCATCCACGTAAACCCACGCGCGCGCTCCCGATTTCAGATCCACTGCCAGTCGCTTCACTGCGGGCACTTCGTACTTGTCGGCATTCCGGATTTCCTCCGGCGTGACGGCAAATACCGTACCGGAGATGACGTCCGAGGCACGCCCCGTGAATTTGGCCATGGTGTGGACCGCCTTCCCGCTGAGAGCAACTACGACGGCGTCCTCAATCTTCAGATCGACGAGCTCGAATCCTTGCAGGGCGTCGTTCTTCCCCGCCAAACGTCGGCCCAACGTTGCGATTTGCACAGCCTCAAGCTGCAGGGTGCCGTAGGAGAAGAGAAGCTCTGTGCGCGCATCGTTCTTTGCCACGGGATCTCCCCAAGAAACCATCTGGCTGCTTCGATTTTCTCTGTGGCCTCTGTCGACTTTCTCAGTGGCCTCTGTGTTAAAGATTTTGCATTACGACGTCTAACCCAAGGGCTTTAACACAGAGAACACAGAGGGCGCAGAGAAAAACAAGAGAGAGACAAAACGGCCCGACTTCTAGTAATACGCCTTCCGCAAATAGTTCACGGTGAACTGGTTCAAGTCCGCGTAGGAATCGTGAAGCGTGGCGTGGATGGCGTCCTCGGCCGTCGATCCGGCGGAGAGGCGGTCGAGGATCCGGCTCATGTCGTCCATCGTGCCGGCCGTCAGCATGGCTTCGACCGTGGCGAGCGACCAGGCGTAAGCGTTGCCCGCGATGTCCCGGGGCAGATTCAGCCACGACGTTTCGTACGAACCCAGGGAAAAATCCATGTGATTCTCGTAGGCTGAAATCAGCGCGCCGGCGTTGGTGCGGCTGCGCTTCCCCTCCATATATTGCGCCAGGCCTTCCTGCAGCCACACGGGGCAATGCCCGTTCGTTTTCTGCCCTACGAAGCTGTGCGTCAGTTCGTGCTTCA
Source organism: Terriglobia bacterium (assembly GCA_020073375.1). Classification (GTDB taxonomy): domain Bacteria; phylum Acidobacteriota; class Terriglobia; order Acidiferrales; family UBA7541; genus Palsa-360. The sequence goes on along the minus strand of JAIQFG010000067.1, from coordinate 22,877 downwards.
GCACGCGCGCCAGTTCGGCGGTCATCGAACTGAGTCCCTCGACCGGGACGCGGATGCGGCCGTCATTGAGCGCGCCGGACCAGCTGGGGGCGCGCGTGATGTCCGTGAAGGTCTGGTTGGTGTAGAGGACCACGCCGATCTGCTCGGGTGGAACGTAATTCAACGTGGAAGAGATTTCGTCGAATTCTTTTTCCAGGGTTTGCAGGACGTCGCGCGCCAGGTCCGGGGCGGCTTCGCCGTTGTAGCGCAGGCGGAAGTGCGTGGTTTCGCCCTCGCGGTAGCCAGCTTCCTCCTCCGCGTCGCGCTCGGCTTTCTCCAGGGCGTGCTGTACTTCCGGGTCGGGCTTGAGCGACTGCGCGCGCTTCCACTCGTTGACGGCGTCGGCGACGCGGTTGAGTCCGTAGTACGCCCAGCCGGAAAGCTTGGCGGCATCGGGAGAATCCGGTTCGATGCGGCGTGCGCGGTCAAGCAGGTTCAGCGCCGCGGAATATTCGCTGCGGCGCAAGTGTAGGTACGCGGTTTCGAGAAGCAAGGGAACGCTATCGGGATTGAAGCGCAGGCCGACGTCGTAATGCGCGGCCGCCTGCTTGAAGTCGCCGACGCTGATCTCGAATTGCGCGGCGGCGCTTTCAGCGGCAATCACGCGCTGAATGGACGTGGGTGTCGGATTTGCGTTGGCCTCGGATTCCAGCTTCGAGAGCAGGTTCAGGTCAAGCGAGCCGTCACGCACGGCGGAGCCGGCGGCAGGGTCCGCGGACGGCGCGAGCTCGGCGCTGGGCGGCGCGATGGGCAGGTTCGCGGCGCGGTCAGCGGCGGTTCCGGCGGTCGAATCCAGCGGCGCGGCCTCCCGCACCACGTGGTCCACAATCGAAACAGGCAAGCTGAGAAAGCCCGCGGAAGTTTCGTACGTGACCTGGCCGTTTTCCATCGTCACGTGCGTGGCCGCGATTTTCCTGCCATTTTTCAGGTAAATGGTGTCAGCGGACACAATGCCGGAAAGCAGGCCGGCAAAGCATAGAACTGCCAGGCACCGAAGGGAATGCGCCGCGGAAGACTGCATGACTCCATTTTAGCAAGGGGAAGCGGCGGCTCCCGCCGCACCTTGCTGGGTGATGCCCAATCTTGCTACAGTCGGACCATCATGCAAATCGCGTCCCGCACCATGCTGGCCGCGCTGCTGGGTGTCGCGGCAAGCCTTGCCGCGCACGCCGGGCCGCGCCCGCAAGACCAGCCGCCCGGCGGCAACCCGCATGAGATCTACCAGGCGTTGAACGCCCTGCGCGTGGACCCCGCGCAGATTTACCCTGTCGGTGATCTTCGCCTGCGCCGCGACGCGGTGAGCCTGACGTTTTCGGAGGGCACGATCGCGTTTCTCCAGGCATATGACGGGCGCGTGACCGGCGCTGTGTTCTCCGGCCGCGGCCACGTGAGCGCGAACCTGCGCGATCCCGCGGAAAAAAAATCGCTAGCGCATTTTCTGGGCGTGCCGCTGCTGCAGCACGATTTTTCCGGCATGTACATGCGCTTTGACGACGGCGCAGCGGAGGACCTGCTCGACCAGTTGCGGCGCAAAAGCGCGGCGCTCAAGGCGGACGCCGTGTTTGCCGAAAATTGGAACAAGGCGCTCGCGAACCTGAATCCCGAACAGTCCTCGAGACTGCTGATGGACTGGGTAGCGCAGACACCCTCGCCGTATTTCTACGCGGAAATCATCGATGAACAATGGGGCGCGTTCGATATTTTGGTCGACGCGCGCAGAACCGACAACGTGATGCTGGGACAGGAGCGGTGGGCCCAGGGGAATCGGTACTACGACGTTTGGGCTTCCTACCAAGGAGGCGACGCGCCCGCGCTACCCGCCTTCTCTCCGGTTTCCTACACTATCAGCACGACGATCGCCGCGGACCGCGCCGTTGACGGCGAAGCATCGATCGAGCTGCGCGCCCAGCGCGGCGGAGAGCGCGGGATTATGCTGGAGCTTTCGCGCTACCTGACCGTGCAATCCGTGAAGGATGGCGCCGGCCGCGCTCTCGAATATTTCCAGAACGAAGCTGTCCAGAAAAGCGACCTGGCCGAGCGCGGAAACGATCTGTTGCTGGTGTTTCTCCCCGCGCCGGCGACTGCGGGCGAAGCTTACCACCTGCGCATCGCCTACCGCGGCAGCGTAATCAGCGACGCGGGAAACGGAATTTATTTCGTGGGCGACCGCGGCAGCTGGTATCCGCACTTCGGCGGCATGGGACAGTTCGCCACCTACGACACGACGTTCCGCTGGCCGCGAAAGCTTCAACTGGTGGCCACCGGGGAAAAAGTCGAGGAGCACGACGAAGGCGAAATGCGCGTGGGCCGCTGGCGCACGCCGCAGCAAACCTCGATCGCCGGATTCAATCTCGGCCTGTACAAATTTGAAAACATGCAGACCGCGGACGGGATCAAAATCGAAGTGGCCGCCGGCGCGGCGCTGCAGGACGCCATCCTGAGCCGCCTGCAATCGCAGTCGATCGCCGGGCCGGACGTTGCCAGAGTGATCCGGCCGGGCCGCCACATGCGCGTTCCGGTGATTTTTACGGAAGCCTCGCCTACTCCGGTCGCCGCGGCCCTGAAAGAGGTTGGCCAGGAAATCGCCGACGCCATCGGCTTCGAGCAGCAATGGATGGGTCCGCTTCCGTACCGTCAGTTGGAGGTTTCCCAGGTGCCCGGCGAAATGGGCCAGGGATTTCCCGGACTTCTCTACCTCCCTTCTCTTTCCTTTTTGCCGGCCATGGACCAGCAGCGCGCGGGAATAAGCGACACTTCTCAGGAGAGCCTGAACGCTATTGTGCCGTACCACGAAGTGGCTCATCAGTGGTGGGGCAACGTGGTGGGGTGGGACAATTACCGCGACCAGTGGCTGACCGAAGGGCTCGCGAATTACATCGCTCTGCTGGGCGCGGACGCGGACAAGCCTGGCTCGCACCTGCTCGAGCACTGGCTCGATTCCTACCGCAAGACGCTGACTGTGCCTCCCGCAGGCCAGAAAAATACTCCGGACGATGCGGGGCCGCTGGTGCACGGCTACCGCTTGAATTCCTCGCGCGACCCGGACGCCTACCGGAAAGTGGTCTACGGCAAGGGTACCTGGGTGTTTCACATGCTCCGCATGATGATGCAGGACCGGGCGTCGAAAAAGCCGGATGAGCGGTTCATCGGCTTGCTGCACGGACTGCTGGAATCCAACCGTTACCGCGCGCTGACCACGGAAGAATTTCAAAAAGCGGTGGAACGCGTGATGACCCCGGCCATGGCCGTCGAAGGCGGGCATTCCATGGATTGGTTTTTCGATCAGTACGTGCGATCGACCGGAGTGCCCGAGTATGAAGTGGAATATTCGGTGAAGCCGGCGGCGAAGGGTTTCCGCGTGCGCGGAAAACTGATCCAGAACAACGTGCCGGAAGATTTCGTTTTGCGCGTGCCGATCTACGGCCAGGGGCAAACCGGAAAGCCCGTGTTACTGGGAAGCGTGGTCACATCGGGCGAGGAAACTTCCTTCCAATTCGCGTCGGATGTCGCACCGAAAAAACTGATGATCGATCCGCAAATGACGCTGTTGTGTGTGACGCCGGCTTCTTCGGCAGCGTCGGCTTCGGACCCCGCCGAGTGAACACAATTATCCGTGCCAAATCGGTTTGCGGTCGGAGTAGCACAGCCACTCCAGCAAGCCTCCCGCATAGCCCCGGTGCAGCGACGTAAAGATCCGCTCGCCCCACAGGAACGCCCGCCCGTGCTTCATGTCCCGGTGGGATTTCAGCAGGCTCGGCAGGCTCGTGGGCAGCTGCCCGGCCGCGGCGTTGATGGCCGCCTGCACGTCGCGCGAAGCAGCGTCAATGTCGCGGTCCAGATCGAGTTGCAATGTGATGTTGGTTGAGCCGAGCTGGCTGGTGGACGTCATTTCCGTGACGCCGGCAATGCGTCCGAAGGAGCGCTCCAGGGGTGTCGCCACGGTTGAGGCCATCGTTTCCGGACTGGCGCCGGGCAGATTCGCGCGCACCTGCATGGTGGGGAAATCCACTTGCGGCAGGGGCGCCACGGGCAGAAAAAAATATGCCGCGCCACCGGCCAGAAGAATGGCAACACTCAATAGAGCCGTGGCAACAGGACGTTCAATAAAGGGCCGAGAGATATGCATGTGTTGCTAGTCCGCGTGAGCATCGGCTGGTGTAATACTTTCGACGGCTCCGTGTCCGATTCGTTTCGCCAGCCGGTCAAAGGCCAGGTAAACGACGGGAGTGGTAAACAGGGTGAGGGCCTGGCTGAAAATCAATCCGCCGACGATGGCGATGCCCAGCGGCTCGCGCAATTCCGTTCCGGTACCGCCTCCCAGGGCCAGCGGCAGTCCGCCGAGCATGGCCGCCATCGTGGTCATTAAAATGGGCCGGAAGCGCAACAGACAGGCCTGGTAGATCGCTTCGAGCGGAGGCTTGCCTTCCTTGCGCTCGGCTTCCAGCGCAAAGTCGATCATCATGATCGCGTTTTTCTGCACGATACCGATGAGCAGGATGATGCCTATAAGCGCAATGACGCTGAAATCGACGCGCGTGATCAGCAGGGCCAGCAGTGCGCCCACGCCGGCCGAGGGCAGCGTCGAGAGGATCGTGATGGGGTGAATGTAGCTTTCATAAAGCACGCCCAGCACGATGTAAACGGTCACCAGGGCGGCAAGAACGAGAATCGGCTCATTGGCCAGCGACGCCTGGAAGGCCTGCGCCGTGCCCTGGAAACCCGCGTGGACGCTGGCGGGCAATCCGATATCCTGCTGCGACGCTTTGATCGCGTCGACGGCTTGCCCGAGTGAAACACCCTGCGCCAGGTTGAACGATAGCGTGACGACCGGGAATTGCCCCTGGTGGTTTACGGCGATCGGAGTCAGCTCCGAGGAATATTGCGTGAAGGCGCTCAGCGGGACTTGCGTTCCGTTGGTGGAATGCACGTAAATCTGCTTCAGGGCGTCGGGATTCTGCTGGAACGCCGGATCGGCTTCGAGAATCACGTGGTACTGGTTGAGCTGCGTGAAAATGGTGGACACCTGGCGCTGGCCGAAGGCGTCGTAGAGCGTATCGTCGATGGTTTGCGGCAGAATCCCGAGCCGCGACGCAGTGTCGCGATCGATGGTGAGCGTGGCCTGCATGCCGCGCTCCTGCTGGTCGCTGGCCACGTCGGTCAACTGCGAAAGGTTCCGCAATTTATCCAGCAGCCTCGGCGCCCACACGCCAAGTTCCGCCCCGTCCGCGTCCTCCATCGTGTATTGATACTGCGTGCGGCTGATGCGGTCTTCCACGGTCAAGTCCTGCACCGGCTGCATGTAGAGATTGATTCCCTTCACGTCGGCGATTTCCGTTTGCAGGCGGCGAATGATGGCCGCCGCGTCGTCTTTTCGTGCCTCGCGGGGCTTCAAATTAATCTGGATGCGCCCGCTGTTCGGCAGCATGTTGGCGCCGTCGATACCGATGAACGACGACAGGCTGACGACGTCGGGATCCTTCAAAACCGCTTTCGCCAGGGCCTGCTGGCGCTCGGAGAGCGCGGCGAACGAAAGCGTGGCCGGAGCTTCGGATACTCCGAGGATCACGCCGGTATCCTGCACCGGGAAAAAGCCCTTGGGAATAACCAGGAACAGGAAAATAGTGAGCGCCAGCGTGCCAACGGTCACCACCAGCGTGGCCGGCTGGTGTTTCAGCACAAACCGCAGGATCACCGCGTAACGGTCGATGATCCAGTTGAGCGTATTCTCGGAAACCTTGTAGAACCAGCTCTTGTCCGCGTCCTTCTGGTGCCGCAAAATCTTTGAGCACATCATCGGCGTCAGCGTCAGCGACACCACGGCCGACACCAGAATCGTCACGCTCAGCGTGACCGCGAATTCGCGGAACAGGCGGCCCACCACGTCCTGCATGAACAGCAGCGGGATCAGCACGGCAATCAGCGAAACGGTGAGCGAAAGAATCGTGAAGCCGATCTGCTCGGAGCCTTTCAAGGCCGCCTGCATCGGCGACTCGCCCTCTTCGATGTACCGCGTAATGTTTTCGATCATCACGATGGCGTCGTCCACCACGAACCCGGTGGAAATCGTCAGCGCCATCAGCGACAGGTTGTCAAGGCTGTATCCGAGCAAGTACATCACGCCGAACGTGCCCACCAGGGAAAGCGGCACGGCCACGCTGGGGATGGCCGTTGCCGCCAGGCTCCGCAGGAACAGGAAAATCACCAGGACGACCAGAGCGACGGTGAGCATTAACTCGAATTGTACGTCCTTTACCGACGCGCGAATTGTGGTGGTGCGGTCGGTCAGAATTTCGACGCGCACCGAACTCGGCAGCGACGCCTTCAGTTGCGGCAAAAGATTCTGAATGCGGTCCACCACGTTGATGATGTTCGCGCCCGGCTGCCGCTGGATGTTGACGATCACCGCAGGCCGGTCGTTTTGCCACGCCGCCAGCTTCACGTTTTCCGCGCTGTCCACCACGTTGGCCACGTCCATGATCCGGACGGGCGCGCCATTCTTGTACGTGATCACGATGGGCTTGTACGAGTCGCTGGTCAGCAGCTGGTCGTTCGCCCAGATCGTGAACGCCTGCCGCGGCCCGTCCAGATTGCCCTTGGCCTGGTTCACGTTTGCCTGAGCCAGCGCCGTGCGCAAATCCTCCAGACTCAGGCCGTAGGAGGCCAGCGCGGTCGGGTTCGCTTGAATACGCACCGCGGGCTTTTGTCCGCCGCTAATGCTGACCAGGCCCACTCCGGGCAATTGCGAAATCTTCTGGGAGAGAACCGTGTCGGCCATGTCCTCCAGTTTGGTGAGGGCCAGCGAATCGGACGTCAGTGCCAGCGTGAGCACGGGCGTATCGGCCGGATTCGTCTTGCTGTAGATCGGAGGGTTGGGAAGATTAGCCGGCAGAAACGTGGTCGCCGCGTTGATGGAGGCCTGGACCTGCTGCTCGGCCACGTCAATGTTCAAGTCCAAAACAAATTGCAGCGTAATGAGCGACGCCCCAAACGAACTGGTGGACGTCATCTGGTTGAGCCCGGGAACCTGCCCGAATTGCCGCTCCAGGGGAGTGGTAACCGAAGACGCCATCACCGTGGGGCTTGCTCCCGGATAAAACGTGAGGACCTGGATGGTTGGATAATCCACTTGGGGAAGCGCGGAAACCGGAAGTTGCAGATATGCTACCGCTCCAGCGAGCAAGATTCCGAACATCAGCAGCGACGTGGCTACCGGACGGAGAATAAATGGCTTGGAAGGATTCATCAGCCTTGTTTTCCCTGCCCTGGTTTGTGGCCGCCCTGACGCCCGCCGCCCGCGCCTTGTCCCTGGCCGGAACCCGCGGGCGCATCCGCGCCGCCACCACCCTGCCTGCGGCCGCCGTTCTGCCCGCCTGGCCGGCCTTCGCCGGGAGCCGCTCCGCCCGGTCCGCCGCTTGGCGCATTGCTGTGGACTTCCACGGGCGCGCCGGGCTGCAGGCGGTCCTGCCCGTCCACGACCACTTGATCTCCGGCAGCGACGCCGCTAGCAATCAGCGAAATATTTCCCTGAGTCAGATCCACCTTCACGGGTTGCATGTTGGCGTGGCCGTTGGTCACGGTATAAACGTAAGAACCTTGGGTTCCGCGCTGAACCGCAGCCAGGGGAATCACGATGGCGTTCTTGCGCACGGCCAGCATGAGGCGGATGTTGACGAACTGATTTGGCCAAAGCGAAAGGTCGCGGTTGTCAAACACAGCCTTCAGCCGAACCGTTCCGGTGGTGGGATCGATCTGATTGTCCACGGTGACGAGCTTGCCCGTGGCCAGCTTGGTCTGGTCATCGCGGCTATAGGCCTCGACCCCCAGCTCCTCGGACTTCATGTGCTGAATCACATCCTGAAGATTGTCTTCCGGCAGCGTAAACAGCGTGGCGATGGGTTGGACCTGCGTGATCACCACTAATCCCGTGGGGTCCGAGGCATGAATCATGTTGCCCTGATCCACCAGCCTCAATCCCACGCGGCCGCTCAAGGGAGCGGTGATCCTGCAATAGACCAGCTGCAGCTTCTCGTTGTCGATCTGTGCCTGGTCGGCGCGAATCGCGCCTTCGAGCTGGCCCACGGTGGCTCTCTGCGTATCCACCTGCTGCTGGGCGACCACACCCTCTTTATGCAGCTCGTCATAGCGCCCGAAGTCGACCCTGGCGTTGTTTAGTTGCGCCTGATCGCGCGCCAGCTGGCCCTCCATCTGCTCCAGTGCCACTTGAAATGGCCGCGGGTCGATCTCGGCGAGCAGGTCGCCTTCCTTCACAAACTGTCCTTCCGTGAAATTCACTTTCTGCAGTTGCCCGTCCACGCGGCTCTTCACCGTGACGGTGTTAAACGGCGTGACCGATCCCAGCCCGGCCAGATAATACGGAACATCCTGCTTGAGCGCGGGGACGACCGCGACCGATACCGGTCCCAGAGCCGCCCTGGCTCCCGGCGCCGGCGCCGCTTTGCTCTCGGCCGAGCCGCGGGACTTATAGAAATAATATCCCCCGACCGCGATCACAATCAGGACAAGGATCCACAACCATCCCTTGCTCTTGGGTTGATCGCCGCCGGTACTGGGATGCAAATCCGCCGGAGATCGCAACTCATGATTTGGTGCAGGATTAGGAATGGCCATGTCCGTCCTATCAGTTTATATGAATTGAATTCGCCCACATGTATGGACGCATTCGGCGCTGCCGGGGTTTCGCGGTGCGCCAGGCGGCACGAAGCCCCTCGGAGAATGTAATGCCCGGGGATAGGGGCCCGCTGCGTTGGTAGCGATACCGGGATTCGAACCCGGATTTTGGCCTTGAGAGGGCCACGTCCTAACCCTTAGACGATATCGCCGTATCGAGCCACACGCGCAGGCAGGTGCAGGACCAGGAAAAGTAATCTTTTCATGGGGCGCCTTGAGGACTCGACGGTTTGCAATTTTCGCACGGCGGCCCGGACAGCGCAAGCGATGGGTGAGAAGAACGCGATTTTGTAGGCCAGACACTCTTGTCTGTCCGGTTTGGATGCACGGCACGGCTGGTCTAAAACGGACAGACAAGAGTGTCTGTCCTACAAGCCTCCGTTAATTCGCAGGAGCAGCAGGCGGTTTTGCAGCGTCGCCCGCGGCGGGAGCGGCGGCACCCTCCGGCAAAGGCCCAAAATTCTTAGCCAGGTAATGAATCAAGGTATCCATCTGATCCGGTTGAACGTTGGCTCCGCGATCGATCATCAGCTGCACCGTATCGTGCCATTCGTCCAGCGATTTGTGCGCTTTCACCAGATTCGTCAGCCGGTGGCACACCTGGCAATTTTCCTCGGCGATTGCTTTCCCGTCGCCCTCCGGCAACACTACTTTCTTGGCTTGCGCGGACGTTGCGGGCGCGGAGGCGGGAGCATCCGCCGGCGCCGCGGCGGCAGCAGGTGCGGGAGCCGCCTGTGCGTCCGTAGCCGGTGCGTCCGTCTTTGGCGGAAAATTCTTGGCCAGGTATTGGACGAGGGTGTCCACGTTTTCCTGCGGGATACGCGCGCCGCGATCCATCATCGTCTGCACGGTTTCGGCCCAGTCGTCTTTGGACTTATGCGACTTGGTCAAATTCGTCAGGCGGTGGCAGTCCTGGCAATATTCGGTGGCGATGGGCTTCCCATCTCCATCGGGCAATTCCACTTTTATGGGTTGGGCAGGTTTGGCGGCCGCGGGCGCGGGGGGCGCGGCATCTTGCGCGGCCGCACCGGCGGCCGGAAGCGCATAGCTTGCGTGGAGCAGGGGCTTTGAGGCCGCGCCCACTCCGGCGGCGCCGGCCTGAGCCAGACCAAGGATCAGCGCAAGCAGGAATACGAGTACCGTGGTACGGGCAAAGCTGTTATCTGATGTGCGCACTCTTACCTATCCTCCAGCGATTCGGCCGCAACCGCGAGGCCTGACCGCGGATTCGCGGCCTCTCAGTGAAGCGGCGGCAAGTTTGAGGTTCATTGCGCCAGCCGCGCGCCACCACCAAGACGTGCCGCGGCGAAATTCGTTTCAGCCGGAATGCCAACCACATTCCGGAAGGCGCTGCTTCATTTTCATATACGCGTTGGAAAGAATCAAGCGGCCCGCCATCGTTCAAAACCCGCGAAAGAAAAAAGGACCGCCCTCAACCGATAGAACGGCCCGTGATCATTCCAAGCCACACCGCCACGAATCCCAGGACCACGCTCCCAATGACGTTCAGCAGCGCGAGCAGGGCCTCGCCTTCCTGGAACGTCCGCAAGGTTTCCAGCTGTCCCGTAGGGAAAGCGCATCCCGAAGCGGCTTCCGATGTAATTGCCCACCCAGTATCGCGCGATGGATCCCAGAAATCCTCCCGCGCCGATCATCCAGTATTTATTCATCTTGCGTTCCCGCCCTTTTTCCGGAAATCGGCGCGCAACGGCGCACCAAGCCTGGAAAATTCAGTCGTTTTTCTGGATCGTTGCCGGATGCATGGCTCCGCGACAAGATCCTTGTCAGGAGTCATCATCTGTCCGGCAACCGAAGGACAGCGGTTATAAGGCGAACTCCATCGCCTTTTTTATATTACGACGGAGCCAAAAAAATAGTCAACCCTTGCCCGATTCCCCCGTCTCAAAACGCCACGGATTCACGCTGCACGGTCAGGTGGGAGTCACCGAATGGTGCGATTCTGATCTCTCCTCAACCGGATGCTGCCGCGGCACGATGCGGTGAAAAACCCGCAGGGAGAAAAACCGGTTGCGGCACGGCGCGCAGCGATAGGTGGGAAAACGCAGCAAGCGGAACAACCAGGCCATCGTGCCCGCCCCGTGCTCGCTGGAAATGCGCTGCAAATCCATGTTGCCGCACATCCCGCAGTGCACATAACCCACGTAGCGGATCGGAGCCGCCCAGGCATAAAACCGCAAATCGCATCCGCGGCAGCGCCACGGCCGCAACAGCGTCACCCCAACCAGATAGTCGACTACGCTGCGCCTGCGCGAACGGCGCGGACTATCGCTATGGCAGGCTGGACAAATCAATATCGTTCACCCCTGGTAATCCCCTGCGAAAGGATACGCGAACCTTTGTTGGCATGGCAAGTTCCAACTGCGCGCGGTTGTTCGGCTGTGTACAATATCGGGTCTGGGCTGTACTTGCAGCCCAGCGTGAAACAGGGTCTGGGCTGTACTTGCAGCCCAGCTTGGATAAAGTCTGGGCTGTACGCGAAACCCATATCAAAAAAATCGACCGAGGTGCTGGATGGCGGACTACACGGAAGAACATGCGCGCGCTGGAATCAAGACGAAACTACCTCGTCTGGATGCCTGGCCCAACCAGTTTCCCGGCTACCGGATCGTGACGCGCTACCCGGAATATACTTCGGTCTGTCCCAAAACCGGACTGCCCGATTACGGCACCATCATCATCGAATACGAGCCGAAGAAAGCCTGCATCGAGTTAAAGGCTCTGAAAATGTACCTGCTGGCCTACAGGGACCTCGGCATTTTTTACGAAAATGCCGTCAATCGCATCCTGCGGGACATCGTGGGCGCCATTCACCCGGCCTGGTGCACGGTGCGCGGCGAGTTCACCCCGCGCGGCGGGCTGACCACCACGGTCGAAGCGCGCTGGCCCCGCAACGCCCGGGCCCACAAATCGTAGACAACTCCAAGCCGCTCGGCGATAATCAAACGCAACGTACGGTGCAGCCCAGCAGCCAAGGCCACCGAGGAGCGATCATGAGTATTTCCCCGAATGTTCCCGAACCGAGAGAATCCTTCGAGTACGAAGCGGCCAGCACGCCGCGGTGGATCATCGTGGTGTTTGTCGCGGCTTTCGCGCTCATCGGGTACCTGGTCTATGCCGGCAATGCCGCGCGGACCGCGCTGGAGAATGCGCAGAAGCAAGCCGACGCCAAACAGCAGGTCCTGGCCGTGCAGCTCGACCAGGTGAATTCCCGCGTGGCCGACTTGAAGGGCCAGTTGGAAGTGACCACGCAGAAACTGGGATTCACGCAAGCCGAGCTGGCGCAGGCCCGAACGCTGGCCCAGAACATCCGCGAATCGCAAAAGCAATCCGATGAAAAACTAACCGCGCAGATCGGGCAGGTGAAGCAGGACGCGGACGCGAAGATCGGAGCGGTGACCACGGACCTGACCGGCGCGAAGGGCGACATTACCGCAACCAAACAGGACCTGGAAGCGACCAAGGCGAAACTCACCAGCACGGTGGGCGACCTGGGCGTGCAGAGCGGATTGATCGCGCGCAACCAGGAGGAACTGGAGCAACTGAAGCGCTCCGGCGAGCGAAACATCTTTGAGTTGCACCTGACAAAATCGAAGACGCCCACGCACGTCGGCCCCATTCAGGTCACGCTCACCAAGACCGACCCGAAAAAATATAAATACACCCTGCTGGTGGTGGCGGACGATAAAACCATCGAGAAAAAAGACAAAACCGCCGACGAGCCCGTCCAGTTCTACATCCGCAACGTGCCCAAGCCCTACGAAATCGTGGTCTTCGATGTGACCAAGGACAAAATCAACGGCTACCTTTCAACACCAAAAGACGCCGGCACCGCCCGCGCGCAATAACAAGTAGGACAGGCTTCAGCCTGTCGCTTTTTCTTTGACTTGTCGGGAATTAACACCAGACAGTCTGAACAGACCGCTCATAAACTTCCTGTTTCCGTCATTCCGAACCCGCTCCTGCGGGTGAGGAATCCCTCTTCGCTCTAATTGCAATGCAAAAGGGATTCCTCCGCAAGAACCGCCTCGGAATGACGGTGTTTTATTGTGGTTCTCGGTCTTGCGAAGAACATCAGCCGAGGAATTCGTGGTTACGATTCGAAACTCTTGAGGATGTTGGCCATCTCGTGCAGGCGCCGGTCAACCAGCGCGAAAACAGTGTCCGCCTCGAACGCTCCGCCCGAATCGCGCCGCCCGGCTCGCACGCCCGTCAGCACTTCGATTCCCTCTTCCACCGTGGTGATCGGCAGGATGTGAAATTTTCCGGCGGCAACGGCGTCGATCACGTCGTCCCGCAGCATCAGGTCCTCGATGTTTTCCGAGGGGATCATCACGCCCTGCCGACCGGTCAATCCCGATTTCACGCGGCAGACATCGAAGAATCCTTCGATCTTCTGATTGACTCCGCCGATCGGCTGAATGTCTCCCTGCTGGCTGACCGAACCGGTGACGGCGATGTCCTGGCGGATCGGCAATCCCGATAGAGCCGAAAGCAGCGCGTAAATTTCCGTGGAGCTCGCGCTGTCCCCGTCGACCCCGCTGTAAGACTGCTCGAAACAGATGCTGGCCGCGAGCGACAGCGGCTTATCCTGCGCGAACATCGACCGCAAATATCCGGCGATAATCTGCATGCCCTTGTCATGGAAGCGTCCGCTCAGATTGGCTTCGCGCTCCACGTTGATCAGCCCGGCCTTGCCCAGTGACGCCGAAGCCGTGATGCGCACCGGCTTGCCGAAAGCGTAGCCGCCGATTTCGAGCACGCTGAGGCCGTTGACTTGCCCGACTTTCGCGCTGTCGGTGTCAATGAACAGCGTGCCCTCTTCGATCATTTCGCGGATTTTCGTTTCGGTGAGGTTGTGCCGCTCAACGCGCGCTTCGCGCGCGCGGCGCACGTGCGAGGCGCTCACGATCTGCGCGGTTTCCTGCCGCGCGATGTATGCGGCCTCCCGCGCCAGGTCCGCCAGTTCCGCGAATCGCGCCGTCACCTTGTTGCGCCGCCCGGCCTGGCGCACTCCAAACTCCATCATGCTGGCGACGGCGGTGCGGTCGAACGGGCCGATTTTTTCCTGCTCGGAAAGCTGGCGCAGCCGTCCGCCGTACTGCCGCACGACTTCGTCGCCCATCACCATTTCCTCGTCGAATTCCACGCGCACCTTGAAAATCTTGCGGAAATCCTCTTCGTACTCGTACAGCATTTCGTACATGTGGCGGTCGCCGATCAGGATGATCTTCACGTCGATGTCGATCGGCTCGGGCTTCAGCACGGAAGTGCCGAACGGAAAGAACATTTCCAGCGGCTGAATTTCCAGGCGGTTGTGATTCAACATGCGCTTCATCGTGCGCCACACCCCGGCCTCGCTCAGCGCGTCCAGCGCGTACATCACCAGGAAGCCGCCGTCGGCGCGCAGCGTCGAGCCCGCGCGCAAATCCATGAAGTCCGAATTCCAGCCGCCGCGCGAATCGTAGCTGCGCTGGATGGTGCCGAATAGATTCGTGTAGGTCGGCGTGGTTTCAAAAATCACCGGGGAGCCGTCTTCGTGATTGTGCGCCAGCATCACATTGACCCCGTAGACGCGGAAGGGATCGCGCTCGGTGGGCGCCGACTTCGCCCCGGCCTCGGGAGGCGGGCCGCCGGGCTCCTCCTCCCCTTCGCGCTCCTTGAAGGGTTCGAGGTTGTCCAGAATATTGTGGCGCACCTCTTCCAGATATTCGCTGACCAGATCGCCGGAATACTTTTCCTTTAATTCCTCGATGAAGCCGTCGACCAGCACGGAGGCCGCTTCCTGCTCGAGGTAACTCAGCTCGCTGGCCAATTCGCGGGAAAGCGTCAACGTCTTCCGGTAGACCACCGTGAATTCCTGGCGGAATTGTTCGTACTTGCGCTCGATGTCTTCAGCCACGGGCGTTTCCAGCTTGCCCTCGTGCACCATCTTGGGGATGTCCTCGATCGGCACCATCTGCCCCTCGAGGACCGGAAAAATTTCAGGCAGCGCCACGGCGCCCACCTGCATGTGGCCCAGCGCAAACTGGTCGCGCGCGATGCGCCGCGTGAAATCGTCCATCAATTCTTTTTCGCGAACCGTGAAGCGGTCCACGATGCGCCCCTTCTGCCTCTGGAACGGTTCGCCCTCGAACACCTGCGGAATGCGCCGGCGCAGGAATTCGATGCCGCTCTGCACATCCTTCTTGAAACTGTTGGCCTGGCCGCGCGGCAACGCCAGCAGGCGCGGGCGGTCCGGGCTTTTGAAATTGTTGACGTAGCAGCGGTCCAGCGAAAGTTTCGCCGCGGGATGGATCTGATCGATGACGTGCGTGATCGTGCCGCCGCGGCTGGTTCCAGCCAGGCCGCAAACAAAAATGTTGTATCCCGGCGCGCTGAGTTCGACGCCGAGCTTGAGGGCGCGAAACGCGCGCTCCTGCCCCACCAGGTCCGTTACGGGCTCGGCCTGCGCGGTGGTCTCGAACGGGATCGTCGCCGGATCGCAACTCCACCTCAGCTTTTCCGGCGGCAATCCAGCGAGCAAGTGCATGGGCTTAACGGCCATCGTTCAACCTTTGTGTTCCCCGGCGCGTTACTCTAGCACAGCCGCGTGGCGCGGCGCATTTTCCGTGCCAGGGAAATTTCCATGTTGCGCACATCAGGCCTTCGCGGCGCTGGCGGCCCGATGGGTCTTGTCCTTGCCTAAATACACGTCCAGGATGCCTACAGCGGTGGCCACGACGATCGGCCCGAGAACCACGCCCAGAATCCCAAACACCGCGATCCCTCCGAGCACGCTGATGAACACCAGCAAACCATTGAGGGACGATCGCCCGCCAAGAAGCACGGGCCGCAGGATATTGTCGATCGTCGCTCCAATCCCTCCGCAAAGGACGATCAACATCACCGCGCGCCCCGCATGACCGGTGGAAAACAGCCAGACGGTCGCGGGAATCCAGACCGGCCACGCGCCCACCACGGGAAGCAGCGAAAGAAACGCCATCAACACTCCCCAGAACACCGGAGAGCCCAGACCCGCGAGGGCAAACGCGCCGCCGCAGATCAATCCCTGCACCGCCGCGATCACCAGGCTGGTAGTGACGCTCGCGAAAATCAGTTCGCGCGCTTCGCCCAGCATTCGATCCCGCATGTCTTCCTCGAACGGGAGAAAAAAACGGAAACGGTCGAGAATGGCGTCCCCATCGAGAAGAAAATAAAACAGCGCGAACAGCATGACGAACAGTTCAAAAACAAACACAACAACATTCCGCACCACCCGGCCCAGTTCCGAGGCCATGGATTCCCCAACCCGGCTGGCATATTGACGAACCAGTCCAGGGAAATCGATCGGTCCGGTCTCCGCCTCCACATGGGAGGCAAACCATTGCCACGCCCGGCCGAACGCGCCGAAATCTCCGGAAGCGATGGAAGCCTGCACGCTGCGGGTAGCGTCGATTCCCTCGCGCACAAACAGCGCGGCCAGCAAGAGCACGGGTACGATCAGAATCAAGGTCACACCAGCGGTGGTCACCGATGCGCCAAGTGTGCGTCCCCATTTGCGCTCAAATCGACGGTTCAGGGAATAAAAAACCACAGCGAAAACGCCCGCCCATCCCAGCGGGACCAGGAAGGGCTCAAAAATGCGGAACACGAAGTAAGCGAGGCACAAAACCACGCCGTAGAAAACGACGTTGCTGAAACGGTCGTCGGTTTTTTGCGCCACGATTCGGTTGCGTCTCCCTCCGCCTGGTCCGGCGGAAATCGACATCCATTCCTTATAACTCAGGATGAAGGTTTTTGGTGGATTTCGTTTGCTGCTTTCGGTAGCGCCGGCGTCTCGCCGGCAGGTTTGTGACCCCGCGCTGCGTCGCAAGGAGCCGGCGAGACGCCGGCGCTACAAGACCGTCGCGAGTGCGCCGTGCGCAGCTATGCCCTGTATCGAATATGATCCGCATTGCAGGATTCGCATGGTGGCGGGCGTGCTATGATGCGCTTAATTGGAGAGACATCGCATGAACGATCCTGCCGCCTGCCGCCATCTGCGCACGCAACTCATCGCCAAGGATTCCGACGCGGAGTATGTCGAGTGCCTGGACTGCGGCGCGATCCTGGAAGCCGCCGAGCGCCCCGAACCGCCGTCGGGATTCGACGAGTCCCTCTCCGACGCTTAGATCGAGCGCGCAGCCGCGAAAAGCAAAAGCTTTAACTCAGAGAACACACAGGTCACAGAGAAAATCAGAGGAAATACGGAAGAACAACGCGGCATTAATCGAACTGTGGTAGGCATTTCACCAGTCGCCAGTCACTGAATCCCTAGCATCCCGATAATCCGCGCCACGTCCCCCGCTGACACGTCATACAGCGCACGCTCGTCTTCCTGCTCGAGCTGTTCCCGCAAGTACTGCGCGGCGATGTAGCTGGCTTCCCGGTCGCTCAGGCCGCGGCCGGATTTTTCCAGGAACTGGATAAATCCCGTATGCGCCAGTCCGACGACGGCGCCGTTGCCGTCCACCAGGAATTTGGTGTCCACGGTGTCGCTGTGCCGGGTGGCCACGCCGTTCCACAGATGCGAAAACCGGCAGTGATAGGCGTGGTCAGTCAGCCGCGACGTGACGTCGAATTCTCCAACGAATTCGCTCATCGCGCCCTGATTTGTCCATCCCATGGAGGAACTTGTGCTCATTCTCTGATCTCCCTGGCGCTAATCCCCATGCCCCTAGTCTCCGTGGCCGACGGGCACGGGTTCCGCGTGCGCGTAGCTTTCCGCGGCTGCGGCAATTCCCGCACCCACCGGAAGCTTCATACCCTGATCGAGCATGACCCGCTCCAGCACGTCCAAAAACAGCAGCACATTGGCGCGCTGGCTCGAATAGCCCATCAGCCCGATGCGCCACATCGTGGTTTTGAAATCGCCCAGCCCGCCGGCAATTTCGATATTGAACTCATTCAGCATCCGGGCGCGTGCTTTCGCTCCATCGATCCCGGCAGGAATCACCACCGAGGTAACGGTCGGCAAGCGGTCCGCCGGATTCCGGACGAACAGCTCGATGCCCATCGCCTCCAGCCCCGCAATTAAGGCGGCTTGATTCTGGCGGTGCCGCTCCCAGCTGGCTTCCAGTCCCTCTTCCAAAACGATGCGCATGGCTTCGTGCAGTGCGTAGATCAGGGATACCGGAGGCGTGTGATGATATGTGCGCTCCTTGCCCCAGTAATTCATCACCGTCGTCAAATCGAAATACCAGCTTTGCACTTTCGTCTTCCGGTTGCGCAGCAAATCCTCGATGCGCGTATTCACCGTGATGGGCGCCATGCCTGGAGGAGCGCTGATGGCCTTCTGCGAGCCGCTGAAGCAGATATCGATGCGCTGGCGGTCCACATCCAGGGGAACGCCAGCGAGCGTGGCCACGCTGTCGACGATCAACAGCGCACCAAGTTCATCAGCAACCTGCCGGAACCCTTCGAGCTTGCTCAAAACGCCGGTCGAAGTCTCCCCGTGCGCCAAGCCTACGAACTTGATCTTCCGGCCCTGCCCGGCGGCGCGCACGTCCTGCGGGTCCACTTGCCGCCCGAAGGGCGCGGTGACGCGGTGAATTTTTGCTCCGGTGCGCTCAGCGATATCTGCCATGCGCGAGGAGAAGGTGCCGTTCACGCACACAATTGCCTCATCGCCCGGTTCCAGCACGTTCACGACGGCGGTTTCGATCCCGGCCGTCCCCGAAGCGGAAATCGGGAACGTGATGTGATTCTGTGTTTGGAACACGCGGCGCATCAGCACCTGCACGCCACCCATGAATTCGGTGAACCACGGATCGACGTGACCGACGATAGGAGACGCCAGGGCGCGGTACACCCGTGGGCTCACGCAGGAGGGTCCTGGGGTCAGCATCAGCCTGGTCGGCGGACGTAATTCATCTGTCGGGTTAATCATGACGTCGAAACCTCATTCTATTCTTAGGCGGGCTCTTCGTCCTGCCTTGCAGGGGCGATTGGGGTATGAGCAGAGCCGGCTTTTGTCTTCCGCGGCACAATACGGGGCGGCCGCTACGATTGCCTGGAAGCGCTCCGGCGGGTAACACCCTTGCCCGGTCCGGGCGCCGGTATTCTTCACGGGAAGCAAGAATACCACCGTGCTCTAGTTTGCTAGAATCCTCCCCCGCACGCAACCGCCAATATGGATGCACTTACTGAACCAATAAGGGGAATCCAGGGGTAAAGAGCCCCCTCCAGTTTTTCTCTGTGCCCTCTGTGTTCTCTGTGTTAGACGCCTTGCTCGATCCACGAAAACCCTTTAACACAGGGGGCGCAGAGAAGACCGCCCCGCATTCTCCCGCCGCAAGTGCCGCTCGCTGTGTTATCTTCGCGTTGCGCCGGAGGGGCGTGCCGCAATGTCCGAGAAACTAGTGCTGGTAGGCGTGATTCCTGAAATCGTGGTGATCGGCTCGGGCGACCAGGTCGTCTGGCTGTCCGACACGGCAAATCTCAAAATCGAGTTCGACCCAAATCGGTGCCCTTTCCAATCCAACGTCTTCCAGGCCCCCCCGGGACGTCAGCTGCAAAGCGGCCCCCCGCGCCCGGGAGTAAATCCCGGAGGATATAAGTATCGCCTGTGGATGAACGACCACCCGGTCGGCCAGGGCGAAGTGATTTTGCGCGAAAAGTAGGCGCGCGGGCCCCAGCATGGCATTCGAGCATGGGTGAATGGATGGAGAAAAGGCGGAATCTGTCCACGTTTCCTGCCAGGCGCGCTGCCATTGACCTCGTGGATTCCTCCGTAAGGATTGCTTAAGGTTTGGACCGGCGTCCGATACAAGGATTGCGAAACGGGCGGGACCTGTGACGGAGGCGTGAATTGCCGGATACCGTTTTTCACGTCCGGAAAGTCAGCAAGGTCTACCGCATGGGCGAAGTGGAAGTCCATGCGCTCCGCGGCGTGAACCTGGAACTCTTCCCTGGCGAATTCGTGGTCTTGCTCGGCCCCTCCGGAAGCGGCAAATCAACTCTGCTGAACATTCTTGGCGGCTTGGACGTGCCCACGTCGGGGGAAGTGTATTACCTGGACCATAACCTGACCACGGCCGAGCCCGCCGAATTGACCCGGTACCGCCGCGAGCACGTCGGATTCGTTTTTCAATTCTACAATCTGATTCCAAGCCTGACCGCGCTGGAAAATACCGCGCTGGTAACGGAAATCGCCGAAAATCCTCTGGACCCTCTGGAATGCCTGCGCCTGGTCGGCTTGGAGGAAAGGCTGAATCATTTTCCCGCGCAGATGTCCGGAGGAGAGCAGCAACGAGTGGCCATTGCGCGCGCGATCGCCAAGCGGCCCGAAGTGCTCCTGTGCGACGAACCCACCGGCGCACTCGACTACCCGACCGGAAAGCTCGTGCTGGAAGTTCTCGAGCGCGTGAACCGCGAGCTTGGAACAATCACCGTGGTCATCACGCACAACGTAGTGATCGCCGAAATGGCCGATCGTGTGATCCGCATCAGCAGCGGCGAGATCGTCGACATCCATAAGAACGAGAAAAAGATGGCGCCATCCGCATTGACCTGGTGACCCGAGCATGACCGCGCTGAACAAAAAACTTGTCCGCGATCTATGGCGAATGAGGGGGCAACTGGTTACGGTTGCCCTGGTGGTCGCGTGCGGAATCGCGACGTACGTGACCATGCGCGGGTCCTACGAGTCGATCGCCAATGCCCAGCGGGAATATTACGCCAAGTACCGGTTTGCCGACGTCTTTGCCTCGCTGAAACGCGCCCCCAATTCGCTGGAAGCTTCCATCGCGGCAATTCCCGGCGTCTCCAGGGTCCAGACCAGAATCGTCGTCGAAGTGACCCTCGATGTACCCGGTTTGCAGGAGCCTGGCCTGGGCCGGCTTGTTTCCATACCTGAGCGCGGTGTGCCGGATTTGAACGATTTGTGCCTTCGCCGCGGGCGCAATATCGAGCCAGGGCGGCGCGACGAAGTCCTCGTCAGCGAAGCTTTTGCCAAGGCCAACCAGTTGGACGTCGGCGCCACGATTGGCGCGGTCATCAACGGACGCTGGGAGCCACTGCGAATCGTCGGCATCGCCCTTTCTCCCGAGTACGTTTACGAAATTCGCGGCGCCGAAGTGTTTCCGGACAACAGGCGCTTCGGAGTGTTCTGGATGAGCCGGGAAGCGCTTGGACCAGCCTTCAACATGGAGGGCGGATTCAACGATGTTTCCATTTCCTTGTCCCCGGGAGGAAGCGAAGCCGAAGTGATTTCGAGGCTGGACAACCTGATGGAACCATATGGCGGCCTTGGCGCGTACGGGCGCTATGACCAGATCTCAAACCGCTTTCTTTCCGACGAGATCGTGCAGGACAGAATCACGGGTATCTTCATCCCCGCGATCTTTCTGGCGGTGGCGGCCTTCCTGATTCACGTCGTGCTATCGCGCCTGGTTCACACGCAACGCAGCGCCATCGGGCTGCTGAAGGCATTTGGATTCGGCAATACTTCCGTCGCGCTACACTACCTGGGATTTGCCCTCGCCGCCGTCCTGCTGGGAACCTTGCTGGGAGTGCCACTCGGCATCTGGCTAGGCCGCGGCCTGTCCAGGTTGTATCAGGACTTTTTTCGTTTTCCGGAACTGCGCTTTGCGCCGACTCTAGACATGATCGTTTCCGCGGTCGCAATCAGCGGCGCAGCAGCCTGTTTCGGCGCTCTGAGCGCTCTGCGCTCGGTGTCGGCATTGCCTCCCGCTGAAGCGATGCGTCCGGAATCCCCCGCGCGTTTCCGGCCCGGAATCGCGGAGCGGCTCGGCCTGCAGCGCTTCGTGTCTTTGAGCGCCCGGATGATTCTGCGGAATCTGGAGAGGCGCCCCTGGAAGGCGGCGCTCTCCATTCTAGGTCTTGCGTGCGCCGGCGCCATACTCATCGTGGGCTTTTACTTTTACGATGCCATCGAGTATCTGGTGCGCGTGGAATTCCAGAGCGCGGCCCGCGAAGACGTCGGAATCACATTCAACGAACCGCACGGATCGTCCGCCCGCTTCTCGGTCGAGAGGCTTCCCGGCGTGCTGCGGGCGGAGCCTTTCCGCGCCGTTCCCGCAAGGCTGCGATTTCAGCATCGGTCCCGGCGCGTGGGCATCCTTGGCCTCTCCGATGACAGGGATTTGCGGCGAATCGTCGATCAGCATTTGCGCGTGATTGGCCTGCCCCCCGAGGGCATTGTGTTGTCCCAAAGCCTTGCCGGCATTCTCGGCGTGTCGCCCGGGGACACCATCACGATCGAAGTCCTGGAAGGACAGCGCCCCGTGCGCCGGATAATCGTGGCGGGGACGGTCGAGGATCTGATCGGCACTTCAGCCTATATGGATATCGGCGCCCTGAACCGGCTGATGCGGGAAGGCGAGACCGTTTCCGGAGCTTTTCTATCGGTCGATCCCTTGGCTGCACCTGGTTTGTATTCCTTCCTGAAGAAGACCCCGGCCGTGAGCGGCGTCAACGTTCGCGAAGCGATGCTCCAGAGTTTCCGAAACACCATCGCGCAAAGTCTCAACCTCTCCACGGGCGCGCTCATTTCCTTTGCCTGTGTCATCGCCTTCGGCATTGTTTACAATGGCGCTTTGATCGCGCTGTCGGAACGCGCGCACGAACTGGCATCCTTGCGCGTGCTGGGTTTCACGCGCACGGAGATTGGATGGATGCTGCTCGGCGAACAGGCTATCCTTGCCGGAGTCTCGATTCCGATGGGATTCCTGATGGGTTACGGAATCTGCGGCTTGCTGGTGTACTCCATGCAGTCGGAGCTGTACCGCATGCCGCTGGTGATCAGCGGCCGCACTTATGCGTTCGCTTTCATTACGATCGCGCTGGCATCGGCAATTTCCGGCGTGTTGATCGCGCAGAAGCTTCGCAACCTTGACCTTGTCGCGGTGTTGAAAGCGAGGGAATGAATTGGAGCGGAAGAAAATCCGGCGGCGCGTTTTCTGGCTGATAGCGGCGATTGCGATTGTGGCCGCCATCGTTTTCGCTCTCATCCCGTCCAGCCTTCTGGTGGAAGCCGGCCGTGTGAGTGCGGGTTCCCTGCAGGTCACGCTCGATCAGGAAGGCGAAACCCGCGCCCGCGATCGGTTCGTCATTTCGGCTCCGGTTTCCGGCCACCTTCTGCGCATCGA
>JAIQFG010000002.1 GCA_020073375.1 Terriglobia bacterium | reverse complement strand
TGCGGTTTTGCGCGCGGATTCGAGACGAGATGAAATTTTCGGGGGCGGAGGAATTGCGGGGGCAGATTGGGAAGGATATTGCGGCGGCGAAGGAATATTTTGCGGAGGGGAAAATAAGTAGGTAGAGGACTTGGGGAGCAACGCAGGTTGCAAACGTCAGGAACGGCCACTTCTTTGCTCGTCATTCAGAGCGCGTCCTAAGAGTCGTCTGAATAAACGTATCTGAACAATTGCGAGGGCAGCACCAGCAAAAAACAAAATTAAGTCGCAATATTTAGGATCTAGATGCCAGAGAGGCCACATGTGGGGGCGTAACGACATTACTCCCGTCACGCCAGCGAAGATGATTACAAGCATCCCTGCGTGGATGCACACGAGCAGGGGCAGCGTTTGCCTAACCGCCTTCTCACCCAGGCTGAACCCCTTCGTCCCCTTCGCTTTTATCGCGTGCCCCGACCCGGCATCGCAAAATACGAAGAAGAACACGAAACCTGTGTACATAATGATCGAGGCGATTTGATTTGCAAATGGGTTGTCTCTGAGGGCAACAGCAACAAATATTGTCGCCAGAAACATAACGGGGATAACGATGAACACTCCCCATTGCTTGAAAAGTACAAACCCGGAAGCTCGCGTGCGCTCGGAATCGTCTTGTGTGACATGGAGACGTTCGACCAGGGGCACGTCGCAATCGGAGCAGCGGCGAACGTGGGAGAGATACTCGGCTTGGCATTGGGGGCAGAACATGGAGAGCCGCGACTGTAACATACCTCTTTAGGAACGAGATTATCGGTAGCGATCCTCCGCTCTGGCAAAAGCTCAGCCTTCTTACGTAAATCGGCGCCAAGTCGGCTTAGAATCGCCGTCGGGTTCATCGGGATTGTCCTCGACCGTTGGAGCGAGCGCTTCGCGCGCCGCGGCTGCGTCCTCTTCACGCACGAGGACTTGAAAGCCCCCACCGGACCACGCAATGTGTTCGCGCATTCCACCGACAGTGTCAGCCATGGTCATGGCTGGAATACCGGCGGCTTCGAGCGCGCCCTTAGCCAGTTCCGCCTCAGCGCGGCTACCGTACGAGTTGAGGACAACAAGATTAGCGTCGCCCATGGCGTGTATTGTAAGCCTGCACTGACTTCCCCGTTCGCTCAATTTCTATCGGCGGGTGGCAAGCCGTTTCGTTTTTTCAACAATCAAGACTCGAAGGCGAGTGATACCACCATGGCAGGTCGATGAATCTTCGGATTAGGGCGGGTGGCCCGCCCTTTCGCCGTCCACAGGATCGTCCCCACTCCAAGCTCGAATGCCATCCCGCATGTCCTGTCGGGGTTCAGTACTTGAACTTGGGGTGCCCTGTCCTTGACTCCTTTTCAAGGGCGGGGCTCTTGGTTCGATTTTCAATGTTCAAATTGTCGTATGCAGTTTTCGATTCAGGAACCACAACCAAGAACCCCACCTGTCATGCAGCATGACAGATGGGGCACCCGAAATTCAAAGGCCGGGCCACCCGCCAAAGCAGAGAACGCCTGAGTCCACTGAATTCCCGGTATATTTCCCGTACGTAAAGCTATGTGAGCGCGCCTTTCCTTTTGAGGTACTCGCAATAGACGCAGACCGCCAATTGCGTTCCAATATAGATTAACCACTTGCCTGGGCCCCAACTTGCATTCGATCTTATTCCATCATTTAGGACGAAGTGATAGAGATTCGGAGCTATGTTGGCCCCGAACGATGACCAAAAGAGATAGGTCGCCTGTCTTCGGAGCAAAAAGAGAGCAACGGTGGCGGACCCCGCGAGCAGCGATTGCACAATGCCCACGGCGTAGTCGAACGCGGTGAGGCTTGCGAAGGACGCTTTACCTTGCGGAGTAAGCGGCAATGCCCCTGACAAGATCAGGGAAATCAACAGAACGACGACGACGAAGGCGAATGTTTACCAGATGCAGATGAACCACACCCAACCCGGCCTTGTTTTCGTCGGCGCGGAGAGTGGGCCCTCTTGCGGGTTTGACCAATTTGTGACTCGCTTCTGTTCCACGTTATTCACCATATCCCTTAAGGAAGATGCGGAGTAGGCCATAATGCCCAGATTCATGATTCCCGTAAAAGATGGTCTTGCGATCAGGGATGCCAGGATCAAGGGCAACCATCCGGCGACTAAAGGGCCTAAAATCCATGCCCCCCAAAGACCCAGCCTCCAATTGCTTTTTTTAAGAGAGAAGGGGTCACCCTGGCGGGCGACCCTAAGCGCGATGACACAGTTCGCAGCAAGCAAAGCAAGTTGAAGGACCACTAGAGCCGGCGTCCGGAAAATATGGAGGAACATGGCCACGGCGAATGGAGCCATAACGGACAGGTTAAGAATCAAGAGGCGATAGTATGAACGCATCCATTTGTCTGGCGCACGTCAAGCTCCGAAATTCGGGCAAACAAAGGCGTTGCAAACACGCAGCTTATAACCACTTCGGTAGATATGGCATGCAGTAATGTGCACAGTTGAAGGACATTGGGGGCGGCAATGTGCAACACAAAAACACATTTGTTCGGGCCGGGGTGATGATGCTTTTCCCGTCGTTGATTAGAGTTGGATCAAATATTTAAGCCGAGCCGTGAGAAACGGGCTTATCGGGATGTGGGAATCGGGGCAAACAGGCTCCGCAGTCCGGGGGGCTCCTGGGGGGCTTTTTTGCGTTGGAAACGGATATCGCGTCACCGGATTGACTTCTTTGCGTTCGGAAGGTATTTGCCAATCACGGTTTTCTGCATTTTTCGCAGTAGCCGCCGACTTCGGTACGGGTCAGGGTGATTTGGATGTTGCAGTCTTTGGCGATTTGTTTTTTTAGTTTTTCGTAGAGTTCGGACTCGAATTCGCGGACTTTGCCGCATTTCAGGCAGGCGACGTGGATGTGGTCGCGGGGGCCGTGGGATTCGTAAAAGTGCTGGTCGCCGCGGAGGTGGAGCAGGTCGAGTTCGTCGATGAGGCCGTTGCGTTTCAGCAGGTCGAGGGTGCGGTAGACGGTGACTTTGTGGACGCGGGGGTCGAGTTTCTGGGCGCGTTCGAGGATTGCGCCGGCGTCAAGGTGGCGTTCGGCGCTGTCCATGACTGAGAGGAGGATTTTTCGCTGGCGGGTGAGGCGGACGCCGCGGCTTTCGAGGGCTTCCTGGAGGCGGCCGGGGAGGGCGTGGGCGTTGATGCGTTCGCCGGCGGAGACGCGATGTGCGGTGGTGGGCATGGTCAATCGTTTGATGCGCGGATCCGCGATTCAGATCGCGGGGGCGCGCGGGGAAATTTTTTGAGTCAAATGCGCCAGCGGCTAAAGCCGCTTTTGCTTGCATGCTTGATGGCACGGCTGAAGCCGTGGCCTACAAAGATTTCGACGTTGGCGTCGTTGGCTTTGGCCTCGCCGCCGTTGGCGTCGTTGGAGCTGCCGCCGCAACTACGATCTTAACTGCTGCGGCGGCTTTTTTTCAAATCGCGGGGTATTAACTTTCCTGGGCGCGAGAGCGGTTTTGACTTTTCTGCACGCGAGAAATTTACGATCTGAACGGGCGCGGGAAATGGCGGGTTGCACCGCCATGCGTTATCCCGGGCTGTTGTGAGGGCCGGGCTGTGCGGGTTTGTGGTTCACGCTTACGCCAGCGACTCGGCTGCGGGTGCAAAAGGCGGACAGACAAGAGTGTCTGTCCTACTTACGGCGGCGGCTTACGGCATGGCGCACTGAGCGCGACCAAGATTTTTCGCCGCAGAGGAGCGTGCAGCAGGGCAATTCCCTGCTGTGCGGGTTGGTCGCCTGCAAATGCGGCTGGATCCTACTTACAATTGCGAAAGGCACACAGCCAAGAGTGGCTGTGCTACCGGTGCGGGATCAGGCGCAAGACGTCGTTGTACATAACGATGGCAAAGACGAGCAACAGGAAGACCATGCTGACGGTGACGAAGCGCTCCTTGACGCGGACGCTGAGGTCGCGGCGGATGGCGCCTTCGACGAAGAGCATGAGGATGTGGCCGCCGTCGAGGGGCGGGATGGGAAGGAGGTTGAGGACGGCGAGGTTGACGCCGATCATGGCCATGAGGGAAAGGAGTTCGGCGATTCCCTGGCGGGCGGCGCGGCCGGATTCCTTGGCGATGCCGAGGGGGCCTTCGAGCTGTTTCAGGGACATGTGGCCGCGGAAGAGTTCGACGACGACGAAAACGATTTGACGGGCCATGAGTGCGTTCATGCCGGCGGACTCGATGATGGCGGGGCCGAAGGAGAGGCGGCGGTCGACCAGTTCTCCGGTGCGCATGACGCCAATCTGCCAGCGCGGTGCTCCGGAAGTGGTGCCGACGTTGGCGGGGCGGATGGTGAGGTGCAGGGTGCGGTCGCCGCGCTGGACTTCGAGATCGAGGGGAGCGCCCTGAGTTTTTTCGACGATGGGCGGAAATTCCGCGCCATTGGCGAGAGTGGCGCCGTTGACCTTCAGGATTTCGTCACCGGCCTGCAGGCCACTGCGGTCGGCGGGAGTGCCGGAGCTGACGGCGGCGATCATGAGATGGTCGATGGGATAACCGAAAACGTCTTCGACCGAGGGACTGGCGGCGACGGAGGTGGAAATTTTCTGGCCGTTGCGGTCGACGACGAGGGAAATGGAATGGCCGGGCAAAGTGGACATCAATTCCAGCTGGGCGCGATCCCAAGTGGGATCGGTGACGCCGTTAACATCGACGATGTGGTCGCCGGGGGCGAGTCCGGCTTTTTGGGCGGAGGAATTTTCCAGGACTCCGGCGAGGACCATGGTGCGATCGAGGAATGCGGGCTGCTTGCTGCCGCGCATGTAGATTCCGGCGACCAGGATAATGGAAAGAACGATGTTCATGGTGGGGCCGGCGAGGGCGATTAGGACGCGCTGCCAGCGGGGCTTGGAAAGGAATTCGTCGGGATCGCCTTTGCGGTCCTCGAGCGGATTGTCGCCGGCCATTTTTACGTAGCCGCCCAGGGGCAGGCCGCTGATGCGGTAGTCGGTGTCGCCGCGCTTGACGCCCCAGAGGCGGGGGCCGAAGCCGATGGAGAAAATTTCGACGCGGACGCCGAAGGATTTGGCGACGATGAAATGGCCCCATTCGTGGACGAGAACCATGACGCCGAGGACGATTGCTACGGAACCAGCCATGACCAGGAAATCCGACACGTTCTTCTCCTAGGGTATTGCGAGAATGCGATTGCGAAAAGCGCCAGGGGCTAAAGCCCCATTTATTGCGTCCGTGAATGCGAACCGGGCAGCGCGTTTCCGTGGAGCGTGCACTGCGAGTATCTCGGACCATCGACAACACCGCCAAAACGATTACACAACCGCCGCTTTGGCCGCTAAATTCGCGATTTCTTCGCGGGCCAATCGACGGGCCTCGGCGTCGGCGGCGAGGACGTCGGCGATGGACGCGATTTTCGCGCGCGGGGCGCGAGCCAGGACGCGCTCGATTACCTCGGCGATTCCCGGGAAAGGCAAGCGGCGGTCGAGGAAAGCTTCGACGGCCACTTCATCGGCTGCATTAAACACGCAGGAATACGCGCCTTTCTTTTTCAGAGCTTCGCGGGCCAGACGCAGGCACGGAAAACGCCGCGTCGAGACGGTTGCAAAATCGAGGCGGCGCAGCTTCGCCAAGTCCAAGGCTATATGGTTTGATGCAGCCCGCTCAGGATAGGTTAGCGCATATTGGATGGGCATGCGCATGTCCGGTGGGCCGAGTTGCGCCAAGATGGACCCGTCCACGAATTCGACCATGGAGTGCACGGTGGACTGCGGGTGGATGAGGACGTCGATCCGGGCTGGGGGAATATCGAAAAGCCAGTGGGCTTCGATGACCTCGAAGCCTTTGTTGACGAGCGTGGCGGAATCGATGGTGATGCGTTTTCCCATGCGCCAGTTGGGATGGGCGAGAGCCTGCTCGGGAGTGGCGGCGGCCATTTGGGCGAGGGGCGTTTTGCGGAACGGGCCGCCGGAAGCGGTGAGGATCAGGCGCTTGACTTCGGAGGGGCGTCCGGCGCGCAGGCACTGGTGGATGGCGTTGTGCTCGCTGTCGACGGGGAGCAAGTCGACGTTTGCAGCGCGGGCGGCGGCCATGACGAGTTCGCCGGCGGCGACCAGGACTTCCTTGTTGGAAAGGGCGACCTGCTTCCCTGCGCGGACGGCGGCGTAGGTGGCTTCGAGGCCGACGACGCCTACGGCGGCGGAGACCAGGATTGCGGCGTCCGGGTGAGTGGCTACGGCGATGAGGCCGGGGGGGCCGTGCTGGATCTCGGGCAATTTTTCGAGGCCTGCGGCGCGGAGGCGGACGGCGAGGTCGTCTGCTAGCGCGGGGGTGGATACGGACACCAGGTCGGGGCGGTGGCGCGCGATCTGCGATGTCAGTTCATCGAGATTGGTTCCGGCGGCCAGGGCCGCGACGGCGAAGCGGTCCGGCATGGATTCGATTACGGCCAGGGTTTGTTTGCCGATCGAGCCGGTGGAACCTAGGATGGAGATTTTTTTCAAGCTGGATGCTCCGACAATTTTCCGTGAGGGATTAGTTTAACCTAAACTGGCGGGTCTCTGTGCGGGAGAACACGGGACGGCGTTGGTTGTATAAGACCATTCCGCGAGGGGCACCTTTTCTTGGAACGGCCGCTGACAGTGCAGTGGCCGCTTTTTTTCCATACTTTCCAGCCAAGCGCAATCCCGCCTGAAGGCGGGCGCTACATTGGGATGGCGGGGTGGAATTGTTCCACGGTCCGCATGAATCAAAATTTGCGCTGGACGATCCACTGGAAATAGAACCAGACGGCGGGGGCGGCGAAGATCAGGGCGTCGATGCGGTCGTAGATGCCGCCGTGACCGGGGAGGATGGTGCCGGAATCTTTTACGCCGGCGCTGCGCTTGAATGCGGATTTAAAAAGGTCGCCGATTTGTCCGGCGATGCTGCCGAGGGCGGCCATGGCGAGCATGTGGGCGGGCTGGATTCGCGTGTAGTAGCCAAAGACGGCGGCGACGAGCAAGGCGGCGAGGAGATTGGCGGCGGCGCCTTCCCAGGTTTTGTTGGGGCTGATTTGTGGGGCAAGTTTCATGCGGCCGAAGCCGCGTCCGGCGAAGTAGGCGGCGGTGTCGCCGGCCCAGACGAGGACCAGGGTGAACAGCAGGAGGCGCGGGCCGGAGACGTCAATGCCGTGCAAACGGACGACCGCGCTGAACGGGAGGACGATGACCACGAGCCCGGCGACGCTGACAGAAACCGAAGGCAAGGATTCCGCCAGGGGGCGCCGGCTGCCGAGGACGATGATGGCGAGGCCGAGCAGGAATAAGAACAAAACCAAGTCGAGAGAGAGGCGCGGAGAGCGGGCTTGATAGAGGAGATCTCCGAGATTTTTGATGCTGGCGGCCTGCGAGGTAGTCCATTGTTCGGCCATGATGGCGAGAGCTGCCAGGCCTGTCCAGAAGCGGTAGGCTTGAAAGCCGAGGCGCGCGGCCATGTCAAAAAATTCGACCAGAGCGGCGACGGCGACCAGGGCGGCGACGGCGGCGACGACCCAAGTGGGAGCCCACCAGACGGCGGCGACGACCAGGGGGATGAGGATTGCGGCCGTGAGGATGCGGAGATTTGTTCCGGCGGTCATGAGGCTCCTTCCAATGCAACCAGGGGCCATGCCAAAAATGGCCGGCCGTAAGAGTTGACGCACAGCCAGGGGCTAAACAGTGTGTGTGAGCCCCGCAATTCAAAAGCGCCAGCGGCTAAAGCCGAATTCATCCGCCTGCCCATACGTCGTGGCTAAAGCCACGACCCACAAAGATTCCGAGGTTCTCACGCATACTCTAAAGTCCACACATTTCGGGACGTCTGCAGCCACGTCCCGCAAAGATCGATGCAAAAGCGGCATCTTGCGGCCGAGCGGATCATTTTCGCGGCCACGCGCGGCCGGTCCCGGGTGCGTTATGAGCCGGTGGCGGCACGGGCATTTGTAACACTATTCCGTCTGAACGCGGGAATGCGAAAATTTGGATCATGGCCCGGGCATCGGTGCACCGTCGATTTTGAAAACCACACAGCCAAGAGTGGCTGTGCTACCAGGAGCCGACCTCTCGCTGGGACTACTTTCGCGCTTACTGGGCGCAACTGGATGGGAAATATATATGGGTGCGGCGTGGTGGGGAACTTATTTTGCGGGAGGGGGGGCACAGTCAGGCGGTGATTTTCTGGCGGGAATCGGTTAGGCCGCCGTAGCGGCGATCGCGCTTCTGGAAATCGAGCAGGGCTTCATAGAGCTGGGCGCGGGTGAAATCCGGCCAGAGAGTTTCGGTGACGTAGATTTCGGCGTAGGCGATTTGCCAGAGGAGAAAATTGGAGACGCGCATTTCGCCGCTGGTGCGGATGAGCAGGTCGGGATCGGGCAAGCCCGCGGTGTAGAGATTTTGGGAAATTGTTTCTTCGTCGACGAGGGCGTCGGCGAGGCCGGTCTGGCGGGCCTGGTCGAGAATGCGGTTGAAGGCGTCGACGAGTTCGGCGCGGCCGCCGTAGTTGAGGGCGACGGCGAGCTTCATGCCGGTGTTGGAGGCGGTTTGGGCCATGGCGCGTTCGACGTCATTGCGGACGGCTTCGGGCAACTGGTCGGGGCGGCCGATGATGAGCAAGCGAATGTTGTTGCGCTGGATGACGGGAAGTTCCCGGCGCAGATAATCGCGGAGCAGGCGCATGAGGAAATCGATTTCGGCCTTGGGGCGGCGCCAATTTTCCATGGAGAAGGCGTAGAGAGTGAGCGCGGGAATGTGCAGGCGGGCGCAGGTTTCGATGATGGTGCGCGCGGACTGCACGCCGGCGCGGTGTCCGGCGACGCGGGGCAAATGGCGTTTGCGGGCCCAGCGGCCGTTGCCGTCCATGATGACGGCGATGTGCTGCGGGAGACGGGTGCCGTCGATTTCACGGACCAGACGCTCTTCGGCGAGGTTCGAGGGTTTCAGGGATTCCGGTACGTTCACGCGAATGATCCTGGGAGATTTGTGCGGCGAGTTGAAAATGAATTGAGCACCGTCGTGAAAAGCTAACACACGCGATTACGGGGCGCAATATGGCGGGGATAACCGTTGCGTCAAATTGATGTGAACAAAAGTTTTGGCGCAGTAATCCGCGCGCGGGCAAAAAGATCCCGGCTCGTCCGGATGGAGCGACGGACGAGCCGGAACTTTTCCTGCGAAGCATTACTTACTGCGAAATCGAACAAGCCGTTGAGGGAGCCGGCGATGGCGTCGGCGGAGCCGTTGCCGATTCGGCCGAGGTTCCAGTTGTCCTCGATGAAGCGGAGGATGGAGGAGAGGTCGGTGACGCGATGGTCGACGTAGTTCTTTTTCGCGAAAGGTGAAATGACCAGGAGGGGCTGGCGGGGGCCGTAGCCGCAGCGACCGTTCTGGATGCCGTCGGCGCCGGGGATGAGTTTGGGAGTGCCGCAGTTTCCTGGGCCGAGGAGCTGGTCGTCGGAGACGTTGGATTGGTTGACGATAGGGCCCATCTGGTGATCGTACCAACCGTCGGAATCGTCATAGGCGATGACGATGGCCATTTCGTTCCATTCCCTGCTCTCCTGGAGACGATTGATGGTTTCGACGATGAAATTCTGTTCGTCCTCGGGAGTGGAGTAGGCGGCGTGGCCGTCCTGATAGGCGGCGGCTTTGAGGTAACTGACGGCGGGCAAGCGGCCTTCGTCGAGTGCGGTCCAGAAATCGGCGAGGTCGTACTGGTGATTGGCCTGGTCGGTTTTTCCGATCATCGAGGGGCTGCTCGGGGGGAGATGATGCGGGTTGGTGGTCTGGGTGTAGTACTCGAAGGGTTCATGGTGGGGGATGTAGTCGCCGACGGTGGTGGTGGCGTCGTCACCGGCCACGCCGGAATGGTGAGCGGCGCAAACGGCGAGGCCATTGGAAACGGAGGTGGGAGCGAAGCCGCCCTGGAACCAGCCCCAGGTGAGGCCCTTGGCGTTGAGAAGATCGCCGATGTTCGTGCCTTTGATGCTGATCAGGTTGGTGGTTTGCAATTTGGGATTGGTGACGACGCAATCGTCGAAGGCGGGGCGCGCATCGCCGATCACGGCTCCGGTCGTGCTGCCGCCGGCAATGTTGCCCGTGGCGCTGGCGGTGGTGCCGTTGGGGCGGAGAGGAATTAGCGTGGCGCCGGCGGTGTTACCGGAAACCAGGTTGACGGCGCCGGGAGTGGACGGGCCGAAGGTGGTGCTGAAGGAATTGTCGCTCATAGCGTAGTGCTGGGCATAATTCCAGATGGCCAGGACGGAGTTTCCGTCGTAATAACCCATGGCGAGGCCCTTACCTTTTCCGGCGTTATAGCAGGAGGCGCTACCGACGCCGGCTTTTTCAGGGAACAAGTCCATGAGGCCGCCGTGGAAGGCGGCTTGTTCGTCGGCGTAATTGTGGTCCTGGTCGCAGGTGACCTGCTCGGCGGGAGAGAGGCGGAAGGGCTGGGTGGAGTTGGGATTGTGGTCAAGCAGGCCGGAGCTGAGGAGATTGTTGACGCGCGGGGTGTCGTCCTTGGCGTGGAATTTGAATTCGCCGTCGAGGTTGGCGGCGTGGGGATAGGTGCCGAAGTAATGATCGAAGGAAACATTTTCCTGGAAGATGACGACGACGTGCTTGATGGGAGTCTTGGTGGGAGCGTCGTCGTCGCGATCACGGGCCAGAAGGCCGCCGGGAACGGAAGCGGTGATGGCGAGGGATACCAGCAAGCTGGCAAACCTGTAGAGACACTTCGTGGGCATACTTTCTCCTTTATATGGGCGGGGCCGATTAGGAACCCGCACGCGAAGCAAAATTTTAGGAATCGGGACCCAGGTTCAGGGCGGAACCAATCCGCGGAAAGAGAAATACGCGGCAACAATTAAAACAGGATGAATGCGAGGTGAAATATGGAAAAGGGGCGCGTTCATTTTTGTTATATCGGAGAAATCGGGGGGCTGAGCGGAAATTGGCGGGCTTTTTGGCGCGGGTGAAGCCCCGCATTATAAAAATTCGAGAGTTGCGGCGGGCGGGACGACGGCACCTTGCGCCCTTTCAGGGCGCATGACGATTTGGGGGTATCGATACCCAGGGCGTTGCCCTGGGCTAGCCACCGCCGGCGCTTTCAGCGCCGAGAGGCGGAGGAGCGGAGCGGGCTTGGAGGGCAGCGGTCATTATTGCTTCGGTTACTGCGGATTTTGGAGAAGGATTCTATCCGGCGCCGGGGAGGGCGTTGGGGTGGAGGATGGTGACGTAGACCAGGACGAGGGTGAGGACAATGACGGCGGCGGCGGTGAGCCAGCCGACGACGTTGAGGGTGCGGTTGTTGACGTACTCTCCCATGAGATCGCGGCGGTTGATGAGCAGGAGCATGAAGACGAGGACGACGGGGAGCCAGACGCCGTTGCCGACCTGGGAGAGGATAAGAATTTTTTGGAGCGGGGCGTGCGGGATGAGGATGACGGCGGCGCCGACGACGATCATGCCGGTGTAAAGGCTGTAGAAAATCGGAGCTTCGTTAAATTTGTTGTCGATGCCTGCTTCAAAGCCCATGCCTTCGCAGATGACGTGTGCGGTGGAAAGCGGGAGGATGGAAGCGGCGAACAGGGATGCATTGAGCAGGCCGAAGGCGAATAGATAGGCGGCCCATTTTCCGGCGAGCGGGACGAGGGCCTGGGCGGCGTCACCGGCGTCATTGATGACGTGATGGCCGGAGACGTAGAGCGTGGCGCCGGTGCAGACGATGATGAAGAAGACGATGGCCATGCAGCTGACGCTGCCGACCAGGACGTCGGCGCGGGCCTGCTTGTACTGGCGGGCGAGGACGCGCTTTTCAACGAAGCCGGCCTGGAGATAGAAAAATTGCCAGGGGGCGATGGTGGTGCCGATCAGGGCGGTGAGCATGAGCAGGTAGCCGCCGTCCAAGTGCATGGTGGGAAAGACGGTGCCGCGGGCGGCGTCCAGCCAATCGGGCTTGGCCAGGAAGGCGGACGCGACGTAAGAAAGATAGAGGACGCAGGC
Source organism: Terriglobia bacterium (assembly GCA_020073375.1). GTDB lineage: Bacteria > Acidobacteriota > Terriglobia > Acidiferrales > UBA7541 > Palsa-360. The sequence goes on along the minus strand of JAIQFG010000002.1, from coordinate 121,090 downwards.
GGCGAGAAATATTTTTTCGACCTGCTTGGAAGTGCCGCGCAGAACGAGAAGCCAGACGGCGAACGCGGCCAAGGGAACGGAAATGTATTTTGAAACTCCGAGGAGCTGAGTGGACGCGGCGACGCCGGCAAACTCGGCGCAGACGTTGCCCATGTCGACGACCAGGCCGGCAAGGATGACGAAGAAGGTAGGGCGGAAACCGAATTCTTCGCGAATGAGGTCGGAAAGGCCCTTGCCGGTGACCACGCCCATGCGGGCGCACATTTCCTCAGTGACGTAGAGGGCGATGGTCATGGGGATGAGTGACCAGAGCAAGGCGTAGCCGTACATGGCGCCGGCCTGGGCGTAGACGGAGATGCCGCCGGCGTCGTTATCGACGTTGGAGGTGATGACGCCGGGTCCGACGACGGCGAGGAAAAGAAGCAGGCGACGGCGCCAGAGGCGTGTGCGCTTGTTAAATACGGACAGGCGCGCGCGCCAAGGCTCGACCCATCCGGGGACGAGTTTCCAGCGGACGACTGGAGATTGGGGCTCCAGTTGCTGTTTTTCTTCTTCGGGATTGCCGAGGACGGCCACGTGCTGGACCTTTCTATTCTTTTTTCGCGGGCGGTACATCAAGCCCGGACCTGAGTGCGGTTTTTGAATGTTCGAGATTTCGCTTAGAATTTACGGTTCATTTCCTTTTAGGCTTCGGCGCCTGGAGCTTCAGGGGTTAAAACCCCTTCTTAGGCCTGCTTTTCATCGGGGCTGAAGCCCCGACCTCCCGAGAAACAGCGCTGCGGCGACAAATTCAGACGGCGCCAGCGGCTAAAGCCGCTTTTTGTTTCTATTTCTTATGTCGCAGCTGAAGCCGCGACCCACAAAGCGTGTTGCTCGCGACAGTGACTCCACAATGCCTGCTGCTTGCGACGGTGACTCCACCGGGTCAGTCGGGCCTGCGCGGTGCACGGCGCCTGCTAACGATTGCGGAGGCGCGTGACTATGTCGTCGACTTCGATGGCGCCCATGGGGCGGCCGTCCTGGTCGACTACGGCGAGGCTGTGCAGGTTGTATTTGTCAAAAATTTCAAAAATCTCCTTTTCCTCGGCGTCTGGCGGGACGCTGAGCAAGGGTTCGGATTTCAAGGCCTCCATGGGTTCGTTGGATGGGGCGAAAAGGAGACGACCGACGGCCACGGCGCCGGAAAATTTGGCGTTTTCGTTGATGAGGAAGACGGTGTCGAGCTGTTCGAGGTCAACGTCTTTTTCGTGGATCCAGTCGACGACTTCGTCGCGGGTGGCCTTTTCGCCGACGAAAATAAAATCGGTGTTCATCATGCCGCCGGCGGAATTTTCGTCGAATTTGAGGAGTTCGCGGACTTCGCGGGCCTCTTCGCCGGGCATTTCGCGCAGGACTTCGCGCGAGCTTTCGGGAGTGAGGTCGGCAAGGACGTCGGCAGCCTGGTCGGGGTCCATTTCTTCGAGGATGTCGGCGGCTTTTTCGGGATTGAGGCCTTCAACGATCTGCGTTGTGAGGCGCTTGTCGAGTTCGGCGAGGGCCTCGGCGGCGGTTTCTTCGTCGACGGAAGAGATGATGGACTGGCGCTGGACCGGGGAAAGCTCTTCCATGATGTCGGCAAGATCGGCCGGGTGCATGCGCTCAAGTTTCTGGTGAGTGATGCGGAGCTTGACGCGGCGCAGCGGGTCTGGCTCGATGAGGTTGACGAATTCCCAGGGGATGACGCGAGTGGGAAGCTTGGTGGCCAGGCTGCGGACCAGATTGGGCGAAGCGATGCCGTGGAGCAGGCGGCGCGCGGCGCCGGTGAGGCCGACATCGACGTGAGTGACGCGGAGTTCGACGTTGCCGTTGGTGCGCTGCTCGGAAAGATCGATGTCATTTACGCGGACGACTTTGCGGCCGCTGGTATCGATGATCTGCTGGTCGAGCAAGTCCTTGCGCAGGGAGAGCCAGCCTTCGTTGGGCTCGTAATGTTCAAGCTGCTTTTCGAGAACGTTGAGGCGAATGACGCCGGGGGCGACGAAAGCCAGGGTGTCATAGCGAGCGACGAGCGGAAGATATTTGCCGCGGCCGAGGAGAACGCGGGCGACGCGGTTGGGCTGGTCGGCGGGCTCGATGAAAAGTTCGGTGACGTGGCCGACGAAATGGCCTTCGCGATCGTAGGCTTCCCCGCCGAGCAGATCGGTTGCGTGCAGCATTTCGCCTCCCTTCGCGCGGCAGAATTTGTGTACAGGGCCGCGGAATCAGAAAGAAATTTCAAATATGGAGACACGGGCCGCGGAATCCAAGCCGGGAAATGCGCCGGGGCACGGAAACGCCAATAGTTTGATCCCGGGCTGCAAGTACAGCCCGGACCCGTTCACCCCGGGCTGCAAGTACAGCCCGGACCCGTTCGCGGTATCTTTGAGACTAAAAACCCGCCAGCAGGGCGCCGCCCGGCCGAGGGTGGAGGAGGACTCCAGGCTACCCGAGGTCGTTGCGGCACCGCGTCCGATTGAGGCGGTCCAGAAGGGCCGGACCAGAGGTCAGGGCCGAGTGGAAACGCCGGGACGCGAAACGCTTGCTGCTAGGGAAAGGCTCCAGCTCTTCAGATTCGGTCATGGCCACGCGAAAAATACTCCAGAACAGTAGGTAAACGGTGTGGAAAACTTTGTCAAGGGGAGAATGCATGTTGGCGCGATTTTTTTTGCAGGAGAATTATCAGCAGGTAAAGGAAGTAGAGGAGATAAAGGAAGTAAAGGAACGAAAAACGGGGCTGCTGCGGAATAGCGCGATTTCGGGATGTTTTTTCCTTTGCTTCATTTGCTTCCTTTATCTCCTCTACTTCCTTTACCTGCTTTACTTCGTTTAGATCCTTCTTCCGGCCAGCGACTATCGGAACCGGGGCGAAACCCGACAGGCTGAAGCCTGTCCTACTGTTGCTCGACAGGGGCGAAGGGGACGGGGTATAAACTTTGGATGAGAACAAACTTCACGCGCGAATGCGGCGCGTTCCAACTGCATGAGTGAACCAACCACGCCGCTGATGCGGCAATACCAAGGGATCAAGACGCGATATCCGCACGCGCTGGTGTTATTCCGCCTGGGCGATTTTTACGAATTATTTTACGAGGATGCGATCGCGGCGTCGCGGGAGCTTTCGATAACGCTGACATCGCGGAACAGGGAGAAGGGCGAGCCGGTGCCGATGTGCGGGGTTCCCTACCATGCGGCCGAGGGGTACATCGCGCGATTGCTGCGCGCGGGGTACAAGATTGCGGTGTGCGATCAGATGGAGCTGCCGGGGCCGGGGAAAAAGCTGGTGCGGCGCGAAGTGGTGCGGGTGATTACGCCGGGGACGGTGACCAGCACGAATGTTCTGGAGCCGAAGGAGAACAGTTATCTGGCGGCGATTGCGCGCGGGGCTTCGGGGACGCCGGTGGGGCTGGCGTACGCGGACGTGACGACCGGGGAATTTCTGGTTACGGAGTTCAGCGGGGCGGACGCGGATGAGAAAGTGCGGGACGAATTGCTGAGGGTGAAGCCGCGGGAAATTCTGGTGCCGCGGCAGGCGGGGCTGTTTTCAAGCGGCGCGGGGGATGGGGACGGGCACACGCCCGGAGCGCGCGGGGAGATGCGCGACGCGGTGGAGACGCGAATCGAGGAGTGGGTGTTTCGCGGGGATTATGCGGAGCGGATGCTGCGCGAGCAGTTTGGGGTGGCGACACTGGACGGGTTCGGGCTTGCGGGACATGCGCAGGCGGTGTCGGCGGCGGGGGCGCTGGTGCATTACTTGCGGGAGACATCGGCGAAGGGGCCGGAAGACAGCAAACATTTTGAAACGGCGCTGGGGCACATGGACCGCGTGCGGTTTTACGAGCAGGCGGATGCGCTGGTGCTGGACGCGGTGACGGTGAGGAATCTGGAGCTGTTGGCGCCGATTTTTGCGGAGGATGCGGGGCGCGGAAATGCTCCGACGCTGCTAACGGCGCTGGACGAGACGGCGACGGGGATGGGGGCGAGGCTGCTGCGGCAGTGGATTCTGCGTCCGCAGGTGAATCGCGACGAAATTGATGCGCGGCTGGCGGCGGTCGAGGAATTGAAGACGCATACGGTGCTGCGCGAGGAGATCCGGCACAACCTTTCCGGGGTGCAGGATCTGGAACGGCTGGCGGGGCGAGTGACGCTGGGGGTGGCTTCGCCGAGGGATTTGCTGGGGCTGCGGCAGTCGCTGACGCGGATTCCGCTGGTGCGGAAATATTTGGAGAATTGCGCGTCGGCGCGGCTTGCGGGGCTGCACGAACAGATGGACGCGCTTTCGGATGTGCGCGAACGGATTGAGGCGGCGCTGGCGGACGATCCTCCGGCGCTGGCTTCGGATCCGGGGGTGATCCGGCGGGGGTATCACGAGGAACTGGACCGGTTGCGCGATCTATCGCAGCACAGCAAGCAGATTATCGCGGCGATGGAGGAGCGCGAGAGAAAACGGACGGGGATCGGTTCGCTGAAGATCCGGTTTAACCAGGTGTTCGGGTATTACATCGAGGTGACTAAGCCGAATTTGCATCTGGTGCCGGCGGATTTCGAGCGCAAGCAGACGCTGGTGAACGCGGAGCGGTTTACGGCGCCGGAGTTGCGGGAGTACGAGCGGCAGGTGCTTGACGCGGACGAACGGATCGCGGAAATCGAGCGGCGGCTGTTCGGAGAATTGCGGATGTGGATCGGGGAGCAGGCGGGGAGGATGCGGCGGACGGCGTCGGCGGTGGCGCAACTGGATGTGCTGGGGAATTTCGCGCGGCTCGCGGCTTCGAGGAATTATGTGCGGCCGGAATTTGCGGACGACAATCAGCTGATGATCGTGGCGGGGCGGCATCCGGTGATCGAACAGCTGCTGCAGCAGCGCGGGGAAAGGTTTGTGCCCAACGATCTGTATTTGGATGACGCGGGGCAGCAGATATTGCTGATTACCGGGCCGAACATGGGCGGGAAATCGACGTATTTGAGGCAGGCGGCGCTCATTGTGCTGATGGCGCAGATGGGATCGTTCGTTCCGGCCGGGCAGGCACGGCTGCCGGTGAGCGACCGGATTTTTACGCGCATCGGGGCGTCGGACAATCTGGCGCGGGGGCGGTCGACGTTTCTGGTGGAGATGACGGAGGTAGCGGCGATCTTGAATACGGCGACGCCCGCGAGCCTGGTGCTGCTGGATGAGGTAGGGCGAGGGACGGCGACGTTTGACGGGCTGTCGATTGCATGGGCGGTGGTGGAGCATCTAGCGAGCGAGACAAAATCGCGGACGTTGTTTGCCACGCACTATCACGAGTTGACCGAGCTTGCCGAGCTACTGCCGGGGATCAAGAATGTTCATGTGTCGGCGCGGGAGACGTCGACGGGGATTGTGTTTTTGAAACGGGTGGAGACGGGGAGCGCGGACAAGAGTTATGGGATTGAAGTGGCGCGGATGGCGGGGTTGCCGGGGCCGGTGATTGCGCGGGCGCGGGAAGTGCTGGAGAGGCACGAGCAGGCGGAGCATCAGTTGAGCGAGCGGCTGACGCCGGGGGCGGTTGCGCCCGGCGAAATTGCTCCGCAGCAGCAGGCGCTATTTACGCCGCTGGATCGGAAAGTGCTGGAGGCGCTGCGGGAGGCGGATCTCGATAACATGAAGCCGATTGATGCGTTGAATCTTTTGGCGGAGATGAAGAAGCAAATTTTATGAGGATGGGGCATACATTTCTGGCGGCGAGTAGCCTGCAGCTTCAGCGGCTAAAGCCGCAATTCAAACAGAATCTTATTGGCCGGGCTGAAGCCCGGCCCTCCGAAACCTTGCTTCGATCAATGACATTGCTTCGATCACTCGACCAAAACGTTTCCTGGCAAGAGTTACCGACACGGGAAGTTACTGCCCGGTATGTGACGGGGCGACCGTATTCGCAAAGCGCATTACGGTTCGCGAGTCCGAAAAAGAACGGGGTGCTGGCGCTGGGGATTATGTCGGGAACTTCGGCGGACGGGATTGATGTGGCGCTGGTGCGGATATCGGGGCGCGGGGCGAGGCTGGAAAATTTTGCGGCGATTCCCTTTTCTGCTGCTGTGCGCGAGGCGATTTTGCGGGTGGGGGAGGGGCGCGCGGTTACGACCGGGGAGATCAGTCAGCTTAACTTTTTGTTGGGGAAGATATTTGGCGAGGCTGCGCTGGGGGCCTTGCGGAAATTTCGTGTTTCGCCCGGGCGCGTTGCGGTGATCGGGTCGCACGGGCAGACGGTGTTTCATCAGGGGATCGCTGCGCGACTTTGCGGGGAGCGGGTGGCTTCGACGCTGCAGATTGGGGAGCCTTCGGTGATTGCGGGGGTGACGGGGATTACGACGGTGGGGGATTTTCGTCCGGCGGATATGGCGGCGGGAGGGCAAGGGGCTCCGCTGGTGCCGTTTGTGGATTATTTGATGTACCGGCACGCGCGGATCGGGCGCGCGGCGCTGAATATCGGGGGGATCGCGAATATCACGGCGATTCCGGCGGGCGCGGGGATTGAGGATGTGTTTGCGTTCGATACGGGGCCGGGGAACATGGTGATGGATGCGCTGGTGCGGCGGTTCAGCGATGGCCGGAAAACATTTGACCGGGGCGCGGAGATGGCCAGGCGGGGCGAGCTGCTGCCGGGGGTGCTGGAGTTTTTGCTGCATGATCCGTTTTTGAGGAAGACTCCGCCGAAGACGGCGGGGCGGGAGCAGTACGGGGAGAAATTTGTGGTGGCGATGATGGCGCATCGGGAGGCGCGGGGGGCGAGGGCGGAAGATCTGGTGAGGACGGCGACGATATTTACGGCGCTGTCGATTCTGGATGCGGTGCACCGGTTTGTCGCGCCGCGGGCGAAAATTTCCGAATTGATCGTATCCGGTGGCGGGGCGCGCAATCCATTGCTGATGGCGCAGATTGCGGCGGGGCTGCGGGGGGTGCGGTTGCGCGACTCGGGGGAATTCGGAGTGTCCGGGGACGCGAAGGAAGCGTTTGCGTTTGCGGTGCTGGGGTATCAGACGCTGCGGCGGCGGGCGGGGAATGTGCCTGGGGCGACCGGGGCTGCGAGGGCGGTGGTGCTGGGGAAGGTGTGTTATGGCGGGTAGAGGAAGTAAAGGAAGTGCAGGAACGGATGGCTCGGGCCGGGGGGTTGAGCTTCGAGTCTGGCTTTCCTCTACTTCCTTAGATTCCTCAGTCACCTTTCTTCGCAGACCGTCGAAAGATGGGGCGCGATCCATGCTTCGCAATGCTTTTTCCTTCACTTCCTTTACCTCGTTTGCATCCTTTACTTCCCTTCTCTTAATGCTTTCGCTTTCGTCCTGCTCGCGGGGGGTTGCGACGCAGCCTGGGGTGGTTACTTTTTTGATTGAGTCGATGCCGACAAATTTGGATCCGCGGATTGGGACGGACGGGCAGTCGGAACGGATTGACGGGCTGCTGTTCGATAGTCTGGTGGAATTGGATGAGCACAGGGTTCCGCACGGGGATTTGGCGGAGGGGTGGGAGACGCCGGATGCGTTGACGTATGTGTTTCATTTGCGGGCGGGAGTGAAATTTCACGATGGGCGGGCGCTGACATCGGCGGATGTGAAGTACACGTTTGAATCGATTTTGGATCGGAGCGTGACTTCGCCTAAGCGCGGGGCATATGTGCTCATCAAATCGATCGAGACGCCTGATCCGGCTACGGTGATTTTTCACATGCGCGAGGCGGACGGAGGATTTTTATTGGATATTTGCCGGCCTGCGATCGGAATAGTTCCGGCGGGATCGGGGAGCGATTTTGCGAGTCATCCGATCGGAACGGGGCCGTTCCGGTTTGTGAGCGCGCGGCAGGACGACGACGTGGTGGTGGAGCGGAACGACGATTATTTTCGGGAGCGGGCGAAACTTTCGCGGGTGAATTTTCGCGTGGTGCCGGAAGCGATTGTGCGGGCGCTGGAATTGCGCAAGGGGACAGCCGACCTGGAGCTGACTTCGTTGACGCCGGACATGATTCCAGTGTTGCAGTCGCAGGCGGGGATCGAGGTGACCGAGCAGCCGGGGAATAATTATTCGTACATTGTTTTTAATTTTGACGATCCGGCGCTGGCCAAACGCGATGTGCGGCAGGCGCTGGCGATGGCTACGAACCGGCAGGAAATTATCCGGTATTTGCTGCGAGGCCAGGCGCGGGAGGCGGACGGGCCGCTGCCGCCGGACACCTGGGCGTACCAGTCGGGGATCGAGCATTTCGGGTACGATCCGCGCAAGGCCGAGATGTTGCTGGACGCGGCGGGATATCCGCGCGTGGCGTCGCAGGGCGGGATGAGATTCGGTGTGACGATGAAAACCTCGACGGAGGAATCGACCAGGCTTTTGGGGACGGCTCTGCAGGAGCAGTGGCGCGCGGTGGGCGTGGACCTGGAATTGAAACCGATGGAGATTGCGACGCTGTTTTCGGATCTGACGCGGGGGAGTTTTCAGATGTCCACGCTGAAATGGATCGGTGTGAACAGCGACCCGGAATTTTTCGAGTTTGTGTTCAGCTCGAAGAGGATTCCTCCGCTGGGGGCGAATCGCGGGCGGTACCGGAACGCAGGGCTGGATGCGTTGATGGACCGGGCGCGGAACGAGACGGATAAGGAGAAGCGCAAAGCGCTGTTTGGGGAGATTCAAAAAGAGGTGGCGGAGGACGCGCCGTATGTGAGCTTGTGGTATCAGGACAATATTTGCGTACACCGGGAGAGGATCAGCAACGTGCGGATTTCGCCTACGGGGGATTACGATTTTTTGCGGCATGTGGAGGCGCGGTGAATTGTGGATTGTCGCAGATCGGATGGGTCGTCTTGTGCATGGGGCAGGAAAAGGCTGCCGGCGAGACGCCGGCGCTACCAGGCTTTGCTAGCCAGATTCCTGGGGAGCGACACAGTGTAAGTAGTATGCCGTCCTTATGAGTATGCGTGAGATCCGCAATTCCAAGGCGCCAACGGCTGAAGCCGGATCGGTCCGCAGCAGTTATGTCGTGGCTTAAGCCACGACCCACAAAGACTCCAACTAAGATTCCTAGTGATCCCCTCGCATTTTCCACTAGGCTCTGAGTTTTCCTGTTCTGGTCCTAATTGCCTGTGCGATTTTCGAGAACACTTTAAAGATCACCGATTTCAGCACGTTTGAGAAAGCCACACAGGCAAGAGTGCCTGTGCTACTTTGCTTTTCCGCATCGAATGAACCTCATGGCAATGAGGAACCTGCCTTACTGAATTTTCAATCCCTTTTAGCGGCCGTGATTTTGGGATTTGCGGGCCTTGGATTCGGTTTTCATTTCGTAGAGGGCGCGGTCGGCGTGTTCCAGGAGATCCTGGACGGTGTTGCCGCATTGGGGGAAGGTGGAGATGCCGATGCTGAGGCTAAGGCGAGGGGCTTCCTGTTCGGCGGTGAGGCAGTGGCGGATGCGCTCGGCGACTTGCTGGGCGGCGAATTCCTTGGTTTCGGGGAGGACGAGCGCGAATTCGTCGCCGCCATAGCGGGCGGCGGTGTCGATGGAGCGGCAGTTGAGGCGGAGGATGGAGGCGACGCGGCACAGGGCCTGGCTGCCGGAGAGATGGCCGTAGCGGTCGTTGATGCGCTTGAGGCCGTCGAGGTCCATCAGGAGGACGGAGAAGGAACGATTGGTGCGGCCGGAGCGTTCGAGTTCGGATTGCAGGACGTCGACCAGGCGGCGGTAGTTGGCGAGGCCGGTGAGGCTGTCGCTGATGGCGAGAATGCGTACCTGGCGGAAGATTTGCATGTTGTCAACGAGCGTGGCGACCAGGAGAGTGAGGTAGCTGAGAGTGTTGAGCAGGACGGCGCCGCCGGCGGGAGCGTCGAGCAGGTACGCGGATTGCGAGGCGATGAGGTGTCCGGCGGCGTTCAGGCCGGCGACCCAGACCAGGACGGCGTCAAAGGCGAGGCGCTGGCCGTCGGTCCTGCGGTTCAGGACGAAGGCGGCAGCGAGAAAGACGGCGGCGGGAAGCAAATCCCAGACGCGCGGGACGGCGCTGTGAGGGCGGATGGTGGGCTCGCCCGGGAAGATCAGCAGGACGATGGTGATCAGGCAAAGGGTGGCGAGGATGGTGGAAAGCACGGCCAGGATATTTTTTTTGGGGCCGCGCGGCCAGGGGAGATGTTTGTTGATGGCGTAGGCGGCGAGGAAGAGCAGGCCGAGGAGTGTCTGGCCCATCATCCAGGAGAGAGGGATGCGGAGCTGGTCGGCGGTGATTGAGAAGGCGTGGTAGAACTCGAAGATCGCGCCGAGGTGAATGATGCCGGTGATGCCGAAGGTGAGGCCGAGCAGTAGGGAGACGCGGTTGCCGGTGCCGTGATCGCGGACCAGGACGTTGGCGGCGATGGTGAAACAGAGCAGCGCGGCGATGATTTCGGCGGCGGACCAGGCGAGGGGGTTGAGGACGATGTTGAACTGGCGAAGGAAGTGGCCGAGGCCGATGAAGCCGGCACATGCGGCGGCGACGACCCACACACTGCGTGCGGCCCGCCTTGCCAGCGTTAGCGCTTCGGCTTCTCCCATAGGTTCTTAGATGGTTAGATGCAATTATCGGATGTTTTTCCTGCCGAAGAAGGTGTCCAAAAGAGCAGAAATGGGACAGGGGGGTGAGGCTGGACTTTTTTGGGGGGCGTGGGGGAGAAGAGAATTTGAAATTTGAGATTTGAGGTTTTGAAGTTGGAAATGAAATTGGAAAGGATGCCCTTCCCGGAAACGGACGGCCGCTACAAAGGCAAATGCGGCGGTGCGGGAAGGTCTTTTTTTAGAGGGCTTGGCGGTTCGCGCATAGTTGCGAATGGGGTGGTTTGTGTTGCGCCGGCGTCTTGCCGGCAAATACGAGGATTTTCGATCCAGCGAAAAACTGCCGGCGAGACGCCGACGCTACCAAGCGTTTGCGGCGCTATATGGGGATGGATTTTTTATTGGATTTGCAGCAGAGGGAGAGGGGCTCGAAGGCGTCGCGGAGGAATTCCGTATATTTGCGGCGGTCGTAGGCGAACCAGCCGTCCCAGAGGGCGTAGGCGCGGACGCGGTCGTTGGGGACGCGGTTGCGGGCATCGGTGATGATGTATTCGACGGTCTGGCCGGGGCGGAGGCGGACGCCGCTGGCTAGCAGTTGCTGGGCGGCGATGGCGGTTTGATTGGCTTTGCTGTATTCGCGCGGTTCGCGGGTGAGGCGCTTGCTGACGATTAAATCTTCGATGGCAACGCTGCCGTCGGCTACGGATTCTTCGTAGCGGCGGAGGAGTTCGCGGGCCTCTTCGAGTTTTGCAGCGTAGCTGGGGAAATCGCGGGCTTCGGAGAGGATGTTGAGTGCTTCCTGCTGCATGCGGGCGATGAGCGGAGGGGTGTCATGGCGGCGGAGTTCGAGGCCGCGAACTTTGAGGGCGCCGTCTTCGGAGACGGCGAAGAAGCGGTTGGGGACAGGGACGTCGGCGAACTGGCGCGAGGGGAGGAAAACGACGTAACGGTAGACGGCTTCGATGGCGAGCGGGAGTCCGGTACGGGCGGCGATTTCGTCGGTGAGGGATTCAAAATCCTTGCGCGTGGCTCCGGGTTTGCGGACGTAGAGAGAGTCGACCAGTGCGTGGAGGATTTCGTAGCCGCGGTCTTCGGCGAGTTCTTTTGCGACCAGGAGAGTTTCGCGGGCGACGGCGTTGATGGCTTCGTGGGCTTCGATTTTTCCGAAGCGGGCGTTTTTGTAGCCGGTGTAGCCGAAGCAGCAGACCAGGAGCCATTTGAGGGCGTCGCGCTGGAGTTTGAACCGCGCGGCATTTTCTTTTTCGGCATCGCGCTGGCGCTGCTTCAGGTCGGTGCGTTTGTCGATTAGGCGTTCTACTACGCGGCTGGTGATGCCGCGGCGCTTTTGGCAGACGCGGTAGCCGAGTTCGGGGACGCGGGGGGCGTCGGGACAGCAGGGGCAGTTGATGGTTTCGGGGGAGATATTGAAACGGGCCATGATGCTGGGATATTCGCTGACGAAATCGAGTTCGGCGACGTTGTCATGAAAACCGATTTTGGGAGTGAAGACCAGGCCGCCGCGGTCGGCGAGCAGGAGTTCGTCGGGGGGCTTGGGATCTTCGGGCTCGGCTTTTTGTTCCGGGATGAGGACGCCGTCGCGCCAGGCGAGCTCCATCTGCATGTAGGAGATGCCGGTGCCGGTGGAGGTGCGCGAACAATATTGCACGGGAAGTTTGGTGACGCGGGCGAGTTCCCAGAGTCCGGAGAGATCGCATTTATCGGCGATGAAGGAATTCTGGGTATCAACGTGGAGGCGGCCGGCGAGGGTGATGGCGCTGTTCTTGAACAGGATGCGGCCGTAGCTCATGAAGCTGCGGGCGCGGCTTTGGTGGACGGTGGCGTTGGGATCGCGATTGAGAGTGAGGGGCAGGCGCAGGCGCGCGGCTTGTTCGATGATGCGCGGCAGGATAGTGGCGTCGCCCCAGTCACTGAGGATGAGGTCGGGATCGTGGCGAGCGAGCAGGTGCTGGAAGGCGATGGCGGCGGGCTCGCCGGATTCGTCGAGCTCAAATTCGCGGCCGGCGACTTCGATTTCGAGCGAGGCGCCCTGCCCGAAGGCGGCGCCGTGCGTGGGATCGATGCGGCGATGGCCGCTAAGGCGGATGCGCAGGATTTCGAGGGGCGGGAGTTCGTAGTCGAGGGCCCATTCGGTGTCGCGGCATTCGAGGGCAAGGACGCGGTTGTCGGAATCGATTTCGGCGTCGACGCGGGCGAGGGGAAAAATGTTGCGCTGCCAGCAGTACATGGAGGCGAGCATGAGGTCGCTGTTGTAGAGGCAGAGGGAGGTGTCGAATTGGCGGACCCAGCGCGTCCAGGAGGAGTATTCGCTGGGGCGGGCGATTTCGATTTCGAGGACGGGCCTGCCCGCCATAGCCCCATCCTTTGGGGAGACGGGGGGGTGCCAGAGATCGATGCGCTCGGTGAATTGGCAGGAGAGCGCGTGGGGCTGGCGGGCGACGGCTTCGCGCAGGCGGCGCAGGACGGGGTCGGGGCCGGAGACGTAGAACGCGGGGGCGAAGCGGTCAATCAGATGGTGGCGTTTCTGGTTCGGGTCGATCAGCCACAGGTTCATCCCGTGAGGGCTCGGGTAGAGATCGAAAATCCAGCCATGGAGTTGTGTGGTGTTGGTCGGGCGGATGGGGCCGGCGGCGCGTGTCGCGCGGCTGGCCGGGGTTCGGCTGGGGATGCGTGTTTGGGTGATTGTTTTGATCAGGGCTTCGAGGGACATCGAGTTGCTCCAAAGTTGTTTCGGGAAGACTTACAGGCTCGGAATGCGGCAAGGCGTCGAGCGTGAGAGTGGAATCCAGACTTTCTCCCGGCGGGCTCCAAGTAGAGCCCGAGCCCGGTTCCGGGGGAAGGACGACGCGCTCGAGGACGTCGAGACGCTTTTCCTGGTCGAGGGCGATGGAGAGCAGGATGGCTTCCATGGGGTTGTCTCCGGCCTGGTAGGTGGCGGCCTGGGTGTAGGAACGGACACGGCGGAAGAGGCGGTCGAAATATTCCTGGTCCTCGCGGCGCAGGGTTCGGCGGAATTTCGACCAGCGCGCGATGGCGTCGTCGATGAGCTGGCGGAATGTGGGAAGCGTGCGGCCCATGGGGGTCCGTGATTTGTGATTCGTGATTCGTGAATCGTGATTCGTGAGATCAAATTTGAGATTAGAGATTTAGTTCGCAATTTGAAATTTTGGATTTTAGATTTTAAAGGCTTGGTTTTTGCGTCTCCGTGTTGAGAGTTTCCTGAAGGCGAGGAAAAATCTTTAACACAGAGAACACGGAGGGCACAGAGAAAACCGCAGGGACTGGAATTCTTGATGACTGCGGGCTGTCACTTGTTCTCTGACGGCGCTACTTGTTCCGTGTCGCCTGCAAGCTGTCGTCTATTCCCTGCGAGTTGTTCGCTGCTTCCCTGCCTCCTTGCCTGCTTGCTTCCCTGCTTCTTTGCTTCCTGTCACCTGCAACCTATTACCTACAACCTGTTGCCTATTCCCTGTTGCCTGACATCTGTCATCAGCGGCCTGCATTCGCGCTTCTCTCCGGTCAGGCGGAGATGGCCGGTGTTTGCGTCCAGGGAGAAGCGCCAGAGTTCGGTGGAGTGGGCGGCGAGCTGCGTGAACATTCTTTCTCGTGTGGGCTCCAAGTAGAGCCCAGACTTTTTTCCGGTGGGCTCCAAGTAGAGCCCAGACTTTTTTCCGGTGGGCTCCAAGTAGAGCCCACACCCGTTTTCCCTTGCGGGCTGCAAGCAGGGGCCGGAGTTTTTTCCGGCGGGGCGCGGTGTTGCGAATGAAGTGGCGTCGGAGAAGACGGCGACGGACAGGGGCAACGGGGTTAGCGCGCGCAGGGCGTTCAGGGCGTGGGCGAAGGTTACGGCGGCTTCGCGATCGCGGATGTCCTGGTCGAAATAGAGGTCGGGGAGGGCGGTGACGATCAGGGTGTCGGCGGCGAATTTTTCAAGCAGGCGCGGGACGCGGGCCAGCAGCTCGGTCAGCTGGAAACAGGTGAAGGCGCGGGCCACGCGGATGGCGCGGTTGTAATCGGATGGGGCGATGCCGCGCTGGCGGGCCAGGCGGGCGATCAGGAGCGGATCGAAACGGTTGGCGCCGTCCAGGCAGAGGACCTGCTTGCCTTCGGATAGAAGGCGCGGGAGGAAATAGTGGAACAGGCGCGGGGTCTCCGGGCGGCCGTAGAAGAGGGCGAGGCCGCGGGGAGGGAGCGTCCAGGGTTTTGCCGGCGGCAGCGGCGATGGTGATGGTGCGACGATTGAGGCGGGGCTTGGGGGCACGTCATGCCGTTCACGGAGATCGTTCTCGGTGAACCGCGCCCCGACAGATGCGCCGCTGGTGGGCACGGTGATCGCGAGGCCTCTGCGAGTTGTGGTCGGAGAGCGCCGGGTGGCAAGCGCAGCCGGGATGGTGTCGGAAGCCATGGTCATGGGTGGCGCTCCTCACGGGCCGTCAAGATCGAAGTCCACTATAGGCGAATAAAAAGCGAATATCAAGAGAGGTGCGGGTCTTGCATGAAACCTGCGCGTTGATCTGAGCCAGTCGAGCAAACTCAGTTGATAACTACTTCCCTGAAGGTTTGATCAGGTCGATTCCCAAATTCAAATAAGAGCGTCGCTCAGGACATGGGACAGGCAAATCGCTTCTTGCCGGACAATGCTCAAGCAGTTGTGCCCATCATCCATTCGCAGTAAGATCCCCGGAATGCAATCCGGGGGAAGTCCCATATCTCGTCGTGCGCCATTTGCGCGACGGCGCTCCTGTTTCGGAATGCTCGTACTTCTTTTGATTTTCTTGGGATGTGGCCACAGGCGAACGTCTGAACCTCAGGTTGTCGATCTCTACATCGAAACGGACGGTGACTTCATCGCATTCCGGCAAAACACTCTGACTTGTCCGGCCGGTGCTCTGGTTCACCTCGCGTTCCACCACGCGGGCCGGCTTGTGACCGTGCGCCATAATTGGGTTCTGACGCATGCGGATCAACTGGAGTCGCTAAGCAAGGACTTCTCGGCCAACGACGGCGTCCTTTCGAAAGACGATCCGCGTGTCATCACCGCGACCCCGTTGTGCGACAAGGGCGAGACCGTGAGGATACAGTTTACTGCGCCCTCGCCTGGCGATTATCCGTTTTTGTGTTCGACTCATCCGGAGGACATGCGCGGGATCTTGCATGTCACGAAGTAAATGATTCATAAACCAACGAGGAGAATAAATATGAAATCCGTAAGAATTGCGGGCGTTCTCATGACAATCGGATCTGCGCTGTTTTTGGCATCCACAGTGGCGGCGCAACTGAAATCACCGGACGATGTGAAGACTGGACTCAGACTTCTGGTCCAAGTGTCCAACGACTTCAAGAGGCAAATCACCGCCAAGAACTTCCCGCGCATACCGCGCGAGTTCAAGGAATACACGGAATCCGCCGATGCCGTGCGGACAGCCATCCAGGACGAGCCCGCCGCTTTCAAGGCTAAAGTGGAAACAAGGCTAAAAGCAGCCGTTGCGGCCTTTCAGAAAGTATCGGACATGAGCTCCAAAACGCCCGATGCCGATAAGCTGATGGCCGAACACGGCAAGGCGGTGGCTGCGATGAACGCATTGTTCGAACTTTTCCCGCCCGAACTCAGGCCTGACCCGAACGCCCCTGCAGGGCGCGGGGCGCCGAAGAACTAATCGTCGTCCGTCAACACGGAAAGGTCAAGAGGCGAATCGATTCCCTTTTTTCGGGATCAACAAGTCCTGTGAAGTTCCAGTCAAGAAAAATACTTCTCGGCCCGCCGGATATTTTCCTGCTATCCAGCCGGTGTGAATGAGCGAGGATGGTTTTGCTCTTCCGCCCCATGGACTCGGTTCGGTGCCCAGCCTGTCAGGACTGTTTGGATTTTCTTCATTACAATCCGTCCGGGAAGCAAGAGCAGGTCCAGGTGTTCCGAGGGACGCGCGGCAGGAGTGGCGGTTAGTGGGTGCGATCGCGAAGAACATCAAAACGCGTAATCGTATAGCCCAAAGCGGCTCCCAGAAACACGTCCGAGGGGAAGTGCGCAAATGTTGGAACGCGCGAGAAGCTGATGGCCGCGGCCAGTCCATACGCAACCCAAGGGACCCAGCGGTGGTGGCGATAACGTTCGGCAACGACTGTAGCAATCGAGAAAATACCCGCCGCGTGGCCGGACGGAAAACTACTGCCCTTTCCGAAGACAGAAACCGGGCTTTTGAAAAACGTATCGGAAAAATCGTTGGACGCTGGAACGGCATTTGGGCGGAGCCGCCGACTGACCAGTTTTATGGCCACGTGAGGTATCGCGCTGTCGAGGTAAGCCTCGCCCATAAGAAGCGCGGTCTGCTGGGAATAGGAACTCTTGCGGGCGATGCCGTAAAAATAAAACGTCGCAGGAATTAAAGCCGTAACGATTCCGGTATTCGTGCCGCTGAAGATCTCATCGTACTCGTGGAACGCCGAAGCGTTGTTTCGAGTATGAACCATGATGTGTGCGTCGGCGGCCATGAGGCCGCCGGTGACTCCGACTACACCGATCGTTGGCAGCAGGTGTTGGCCTTGCGCGAGGTGCATAGGAAACAGCCAAACGAGTTTCTGGTCGCCCAAAATGCGGACTGGCAGGTTTTTCCAGGTCACCGGCTGATAGGTCGCCGTTGGATCCGGACTAGGATGGACTTGAACCTGGGGTTCCGATTGTTGCGGGCCCTGCGCAGCGTCGTCTGAAGCCTCAGGAACCGTCGCGGGAAGCGCTTGGGGGGCTTCGCCGGCAGGGGCATCCAAAACAGGGTTTGGCTGGAGGAGTGCAACATCCTTGCCCGCGGATTGTGCAACGGCGAATTCTTGGGAGCGCAGAAGCGGCGGACTGAGCCAGCAAAAAAAGACTACGCAGCAGAACCAGGGCAACGCACGCCGCGAAATTCGCAAGCGAAGCAAAGCAGCCGCCGAAATTAGCGTCACATCCTGATGCATCGAGCCAGGATAGCAGGTATGTCCCTTTGTCACATATCGAGCTTCGCCTGTAAATTACGCGGAATTTCCGTGTATGGGGCGAACTGTTTCCTATTTATCCGAAAGTGCGGGCGTATAAAACCGTCTGGGGCATGCCAAGGATTGGCACGTTGTATTCCTGGAATTTGAGGTTTGCAAAATTTCCGGTTGAGGATAATGCTCGCCGGCTCAAGCGGTCGTCGCCCCCCTTGAAATAGCCGGGATGTGTTCAAGTGATAAATTTCGTTGCGGGGATGGCGGGGCGAGCGTACCATCCGCGGGAGCATGAGTCCAAAATGGAAATTTGGGCTCAGCCGTCGAGGCTTTGCCTCGCAAACACAAGGAGGAATGACGTGTCCCACCACCTGGATTCACCGATCGCTCGGCAAGATATTCGCCTGGACATTACGGACCTCTATTTATTTCGGGGGGAAACCGGAACGGTGTTTGTGATGAATGTGTGCCACTCGATTTTCGGCGAAATTCCCGCGCCGGGGTACCATCCAGAGGGAATGTACGAATTCAAGATCGATTTAAACGGCGATGCGCTGGAAGAGATCACGTACCGGATTACATTCCAGGAGCGCGACGCGCAGGGGCAACAGGGGTACGCGGTGCGGTGCATCCGGGGCTCGGACGCGGCCGATCCACATGCGCAAGGGCAGGCGGTGGCGGAAGGGACCACGGGGGAAATCGTCGCCACGGAAGGGGGAGTGCGCGTGTGGGCGGGCAAGGCAGGCGATCCGTTTTGGATCGAGCCGGATGTGCTTCACGCCGTGGGGCATGCGTTTCAGGACGGGACCAAGGTAAACCTGGGAGGATGGGATCCCGGGTGGGCGAAGAATCTGTTTGCGGGGCATACGGTGTATTCGATTGTGCTGGAGGTGCCGGATAGCGAGTTGCTGGCGGGCGACGGGAGCAACGGGAGAAATGGGCGCATCGGGGCATGGGCTGTGTCGTCGCTGGCCACCGATCCGGGCGGATGGCGTTCGATCAATCGCGTGGGGCTTCCGATGATTCCGCCGCTGTTCGCGCAATATAACGAAGACCTGGGCAACCGGCTGAACGCGGGGCGTCCGGCGGATGATTTCGCAACGTACGGAGAGGCCATTGCGAAGGCCATTGCCGGAGTGGTGGACGCGTATGAAACGGCCGAAGATCCCAGCGCTTACGGGGAGAGAGTCGCGCACCGTTTTTTCCCCAACATGCTGCCCTACCAAGTGGGCACAGCGGCGGCGTTCGGGTTTGCCGGATGGAACGGGCGATCGCTGACCGACAACGCGCCCGATGTGATGTTCTCGATTGCGGCGAACACGCCGATTCATCTGGGGATCGGGAAAGAATCGGTCACGTCGAAGCCGTCGAAGACGTTTCCGTATGTTCCGGCGGCGGGTGAATCGGCGGCGGCGACTGCGTGAATTGAAGCGCGAAATGGAGGCATCGGAGGGCGAGCTACGGTGGAGGCTCGCCCTGAGGGCTTGCGCGATTGGGGAGATGGCTGGGCGCGAATCATTTTGATTCCGTATAGGGATGGAATACCATTCGGGGCAGAAAGATCATCCGCCGTCGATCCGGGATTACCAATGCAGGTGGAACTTGGCGTGCCTTCGGCCTTGTCGTTGCAGGCAGAGGCGTTTTTCACCTTCGATCGCAACCAGGGAAAATTGGCGCGGGCCGAAGGGTTGATTGTTCCGTAATGAAAAGATCCGCTTGGGTACGACTGCTTCTGAATTTCCTCTGATGGGCACCGATTCCCTGCTCCCTGGGATGACTATTCCGCACTTGAGCACCTAAACAGGCTGGGAAAGAATTCATAAAGCGGCCATTCGGTTCACGGGGAAATTTCCGAGCGAGCCGAGGCACGTTTCTGGCCCACGATTCGCTTCCTTATTGGACTTAGATCGAAGAGGGATTCCTCACCCGCGGGAGCGGATTCGGAATGACGGGCAGGGGGAGTATATCCGCAGCCTGTAAAGCCCGGCGGGGCAAATGCCGACATAAGAGAACGGAGGAGACTACTCGTGTCGGCACTGCTGCAGGGTACGCAGACTATTGTTCAGGAAATCTCCACGCGGGAGAGGTTGCCGGGCGGGAGCACGCCGGGTGGGGCGGGGCGATGCGTGGAACTGGACGGACTGCGGGGGATGGCGGCGCTGTTTGCGGTGCTTTGGCATTACACGGACCGGGCGAGGAGGCTGAGCCCGGCGGTGAATTTATTTCGTCACGCGGTGGCGATTTCTCCGGCGGGAATGGACATGTTTTTTGTGCTGTCGGGATTTCTGATCGGGGGGATCCTGCTTAAGACGAGGGATTCGCCCGGGTATTACAAGACGTTTTACATGCGGCGGCTGCACCGGATCATGCCGATTTATTACTTGTGGATCGCGTTGTTTGGAGTGGCGTCGATATTTGTGCCGGCGATCCGGCAGGGATTGCCCTCCGGTTACTCGATGCCGGTGGCGCTGGGGTTGTATTTTTTGTTTTTGCAGAATTTTGTGCCGGCGGTCTTGCGGGTGATCTGGCTGGAGGCGACATGGTCGCTGGCCGTTGAGGAGCATTTTTATTTGTTCATGCCGGCGATCATGAGGCGGTTCAGTTTGAAACAACTGGTGCAAGGGTTGGTGGCGGTGGTGGTGCTTTCTCCGCCGCTGCGCGCGATATTGTCGTTCGTTTTTAAGAAGGACGGCGGAGATTGGGGATGGTGGGTGGTGTATGGGTGGACGATTTGCCGGGTGGATGCGCTGGCGCTGGGGGTGCTGCTTTCGATTGCGTGGGCCAATGCGGGGGCGCGGGCGTGGATTGGGGAGAGGGTGAGCTGGGTTTACGCGGCGATGGGGGCGCTGCTGGTGACCAGCGTGGGGTTTGAGGCGCTGTCTGCGTATCAGGTGCGGTACACGCAGGCGATTACGGACGGGTTTGGGAGGACGTCGCTGGAACTATTTTCGCTGTGCCTGGTGGTGATCGCTCTGGTGAATCAAGGGAATGGGAATGTGGGGTTTATGAGGTGGGGGTGGTTGCGTGAGATTGGGAAGATCAGTTATTGCGTGTATTTGACGCACTGGGGGATATTTTGGGCGGTGCTGCATTTTGGGTTTCATACGCGGGCGGGGGTGAGTTTGCGGGCGGATCTGCTGGGGGGCGCGGTGGGGCTGGCGTTGACGCTGGCGGAGGGGGAAATTTCGTGGAGATATTTTGAGGGGCCGCTGTCGAGGCGGGGGCATCGGTATTCGTATTGAAATTTTCCGACACGAATCGGCACGATATATTCCAGGAACTATCCCGGAAATAGACTGCGTTCTAATTCGACGAACAGCCAGGGGCTAAAGCCCCTTTCTTTCAGGGGGCTGAATGTCGCGGCTGAAGCCGCGACCCACAAAGATTATTTATGAGATAGCTTTCAGAAATTCTTTCCCGGAAATCCTTGGAACGCAGCGCGAGCAATCGCTCTTATATTCGTGTGCGTTGAAAATCCACAAAATGCCGGCGAGACGCCGGCGCTACTCTAACGATTTTGGGGCGGGAAACAGCAACGGCTGCGAGGGAGGGGTGTCGGCGATTTCGTTTAGTTGGGGGTAGTGTTCGCGGAGGGAGTCGGGAACTTTTACTTTGGAGCCGGTGAGGAGGCGAATGAGCTGGAGGGCGTTGACGATCGCTTTGCCCTGGAAGTGATTGTTGGCGACGACGAAGGTGGAGTCGCCGGATTGGGCGAGGTGCTGGATGCGGGCGGCCCAGGGTTCGAGTTCAGATTCGGAGTAGAGGTAGTTGTAGCGTTCGGAGGGGGGCATGACGGGATCGTCACTGAACCAGGAATCGTAGCGGCGGCCGTGGAGGCGGACGTAGGCGACGTGGGCGGTGGAGCGTTCGCTGGGTTTGAGGGAGCGGCCGATGACGGGCTGATCGATGTTGCAGAAGCCGACGTTGCGGTCGCGGAGGAGGGCGAAGAAGGAGGGGTCGTTCCATGTGGCGTGGCGGACTTCGACGACGAGCGGGTAGTCGGCGAATTGTTTCAGGAGTTTTTTCAGGTGCGCGGTGTTTTCCGGGGTGCGGTGAAAGGAAAATGGAAACTGGAGTAGGACGGCGCCTAGCTTTCCGGCGTCGCGAAGGACGTCGAAACCGGAGCGGACGGAGCGCTCGTCTTCGGGGGTGGCGGAGGATTCATGGGTGAATTTTTGCCAGAGTTTCGCGGTGAACAGGAAACGCGGATTGGGCGAGACGCGCGCGATCCACTGGCGGCAGTGCTCGGGGCGGAGCGGGTGGTAGAAGGACGTGTTGATTTCGATGGCGTCGAAAAATTCGGAGAGGTAGGCGGCTTCGTGGAAGCCTCGGGGCTTGCGCGCGGGGTAGACGATGCCTGCCCAGTCGGGATAGGACCAGCCGGCGGGGCCGATGCGGATCGTGCCGGGGGTTCTCGTTTGATCTTTGTTTGCTTCGGACATTCGATTGGGAAAGTACGCCTCCCCCATGGTTAGATTGCGGCTTCTGTTCGCTGCGTGCAAGCGAGAAGCACCGAAGATCTTCCGGGGGCTCCACCGCGGCGACACAGCCGAGGTTACCCATTCGTGTCGGGGGGGAAACTGTATTCGCGCGAGGGGAAAGTTTTGTGTATTTTGTTTCTGCGACGCGGGGGGATTTCCGCGCGCGACCAAAACACTTATGAGCCGAATTTTTGAAGCGTTACGAAATGCGCAGTTGGCGCGAGAAGGAAAACTTCCGGCGAAACCGCCGCGCAAGGATGCGGTGGAGGTGCCGGACCGGCGGCGGGCGCGGAGATGGTCGCTGGACATTCCGGTGTACGTGTACGGGCGCGGGGCGAACAAGGAACCGTTTCACGAAGAAGCGCACACGCTGCACGTGAACGCTAACGGGGCGCTGCTGCTGCTGAGCGTGCCGGTGCGCAAGGGGCAGAAACTGCATCTGACCAATTCGCTGACGCAGCAGGAGCAGGATTGCATGGTGGTTTATCTGGGGACGCGGCGGAGCAGGACGGTCGAGGCCGGGGTGGCGTTTCCGGAGACGAATTCGGGGTTTTGGCAGGTGCAGGCGGGGCCGGAGGGTGAGACGGCGGGTTGAGTTTTTCTCGATTGCAGGGATTCGATTCCGCAGGTTGGCTACATTCCACGCAGGAAATTCCCCGGTTTAAATACGGCGGCGGATTAATTTGAAATTCCAGATTTGAAATGAAGCCATCTGATGAATGGCCAGAGTTCGAGCTTGACGGGCCGCCAGGGGCTGAAGCCCCTTTCTTTCGAGACTTCGGATGTCGCGACTAAAGCCGCGACCTACAAGGAGTAGGTGCAGGGGGTAGGTGGCAAGATTAGGTGCAGAGATGAGTTTTGGGACGGCTTCCTCTCAGTTCTAGAATTGCAAATCCGAAATTTGAGAAAGCACATTTCCCGAATGAAATTCCCGCTCTATTTCCGTTTCCGGAAATGGGTTCAGGAAAGTTTTCCTGTGTACAGGGCCATGCCGACGGCGGCGTCCATTTGGATGCGGGCGAGGGCGCGGATTTCGGCGCGGGTGTGGATGCCTCCGGCTGCGGTGATGGGGAGGGGCGTGGCGCGGCGCAGCGCGCGGAACCATGGGAGGTTTGTGCCGCGCATGGTGCCTTCGGCGTCGACGTAAGTGCAGAGGAAGGCGGAGGCGTATTTTTCCAGGCCGGCGATGACTTCGCTGGGGCGGAGGTGGAGTTTTTCCTGCCAGCCGCGGACCAGGATTTTGCCGCGGTCGGTGTCCAGGGCGATCATGACGCGGCGGCGGCTGATTTTTTTCGAGAGGCGCGAAAGGAATACGGTGTTGACTTTGCCGTCCTTGAAGGCGGCGCTGCCGACGATGATTTTGTCGGCGCCGTAGGAGGCGATTTTCGCAGCCTGGGCCACGGTGCGGATGCCGCCGCCCACGCGGACGCGCATTTTGCGTTTCTTTGCGGCGATGCAGAGGGCGCGGACGAGTTTGGCGTTGTTTCCCTTTCGCATGGCGGCGTCCAGGTCGATTACGTGGATGAGGGGGTATTTTCCGAAGCGGTCGAGGAGGCCGAAGACGTCGTCGACGGCGAGCTTGCGCTCGCGGCCGTGGACGAGTTGGACGGCGCGGCCATCCTGGAGGTCGATGCAGGGGATCATCATGGGTTTGGTTGGGCGCCTTTCTTTTTTGGGTCTCGCTTGTGCGAGAGTCGCAACGGTTAGTTTAAACCCGACAGGCTGAAGCCTGTCCTACTTAAGGCGGCGCTTGTGCGCCTGTGAATGCGCTTGCAGATTCCCTGCCCTGCAATCCAGAACGAAGCGGGATTCCTTGCTTTGCCCGGAATGACAGGCACAAATTGTTGCTTCGCAATTTTTCATGCTGATTGGCGAACCGGGACGCCGTGTTCGCCGAGAAATCGTTTTAAATCGCCGAGGCCGTGGATGCTGTCGTGGAAGATGGAGGCGGCGAGGGCGGCGTCGGCGCAGCCTGCCTGGAAAACTTCCAGGAATGTTTCGGGGGTGTCGGCGCCGCCGGAGGCGATGACCGGTACGGTGACGGCTTTTGAGATGGCAGCTGTGAGGGGGCAATCGAAGCCGGAGCGGGTGCCGTCTTTGTCCATGGAGGTGATGAGAATTTCTCCGGCGCCGTGCTCTACTCCTTTGCGCGCCCACTCCACGGCGTCGATTCCGGTGGCAACGCTGCCGCCGCGGACGAAGGCTTCCCAGTGGTCGCCGACGCGCTTGGCGTCGATGGCGAGGACTACGGCTTGGGAGCCGAATTCGGCGGCGAGGGCGGTGAGCAGTTCGGGTTGGCGGATGGCGGCGGTGTTGACGGTTAACTTGTCGGCGCCGGCGCGGAGGATGGCGCGGCCGTCGTCGACGTTGGCGACGCCGCCGCCGGCGGTGAGGGGGATGGCGAGTTCGGCGGCGACGCGGCGGATGGTTTCGAGAAATGTGGGGCGATGATCGCGCGAAGCGGCGATGTCGAGGACGACGAGTTCGTCGGCGCCTTCGATGTTGTAGCGCGCGGCGAGATCGGCGGGGTCACCGGCGTCGCGGAGGTTGACGAAGTTGACTCCTTTGACGACGCGCTCGCCGTCGGTGTCCAGGCACGGGATGATGCGGCGGGCGAGGCTCATCGGGCGGCCTTCTGCGATTTGGCCGCGGAGTTCAC
This sequence comes from Terriglobia bacterium, assembly GCA_020073375.1. Taxonomy (GTDB): domain Bacteria; phylum Acidobacteriota; class Terriglobia; order Acidiferrales; family UBA7541; genus Palsa-360. The sequence goes on along the minus strand of JAIQFG010000002.1, from coordinate 96,437 downwards.
GAAATTGGAAAGTACTTTCGCGCCGACCGGGCCGGATTTTTCCGGGTGAAATTGGGTGGCGAAGACGTTGCCCTTTTCGAGGACGGCGACGAAGGAGGCGCTGTGATCGCACATGGCTACGGCGGCTTCACCGGCGTCGAGTGCGGCGTAGGAGTGCGCGAAATAAAAATAGGCGTCCGGCGGGAGGCCTTCGAGAAGGCGGCTGGGGCGGACGCGGCGCAACTGGTTCCAGCCCATGTGCGGGAGGCGATCGGTGGGCGGGAGGGCGGAGACGTTTTGAGAAAATAAGTTGAGGCCGGCGTCGCCGGGGGCTTCGTCGCTGGAAGCGAACATGGCCTGCAGGCCGAGGCAGATGCCCATGAGGGGGACTCCGCGCGAGACGGCGGCGCGCAATGGGTCGATAAGTTTTCGCTCGGAGAGCGAGCGCATGAGGGCGCCGAAGTGGCCGACGCCGGGGAGAATGAGGGCGTCGCCCGAAGCGAGTGCTTCGGGCGTGGAAGCGCGCTGCGACGCCACGCCGAGGCGAGCGAGGGCGCGCTCGACCGACGGGAGATTTCCGGCGCCGTATTCGACGAGTGCGATGTTCATAGCAGGCCTTTCGTGCTGGGCAAGACGCGCATGAGCTGGCGATCGCGGGTGGCGGCAAAACGCAGGGCCCTGGCAAAGGCTTTGAAGATGGCCTCGACCTGGTGGTGCGAGGAACGTCCGTAGAGCAATTTCAGGTGGACGTTTGCGCCGGCGGCTTGCGCGAAGCCGCCGAAGAAATCCTCGAGAAGCTCGGTTTGCAGGCCTCCGACAAATTTCGCGGAAAATTTCCATTTACAGACCAATTGCGGGCGTCCGCTGAAGTCGATAGCGGCGGCCGCCAGGGTTTCGTCCATGGGCATCAGGAAATAACCGGCGCGGAGGATGCCGCGCTTGGAGCCGAGGGCTTTCTTGACGGCTTCGCCGAGGACGATGCCGGTGTCCTCGACGGTGTGGTGCTGATCGACGTCGAGGTCGCCGCGGGCGGTGAGTTCCAGGTCCATGGCGCCGTGGCGGGCGACCAGGGTGAGCATGTGGTCGAGGAACGGGATGCCGGTGGAAATTTTGGCGCGGCCCTGGCCGTCGAGGTTCAGGGAGATGGCGATGTCGGTTTCCGTTGTTGTGCGGCGAAGTTTTGCTTTTCTCATATTTTTTCTCTAAAAGTTACTTCACAAATAAGCGGACCCTCGAACTTGGTCTGGCGCCAGGGGCTAAAGCCCGTTTTCTTGTGTCTTGTTGTCGCGGCTAAAGCCGCGACCCACAAAACTTGTTTATGAGATGATTCCCAGATTTTTCTCAGGATTTTTCTCCCGATTTTTCCCAGGCCCAGAATTTGTCCAAGTCGCGAACGCTGTGGAGGATTTCGATGGCTCCGAGTTCGCGCAAGTTTTTGGCGCGCGCGGAATGGGCGTCGCTGCCGTGAGGGAGGACACCGAGGAACGGGACGCGGGCGCGCTTGGCGGAGAGCGCGTCGTCGATGTTATCGCCGAGATACAGCGCATCGCGGGGCGGCATGCCGTTCAGCAAAAGCTTCAGGCCTTCGGGGTCGGGCTTGCCTTTTTTTACGTCGTCCATGGTGACGGCGCGGCGGAAAATGCGCTCGGCGTGGGTGCCCTGGAGCGTGTGTCTCAGTTCGCGGCGTGTGCGACCGGTGAACAGAGCGAGTTCGGCGCGCCTGGACCATTTTTCAAGGCGGTTGTGCGTGACCAGCCATTTTTCGCGGGTCACGTTTCCGGGGTGCGCCTTTGTGCCCCAGTAGAATTTCATGAACTGCGCTTTTACTTTTTCGTAGGGCACCGGTTTGCCGAGCGACGCGATCCAGTCGGTGGAGAGGCGCCAGTCGTCGTTGTAGCCGGTAAGATTTTTCCAGTCGTGGATCTGGGTGAAGGTCGGGCGGCGCCCGGTGAAGAAATGGACGGTGTCGATGATGGATTTGTGGAACGAGCCGTGGACGTCGACCAGGACGCTGTCGACGTCGAAGATGACGAGTTTGGGGGAGAACTTCACAGGATGCCTTTCATGGCGCGCAGGAGTTTGCGCGTGTCGGCGCGAGTGCCTGCGCTGATGCGCACGAAACCTTCGCGGGGGAAATCTTTTCGTTCGCGGATGAGGATTCCCTTTCGTTCCAGGGATTTTGCCAGGCGATGGGCGCGAGGGCCGAAATCGGCGAGGACGAAATTTGCGCCGCTGGGATAGATTCGCGCGCCGAATTGTTGCAAGCCTTTTTCGAGCAGGGCGCGGCTCTTCAGGACTTCGCGGGTGTAGCTGCGCGCGAAACGTTTGTCGGCGACGGCGGCTTCGGCCGCAACCAGTGCGGCGGTGTTGACCGGATAGGGAGTGCAGGCGCCGCGCATGACGGCGAGAATTTCGGGATTGCCGAACAGGCAGCCGATGCGCAGGGCGGCCAGGCCGGAAGATTTGGAAAATGTGCGCGCCACCAGGAGATTGGGGTAGCGGCGAATCCAGGGGAGGATGGTTTCGCCGGAGAAATCGAAATAGGCTTCGTCGATCAGGACGAGGGTGCGGGCGGCGGCGTTGAGGATGCGGCGCAGATCTTTTTGCGGGACGACGGTGCCGGTGGGATTGTTGGGCGTGGCGATGTAGAGGACGCGCGGGGCGATTTCCGAGGGACGGCGCAAAATCTGGATGGCGGCGTCGACGGGGAAACGCATTTCGTCGTCATAGCGCAGTGCGGTGACGCGCGCGCCGGCGAGTTCGGCGAAGAAGCGATACATGTCGAAGGTAGGCTCGGCGATGAGAACCGAGTCGCCGCTTTCCAGGAACGTGTCGGCGATCAGGTGCAGGGCGTCGTCGATGCCGTTGGTGAGGTGCATCTGCGCGGGGCGGACGCGGAAAAAGCGCGCGAGGCGGCGGGTGGTTTCCTGATACTCGGGATAGATGGCCATTTGCGCGGCGGTGATGCGCGAGAGGGCGCGCAGGACCTTTGGGGAGCAGCCCACCGTGTTTTCGTTGAAATCAAGACGGAGTTTTCTTGCGCGGCCTTCCCTGGGCGCATTGTAGGGCGCGAGGGCGAGGACGGATTTGCGGATGGGAATATTCAATTTTTTTGGCGCGTTCATTTGCGCACCTCGACGGCGCGTGCGTGGGCTTCCAGGCCCTCGGCGCGGGCCATGGCGGAAACGACCGGGGCAAGGCGTTTCAGGCCGGCGCGGGAAATTTCCTGCGTGCTGGAACATTTTACGAAGTCGAGGACGCTGAGGCCGCCGCGGGTGCGGGCCCAGCCGGACGTTGGGAGAACGTGATTGGTGCCGCTGGCGTAATCGCCGATGGGCTGTGCGCTCCAGGAGCCGAGGAAGACGCTGCCGGCTTCGGAGAGTTTTTGGACCAGCGATTTATTCGCCTGAGGAATGCTGAGGTGTTCGGGGGCGACGCGATTGGAGAAGCGGATGGCAGCGTCGAGCGATGGCGCGACAAGAATCAAGCTGGCCTGGACCAGGGATTTCCAGGCGGGATTCGATTCCGGCAATTTTTTTAATTGTTTGTCTACCTCGGCGGAGATTTGTTTGGCGAGACGCGGCGACGCAGTGACCAGAAGGGCTACGGCGTCGGGGTCGTGCTCGGCCTGGGCCAGGATGTCCGCGGCGATGAAGCGCGGGTTGCCGCCGGTGGCCAGGATGAGGACTTCAGTGGGGCCGGCGGGCATGTCGATGGCGCAATCGTTTGAGACCAGGCGCTTGGCGGCGGTGACGTAGCGGTTTCCGGGGCCGCAGATTTTGTCGACGCGGGGGATGGATTGGGTGCCGTAGGCGAAGGCGGCGATGGCCTGGGCGCCGCCGATGCGGGCGATTTCCGTGACGCCAAGGATTTCTGCGGCGGCGAGGAGCGCGGAGCTTGGTTTCGGGCAGGCGACGACGATGCGATTTACGCCTGCGACTTGGGCGGGGATGGCGGTCATTAGCAGCGTGGAGAAAAGAGAAAAGCGGCCGCCGGGGATGTAGCAGGCGATGGTTTCGAGCGGCGTGACACGCTGGCCGACGCGGACGCCGGGCTCGACGGTGATGGTCCAGGGGCGCGGGAGCTGGGCCTGGGCTACGCGGCGGATATTTTTTGCGGCGTGATTGATGGCCTGGATCAAGTCGCGAGGGACGGAATTGCGCGCGGCGCGGATTTCGGCGCGGGGGATCCAGAGCGTGTTGGGAGTGAGGCGGAGACCGTCCAACTGCTTAGCCCAACGGAAGAGGGCGGCGTCGCCTTTTTGGCGGACGTCAGCGACGATGCGGTCGGCGATGCGGTCGGCGGAGGCATCGTGGGAGGCGCGGCGCGCGAAGAAGTTTTCGGCGGCGGCGGGGGTTAGTTTCAGGATTCGCATTTGAATCGATTCTTCCCTCAGAGCACGATCTTGTTCAACGGGTACTCGACGATGCCTTGTGCGCCGGCGGCTTTCAGGCGCGGGATTATGGTGCGCACGACGTTTTCGTCGATGATGGTGTTGACGGCGATCCAATCGGGATCGCTCAGGGTGGAGACCGTCGGATTTTTCAGGGCGGGCAGGACGCCGAGGACGGCGGCCAGCTGCGCTTTGCGGACGTTGAGCATGATGCCGACTTTGGTGTAGGCGGCGATGGCTCCGGTCAGGAGGAGCGAGAGGTTGGAGATTTTTTCATTTTTCCAAGGGTCGGCGACGGCCGCATGGTTGGCGATGAGAACGGTGCGGGATTCGAGAACGGTGTCGACGATGCGCAGGCGGTTGGCGCGGAGGCTGGAGCCGGTTTCGGTGACTTCGACGATGGCGTCAGCGAGCTGGGGGACTTTGACTTCTGTGGCGCCCCAGGAAAATTCGACGCGGGCGGTGACGCCGTTCCGGTCGAGATATTTTTTGGTGAGGTTGACAACTTCGGTGGCGATGACTTTGCCCTGGAGGTCTTTGACGGATTCGATGGGGCCGTCGTCGGGGACGGCGAGGACCCAGCGGACGGGGGCGAGGCTTTGCTTGGAGTACAGGAGTTCACAGAGTTCGGCGACGCTGGCGCCGGTTTCCTGGACCCAGTCGCGGCCGGTGATTCCGGCGTCAAGGGCGCCGGTTTCGACGTAGCGGGCCATTTCCTGGGCGCGGACCAACATGCAATTGATTTCGGGATCGTCAACGCCGGGAAAATAGCTGCGCGTGTTGATGGAGATGCGCCAGCCGGCCTTAGCGAACAGAGCCACGGTGGCCTCCTGCAGGCTGCCTTTGGGTATGCCGAGTCGGAGAACGCTCATCAGCGGGCATCCTTTCCGTAAACGGCGGCGGGATCGAAGGCGCGTCCGGCGATCACTTTGGATTCGCCGACTTTGGAGATTTCGCGGAAGAAACAGGATTTGTAACCCTCGTGACAGACGCCGGGGCCAACGGGATCGACACGGATGAGAAGGCTGTCGACGTCGCAATCGACCAGGATTTGTTTGACGCGCAGGACGTGGCCGCTTTGCTCGCCCTTGCGCCAGAGTTTGTTGCGGGAGCGGCTGAAAAAGGTTACTTCCCCGCTGGACTGCGTGGCGGCGTAGGCTTCGGCGTTCATGAAGCCGAGCATGAGGACTTCGCCGGTGGACGCGTCCTGAATGACGGCGGGGAGAAGGCCGTCGAGCTTTTTGAAATCGAGGTCCATCCGAGTTTCCTCCGAGCGATGCGGCAGAAAATTGGGCGTACAAATAAAAAACCCGCCGGCGCTTACCGCGCCAGCGGGCCTATGAGTGCGAATTTCGGTGCGCTACTCAGGCCTCCGCGGACACGGTCGTACGCCGTGATGATGATGGTGACCGTGGTGTTGCGCGGAGTATTGCATCGCGGGGAAGAATATACAGGAGGAGGGGGGAATGCGTCAAGCAATTCGGCCGCGTTACGAACGCTCTATCGGATGCTTTCTAAACCACCAAAAGGAAAAGACTGGCAGGGCCACTAAATACAATCCAACTACAATGACGGCGTCCACAAAATCATGTCGCCGGAAATCCAAAATGAGATCAACGACACCGACTAATAGGCCAATTGTGAGGCCAAATCGGGCCATTTGATTCAAGCGGGTTCTTTGACCTCGGTTCATATTTTGGTTCAGTATATTTCAAAAAGCTAATACGCCAAAGGCGAACTTTGATTCAATCGGTTAATTTGAGGATTGGCAATTCCCATGTTAGCTTCGCAAGCGGCCGATCTATTGATTGAGGCCAAAAAAACTCTCGCTGCTCGTTCGACCAGTTGATGCATGGAAGGAGGTACTTAATGGACTCCAAGATTTTGACGGATATGTTTGTGATGGGTGTGCCGGTGGCGGAGAAGATGCTGCGGCCGGTGGTGGTTTATTTTTTTCTGGTGGTGGGATTGCGGCTGGCGGGAAAGCGGGAGCTGGCGCAGCTGAATCCGTTCGACCTGGTGGTGCTGCTGACGCTGTCGAATACGGTGCAGAACGCGATTATCGGGGACGATAATACGGTAACGGGAGGGGTGCTGGGGGCGTCGACGCTGCTGGCGGTGAATTTTCTGGTGGTGCGATTTTTGTACCGGCACGAAAAGCTCGATCGCATGGTGGAGGGAGATTCGACGGTGCTGATCGAGAACGGGAAAATTCTGGAGGGGGTTCTGGCCAAGGAATTGCTGACGGTGCCGGAGCTGGAGGCGGCGGCGCACAAGCAGGGGTTGGGGAGCCTGGCGGAAGTGGATAAGGCGATTCTGGATCCGAGCGGGGTGATTTGTTTTATTGCGAAGAAGCCGGCGCCGGAGGAGACGCGGCACCGGGAGTTGATGGCGCGGATCGAGGAGCTGGGGCGGGAGATTGCGCAGTTGCGGATGGGGCAGGCTCCGCCGGCGGCGTGAGCCCGGTGGCGCTAGCCGGGCGTAGCGGCCCGGGGAGCGTGAGGAACTGTTGCGTTCGCTCATGGAGGGCGGGGGGAGCCCCGCGCCCTTTCAGGGCGCAAGACGATTGGTGTGTTCCGATACCCAGGGCGTTGCCCTGGGCTAGTCACCGACGGCGCTTTCAGCGCCTAAATGGGTCGAGACGGATGGACTTCGCGAGATCCGCTCTTGGGAGAATTCGGTTCTGCGCGGTCAGGGGATTTGAGATGACTTCCAGGATGGCGGCTTGGACTTTGCCGCGGAACGGAATGCAAAAAATCAGTGCAGGAACAGGACCGTGGACGCGACCACGATTCCGGCGAGCGTTGAGACGATGCCGATGTACCAGAAGATGCGTTTGCGCGTGAGCAGGGCCAGGGACGAGATGACCAGGGCGACTTCCAGGAAGACTTCGCCGAGATCGAAACGGTCGGCTTTGGCGGCGGATGCGGCGGACTCTTTTTCCAGGTCCTTGGCCTGCTCCTCGATATCGGCCTGATCTTTTTTGGCTTTGGCGGCTTCTTCCTTATAGTTGTCGGCTATTTTTTGTTCGGCGGCTTTGTCCTTGAATTCGCCGAGGGAGAGAAGGTCGATTCCCATTTCATAATTGTGGCGGCGGATGTTTTTGGCCTGGTAGTAGGCCCACTGGTCTGTGGCGCGGGCTTGCATGAGGACTTCCTCGGTGTGGGAGCGGTGTCCGAGCAAGGAGATGACCGCGACCAGGACGGCGATGATGGCCATGGTGACGGAAATGGGGGCGAGGGAGTTGTCCTCGCGGGCGTGTTCGGCGGATTCGTGGAGTTCGCTGAGTTCGTCGGGCATGGGGTTTTGTTATTCCTCCGGTGGAGATGAGTGCATTTCCAGATTGCGTTTGAGTTGTTGCGCCGGCGTCCCGCCGGCTCTTTCTGTATATCACTATCGATATGTCCATGTTGAAAGCAAAAAACTGCCGGCGGGACGCCGGCGCTACGGGAGTGCAGCGCGTCATGGCCTCGATGATTCTTTTTCGCATGTGGGGTTGGCGGCAATGCGTTACGCGGAGACGTCGGCCAGTGATTCGCGGAGGGCGGCGATAGTGCAGTCGATGTCGGCGGCGGTGTGCGCGGCGGAGACGAACATGGCCTCGAACTGAGAGGGGGCGATGAATATGCCGCGGGCCAGCATGGATTGGAAGAAGGCGGCGAAGCGTTTGGTGTCGGCTTTTTTGGCGTCCGCGTAATTTGTTATGGGATCACGGGAGAAAAAAAGAGTGAGGAGCGAGCCTACTCGGGCTGCGGTGGCGGGGGCGTTTGTTTCGCGGAGGGCGGCAGAGATTCCGTCGCCGAGTTTTTTGGAGAGGGCTTCGAGCGAATCGTAGAAGCCGGGGGCGGCGAGCAGATCGAGGGAGGCGATGCCGGCGCTCATGGCGAGGGGGTTGCCGGAAAGAGTTCCGGCCTGGTAGACGGGGCCGAGGGGGGCGACCTGGTCCATGAGGTCGCGGCGGCCTCCGTAGGCGGCGACGGGGAGGCCCGCGCCGATGATTTTGCCGAGCGTGGTGAGATCGGGCGCGATGCCGTAGAGGGATTGCGCGCCGCCGTAGCAGACGCGGAAGCCGGTGATGACTTCGTCGAAAATCAGGAGCGCGCCGTGTCGCGTGGCGAGGTCGCGCAGGGTTTGCAGAAAACCTTTTGACGGGGGGACCAGGCCCATGTTGGCGGCGATGGGTTCGACGATGATGGCGGCGATTTTATTTGGATTTTCGTTGAATAATTTTTCTACTGCCGCGGCGTCGTTGTAGGGGGCGTTGAGGGTGAGCGCGGCTAGCGCTTGCGGGACGCCGGGGCAGGCGGCGATGCCAAGCGTGGCTAGGCCCGAGCCGGCTTCGGAGAGGAAGCTGTCGGAATGGCCGTGATAGCAGCCGTCGAATTTTACGATGAGGTCGCGACCGGTGGCGGCGCGGGCAAGGCGGACGGCGCTCATGGTGGCTTCGGTGCCGGAGCTGACGAATCTTATTTTTTCGCAGGAGGGGAGGGCTCGGCGAATGCGGGTGGCGAGTTCGACTTCGAGTTCGGTGGGCATGCCGTAGCTGGTGCCGCGGCGGGCCTGGTAGTTTATGGCTTCGACGATTTTGGGATGTGCGTGACCGAGGATGAGCGCGCCCCAGGAGCAGACGTAGTCGATGTATTCATTGTCGTCGGCGTCCCAGAGGCGTGCGGCGGCGGCGCGATCAACGACGATGGGTTCTCCGCCGACGGCGCGGAAGGCGCGGACGGGGCTGTTGACGCCGCCGACCAGGACGTCGAGGGCGCGGCGGAAGATTTGCTGGGAACGGGGGCGGGTGTTTGGGTTAGGAGTGGTCATGGGTGTATGGGAAAAGAATGGTAGCAGGTTATGGGGGGAAGGAAAAAGGCGTCGTTGTGAGGTGGTGATCTAATTCGGCGTTTCAGTTCGGTGGCTTGTCCATCGTGGACGCAGGAAACGACGCGATTGAGAGTTCTTGTTGCGCCGGCATACGGGAGGCAAACGGGAAGATGTGGGACGACGCGAAAGATGCCGGCGAGACGCCGGCGCTACGAGGCCTTGCAGTGCCGATTGCACAATTCGGCTCAGGCATTTTTGAGCCAGCGGGCGGCGTCTTTGGCGTGGTAGGTGAGGATGATGCTGGCGCCGGCGCGGTGGATGGCGGTTAGGATTTCCAGGGCGATGCGTTTTTCTTCGATCCAGCCGTTGGCGGCGGCGGCTTTGACCATGGCGAATTCGCCGCTGACGTTGTAGGCGCCCACGGGGACGCTGAAGGTTTCGCGGACGCGCTGGATTATGTCGAGATAGGCGAGGGCGGGCTTGACCATGACCATGTCGGCGCCTTCTGCGAGATCGAGTTCGACTTCGCGGAGGGCTTCGCGGGCGTTGGAGGGATCCATTTGGTAGCCGCGGCGGTCGCCGAACTGGGGAGCGGACTCGGCGGCTTCGCGGAAGGGGCCGTAGAAGCCGGAGCAGTACTTGGCGGCGTAGCTCATGATGGCGATTTCCTGGAAGCCGGCGGCGTCGAGGGCTTTGCGGATGGCGCCGACGCGGCCGTCCATCATGTCGGAGGGGGCGATGATGTCGGCTCCGGCGCGGGCGTGAGAGACGGATTCGGCGGCGAGAAGTTCGAGGGTGGGGTCGTTCTTCACTTCCCCGTTTTCGACGATGCCGCAGTGGCCGTGGTCGGTGTACTCGCAGAGGCAGACGTCGGTCATGACGAGCAGGTTGAGTTTCGCTTTGCGGACGGCTTCGACGGCGCGCTGGACGACGCCGTCGTCGGCATAGGCTTCGGTGCCGCGGGCATCTTTGTGTTCGGGGATGCCGAACAGGATGATGCCGGGGATGCCAAGCTGTTCGACTTCGCGGCATTCCTCGAGGAACATGTCGACGGATTGCTGTGCGACGCCGGGCATGGAGGAGATGGGATTGCGGACGTTGCTGCCGGGGCAGACGAACATGGGATAGATGAAGCCGTGGGTCGAGAGGCGGTTTTCACGGGCCAGGGAGCGGATGGCTTCGTTGCGGCGCAGGCGGCGCGGGCGTGTGATCGGGAATGTCATAGGGACCTCGTTTGGGACGCCGCTTTCGCGGAGAAATATTTTTGAATCGCGGCGGCCATTGATTCGGCGGTGGCCTCGGGCGCCTGTATTGCCACCGGCAAGCCTACGCTTCGCAGGGCCGCGGCGGTTAGCGGCCCCACGGCGGCCATCGCAGTGTTCGTGCCCAGCCGAGAGAGAACTTCCGGGCCGAGTTCTCCGCGAAGGTTCTGCACGGCCGAAGGGCTGAAGAAGGATACAACATCGACGCGGGCTTCGCGCACGGCGTCCATGACCTCGGGTTCAGCCAGGCCGACGCCGCCGGTGTGATAGGTCATGACTTCCGTAACTTCCGCGCCCGCGGATTTCAGTGCGTCCGGCAAATCGTGGCCGGCGCGGTTGCTGCGCGGCAGGAGCGCTCTTTTTCCCGAGAGCGACGCGCTGAGTTCGCGGGCCAGCGCGGTTCCGATGAATTCCTTGGCCACGTAATCGATTTTGAGGCCTTGTCCAACTGCGGCGCTGGCCGTGGCGGGGCCCACCGCCGCACAGTGGGGCTTTTCGGTCGCACCCAGGGCGACGCCGAGTTTTCGGCAGCGGCCGGCGAAAAAACGGACGGCGTTGGCGCTGGTGAACAGGATCCAATCAAAAGATTCGAGAGCTTTGATGGCGCGATCGAGTTCGGCGGTGTCGGCGGGCTCGGAAAAACTTACGGCGGGGAGCAGCAGGACGATGGCGCCCATATTTTCCAAGCGGTCCTTAATGTCCCGTGCCTGGTCGATGGCGCGGGTGACGACGATGCGTTTTCCGTCGAGGGGTTTTGCGGTGTTCATGCGGGCGTCCCGCGGGATTCGCGCGCCAGCAGGGCGGCGGCGCCGCGGTCGCGCAATTTTCGGGCGACGCGCGCGCCGAGGGCTTCGGCTTGTTCGGGCGTGGAGGAATCTTTTTCGGTAATGCGTTTGGAGCCGTCCGGGGAGAGGACGGCGACGTCGAGGATCAGAATTTTATTTTCGACGCGGGCCCAGGCGCCGATCGAGACCTGGCAGCCGCCTTCCAGGCCAGAGAGGGCGGCGCGCTCGGCGGTGACGCTGGCGCGCGTTTCGGCGTGATTCAGTTGGGCGAGGATGCGCAGGGTTTCGGCGTCGGCGGCGCGGGATTCGATGCCGATGGCTCCCTGCCCTGCCGCGGGCAGGCTGATTTCCTGCGGGAGGACCTGCGTGATGTGTGCACTGAGGCCGAGGCGGTCGAGTCCGGCTTTGGCGAGGACGATGGCGTCGTAATCGCCGCGTTTTAGTTTTTCGATGCGGGTATCGACGTTGCCGCGAAGTTCCATCATGCGCAAATCGCTTCGCGTGTGCAGGAGTTGCGCCTGGCGGCGCAGGCTGCTGGTGCCGACGCGGGCGGATTTGGGGAGCGATTCAAGAGTGGCGCCGGACGTGGAGAGGAGGGCATCGCGGACGTCTTCGCGTTTGCAGATTGCCGAGAGCGTGAGGCCCGCGGGCATTTCGGTGGGGACGTCCTTCATGCTGTGGACGGCGAGATCGACGCGCAGGTCGAGCAGTGCGTCCTCGAGTTCCTTGATGAACACGCCTTTTGTGCCCATCTGGCTGAAGCTGGAAGTTTGATTTTTATCGCCGGAAGTTTTGATGATGACGAGTTCGGATTCTACGCCGGCTTCACGCAACTGCGCGGCGATGCTTTTGGCCTGCCAGAGGGCGAGGGCGCTGCCGCGGGTTCCGATGCGCAGGGGCTTCAAGGCTTCTCCCGGTGGAGGCGGAAGAGATCGCGGAGGGCGTCGAGGTTCTGGAGCTTTCTGCGCAACTCGGGGATGCCGCGCAGTTTCTCGGCGGGATCGAGGACGACGCGCTCGGTGAAATCTTTCAGCAGGTCGGCGACTTGGGCGCGATCGGCGGCGGAAAGATGGGGCATGGCGGCGAGGCGCTCGGTGAGGAAGGCGTCGCGCTCGGCGGCGAGTTTGGTGCGGAGTTCGCCGAGGACGGCGCCGGTGGTGGCTCCAGCCTGCCAGTGCAGGAATTTTTCGATCTGTTCCTCGATGATGGATTCGGCGCGCGGGATTTCCGCCTGGCGCGCTTTTTTATTTTGCTCCACGATTTCGGTGAGGTCGTCGACATTGTAGAGATATGTGTTGTAGAGATTTCCGGCGTCGGGGGCGACGTTGCGGGGGACGCCGAGATCGATCAGGAGGAGGGCGCGATTGCCGCGGGCGGCCATGGCGCGCTCGAGGATCGAGCGGGTGAGGATGGGCTCGGGGCTGGAAATGGAGGTGACAATCAGGTCGGGCCAGTCGAGCGAGGCGGTGAGATTTTCCCAGGGGACGACTTCGCCGCCGAAGCGATTGGCAAGATCGGCGGCGTGCTCGGCGGTGCGGTTGATAACGCGCAACTGCTTGATGCCGCGGTCGACGAGATGGCGGACAACTTGTTCGCTGGTGGCGCCGGCGCCGACGATGAGGGCGCGATGATTGTTGAGCTTGCCGAAAATGCGTTCGGCGAGTTTGACTCCGGCGAAGGCGACGGAGACGGGGCGTGTGCCGACTTCGGTTTCGTTGCGGACGCGCTTGCCGACTTCGAGGGCGCCCTGGAACATGCGGTTGAGGACGGGGCCGGTTTCGCCGTGGTCGAGGGCAATCTGGTAGGCGTCGCGGACCTGGCCGAGGATTTCGGCCTCGCCGAGGAGCATGGAGTCAAGACCGGCGGCGACGCGGAACAGATGGCGGACGGCGTGGGCGTCGCGATGGCGGTAGAGCGAATCGTTCAATTCGCTGGGGGACATCTGGTGATAGGAAGAGAGGAAAAGTTCGACGGCGGCGGCGCTGTCGGCGGACTGTTCGCGTGGGACGCCGTAAAGTTCGCTGCGATTGCAGGTGGAGAGGACCATCGTTTCCTCGAGGATGCCGCGCGCGCGGAGCTGTTCGGCGGCTTCGCGGGCCTGTTCGGGGCTGAAGGCGACGCGTTCGCGCAGCTCGACGGTGGCGGTGCGATGGCTTAGGCCGATGAGGACGATTTCCATGGGTGATGCGCTGTGCGTGCTCCGTTTAGTGTTTATCGGGAGGAATCGCTTCCCCGCCGCAATCCAAGAGAGATTTCTCGGCGATGAACCTGCCTCGGTTCACAGGGAGCGTTCACCGTGAACGGAATGACGACATTTCTTACATCTCGCTTCGAGCCGATTCATTGGCGGCCATACTCAAACCTCGAAGGGCCGCCAGGGGCTAAAGCCCCGCTTTCTTTGTGGCTTAATGTCGCGGCTGAAGCCGCGACCCAAAAACCACATTTATGAGACGGCTTCCGGGTTCCAATTTGCGTGCGATACTTTTATTTATAAGCTCCAGATCTCTCCAATCGTTAAAAATACCTGTGAAAATGGGACAGGTAACGGTTCACGATGCTGTAACTGAAAATTACGAATGCGAAATTAAAAATGCAGAGCATGGAAGCGCGAGCGCCGCGCCATGTGGCGGTGCGCGCGACCAGGGTATAGGCGATGTAGAGCGCGAGAATAAGGACCGTGACGATTACCTTGGGGTCGCCGTCCCAGTATTGGCCCTCGAGGCGGTGGGCCCAGATCAGGCCGGCGGTCATGCCGAGGGCCAGGGAGGCGCAACCGATCAGGACGCTGCTGCGGGTCATGCGCTCGAGGACGTCGAGGGCGGGAAAACGCCAGCCGACGACGCCGAGTTTTTTTCCGCGCAGGCGGCGATTCTGCCACAGGAAAATAATGCTGAGGACGAAGGAAATGGCGAAGGCGGAATACGCCAGAATGTTGAGCGTGACGTGAAAGGCGAAGAGCGGGCCCTGCGCGGGAGGCGCCTTGACTTCGCGGGCCTCGGGCAGGTGCGCGAGCAGGAAGACAACCAGGACGATCGGCAGGACGAAGGGGCCGACGGAGCGGCGGCGGTGGAGGGCTTCCAGGCCTAGATAAGTGGCAGCTAACAGCCAGGCAAACAGTGAGAGCGAGCCGAACAAGTCGTCATAGGGGACGGCGTGGATTTGGCGGGAGCGTTCGAGCAGCGCGACGTAATGCAGGCCGAGTGCGGCGATCAACGTGGCGGTGGCGCCAACGCCTACGGGGAGCGAGGGCTCGCGCAAGTTCCAAATGTAGAGCGCCAGGCTTGCGGCGTAACAGACCAGGGTCGCGAGTACGTAGGGGTTCGTCATACGAGTCTTGTCAAATCCACACCCAAAGCTTTAACACAGAGAACACAGAGGGCGCAGAGAAAACCGGGAGCAAGACACATGGTAACCGACACGGTTGTTTCGCCAACCGCCCCTGTCTCTGCATTATAGCCAAATCGACAACCAGAATGCGAAAAGCTGCCCGCCCAAGAACGGGAGGCCTGTACAAGGGCAACGGCGAAACCGGGTTCCTGGCGGGACTGGGAGCGCGCGGAAGGGACGCAGGCTGCGCGGGCCAGCGGCTAAAGCCGCGCGGATTTTAAGACGACTATGTCGTGGCTGAAGCCAAGACCCACAAAGCTTCGTGCATTCTCACCTAGACGCTTTGCCGGCGGCGCATTTCGGTAGCTAGACCATTTTTCGATTCACTGTGAGTTCCTTGCGCAGCGAACAAGTGGATGCGGGGAACCATGCAGGTTGGGCGGGGTTTTGTTATGATGAAGCGGCAAACTGAACGCGATGAATCCTTTGACACAAGGCGTCGACAAGAAATCGCTTTTTTTGCGGGCGTGCCGGTGCGAGCCGGTGGAGCGCGTGCCGGTGTGGATTATGCGGCAGGCGGGGCGGTATCTGCCGGAATACCGGGCGGTGCGGGAAAAGCACAATTTTCTGGAAGTGTGCCGGACGCCGGAGCTGGCGATTGAAGTTTCGCTGCAGCCGCACAGGATTCTGGGAGTGGACGCGGTGATTGTGTTTTCGGATATTTTGATCACGGCGGGGGCGATGGGGCTGCCGTTTGAGCTGACCGACAAGGGGCCGCTGATTATTTCGCCGTTGCGGACGGCGGCGCAGATCAATGAGCTTTCGATGTTCGATCCGGAGAAGGAAACGCGATTTTTGATGGATGCGATTCGCGGGCTGGCGAAGGAACTGGGGCCGCGAGTGCCGGTACTGGGATTTGCGGCGGCGCCGTGGACGCTGGCGTGTTACATGATCGAAGGGCACGGGAAGGACGGATTCCCGGCGGCCAAGACGTTGCTGTATACGGAGCCAGACTTGTTTCGCTCGCTGCTGGACCGGATTGCGCGGGCGACAGCCGGATATTTGAGGGCGCAGATTGCAGCGGGGGCTTGCGCAGTGCAGCTGTTCGATACCTGGGTGGGCGAATTGACGGCCGAGCAATATCGGGAATTTGCGCTGCCCGCCACGCAACTGCTGATTGAGGAAATTCACGCGGGCGACACGCCGGTGATTCTGTACTCGAAGGCGTCGGGGCATTTGCTGACGGCGGCGGCGGAATCGGGAGCGAACGTGCTGAGCGTGGACTGGCGGATGGATCTGGCGGCGGTGCGCGAACTGGTGGGGCCGGGGATTGCGCTGCAGGGGAACGTGGATCCGTGCGTGCTGCTGGGGCCGGAAAAAGCGGTGCGGCGCGCGGCGTTCGCGGCCGTCGAGCACACTGGCGGGAGCGGGCACATTTTGAATCTGGGGCACGGGATTTTGCAGCAGACTCCGGTTGCGAATGCGCGGGCGTTCGTCGAGGCCGGGCAAAGCGCGGCAGTGGCCGAGAACGCGCGGCTGGAAGGGGCGCGGTGATATTCCGATGAGCGACTCCAGCCTGCATTTGCAACTGAACCGGGAACGCTTCGAGATTTCCGAAGAGTTTCTGGAGAAATACAACCGGCCGGGGCCGCGGTATACGAGTTATCCGACGGCGCCGGTGTGGCAGGATAATTTCGGGCCGGACGACCTGGAGCAATATTACGCGACGGCCGAAGCGGCGCGGACTCCGGTGTCGCTGTACATGCATCTTCCCTTCTGCGAAAGCTTGTGCCTGTTTTGCGCGTGCAACGTGGTGATTACGAAGGACCACAGCGTTGCTCCGCCGTATATCGAGACGCTGGAGCGCGAGATCGAGCACGTGAGCCGGTTTGTGTCGCGCGAGCGGCCGGTGGTTCAGTTCCACTGGGGCGGCGGGACTCCGACGTATTTGACGCCGGGGCAGATGGAGCAGCTTTTTGGATTTACGGCCGAGCGGTTTACGTTTGCCAAGGACGCGGAAATCGGGATCGAAATCGATCCGCGTGTGACGACCGAGGCACACCTGGAATCGCTGCGCAAGATGGGGTTCAACCGGCTGAGCATGGGAATTCAGGATTTTCATCCCGAGGTGCAGCTGGCGATTCACCGTGTGCAGCCGCTGGAGATGACGCGCGGGATTATCGAGGCGGCGCGGAAACTGGGATTCGACAGCATCAACGTGGATCTGATCTACGGATTGCCGCTGCAGACGGCGGAGAGGTTCGCGCACACGGTGCAGCAGGTGGTGGCGCTGCAGCCGGATAGGGTGGCGATGTTCAGTTACGCGCACGTGCCGTGGCTGCGAAAGCAGCAGGGGGCGCTGGCGACGCGGCTGCCCGAGGGGATGGAGAAATTCCACATTTTCCGCGCGGGACTGGAACATTTTCTGGGCGCGGGTTACCAGTACATTGGGATGGATCATTTCGCGCGGCCCGATGACGAACTGGCAGTGGCGCAGAGGCGGCGCACGCTGCACCGGAATTTTCAGGGGTACACGACCAAGGCGGGAGCGGATTTGTACGGGATGGGCGTGAGCGCGATCAGCAGCGTGGGGGCGTGCTACGCGCAGAACGACCGTGACGTGGCGCGGTACCGCGAACTGGTTGAGGGGCGCGGACTGGCGACGGTGCGCGGGTACCGGTGCACGGATGAGGATTTGCTGCGGCGCGCGGTGATTAACCGGATTTTGTGCCACGGGCTGCTGCGCAAGAGCGAGATTGCGCGCGAGTTCGGCATCGATTTCGACCAGAAGTTCGCCGCGGAGATCCAGCGGCTGGCGCCGTTCGTGGCCGACGGGCTGATCGACATGGAAGGCGACATCATTCAGACTTCCCTGCTGGGGCGGGTTTTCATACGGAATATCGCGATGGTGTTCGATCCATACCTGGAACAACAGAAACTTGAAAGCCGCCCGCTGTTTTCCAAGACACTCTGAAAATAATCGAGGATTCGTGTCCATTGCCGCGCCGTCGCCATTTGCCGCAGTCGTAATTGGCGGGGGAATTTCCGGCCTGGCGTGCGCGTACCGGCTGCAGCAGGCGGGGATTCCGGCGCGCGTGCTGGAGGCGGGAGCGCGGCCGGGCGGGCTGATCGCCACCAAAGAGAAAGACGGATTTCAATTCGAGCTTGGACCCCAGAGTTTTCTTTCCAATGA
Organism: Terriglobia bacterium; assembly: GCA_020073375.1. GTDB lineage: Bacteria > Acidobacteriota > Terriglobia > Acidiferrales > UBA7541 > Palsa-360. Next base: position 78,680 of record JAIQFG010000002.1, on the reverse strand, counting down.
ACCGCTGCTGCAACTGATCGAATCGCTGGGGCTGAACGAGCAGCTGCAGCACGCGGACCGGCGCGCGCCTCGATACATTTTGAGCGGCGGCAAGCTGGTGCGCGCGCCGCTGGCGCCGCAATCGCTGCTGACCACTCCGCTGCTCGGAGCCACAACGAAATGGAAGATTTTTACGGAGATGACGAAGCATACGGTTCCGCCCGATGGCGATGAATCGGTGGCGGGGTTTGTGCGGCGGAAATTCGGGGACGAACTGCTGGAAAAATTCGTGGCGCCGTTTGTTTCGGGGGTGTACGCGGGGGATCCGGAGAAATTGAGCCTGCGGGCGTCGTTTCCGAAGCTGTATGAGTTCGAGAAGGAATACGGGAGCGTGATGAAGGGGGCGATGAAGTCGCGCGACACGAAGGGAAAGCCGAGGGCGGGGCTGTGTTCGTTTCGCGGGGGGATGGAAACGCTGCCACGGGCGATTGCGGGGCGGCTGGGCGAGTTGCTGCTGACGGAATCGAGCGTGAATTCGCTGCAACGGGGAAAGGCCAACGGGAAACCGTGGTTCGAGATTGAATTTACGCGGGGGAATCATCGCGAGATGATCGCGGCGAACGCGGTGATTGTGGCGACGCCGACGGATGCGGCGGGCGGAATGCTAAGACAACTTTCCGGCGAGTTTCCGGGGGCGTTTGCGAGGATCGAGTATGCGCCGGTGGCGGTGGTGTCGGCGGGATACCGGCGGGAGCAGGTGCAGCATCCGGTGAGCGGGTTCGGATTTCTGGTGCCGCGGTCGGAAAAATTGCGCGTGCTGGGAACGGTGTGGAATTCGTCGCTGTTTGCCGGGCGGTGTCCAGACGGGAAGGTGAGCTTCACGAGTTTTGCGGGAGGGGCGACCGATCCCGGCTTGCTGGATTTGAAGGATGAGGAGATTGTGGAATTGATTTGCGGCGAGGTGGCGGGGGTGCTGGGGATTTCGGGGGCGCCGGCGATTGCGCGGGTGCAGCGGTATGCGCGGGCTTTGCCGCAATATAATTTGGGGCACTCGGGGAATGTGGCGGCGCTCTCGGGGCTGGCCGCTTCCGTGCCCGGATTATTTCTGGCGGGAAATTATTTGTCGGGGCCGTCGATTGGGGCATGCGTGGAGCAGGCGAATTTAACGGCGGATGCGGCGCGGGTGTATTTGGCGTCGATTGGTGCTACGGGGGCGGGGGCTGTGGCGCACGCGTGAGTACGGTCTCGGGCGATGTGATTGTCATTCGAGATCGTGGGAGGGCTTAGATTTAAACCCGCACCCTTGGAGGGCGCAAGGGCGCGGCACCCGGCGGCATCGGAGGAACTCACCGGGCGGGCAAATCAGGGCTACCTTCCAGCGATGCCGGGAACCTTTGTCCGAATTTTATAAATACTGGTGCGCGCCACGATGTAGAGGGATTTGTAGTCGGGGTCGCCAAAATTGAGATTGGCGACGGGTTCCGGTGTGTAGACGATTCCAAGCTGTTTCCCCTCGGGCGTAAGAATCACGATACCGCCGCAGCACGATTCCCAGATATTTCCCCTGGAGTCGACCTTCATGCCGTCGGTGATTCCCGGGAGGGGGTCGTTGGTCTTGTCCATAATGATTTGCATGCTGGAGACATCGAGGGTATCGTCCGGCAGGACTTTATACTTTCTGACAAGACGAACGCCATTGGCATAGAGATACTTTTCGTCGGGAGAAAGCGCGAGTCCGTTCGCGCCTTCGACATTTTTGGCAACCGCGACGGTCTTGCCGTCCTTCCACATGAAAACACCGGGGTAATCAATGCCCACTTCGGGGTCCTTGCATTGCAGGCGCAGGCCGCCGCAACTGGGCCCATCGGTAAAGTAAATCGCGCCGTCTTTTTTCACGACGACGTCGTTGGTGCTGTTGAATTTTTTCCCATCCACGCTATCGGTCAGCTGGACGCGCTTGCCGTTCTTTCCAATGCGGTCCAGGCTCCGGCCGCCCCAGGTAGCAATGACCAATCGTCCCTGGTTGTCGCGAGCAAGGCCATTGCAGCCAGGCAAGTTAAATCTCTTGAAATCGGGATCGGCCGGCGGTTTCCCATTGGTCTGAATAAACCCATGCCTCCAGGCGTCCCATCCGGTATAGCCGCAGTTATCCATGTACAAGGAAAGCTTGCCATCGGTGGTCAGCTTCAAGATCTTGTTCGCGGCCATCTCGGCAAAGAGCCAGTGTCCACTGTCCTTGCCTTGCGGCACCCAAACAATCCCCTCGGTAAAATAAAAAAAATCCTTGATGACTGGTTCCACTTGTGCGTTCATGTCGATCAGATCATCCATAGCCGGATCCATCTTGAGGATTCCCGCGGGGGTTTGGGGCGTGTTCTGGGCATGTAACGAGCCGAGTCCCAATCCTGCAAAAAGAAACCCCATTACAAGTAGCCGGAACTTTTTCATAAGCGCCTCGACAAAAAGGAATCGCAATTGAGCAGAGGGCGACCTTTACACGGCCCGCTGCGTGGCGTCAAGTCCAGATAAACGGGTTTGCAAAAAGTCAAAGAACGAGACGTCGGCGCGCCGAAGCCTCATGGGAGGCTGTTGTGATCACAAGATTCTTGTGTCGAGCAATGGAGGATGGTTAGGATACGGAAAAATGGAGTCCAAATCGGAAATCCGGGTTAGGATATTCGGACCGTTCGGGCGCAAGGGAGGCATTCAAATGAAGAAGCTGGCGGGCGCGATTTTACTCATGGGATTGGTATCGGGCGCGGCGTATGCGCAGAAGAATGCGGGGGAACAAAAACCAGATGCGGAGCTTCCGTTCACGATGACGCAGGTGGCGACGTTTGACCTGCCGTGGCGGATCGCGTTTCTGCCGGATGGGCGGATGCTGGTGACCGAGAAGGTGGGGCGCGTGAATCTGGTGACTCCGCTGGGGGCCAAGAGCGAAGTTGCGGGGGTACCGGCAAGCTATTATCAGAACCAGAATGGGATGCAGGGCGTTTACCTTTCACCGCATTACGCCACCGACCACTATGTGTATTTGACCTATGCCGAACCGGGGGAATACGGCGGGGGGCTGGCGCTGGGGCGGGGGCAGCTGGTGCTGACCGGCGAGCGGGCCAAGCTGGACGGGTTTCAGGTGCTGTGGCACCAGATGCCAAAGGGCAAGGGCGGGCAGGAAGGCGCGGCGATCGCGTTTTCGCCGGATGGAAATTACCTGTTCCTGACGGTGGGCGACCGGCAGCGGTTCACTCCCGCGCAGGACCCCAATCAGCCGGTGGGAAAAATCCTGCGGCTGACGCTGGACGGCAAACCCGCGCCGGGGAATCCGATGGAGGGAAAGGCAGGGGCGTCGACAATTCCGTTGATCGATCCGCCGAGCGATACCGAGGCGGCCAAGACCGCGCCGGTGGTGAGCACCTACACGTTTCCGACCCCGAACCTGACGCCGGCGGAAACCTGGACTACTGGGCACCGCACGCCGTATGGGCTGGCGTTCGGTCCCGATGGGCGGCTGTGGGAAGTGGAGCATGGGCCGCGGGGCGGCGACGAATTGAATCTGATCGAGCGCGGCAAGAATTACGGCTGGCCGCTGGTGTCCTATGGGCAGAATTATAACGGGGTGCCGATCGCCAGCCCGGAAACGCGGCCCGACCTGGCCAAGCCGGTGATCTATTGGGTGCCGGTGATCGCGCCGGGCAACATCATGTTCTACAAGGGCAGCGCGTTCGCGAAATGGGATGGGAACGCGTTCATCAGCGGGCTGGCCACGATGGCGATTGTGCGCGTCGTGTTTGACGGCGAGGGCGGGGCCACCGCGGTGCAGCGATGGAGCATCGGCAAACGCGTACGCGATCTGGAAGAGGGGCCGGACGGATCGCTTTGGATGCTGGAAGACAACACTTCCGGCGGGCTGTTTCACCTGACGCCGAAATAAGCGGCGAATCTCTGGTCTTCGCCCCGAAGGTGCGAAGTGCCCCTGCGCCTTTTCGGGGCGCACCGCGAAGGGTGATTTGCGAACCCCGGCCGTTGCCCCGGGCTGGTCACCGGCGACGCCTTCAGCGCCTGGCTGATCGGCGCAAATAAGACCTGAGAGGTCCGGTTCATGGGAGTTCTCGTTTCCGCACAATCGGGCCATTTATGCGATGACCTGGCCGTGTGGACATACTCTCAAATTGGACTTAATTGCTCTAGCCCGTCACATCAGAAGCGGGGATTTTTGGCGGTAGCGGAAATCAGCCTCCCCCGCCTCTGAAGAGCGGGGTATGGCCTCATCCAAATGGACCGAATCTGCGTATTACCAGCAGAGCGGAAAAGGAATTAAATTTTGCTACTTGCGGTGGTTCAACCCTGGCCTGAGGGCAAGCAGCCCGCCGATGGCGAGCTGATGGAGCGTGTCCTGCGGCGCGACGCGAGCGCGCTGGAGACGCTGTACGACCGCTACGGGCGCCCCGTGTATTCCCTCGTCCTGCGAATTGCGCAGCAGCCCGCCTCGGCCGAGGAAATCGTGCAGGACGTTTTTTTGCAGCTGTGGAAGAGCGCGGACCGGTTTCAGGCTTCGCGGGGGGCGCTGGCGCCGTGGCTGTTTACGATGGCGCGGAACCGGGCGCTGGATTTTCTGCGGCTGAAGGGCGAAAAGCAGAGGCGGCGGGAGGATTCGCAGGAGGATGATTTTCCGGAGCCGGCGATTGCGCGGCCCGACGCGGAGGGCGCAATCGATCTGTCGCGGCGGGCGGAGAAGGTGCGCGCGCTGATGAGTTCCCTTCCCGACGGGCAGCGGAAGGCAATTGAGCTGGCGTATTTCGAGGGGATGTCGCACAGCGAGATTGCGGCAAGCATGGGCGAGCCGCTGGGAACGGTGAAAAGCTGGATCCGCGGCGGGTTGCTGCGGCTGCGGGAATCGCTGAAGGAGGCGCGTTCGTGATGGAGTGCGAACAACTCGCTGCGTTCTATGAAGAGTACGCGCTGGGCGTGCTGGAGGGCGAGGAGCGAGCTGAAATGGAGGCACACCTGGCGCGCGGGTGCGAACGGTGCACGGCCGGAGCGACGGAGGCGCGGCGGGTGGTGTCGAATCTGGCGCTGGCGGCACCCGAGGCGCAGCTTCCGTCCGGGCTGCGCGGGAAGATCATGGAGCCGGTGAGGCTTTCGGCAGCGGCGCGCGCGGGTGCTCCCCCGGTGAACACTGCGGCCAAGCGAGAGGTGTTTCCGGCGTGGGCGTGGATTGCGGCCGCGGCGCTGGCACTAATTACCGGTTATGCGATCCGACAGATGGGAAATCAGAATTCGCAGCTGGCGGCGCTGCAGAAGCAGATGAAGCTGGCGATTGCGCAGAACGTGGCGTTGCAGAATCAGCTGGACGAAAGCCGGATGGTGGCTTCGGTGATGCTATCGCCGGATTCGACGGCCCTGAAGCTGATGCCGAAGGATAAAAACATGCCGATGGTGCACGCGTACCTGCATCCGCACATGGGCGTGGCGATTACGGCAGACCAGATGCCCGCGATGCCGTCGGCGCGGACGTTGCAGCTGTGGTTTATGCCGAAGCAGGGCGCGCCGATGAGCGTGGCGATTTTTCATCCGGACGCGAACGGGGTGATCGCGCTGGTGGCTCCGGTGAAGATGCCGGTGGCGGAGATTGCGGCGCTGGCGGTGACCGAGGAACCGGCGGGGGGCAGCCCGCAGCCGACGTCGGCACCGGCGTGGATGGCGGCGATGAATTGAGGGGAGGCGAGCGGGGGCGGCCGGGAGCATCCGCGGAAAGGCGAAGGCTCTAACACAGAGGACACAGAGGGCACAGCGGAAGAGCGGCGAGAATTATTAATTCGATGCGAGGGATATTCGGCGAGGCCAGACATGCTGCCGTGGCGGGACAAGCAGAAAGCAATTCCGGGGCGAAAAGCAGGGAGCGGATGGACGGCAAGCGCGTTTGCACGCCTTCCGGCAAATCCACAGCGAGCCGCACACATTCCAGAGCAAGCAATCCAGCGAGGCGACGCCCGCTTGCATATTACCAACACATATACACACATAATGATATATATATGATATCTGTATTATTTATATGCGCCGTAACATTATGCGATTAGTAATATAATGATTACGCATAACTCCGTTACGTATTACCCGACTATTTATATATATATGATATATTAACCATTACTTAATATATGAATCATGTTCACGGCGGGGCGCCGGCGTGCGATCTCGGGAGGGGCGGCGGAGGGGTTATGGCGAGTGCCAATCAAAAATTTCGTGGGGGCGGGGGGCCTGCCCTGCTGGGGGTTCCGGAGGGGTGGTTTTTGATGGGGGCCGCGGAGGGCGAGGCTGCGGGGCGGGACGATGAGAGGCCGGGGCACCGGGTGCGGGTGGACGGATTTGAGCTGGCGGAGTTTCAGACGACCAATGAGGAGTACGGCGTGTTTTTGGCAGCGACCGGCCATGCTTCCCCTCCCTGGTGGGGGGATGCGGATTTTTGCCATCCGCGGCAACCGGTGGTAGGGGTGTCGTGGTTTGACGCGGCGGCTTATTGCGAATGGCTGAGCGGGGCGACGGGAAAGCGGTACCGTCTGCCGAGCGAGGCGGAATGGGAGAGGGCGGCGCGCGGAGGCGTGGAGGGCACGGTCTATCCCTGGGGAAATATTCCGCCGGAGGAAGTTCCCGATTATGCGCTGCGGTGGAAAAAGGGGCCGGAGGCGGTGGGGATGTATGCGCCGAATGCGTATGGGTTTTACAATCTGGGAGACAACGTGCATGAATGGTGTTCGGACTGGTATGACGCGGGGTATTACGGAGTGTCGCCGGAGCGGAATCCGCGGGGGCCGGAGGCGGGAAGCCGCAAGGCGTCACGGGGAGGGTCATGGAGGCACCATATTAAGGTGACGCGGACTGCGGCCCGGTCGAGTATTCCGCCGGAGTTTAAGTATGCGGATTATGGGTTTCGGGTGGCGGGGGGAGTTGAGGGTTGAAAATCAGAGCTCGAATTTCAGATTTGAAATGGGGAGTTGAGGGTCGCCAGAGGAAGATTGGATTTCAAATTTGAAATTTCAGATTTGAGATGGGAGCGTCGAGATTGGAAGCTAGAGCGATGATGGGAATTGTTCAAAATTGAAATTTGAACATTCGGGAACGAAATTGAAGATTCGAGGTAGCGGATTTGAGATTCGTGGGGAGCAATATGCGGTTTGAAATTGGCAGGGGAGAATCGGATATTTCGCCGGGGGACGATGATGGGCGAGAGCGAGCGGAGGGAGACTGAGCAGGCGACGGCGAGGGGACGCAGGGGGCGCGTCGGGCGGAGGAGGGTGGGTTGAGATTGCCCATCGGGTCCTTGCGCGACGCGCGGCTGCGTTCGACGATGCCTGTGGAGCCTCCCGGCGGACCGCAGGAGCGAATTTTTATTTCGCCTGCAGGGTTTCGATATATTTATTCAGATTGAAGATGCGTTGCTTGACGGAGGCATCGTCGCCCATGGATTTGAAAACCGTGCCCCAGACAGGCATGTCCTTGGAACCGTGCGATTTGGCGTCGCGCGGGCCGGTCAGGATGACCTGGGAAACGTAGTCGGTGGGATACTTGCCGTCGTGATTCTTGGCGAGCATGGTGAGATTGGCAGGCGGAATTTTCAATTCCGTCGCCAACGGGCCATCGCCCTTGGCGTCTTTTCCGTGGCAAACAGCGCAATAGGTGTTGAACATTTCCACGCCCGATGCGGCATTGGTCCTTGGCGCGGTCGACTTTTTAACTCCCGGTGTGGGCTCTTGCGCCATGGCAAGAGACGCGCCGAAGAACAACAGTGCAACCAACAACAGAGCACCCGAGATGGTTCGGCTGATCATAATTCACTCTCCATTCATCGAATTTGAAGGTCTTCGCAGCGGCATGGGGCACCACAATGCAAATTCTAAGAATCGACAACACTCGGGAAGACTTGCGCAACACTCTACGCCTACCAAGCCCCAACCTTCAATAGTTGATTAATATCCGGATTTGGGGACGAGCGATGTGACGCATCGCACTGGTCTTTGTGATTGCCGTCACAAAGGTAAGATCGGCGCGGGGGCCGGGGGCTTTACCGGATTTGTGGAGGTGTATTGTCGTGAACAATAAGGGGGGCGGGGGGGAGTACCGGCAGGGGTTGGGGGACCTTGCGGGCGGGCGCCGCGCGAGGCGGGTAAGGATTGGTGCCGGAGGAGGGAGTCGAACCCACACGGCCTTGCGACCAACGGATTTTGAGTCCGCCGCGTCTGCCATTCCGCCACTCCGGCCCGCGTTAGATTCTACATGAGACGGGCCAGTTGCCAAAATTATGGATAGGGTCCGAATTTGAAGCGCGACCGGGTTTCGGAGGTCCGGACTTCAGAGTGTGCGTGAGTGCCGCAATTCAAGAGCGCCAGCGGCTAAAGCCGTATTCATCCGCTCGCACCTATGTCGTGGCTAAAGCCACGACCCACAAAGATTCCGAGGTTCTCACGCACACTCTAAAGCCCACAATCACACGTAGCGCGAATATCCGAGCTGAAGCTCGGGCCTCCGACTACTCGTGGAAATTTCAAATTAGGACAGTAGCAAATTTCAAGTGCATAAAATGGGCCGCAAGCCGGCAACCCGAATTCACGGCTGAAATCAGCAATATTCATATCCGCTGTTTCGACTCATAGCGTTTCCCGGGGCGCGAAATGCGGGATCGGATTCACCAAATCCGCCTGCGGCAAGAACCAGTGGCGTGGAACCTGGCGCGCAAGGCTTCGACAAAGGCTTCCGTGAAAAAGCAGGCACAGGAGGCCATGCCGGGGGAAATCAGGACCCAATACATTTTATCGTTTTTCATGGTGTTGCCCTCCGCGAGGAAGAATACGCGGGGCCGGATGGGGCAACCACGGCGGATGAGACACTTTCGGAAGTGTCACATGGGAAGCTGCGGTAGAATCCGCCAGGGTTTATGCTCGACGGCGAAGTGAAGAATTATGGAAATCCGAATCGACAAGAACAGCGAGATTCCCGTGCGGCAGCAATTGGCCGAGCACATAATTTTCGCGATTGCGACGGAGAAACTGAAGCCGGGCGAGGCGCTGCCGAGCGTGCGGGAACTGGCGCGGCGGCTGAAGATCCATCACAACACGGTGAGCGGGGCGTACCAGGACCTGGTGAGCCGGACGTGGCTGGTCGGGAAGCGCGGGAGCCGCGTGGTGGTGCAGCGGCGCGAAAAAGCAGGGGACAGTTCCGGGGGCGGAGACCTGGACGACTTGATCAACGGGACAATCCGGGCGGCGCGGCAGCAGGGATATTCGCTGCAGGCGCTGCGGGAGCGGGTGAGGACGCGGCTGCTGGCTGAGCCGCCGGATCACGTGCTGGTGGTGGAAGACGATGCGGGGCTGCGGCGTCTGCTGCAGGCGGAAATTGCGGCGGCGACGGGAAAACCGGCGGAAGGATGTTCGGTGGCGGAGCTGGCCGCGCAACCGGGACTGGCGATTGGGGCGCTGACGGCTGCGGGACATTACTCGATCGGAAAAGTGGAAGGGCTTGCGCCCAAGAGCGTTCCGGCTGTTTCGCTCGCGTTCAGCGGGGCGGACGAGCACCTGGAATTTTTGCGAAAACTCGGGGAGCCATCGGTGGTGGCAGTGGTGTCAGTGAGCACGGCATTTCTGGAAACTGCGCGAGGGCTGCTGGGACCGGTACTGGGAAGGCGGCACGTGATGCGGGATTTCAGATTTCCGCTGGAGGACCCGAAAGCGGTGGGGGCGGCCGACGTGGTGTTTGCGGATTCGGTGTCGCGGCCGCATTTGAAACACAAGAAAGTTTATCTGTACAAGTTGGTGGCAAGGGACTCGATGGATTATTTGTGTTCGGCGATGAAGTCGTATGAGATGCGGTGAGGGCGGCGGAGAAAAAATATGAGCTGGGAGCAGGCCGCGAATCCGGGCGAACTGAATCGTGGTACGGCGATGACGCGGCAGAAAAGCCGGGCGGGGTTTTGGAGCCTGATCGTCACGCAGTTTCAGGGGGCGTTCAATGATAATGCGCTGAAATTCCTGGTGATTTATCTGATCGTCGAACGCGGCTACCCCGAGGGGACGCGCGACCGGTTTGTTCTGCTGGTGGGTGCGCTGTTTGCCCTTCCCTTTATTTTCTTTTCGCTGGCGGGCGGGTATCTGGCGGATCGTTACAGCAAACGGTCGGTGACGATCGGGACCAAGTGGTTAGAAATTGGCGTGATGGCGGTAGCGCTGGCGGCACTGGCGATGGGAAATCTTCCGCTGGAGGCCGCGGCCGTATTTCTGATCAGCACGCAGGGGGCGCTGTTTGGGCCGTCGAAATACGGATTGCTGCCGGAACTGCTGCCGGAGAAGGATCTGTCGTGGGGAAACGGCGTCATTGAGCTGGGAACTTTTCTTGCGGCAGTGACCGCGACAATGGCCGCGGGGTTTCTGGCCGAGACGTTTCGGGGGCGCCAGATCTGGTCGGGAGCGATCCTGCTGGGGTTCACACTTGTGGGACTGGCAACCAGTTTCGGGGTATCGCGCGTGCCGGCGGCTGACCCGGGGCGGCGATTCCGGGCGAATCCGTTTTCGGATTTGGGCGGGCAGATGCGGATCATTTCACGTGACCGCGTTCTGGGCTGGGCTGTCGCGGGCAATGCGTATTTATTTTTTCTGGCGGCGCTGCTGCAATTTGTGATCGTGATTTACGGGCACGACGTGCTGCGCGTGAATGAAACGCAAATCAGTTATCTGCAGGCGGCCGTGGGCATCGGGATCGGCGTGGGGAGCCTGGCGGCGGGGTATCTTTCCGGGGGAAAAATCGAATATGGGCTGATCCCGCTGGGCGCGATCGGGATGACGGTGTTCGGTTCACTGGTATCGATGCGCGGGATAGGAATCTGGGAGGTGCGAACCTTCCTGGCGTTGCTGGGATTCTTCGGCGGGTTTTATGCGGTGCCGCTGGGCGCGTTGATCCAGCACCGGCCCAGGGCGGAAGAAAAAGGCGGCGTGATCGCGGCGGCGAACTTGCTTTCGTTCGTGGGGATTTTTTTGGCAGCCGGGGTGTATTACGTGTTTTCCTCGACGCTGCGCCTGAACCCGGGACAGATTTTTTTTGCAGGCGCGGTGATGACACTCGCGGCGACGTTTTATGCCGTCTACCTGTTGCCCGATTCCCTTCTGCGTCTGGCGCTGTGGATGCTGACGCATACGCTGTACCGGATACGGGTGGAAGGGCGGGACAACATTCCGGAGACGGGCGGCGCGTTATTTGTGTCGAACCACATGTCCTGGGTGGACGCGCTGCTGTTGATGGCGTCGACGGACCGGCCGATTCGATTTTTGATGTACGAACCGATTTACCGCAAGCGTTTCATCTATCCCTTCGCGAAAATCATGGGGTGCATACCGATTTCGTCCGAGCAGCGGCCGCGGGATTTAGTGCAATCGCTGCGCGTGGCTACGAACGCCATAAAGGCGGGGGAAGTGGTTTGCATTTTCGCCGAGGGGCAGATGACGCGCATCGGGCAGATGCTGCCGTTCCGGCGAGGTTTTGAGCGGATCATGAAAGGGGTGGAAGCGCCCATCATTCCGGTGAGCCTGGACAATGTGTGGGGGAGCATCTTCAGTTTTGAACGGGGGCGGTATTTGTGGAAATTTCCGCGGCGGATTCCGTATCCGGTGACGGTAAGTTTCGGAAAAGCGATGGCGGCGGAGTCGAACGCGTTCGAGGTGCGGCAGGCGGTGCAGGAATTGCAGACGGCGGCGTACGCCCATCGCAAAAAAAGGATGCGCACGCTGGGACGGGCGTTTCTGGCGACGGCGCGGCGGCATCCGCTGCGGTTCGCGATGGCGGATGGGCGCGTGAGCGGGATGCGTTTTCACGAGGCGCGGACGCGGGCGGTGTTTCTGGCGCGGCGCTTGAAAAATGCCTGGAAAGACCAGCGGATGGTGGGAATCCTGCTGCCGCCTTCGACGGCGGGGGCGCTGGTGAATTTCGCGGCAGTGTTGTGCGGGAAAGTGGCGGTCAATTTGAATTATACGGTGTCGGGCGAGACGCTGGATTCGTGTGCACGGCAGTGCGAACTGCAGACGGTGGTTACGTCGCGGGCGTTTCTGGAGCGGGTGAAGATCGAAGTGCCCGGCAAGGCGATTTTTGTGGAGGACCTGGCGGCGAATGCGGGGGTGATTGAAAAACTGGGTGCGCTGTTCATGGCCTGGTTGTTTCCAGTGCGGATGCTGGAGAGGGCGCTGGGGCAAACGGCGCCGGCGGGGCTTGACGATCTTGCCACGGTGATTTTTTCGAGCGGGAGCACGGGCGATCCGAAGGGAGTGATGCTGTCGCATTACAACATCGCGTCCAATATCGAGCAGGTGGCGCAGACGTTCATGCTGCGCGGCAGCGACCGCGTGCTGGGGATTCTGCCGTTTTTTCATTCATTCGGATTTACCGTGACGCTGTGGATGCCGGCGATACGCGGGGTGGGCGTGATTTATCATTACAATCCGCTGGATCTGGCGGCGATCAGCGAGATCGCGCGGAAATATAAAATTACATTTCTTCTGGCAACGCCCACGTTCCTGCAGGCGTATCTGCGGCGATGCTCGCCGGAGGACTTCGGCAGCGTGCAACTGGTGATGGTGGGAGCGGAAAAGCTGACCGAGAGACTGGCGGCGGCGTTTGAAGACCGTTTCGGAATCCGGCCGCTGGAAGGATACGGCTGCACGGAATGTTCGCCGGTGGTGGCGGTGAACACGCGGGACTTCCGTGCGCCCGGGTTCCGGCAAACCGGGGCCAAGCGCGGGAAGATCGGGCATCCGTTGCCCGGAGTGAGCGTGAGCATCGCCGACCCGGAAACGCTGGCGCCGCTGCCGCTGGGACAAACGGGCGTGCTACTGGTGGCGGGACCGAACATCATGCAGGGGTACCTGGGCAAGCCGGAGAAGTCGGCGGAGGTGCTGCGCGGCGGGTGGTATGTGACCGGAGACATTGCGGCGATGGACGAGGACGGGTTCATCGAGATCACGGACCGGCTGTCGCGGTTCAGCAAAATCGGCGGAGAGATGGTGCCGCACGTCAAGATCGAGGAGAAGCTGCACGAGCTGGCGGGAGCGACCGAGCAAAGCTTCGTGGTCACGGGAGTGCCGGACGAGAAGAAGGGCGAGCGGCTGGTGGTGCTGCACAACCTGGCGGAAGAGAAGTTAAGCGGCGTGATCGAGCAACTGGGGCAGTGCGGGTTGCCGAATTTGTGGCTGCCGCGGGCCAATCAGTTTTTTTATACGGCGGAATTTCCGCATCTTGGGACGGGGAAGATGGATTTGCGGCGGATTCGGGAGCTCGCGTTGTCGTTTACGGTGGGGCGGTAGACAATCAAGCATTTCTTATCTTGGCTTTTTGGGAATTCTTACGGGAATGCCGTTTTTTCGCAGGGCCAACGGCTCGAACTCATCTCATAATTCGTTAGGCGGCATCCTTTTCCGTTTGAAGGCTAAGCGATGCATTGCGCCAAGGGGCGACGGTGACTAGCCCGCGGGCGGCACCCCAGGTAGCGTGAGGAATCTTTGAGTTCGCCCTGAAGGTGCGTAGAGCCCTTGCGCCCTTTCAGGGCGCACCACAAATGTGGCGCGGTCCCCAGGGCGTTGCCCCGGGCTAGTCACCGACTTCGCTTTCAGCGCCTGAAATGAGCGACGCAAACAAATTTTGGGACGGCACGGGATTGCGGGCGATGCATTCGTCTTACGGCGCTCCGTTAGAAAACCGAAAACTTCACGTGCAGGAATTTTTTGGGATCCTTGCGGAAATCGCCGACCAGCAGGCGCATGTCGCCGGTGAGGCCGGAGAGATTGTCGTAAAGTTTGGGGTCGGTGAAGAATTTGCCGATGGTGGCCTCGTTGGAATTCATTTTGGCGGTGGCGGCGGATAGATTTTCGCCGACCTGGCGGTACTGGGTGAAGAGGGAGTCGTCGGTGGCGAGTTTGCCGAGCGTGCCTTTTCCGGCGCGGACGTCGGTGAGGACGGCGTTGCCGTTGTCGAGGAAATTTTTGGCGCTATCGTGGAAGTCGGAGCTGTAGACGAGCTTGCCGAGGGTGCCTTTCTGCTGCTGGACGGCATCGAGAACGGTGTCGAGGCGAGCGGCGATGGAGTCGACGCGGTTATACATTTCGTCGTTTACGACCAGCTGGCCGAGAGTTCCCTTCCCCGCTTGAATGTCGGTGGTGACGCGGTCGAGATTTTGCAGGGAGCTGTTGAGGTGCTTGTATGCGTCCTCGTCGACGAGGAATTTGCCGAGCGATCCGCGGCCTTCCTTAATGCCGGTGAGGACGTCGCTGGCCTGCTTGGTGATTGCGTTCAGATTGGTGAGCAGGTCGGCGCTGCGATCGACGACTTCCTTGAGTGCGTTTTCCTCGCGGCCGGGAATTTCCTCATCGTTGCGCAAGTTGCGGCCGACAAAACCGCGGTTGATGTCAACGTAGCGGTTGCCGAGAAGGCCCTCGGTGACCAGGCCGGCGGTGGAGTCCGTGCGGATATAGTTCTCGAAAGATTTCTGGATGCGCATGTCGACTTCGATGCTGTGGGCCTTGATCAGGGGTTCGCCGGGCTTGAGCGTGGCGATGCCGATGCGTTCGACGTTACCGACTTCGACGCCATCGACACGGACGGGCGCGCCGACGGTGAGGCCGTCGACCTCGGGGAGGTAGGTGCGCAGGCGATATTTCGCGCCGAGGGCGCCGGCGCCGCCAGTGACGTAAAAAATGACGACGATCAATAAGGTGGTGGCGGCCAGAACGAAAAGTCCGACACGCAGCTCGCTCCAGGTTAATTGCTTCTGATGTGCCATTCGTGCGCCTCCTCAGGAAATCGGGAACATGCTAACTGCATTAGAGCAAAAAGCGACGCAAATAATCGTCGCGTGACTGTTCGATAAGTTGCGGGCTGCCCTCGAAATAAACTTTTCCACCGCGCAGGACGACGAAGTTGGTGGCGGCACCTGTCTTGCGGGCGTTGCCGTTATTGGAAATGGGGACGACGCGACCGGTTTCGCCGTCGAAGCGGTAGTTGGCCAGGCCGAAGGCGTCCTGCAGGCGGTGCGTGGCCAGCACGGACGTGACTCCCTGTGTGTCGCGCAGGCGAAGGATCAGCGTGATGATGGTTTGCGAAGTGACCGGGTCCAGGCCCGCGGTGGGCGAATCGTAAAGGACGACTTGCGGACGGCTGACCAGGGCGCGGGCTATGGAAACGCGGCGCCTCATGCCGCCGGAAAGTTCGCCGGGCAATTTTTCCAGAGTGTGTTCCATTTCCACGAAGCGCAGGGATTCGAGGACGCGCGGCGCGATTTCATCCTCGCTGACGTGTTCCTCGCGGAGGGAGTAGGCGACGTTGTCGGCGACGGTGAGGGAATCGAACAGCGCGCCTTCCTGAAAGACAAATCCGATTTGGCGGCGGAAGGCGAGCAATTCCCTTTCGGACAAAGTTGCCAGATCGCGGCCCAACATGCGCACCGTGCCGGAGTCAGGGCGGAGCAAGCCTGCGGCCAGCTTCAGGGTGAGGGTTTTTCCCGTGCCGCTTTCGCCGATGAGGACTTTGGTTTCCTGGTGAGCGACGGAGAAGGAGAGGCCGCTGAGGACGTCGCCCATGTCGAAGCCGATGCTTACGTTTTGGAAGGAGATGACGGGTTCGTTGGGCGTGTCCGAACTCATTTGGAATGGAGCGCGGGCGGCATTGCGGATCGAGCCACGGGCGCACTGGAAGATTATAGATGGAAATGGGGCGTGGGCGGAAACCGATTGGTTCACAGTTTGGAAACTAGAAAACGTGGCCGGCGAGGAACAGCATTAGTTTGGTGAGGAAGAAATTGGAGATGAGGATGAAGACGGAAGAAGTTACGACGGCCTGGGTGGTGGCGCGGCCGACGCCTTGTGTGCCGCCCTTGACGTTGAGGCCCTGATAGCAACCGACGGTGGATAGGATGATGCCGAAAATGATGGGCTTGCTGAGGCCCTGCATGAGGTCGGAAAATTCCAGGATGTCGAGGGCGCGCGTCCAGAAGGTCACGGCGTTCAGGCGGAGCGTGAAGGCCGAGACCAAGTAGCCGCCGATCAGGCCGAGTAAATCGGCAAGAGCGGTGAGCAGGGGAAGCATGAGCGTGGTGGCGATAACGCGCGGGGTGACGAGCTTGCGGATGGGGTCGGTGCCCATGGCGCGCATGGCGTCCACCTGTTCGGTGACGAGCATGGAGCCGAGTTCGGAGGCGATGCCGGAGGAATTTCGTCCGGCGACGAGCAGGCCGGTGATGGATGGGCCCAGTTCGCGGACCAGGGCGAGGGAGACGACGTCCGCAGTGAGCGCAGTTTGGCCGAAGCGCTCGAACTGCGCGGCGGTTTGCAGGACCATGACCGCTCCGATGAAAAATCCGGTGAGCAGCACGATGGGCAGCGAGCCAACGCCGATGATGTCCATCTGCTCGAGGACATCGGACATGTAATACGGCGGGCTGAACAGGCAAGCGATGGAACGGGCCGAAAGCAGCGTGTATTCCTGGACGTGCAACAGGCGGCGCTTCAGGCCGCCGGAGATAGCGTCGGCCACGGAGATTTGGCTGGATTCCAGGATCTTGGGATCGGTGGTGGCCATCGTTCGCCGGAGGGTTCCCCTTGAGCGCGGCAAGCGCACCGACAGCGTACTGGGCGTTGCGGGGGACGTCAAGCATGGTGAAGGGGGCGCTGTGGTAATTTGAGATTTGCGCGAGTAGCCGGAGGTCCGAGCTTCAGCTCGGACATTCGCGCTCCGTTCTTCATGGGCTTTAGCCCTTGAAGCTTCAGGGGTTAAAACCCCTTACTCGAGGATACCTTCGTCGGGGCTGAAGCCCCGACATCCGAATTCCGACCAGTGTTCAAATTGGGACAGCGCCGAATGGTGGAACTATGGTTTACCGATATTTCCGTGAGCAGTTGGGAGGGTTAGCTGCGGCGTTTGAGGTATGAGAGAAGTGCGACGGCCTGATTGTGGCGTTCATCTCGGGCGGAATAAATCAAGGTGATGGTGCGGTGCTTTTTTTCCAGGAGTTTGATTTCGTTTGTCAGCGCCGATTGTGTTTGCAATTCATGGCGGTAGCGTTTTTGAAATTCCGTCCAACGTTCGGGGTCGTGCGCGAACCATTTTCGCAGGGCGCCGGACGGAGCGATTTCTTTCAGCCAGAGGTCGACCTGGGCTTTTTGCTTGGACATGCCGCGGGGCCAGATTCTGTCCACCAGGATGCGGTAGCCGTCGGATGGTTTCGGGGGATCGTAAATTCGCTTCAGCTTGAACATGGCGACTTCCTCGGGGATTGTACATCTACCTCGCTGGGCCGGGGTGTGGCCAGAGGGATGATTTTGCGATGCGCGAATGTGCCGGCATAGGGCGGCAAGATAGCTTGTCTTGACTTGACACGCTGCGGAAAGTGGCTGTGCTACCGGACCGTTACTAAGCGGCGTCATCGAATTTTGGCGCGCTTGCCGGGGTAGTTTCCCGATGCTAGTTTGCTAAAAGCGATCCTCCTCACGGAGACGGGCTGACTATGGCACTGAGCATCGACGATCTGCTGCGCCGCGCCGTTGAAACCAAGGCGTCCGACCTTCACCTGAAGGTGGGCAACCATCCCTATTTGCGCATCGACGGTCAACTGATGCCTCAGACCGACGTGGCGCGCGTTACTCCGGAAGAAATGCTCTCGATGGCGTTCAGCATGATGACCAACCGCCAGAAGCAGAAATTCAAGGAGACCGCCGAACTCGACATGGCCTATGGCGTGGCCGGGCTGGGGCGCTTCCGCGTGAACGTGTTCCAGCAGCGCGGCAACGTCGGGATGGTTTTGCGCGTCATTCCCACTAAAATCCGCACTATCGAGGAACTCGATCTTCCGCACGTGATTGAGACAATTTGCGAGGAACAGCGCGGGCTGGTGCTGGTGACGGGAACGACCGGGTCGGGGAAATCCACCACGCTGGCCGCCATGATCGACCGCATCAATACCTCGCGGTCCGATCACGTGATTACCATCGAAGACCCCATCGAATTCCTGCACCGCGACAAGAAAAGTTTCATCAACCAGCGCGAGGTGGAAGTCGATACCGCCAATTTTTCGACTGCCTTGCGCGCCGGATTGCGCCAGGACCCGGACGTGATTCTGGTCGGCGAAATGCGCGACCTGGAAACGATCGCCACGGCGCTGCTGGCGGCGGAAACCGGGCATCTGGTTTTCTCCACCTTGCACACGCTGGATGCGACCGAGACGATCCAGCGCATCATCGCCGTATTTCCTCCGCCCGAGCAGAAACAGATTCGCCTGCAGATGGCCGCGACGCTCAAGGCCGTCATCAGCCAGCGCCTGGTGCGCCGCGCCGACAATAATGGACGCGTTCCGGCCGTCGAGGTGATGATCGCGACCGCCTACATCCGGGACTGCATCATCAATCCGGACAAGACGCGGCTGATTCATGACGCCATCGCCGCCGGCACCAGCCAGTACGGCATGCAGACATTCGACCAGTCGCTGTTCGATCTCTATACCCGCAACCTGGTCACCTACGAAGAAGCCCTTATGCGCGCCTCCAACCCGGACGATTTCAAACTGCGCATCCAGGGTATCCGCTCGGCCTCGGATTCGGCGCGAGAAGAGATGGAGCGCACCATGACCGAGTTCGAGGGTTTCAGCCGGCGGTAGCACAGCCACTCATGGCTGTGTGGTTTTGTAGATAAATATTCCAGATCAATCCCAGGCGCGATTGCAAAAACCACACAGGCAGGAGTGCCTGTGCTACTTTGCTTGCCTCCTTGCTTCCCTGCCTCTATGCTTGGCTCATGCGCAAAGCCCCGCGAAAGCTTTCCAGCGAAACCGAACTGTACACGGCGGCGATTAACGCGCTGGCTCGGCACGCGTACTCGGTGCACGACCTGCGCGTGTACCTGGAGCGGCGCGCGGAGGAGAAGGAAACGGTCGGTGCGGTTATGAGCCGGCTGAGGGATCACAAATATCTGGATGACGCGCGGTACGCAAAGCAGTTTGTGCGGATGCGGTCGGAATTGCGCAAGCAGGGGGCGTTCCGGATCACGCGCGATCTGCGCGGGCACGGCGTGCCCGACCGGCACATCGAGGCGGCGCTGGCCGAGCGCGCGGCGGACTCGGACGACGGCGCGACAGTGCGCGCGCGGCTCACGCGGCGGCTGAAGACGTTGCGCGGGCCGCTGGACGAGCGCAAGAAAGCGTCGCTATATCGCAGTTTGCTGCGCGCGGGATTTTCCGGCGAGACGATCCGGCGGGAATTGCGCGCGGTGGCGAATATTGTGGTGGATGAGATTGCGGATGCGGCCTCGGAAGAGGCGTGAGAAGTTGGGGCGCGTTGCGTGGCACAGGCACTCTTGCCTTTGCGGGTTTTGCGATCATTGTTAGGTCAAGCAGGTGAGCTGGCGCAGGACGTTGATCCTCCAAAAGCACACAGGCAAGAGTGCCTGTGCTACCTAAACTGCCTGCCCTGGAAACACTGTCCTTCAGGTCAATTGAACCCTGCCGACCGGACCACTATTCTGGATCCCCAGTCAACCTATGCCGGAGGAACCCTTGAAAACCAGAAAATGGCTTGCCTTTGCTGTGCTTGCAGCTTGTTCGTTGCCGGGAAGCGCCGCGTTTGCCGATAAGCATGACCACGGTCATGAGCACGACAACGGGCACTGGAAAGATAAACGCAAGGACCACGACGATGACGACGATCGCCGTGGATACGGATTCGCGGACCATGATCGCGACGAGATGCGCGGCTGGTACTCTGCCCATTACCGGCATCTTCCGCCCGGACTTGCCAAGCGCGATCGCCTTCCTCCTGGTTTGGAGAGGCAGTTGGTGGTCCGCGCCGCGTTTCCAGTCGACCTGGAGGCGCACATCGCCCCGATTCCGGTGGACCTGGACCGGCAGCTGCCACCGCCCGCCCCGGATTGCGAACGCGTCGTGGTCGGCGGCCACATCGTGCTGATGAACCGG
This sequence comes from Terriglobia bacterium, assembly GCA_020073375.1. Lineage (GTDB taxonomy): Bacteria > Acidobacteriota > Terriglobia > Acidiferrales > UBA7541 > Palsa-360. The sequence continues at coordinate 58,717 of JAIQFG010000002.1, read as the reverse complement.
CGGACAAAAATCGTTCTCGATATTTTCCATTTCGAGTAGTAGGACAGGCACTCTTGCCTGTCCGGTTTTGCCTGCGGAGATGGGAATCTAAACCGGACAGGCAAGAGTGCCTGTCCTACAAAACCAAACCGCGCGCAAACTGAACCATTCGCCAAGGGAAATTTTGAGGTAGGAATCCTCGAGCCGGTGGGAAGGCGTTCACGAATCGACACCAGCGGAAGGCCTTAGGAATTTTTCATGCGGCCGCTTACGCGGCGTTCGCGCTCTGTCCGTGCCAGCCCTTGAGGCAGGCGCGGACGGTTCGTTTTTCGCGCGCCAAATTGAGTTTGTCCTCGCGCGCGAGCCAGCCGATGGCCCAGTCGAACACGGGCGCTTCGGCGCTGATTTCCTTCTTCAGTTTTGTGAGCGTCATTTCTCCGTTCGCTTCCAGGGCATGCCAGATTGCGCCGGCTACCTTGCCGATTTCCTCGTTCATTTCGTCTAGCCTCTCCTTTCCAAATTCCTGTTTTCCAGTATTTCGATGGCGCTGGCCTGCACCGGCGCCGGCTTGATCTTGCGCTTGCGCTCGTGAACCGCGGCGCGCGCGCGGCGCGTTTGCGCGGGGCGATCCGCCGCGCGATCGGCTTGCAGCATGAAATGCGCGGCCTGCTCGGAGGAAATGCCCGCCTCCACGCGGTCCATCAGGAGCACGCCAAGACCCTTGCGGTATCCGATGGTGTAAAGTTCGCAGCAACGGCCGCACAGCCAGAAATGCTTCACTGAATGCCAGTGGGAGGGCTGCTCGGATTGCTGCGGATTCTGCTGGAAGCGGAACAGGCGGCCGTGCCCGCTGTCAAAATCGGAGGTGCAATCAGGATGGGCGCATTTGAGATACATGGTCGTTTGCTTCGGGGGCCCTCCGAGCCGGTTGCACAAAGGCATTCGGCGCCAGAGCCGCGCTCGCGGCCGAGGACCGCCGGCCGGCGGCATCCTGCTGCGGTTTATCTCACATCACAAGTTGAAGATACGCATGGTTCGTGACTCGGTCAAACTCAATTAAATGATCCATAGCATTGGCTGTCGGCGAGCGGACGTAATTCGTTGAATATGTTGTCGCGGAGCCATGCGCGCGTTGCGGCAGTGCTTACCCTCTGCGATAATGATTTGCCCGAGAGGGTTTATCCCCGGGATGAGATTCCTATTCAACAAAAACACAGGTAACGGGAGCGGACTCGAATGGATTTTCACGAGTCACCAGTCGCGAATTACAAATCACGGAACTTGAGGTCCTCTTGCTGAGCGGCAACGACATCCGCGCTACATTCCTGAAATATTTTGGCGACCGCGGGCACCGCGTGGTGCGCAGTTCCTCGCTGGTGCCGGTGAACGATCCCACGCTGCTGTTCACCAACGCGGGGATGAACCAGTTCAAGGATGTCTTCCTGGGGCTGGAGCAGCGCGAATACACGCGCGCCGCGACGTCGCAAAAATGCGTGCGCGCCGGGGGCAAGCACAACGACCTCGAGAATGTCGGGTTCACCAACCGGCACCACACGTTTTTCGAGATGCTGGGGAATTTTTCGTTTGGGGATTATTTCAAGAAGGACGCTGTTGCCTACGCATGGGAATTGGTTACTTCCCCGCAATGGTTTGGGATTCCGGTCGATAAGCTCACATTCACGGTGTTTGGCGGGGCTGAGATTGCACCCGGCAAGATTTTGGGCATTGACGAAGAGGCCCGGGAATTGTGGATTGCCGCCGGTGCGCCGCGCGACCGCGTGGTTCCCGTCCCCGGGCTGAAGGAAAATTTCTGGGCCATGGGCGATACCGGGCCTTGCGGACCGTGCAGCGAGATTCATTACGACATGGGGCCTGGCGCGTCGGACCAGGGGCATACGAACTGCAAATTCGGGTGCGAGTGCGGGCGGTACGTGGAGATATGGAATCTCGTTTTCATGCAGTTCAACCGCGACGATTCGGGGACGGTCGTGCCGCTCCCGAAGCCTTCGATCGATACCGGCGCGGGGCTGGAGCGACTCGCTGCCGTGCTGCAAGGGAAGATCAGCAATTTCGATACGGATTTGTTTGTGCCGCTGATTCAACGCGGGGGGGAGCTGACCGGGACACGTCCGGGAGCTTCGGCGAGGAGCGACGCTTCCCTGCGCATCATCGCCGACCATGCGCGCGCTTCGACATTTCTGATTTCTGACGGTGTCGTCCCATCAAATGAGGGGCGCGGGTACGTGCTGCGGAAAATTCTGCGGCGCGGCATACGACACGGGCGGTTACTCGGTTCGCACGAACCGTTCATGGCGGAAATGTCGCGCGCGGTGCACTGGGCCACGCGCGGCGCGTATCCGGAGCTCGACGATACCATCGAGCGCGTCGCAAGAACGATTCTGGGCGAGGAAACACGCTTTGCGCACACGCTCGCCATCGGCCTGAAGAAGCTCGATGAAGACCTGGAACAATCCATAGGCTCGTACGAGGGAAGCAAAGCATTCAAGCTCTATGACACATTCGGGCTTCCCCTGGATTTCATCAAGGACGCCGTGCGCGATCTGGAACTGGCATTCGACGAGCCCGGATTTCAGCAGGCCATGGACGAACAGCGCACCCGCGCGCGAGCATCGTGGAAAGGCGGCCACAAGGGCGTCGCCAATCCTGTTTATGGAAAATTGGCGGAGACGCTTCGCACCGAGCCTGATTTTTATTTTGGGACGACGGCGAAAAACCGGCGGATCGAAGCCATCGTCACCAAGAACGGCGCGGTGAACGAGCTCCCGGCGGGCGCGGAAGGCGAAATTGTTCTGGATCGCACCGTTTTTTACGCCGAATCGGGCGGGCAGGTTTCGGACATCGGGACGCTGTGGAACAACGAGCACACGATGCAGATCGCGGATGTGCGCGGGGCGTATTATCCGGTCTCGGGGCTGATCGCGCACCGCGTGGTGGCCAAGGAAAAGCTGGTGGTCGGCGATCTTGTTGCAGGGGACGCGGACGGGGCGCGGCGTGAGCACATCAAGCGGAATCACACCGGAACGCACCTGATGCACGCGGCGCTGCGGAATATTCTGGGGACGCACGTGAAGCAGGCCGGGTCGCTGGTGGAGCCTGGGCGGCTGCGATTTGATTTTTCGCATTTTGCGGCCATCGATGCGGCCGAATTGCGGGACATCGAGCAGCAGGTGAACGACGAAATTCTGTTGAACAGCGAAATTCAAACCAACGTCACCACCATCGACGACGCGCTTGCCTCCGGAGCGCTGGCCTTTTTCGGCGACCGCTATCCGGAGCAGAACGTACGCGTGGTGACCATTCCAGATCCTGGCGCGCCGCGCGGATTTTACAGCAAGGAACTTTGCGGCGGCACGCACGTCGCGCGAACGGGCGACATCGGCGTGTTCAAAATCGCCGTGGAGCAATCGGCCGCCGCCGGAGTACGCCGCATCGAGGCCATTACCGGGACTGCTGCACTCTCCGACTACCAGCGCGCGCGGCAACTGCTGGGAGAAATCTCCGCGCGGTTGAGCGTGCCGGAAGACCAACTGGCCGCGGCCATCGAGCGGATCGAGCAGGAGCAGCACCAACTGGAAAAACAACTGGAGACGCTGAAGCGCAAGGGGGCGATGTCTAAACTCGGCGAATTGGCCGAGCAGGCGCGATTGATCAAGGGCGTTAAGGTGATTTCCGCCGAACTGGAAGGCGTGGACCGCGAAACCATGCGCCAGATTGTGGACAGCCTGCGGCAGAAACTGGGCTCCGGCGTGGTGGTATTGGGGACAATCGAAGACGGCAAAGTGGCCCTGCTGGCCGGGGTGACCAAGGACCTTACCTCTAAGCTGCACGCAGGAAAGATCATACAGGCTACCGCGAAACTGGTGGGCGGATCGGGCGGCGGAAGGCCGGATCTGGCCGAGGCTGGCGGAAAAGACACACCTGCCCTAAAATTGGCCCTTGAGCAAGTATATTTCCTGATTGACCAATCGCTATAATTTCAATCGCGCCAGAACGTTCCGGGCGAAGCCTGCTTCGTCCAGTCGCGAGCTGTAGCTGGTACCACAGGTGAGGCTCGATTTGGAGCCCTCTTCGACTCAGGCGGCGGAACCACGCTGCCTTCCCAGAACGGATCAGGTGCGAATCCATATTCCGGGCACGGCTTTTGCCGGCCCACGGGGCACGCCATACAATGACGCGCACACTGTCCAATTCATTGGTTATCTTATTCGGAATGCTGGCCTTGAGCACGATACCCGCGCAGGCGCAAATTGTTTCCTACCTGGATGACAGCGGGAAACGAGTGTTCGTGAACGCGGATCCGCCAGTGGTTGTTGCTGCAACCAGGAAATCGGCAGCCCTACCTGCCGGGTTTACGAAAGTTTCGCTGCGCAGCGGGCAAGGCTCCGCACTAACCGCTCCTGAACTTTCGGCGGCAGCGCTGGCCAACCGCGGGAAGATCGAGGAAATGATTCGCGAAGTATCGGCGCGGTATCGAGTGGACCCGGCGCTGGTGCGGGCAGTGATTGAGACGGAATCGAACTATAATTCGACGGCCATTTCGCGGCGCGGGGCGCTGGGGCTGATGCAGCTGGTTCCGCAAACAGCGCACCAGATGGGCGTGAGTAATGCTTTGGACCCGAAACAGAATTTGGACGGCGGAGTTCGCTATCTTCATAGCCTGCTTGAGAGGTATAATGGCGACCTCGACAAGGCCTTGGCGGCGTATAACGCCGGGCCGGGCGCCGTGGATCGCGCAGGGGGAGTGCCGCGGATTCGAGAAACGCGCGAGTACGTGCAGAAAGTGACGGATTCCTATTACCGGCCCGGATCCGACCGCCTGCCCCGAAGTTTCGAGGCGCGGCAGCCGATTTATCGCGCGGTGGAGGCGGACGGGCGGGTGGTTTTTACGAACGAATGAGGCAAACCTTGCGGCAGCAAGCCGCTTCAACCCGGCCAAGTTTACGCGTTTTGTTCGCGCCCCTGCTAGTTCTGTCGTTTTTCCCCCTTCTGGCATCCGGCAATGACACCACTTCGCCCGAACGGCGCGACGCGGCGAAAGCGCAGTTCGACCGCGCTGAAAAAGCGCGGATGGAGCTGGAATCCCAAACCGAAATCAAGCGCTCACTGAAGGATTACACGGCGCTGGTGCGCGAATACAAGCGCGTGTACCTGATCACGCCGCGGGCGGCGCCGGTGCCGCAGTCGATCAATCAGGCGGCCGAGCTGTATCGCACCATGGGGGACCTGTTCGACGAAAAATATTATCAATCGTCCATCGATGAATATCAGTTTTTGCTGAAGCAATATCCGACCACGAAATTCCGCGAAGGCGCGCTGCTGTCCATCGCGCACATCGAGCAGGACGATCTGCATGACGCCGTGCTGGCGCAAAAAACGTACGAGCAGTTTCTGGCGCTGCATCCGAAGTCGCCTCATGCGCCGGAAGTCGTGGCGATTCTGGGCGCGATGAAGACTGCGAATGCGACGAACGGTCCCGGCGCGAAATCCGCGAAGGCAAAGGCGGCTCCCGACGCGCCGGCTCCGACAAAGCAAGCCACCGCTGAGAAGACTTCCCCGCCCCCGGATGCAAAACCAGACGCGAAGCAAATCGCCATGCAGTTCCCGACGGCGGGGTCCGCAGCGGCAAGCGGCGCGGGGGCGCGCGTCTCGCAAATTCGCACCTGGAACGCGGACATGTACACGCGGATCGTGATCGACGTGGGCGCGCAGGTGAAATACCAGGCGGCGCGCATCTCCAATCCCGACCGGATTTATTTTGACATTGAAGGCGCAAAAATCAGCCCCGCGCTGCTGCACGCTCCGGTAGACGTGGGCGAGGGGGGGTACCTGAAAGACGTGCGCGTGGCGCAGAATCACTCGGGCGTGGTACGCGTGGTGCTGGAAGTCAATCGCGCCAAGGATTATTCGGTGTTTTTGCTGCCCGATCCGTACCGGCTAGTGGTGGACGTGTACGGCACTGCGAGCGCCGCCGAGCAGGCCGCGCGCGCGGCTGCGCCGCCGCCGGGCCCGACCACCGATATTCCGCCTGCGAAAAACGATGTGCCGACCAAGGAAGCCCTGGCAAAGCCCGCAGCGAAAGCCGCTGAGCGGGTGGTGGCCGAGTCCGCAGGGATCGCACTGAAAGACAAGCCGGCGGATAAGTCCGCGCCTGCAAAAGAAACGGTCGTGAACGATTCCAGCGCCAGCGCAAAGGCGCCCGCCCCTGCGGCGGACGATGCGAAGCCCGCGCTGAAGAAGACGGCGAAACCCGCGGACAAGACTGTCGCCAAGTCCAATACGGATGCCGCCCCCCAGTCTGCTCCGGACCAGGCGAAAAAGAACGCGCCATCGGAAACTCTATCGGCTGAAGCGAACACACCTGACCTGGCAGGACCAGCAGCACCCGAATTGAGCGCTTCGCCGGCAAAGAAGCCGTTCCGCGCGAAGAAATCGGCGCACGACCAGGCCACGGAAATGGGGCCGCCGCCCACTCCAGAGCTCACGCGCGACGGGCAACATTCGCTGACGCGCGCGCTGGGGCTGAAGATCGGGCGCATCGTGATCGACGCGGGACACGGCGGCAAGGACACCGGCACGATCGGCCCGTCCGGCTTGATGGAAAAAGACCTGTGCCTGGACGTGGCCCTGCGCGTCGGAAAACTGATCCAGCAGAAATTGCCTTCGGCGGACGTGGTCTACACGCGAGACGACGACACGTTCATTCCGCTCGAGCAGCGCACGTCGATCGCGAATGACGCGCATGCCGACCTGTTTCTCTCGATTCACGCCAATTCCAGCCAGGACCGCCACGCGCGCGGCATCGAGACGTACTACCTGAACTTCACCGGATCGAGCGACGCCATGGAAGTGGCTTCGCGCGAAAACGCGCTGTCGGAAAACGGCGTCCACGACCTGCAGGACATCGTGCAGAAGATCGCGAAGAACGAGAAGATCGAGGAGTCGCGCGACTTCGCCGGGATCATTCAGGATTCGCTCTCCAAACGAATGGAAGGGCTCAATCACGGCGACCGCAACCGCGGCGTGCGCAAGGCGCCCTTTGTCGTGCTGATCGGCGCGAACATGCCTTCGGTACTGGCTGAAATTTCCTTCATCTCCAATCCTTCCGACGAGCAGTGGCTGAAGAAGCCCGAGAACCGGCAGAAGGTGGCCGACGGCCTCTACCACGGAATCGAAAACTATTTGCAGAGCACCAACAGCCTCGCCAACAACCAGCCACACCCCGCTCCCGGCACCCGCGCAGGAATAGTGGCGCGATCCGGGAACTCGCAGTAAACTCTTAGCGTCTAATATAGGTGGCCATGAAACGAACCCTCTTCCTGGTGGTTGCCATTTTGTGCTTTGGCGCGGCCTCGCGTGCGGCCGGCACGCCTGCCGCTCTTCCCGCTGCGTTTGGGAGGTGGAACGCATCCGGGGCTCCCTCCGTAACATCTCCGGCCGCTCTGGATCAACTACTCGGCTCGAACGCGACGGGCTTTCGCGAATACATCGTCAAATCGATTGAGCAGCGGAACTATGCCCAGGGCACTCAAACCGCGGCCATTACGATGTACCGGCTTCGGGACCCGAGCTCGGCCTACGGCGCATACACATTCCTGCGGGATAATTCCATGTCCGTGGTGGAGCTGGGGGCGTATGCCAGCGCTTCGCAGGCGCGCGCGCTAATGGTGGTGGGCGAGATGCTGGTGGACGTCACCGTGCCCGCGAAGCAGGCTCGGCCCTCCGATGCGGACTTGAAAGAGCTGGCCGATCTGCTGAACAAGCAGGCGGACCAGACGCCCTACCCCACGATCGGCGAGCACCTGCCGGAGAAGGACCGCGTGAAGGATTCCGAGCACTATTTCCTGGGGCCGCGGAGCCTGGCGCAATTCGTTCCGCTGGGGACCGACGACTGGGTCGGGTTCGACCACAGCGCGGAGACGATCGTGGCGCGGTACAAGATTGCGGGCAAGGAAGAGACGCTGCTGGTGGCGTCGTACCCGACGCAGCAGATTGCGGCCATGAAATTTTCGGGAATGCTGCGGCGGTTTACATTCGATCCTCCGGGCGCGGTGCCCGCGGGACAGACGGTGTTGTTCGGCAAGCGCGTGAGTTCGATCGTGGCTGTGGTGGTGGGCGCCGAGTCCAGGGACTCGGCGAACAAGATTCTCGATCAGGTGGGATACGAGAGCGCCGTCACCTGGGATGAGCCCAAGTCATCGTATACCGAACCGGGAATCGGGCCGATGATCGTTGGCGCGTTCATGGGAACTGGCGCGATCATGGTCCTGGCGATTGCCGCGGGCATCGGATTCGGCGGAATTCGAGTAGTGATAAAAATTTTCCTTCCGAACAAGGTTTTCGATCGCGACAAGCAGATCGAAATTCTACAATTGGGAATTTCCAGCAAGCCGATCAAGGCAAAGGACTTCTATTAGAATTCGGGCGGGCTGTTGAAAACGTGGCGGAAAACCTCACCTAATACCTGAGGTACTGGCAGCAAGTATCACATTCTACGCATCTTATAGTCGTTTCGTTTCAATCATTTCTCCACTTGACAACGGTATTTGGCCTCTTCTAGACTCACGGCGAGGATAAAGAGTTCGCGTGCCTACCGCGCATTGGCACTGAACTATTCTCCCCTCTGGAAAGCCCGTCCGCGAAAACGGACGGGTTTTCTGTTTCTGGTTTGATCCAACACACAATTTTATTTTTGAGGGCGAGCATTGCGGCTTGCGCGGGCGAGATTTGGCTGGGCTTAAGAAAACCTGAAGGCTTTAACACAGAGGACATTGAGAACACAGAGGGCACGGAGAAAACCAAGTTAGGGATGGGTGGGAGGGGCGGAGGACCAGGAATCTGGGGCGGGGGTCCAGGTTCGCGTGCGGTAATCGCTCATGGTGAAGGCGATGAGCAGGGCGAACCAGAAAAAAGCGGCGACGATGATGATGCGGATCAGGCCGCTGCTGTTGCGCACGTTCATGAAGAACAGGATTACGAGAAGCATTTTGGAAAAAGCGATGGCCAGCGCGACCACGGTGTTGAACGGGCCGAGGTCGACGTAGGCGACGCCGGTGGTGAGCGCCGTGAGGCCGATTAGCGTCAGGAAGATGTAGATGTACGTCTTTTGCGGCACGACGATGTGTGACATTAGTAGCGCCCGCCTATGAGATAGAGAAGCGGAAACAAAAATATCCAGACGATATCGACGAAGTGCCAGTAGAGGCCCACAACTTCCACGGGAGCGAAGTAGTGCGGGGTGAAGTCGCCTTTGCGCCCGCGAATCGCCAGCCAAATGAGCAGGCCCATGCCGATGACCATGTGGATGGCGTGGAGTCCGGTCATCGCGAAGTAGAAGATGAAATAGAGCTCGGCATGCTGCACTCCGCCGGGGGCCAGGCGGGCGAGAACTTCGCCTTCGGGCGCCCAGTCAAGGCCGGGGACGACGTGCTCGACGAATTTCTGGTTGTATTCGTAAGCCTTCACTCCCAGGAACGCGCCGCCCAGGATGAGGGTGGCGATAAGGAAGACGACGAGGGCTCGGCGATTGCCGGTCTGCGCCGAACGAACCGAAAGAGCCATGGTGAGGCTGCTGCCAAGCAGGACCGCGGTGTTGGCGGCGCCCAGGCGCGCGTCGAGGATGTGGCTGCCGCCCTCGAATGCGGCGAAATAGAAAAACCGGTAGATGGCGTAGGCGGCGAACAAGCCGCCGAAGAACATGATTTCGGTGACCAGGAAAAGCCAGATGCCGAGAAAATCGGATTCCTGCTGCTGTTCGAGGTCCTCGAACTGATGCGCAAGGCCGGAGTGATGTTCGGGGAGGTGCGCCTCGGCATCACTCATGGCCGGCCTCCTGTTCCGCGTAGGCGTACGCTTCTTCGGTTACGACCGGAATCTTCGAGAAATTCTCGGTGGGCGGCGGCGAAGGCGTTTGCCATTCCAGGCCGGTGGCGCCCCAGGGATTGGGTTCGGCAATCGGGCCGTAACGCATGGACCAGAATAAGTAGATCAACGGGATCAGGTAGCCGACGCCGAGCACGGTGGCTCCGGCGGAGGACATGACGTTGAGGACCTGGAATTCCGCGGGATAAAACGCGTAGCGGCGCGGCATGCCCAGGTACCCCAGGACGAATTGCGGAAAGAACGTGAGATTGAAACCGATAAAGATGATGGCCGCAGCCAGAGCCGCCCAGCCGTTGGGATATTTGCGGCCGGAAATTTTCGGCCACCAGAAATGGATCCCGCCGAGATAGCCCATTACCGCGCCGCCGACCATGATGTAGTGGAAGTGGGCGACAACGAAGTAGGTGCCGTTCAGGTGCACGTCGGTGGCGAGCGAAGCCAGGAACAATCCGGTGAGGCCGCCCATGGTGAACAGGCCGATGAAGCCCATGGCGTAGAGCATGGGGGCGTCAAACGAGATGGAACCTTTATAGAGAGTGGCGGTCCAGTTAAAGACTTTGATCGCGGAAGGAATAGCGACCAGAAAACTGAGCAGCGAGAAGATGATGCCGGCGTAGACGGACTGGCCGGTGACGAACATGTGATGTCCCCAAACCAGAAAGCCGAGGACGGCAATGGCCACGCTGGAAAAGGCGACGATTTTGTAGCCGAAGATGCGCTTGCGCGAGAAGCAGGCGATGATTTCACTGACCACTCCCATGGCCGGAAGAATCATGATGTAGACGGCGGGATGGGAATAGAACCAGAACAGGTGCTGGAACAGAAGAGGGTCGCCGCCTAGGGCCGGGCTGAAGATGCCGACGTGAAACAGATGCTCGAGCGCCAAAAGGAATATGGTGATGGCCAGAACCGGAGTGCCCAGGACCATGATAATGCTGGTGGCGTACATGGCCCAGAGAAACAGGGGCATGCGGAACCAGGTAAGGCCCGGCGCGCGCATCTTGTGAATGGTGACGATGAAATTCAGTCCGGTGAGGATGGACGAAAATCCGGTGATGAACACGCCGACGGCCACGGCCGTGACCTGCGTATTGGAGTAGGTGCTGCTATAGGGAGTGTAGAACGTCCATCCGGTATCGACGCCGCCGGCGATCGTGGAATACAGGGTGAACAAGCCGCCGACAATGTAGATGTACCAGCTGAGGAGGTTGAGCTTGGGAAAGGCCAGGTCGCGCGCGCCGACCATCAGCGGCACCAGGAAATTACCGAGCACGGCAGGGATGGACGGGATGAGGAAAAAGAAAATCATGACCACGCCGTGCAGGGTAAACAATTTGTTGTAGGTTTCCGGCTGGACGATAGCGCCCTGCGGATCGACCAGCTGAATGCGCATGAGGACGGCGAAGGACCCGCCGACGATGAAGAAGAACGTGATCGAGACCAGATACAGCAGCGCGATGCGCTTGTGGTCCAGAGTAAAGAGCCACGACTTCCAGCCGTAGTCGGCGTTCAGATAGTTGCGCGGTGCGTGCACGCGTGGTTCCAGCGTGGCCGTGCTCATTTCTTCCCCTCTTCCTTTGGCTGCGGTGGTTGCGACTTGCCCAGAACGCGAAGATAAGCGATCAGATTGCCGATTTGTTCCTCGGTGAGTTGTCCCTGGAATGACGGCATGATGGGAACGAATCCGGCCACGATCTTGGCGCGGGGCGCCAGGATGGATTCGCGCATGTAAGCGTCATCGGCCGGAACGGATTCGCCGGTGGTGAGCTTGACCGGATTCCCAAAGACGCCGAGCAGGGACGGGCCGGGGCCCGAGCCATCGGCAATGTGGCAGGTGCCGCAGCCCTGCTGTAGGAACAGTTTTTCGCCGGCGGCCTCGGGCGATTCGCCTGGCACGCTTCCGGCCAGCCAGCGCTCGTATTCGTCGGGCTCCATGACGATTACCGAGCCGATCATTCCGGCGTGAAATGCGCCGCAATACTGGGCGCAAAACAAGTGGAAGGTTCCCAGCTTGGTAGGCTCAAACCACATGGAAGTGTAGCGGCCGGGCAGGACGTCTTTTTTCACGCGGAACGCCGGAACGAAGAAATCGTGGATGACGTCTTCCGAAGTCATGGTGAGCTTCACGGGGCGGCCTAGCGGCACATGCAATTCATTGATCTCGCGCTGCCCTTCCGGATGCTGCACCTTCCACATCCACTGCTTGCCGGTGACGAACAGTTCCATGGCACCCTTGGGGGGCTCGGCGTTGCGGACATAGAGGCTCGAACTCCAGATAAAAATCACGGCCACGATCAGCGTGGGAATCGCGGTCCACAGGATTTCCAGCGGGAGAGAGCCTTCGATGGCCCTGGGGCGCTCGCCGGGAGAGCGGCGGCGGTACTTGATCATGAAATAAAAAATGGTGGCGAAGATGACGGTGGAAAAAAACACGGTGAGGGCGGTCAGGAAAAGGTAAAGGTGATCGACCGACTGCGCGACCGTGGAAGCCTGTTCGGGTTGAAATGGAAAACCTTGCATCACAATTCCGTCCTCATGAAAGCCTGGCGGCGGAATTCGCCGCGGATGAAGCCAAAGCGTTCCGGCGATCGCGCCGGAACATCACGAACATGAAAATTCCCAGGGCCAGCAGCGTCAAAGCGCCACCGGCGCGGACGATATTCATAACGACCATGCCGTACTTGCCCGTTTCCGGATCGTACTGATAGCAGAACAGCATGGCCTGGTCGGTGAGCGTGCCGATCTTTCCGCTGGAGGCGTCCACCAGGCCCAGTCGGAAATCGCGCGCGGCGTAGGTGATGCCGTAGAAGTAGCGGGAAACGCGGCCATCGGGAGTGAGAAGCACAATGGCGGCGGCGTGCGCGAACTGGTTGATGGCCGGGTCATAGGCGTAATGAAATCCGACGGCCTTGGTCAGGGCGTTGATGGAGGCGGCGTCCCCCGTGAGGAAATGCCAGTTTTGCGCGGCGGCGGGGCGGCCGAACTGCCGATATTGAGCAGTGTAGACATCGCGTTTGGCGCGGGCCACGTCCGGGGTGTCCTTGGGATCGAAGCTCACGGAGACGGCGTCGTAATCCTTGCCGAGGGTGAGCGAACTGGCCTGCATGGTGTGCAATTCCCCGTTCAGGACTTCGGTGCAGAGCGCGGGGCAATTGAAATAGACCAGGGAAAGCACGATGGGCCTGGCGCCGAAATAGTCGCCGAGGCGAACGGGATTTCCATTTTCATCGCGAAATGGAAGATCCGCGGGAATCTGCGCGTTGAGATTCTGAGAAATGCTGACCTCGCGAAGAATCGGGGGGGCGGCGGAGTTCATCTGCGCATGAGCGGGCGACGCGGCCAGCGCGATGACCGCAAGGCAGAGGGCCGCGATGGTATTGGCGTTCATGGTTTTTTGCCCCCATTCGCAGCGGGCTCGGCGGGTTTGGCCGCATCAGAGGGCTTGGGTGATTCGGAAGGCGCGGCCTGGCCCTGCACGGGCAAACCTTTCTTCACGATAATATCCATGGCCTGGTCGATGGGAACGCTGACGATTCCCTTTTCGCGGTTCACCCAGGAGTACGTTTCCAGATTGTGTTGCTGCGCTGCGCGGTACTTCAGCCAGTCCTCGCGCGGCGTGACCTGCAACTGCGGGCCCTGCGGAAGCGGGCGCGTGCCGGCGAAGGGAGAAGCAGCGGCATTTTCCTGCTCGTGCGAAGCGAAATAACGGAACACTCCCCAGGAGACCAGCCCGGTCAACACGAGGACCACGGCCATGATCACCAGGAAATTCAGCACGCCGCCGGTGTTGGCGTCGCGCGTTTCATAGCCCGGAGAAGAGTTGGGAGCGCCGTGCGATTTATCCATGTCCGGCGGCATGTTGCGCCACTCCTTCCATGCGGGGATCGTGAACCGGGAGAATCGGCGCCTTTTGCAACTGCCAGATGAAATAGGCGAGCCAGATTCCGCCAAAACCGAGCGGCAGGGCGACGTTCATCCAGGTGAGGCGCGCGTTGCCGCCGCCGAACGCGGGAAGCACCATCCAGAACATGTCCACCAGGCGCATGAGCAACACCAGGCCCGCGACAATCAGCAGCGAACGCTTGCGGCGCTTGACGTGGCGGAAGAGCAGCAGGAAAAACGGCAGCGCGAAATTCAGCACCACCAGAAGCAAACCGACGTGGCCCCAGGTTCCCTGCATCCGGCGCAAGTACCAGGGAATTTCCGAGTTGAGATTGCCGCCCCAGATGATCAGGAACTGCGAAAATTCCAGATAGGCCCAGAGCATGACGAAGGTCAGCAGGAAGCTGCCGAGATCCTGATAGTGCGCGGGCTGCACGGAACGCGAGAGCGGCTCGCTGTCGGACAGCCAGATCAGGACAGCAATGGAGAAGGCCATGGCCGCCAGCGCCTGGCCGACCATGAACAGCAATCCGTAAATGGTGGAATACCAGCGCGGCTCAAGCGACATGACCCAGTCGATCCCGGCAAAGGTCACGGTGAAGCCGTAGAGCACCAGTCCGAAACCGCTGATCGCTTCCAGGCGCAAAGCGAGCGGAAGGCCGGCGCCTTCGGCGTCCTCCGTGCGGGAGCCTTTGTTCAGAAAATAGGCGAGGCTGAACCAGACGCAGAAATAAATCACCATGCGGACAATGAAGAAATTGGTGTTGAGGTACAGCTGCTTGCCGAGAATCACGGGATCAGTCTGCCCCGGGAGCGACCAGGAATAGAGCGAATGCATTCCGAGCAGCAGGGGAATCGCGGCGACGGCCATCAAGGGCAGCGTGCGCGTGCCGGCTTCGAGAATGCGGCGGATCACAAGCGCCCACTGACCTCCGGTGAGGTGCTGCACCATGAGCACGGCCAGGCAACCGAGCGTGATGCCGATCCAGAACAGATAGGCGACCAGGTAGGAACGGAAAAAATCGGCGCGGTCGGCAAAACCGGCGGCGGCGCAGACCGCCAGCAGGACGGCCCCGGCCCCGGCCAGTTGCATGGGCAAGCGGTTGAGATTCAAGGAATCGTTGCGCGTATCGGTCATCGCGTCCCGCCTAGCAATTTTTTCTGCTGCTCTTCGGGCAGATCGCTGACCGAAGCCTGGCGGCTGAGTTGCAGCGCGCGGATGTAGTAGACGATGGCCCAGCGGTCCGGGGGCGAAACGCGGTAACCGTAGGGGTACATGACGCCCTGCCCGTTGGTGATGACGTCAAAGAAGTGTCCGGCCGGGGCGGTGCGCAGTCGCTCTTCGTGCAGCGAGGGCGGGCGGCGGAAACCGCGCTGGACGATCATGCCGTCGCCATCGCCGGAAAATCCGTGGCACGGCGAGCAATAGATATTGAAGCGTTCACGGCCGCGGTCCAGGATTTCGCGAGTCACGGGAAAGGGAAAAGATTCCGAGGGCTGGCCGTCGAATTTTCCGGTGTAGAGCAGTTCGTTGGGGCCCAGTTTGAGATCGCCGCGCGGGACGGTGCCTTCGACCGGAAGGCGCGCGGACTGGCCGTCCTCGAAGAAATCGGTGGCGTCATAGGGATTGTAACGCGGTTGCACGTGCATATCCTGGCGGCACCCCGCGCAAGCGAGCAGCAGGGCCAGGCCGGCGAGCAGGCGCGGGGCGCGAAACGGCATCGGCGGGTGGAAGTTAAACGTCAATTTCAGACACCTCGCGCGGATTCAGCGTGGCCAGGAATTTTTTGGTCAATTCCAGATCGAACATGGGGTCGCCCGCCTTGATGCACAGGAAAAAACGGTCGCGCGAAGCCAGCGCGAAGCGCGGCACGTTGAAGACAGGGTGGTACGGCGTGGGCAGGCCGTTCATGATGAACATGCCGAAGACGGCCGCGGCGGCCGCGAACAAAATCGTCATTTCAAACGTGATGGGAATAAACGCAGGCCAGCTGTTGAGCGGGCGTCCGCCCACGTTGATGGGGTAACTGACCGCGGCGGCGTAATACTGCATGCCGAACCCCGCGATTGCGCCAAAGATACCCGCGGCGAGAACGACCAGCGGGAGTCGCGTGCGGTGAAAGCCGACCGCGTGCGCCAGGCCCTCTATGGGAAATGGCGAAAACGCGTCGACGCGGTGGTATCCGGCGTCGTGCGTGCGGTGCGCGGCCTCGAGCAACTGCTCGGCGGTGGTGAATTCCGCCATCAGGCCGTAGATTGTTTCTGTCTGCTTCATTTCCTATCGTTCATTTCCTTTTGCCGCGGCCGGGAAACTGCCCCGGGCCACCTCATGAATTTCCAGCCACTAAACTCAACAAGCCGCCAGGGGCGAAAGCGCTTGCAGTTCACGCCTCCGGATGTCGCGGCTGAAGCCGCGACCCACAAACCGTTTTCAGGAAACCGCTTTTTGCACTCCCGCGATTACTCTCCCGCTTTTTCTCCTAGTCCGCCGGCGACCATCCTTCCGCTTTCTTGTCCTCTTCGCTGACCAGCGCGCGCATTTCATAAATGGAAATCAACGGCAGGAAGCGCAGGAACAGGAACAGCAGGGTCAAGAACAAACCAATGGTTCCGAAAAAGAGAGCGAAGTCCCAGCGCGTGGGGTAATACATGCCCCAGGACGACGGCAGGAAATCGCGGTGCAAACTGGTGACCACGATGACGAAGCGCTCGAGCCACATGCCCACGTTGACGACCATGGCGATGGCGAACAGAGCGCCGACCTTGGAGCGGACCTTGCGGAACCACAGGAACTGCGGCGTCACGATGTTGCACAAAATCAGGCACCAATAGATGCCCGCGTAGGGCCCAAACATGCGGTTCAGGATCATGAAGCGCTCGTATTGATCGGAACTGTAATAGGCGCTGAAGGCTTCCATCATGTAGCCGTAACCGACGATCAGGCCGGTGGCCAGCAGCACCTTGCCCATGTTGTCGAGGTGGCGCATGGTGATGAAATCCTCGAGGCCGAATACTTTGCGCACGGGAATCGAAAGAGTGAGGACCATGGCGAATCCGGCGTAAATGGCGCCGGCCACGAAGTAGGGAGGGAAAATCGTGGCGTGCCATCCGGGAACGATGCCGAAGGCGAAGTCAAAGCTCACGATGGTGTGCACGGAGAGCACCAGGGGAGTCGCAAGGCCGGCGAGGAGCAGCGAAGCGGTTTCATGCCGGTACCAATGCACGGCCGAGCCGCGCCAGCCCATGGCCAGAAATCCGTAGATAATCTTGGCGACGGGATTTTTCGCGCGGTCGCGCAGCGTGGCCAGGTCCGGGAGCAGGCCGACAAACCAGAACAGCAGCGAGACGGTGGCATAGGTGGAGACGGCGAACACATCCCAGGCGAGCGGGCTGCGGAAATTCGGCCACATTTTCATGGTGTCCGGATAGGGGAACATCCAATAGGCGAGCCACGGGCGGCCCATGTGCAGCAACGGAAACATTCCGGCGCAGGCCACCGCGAAAAGGGTCATGGCCTCGGCAAAGCGGTTGATCGAGGTGCGCCACTGCTGGCGCAAGAGAAGAAGGATGGCGGAAATCAGCGTGCCGGCATGCCCAATTCCGATCCACCAGACGAAATTGATGATCGCAAAGCCCCAGCCCACCGGAACCTGAATTCCCCAGATGCCCACGCCCACAATGAGGAGGTAGGTGATCGAATAAAGCATCAGCATGACCAATGCGAACGCGATGGCAAACCCCACCCACCACCATTTCGGAGGACGGCGTTTCAGGACGATGGAGCTGATCTTGTCGGTGACCGAGGCGAAATCGTGCCCCGGGCCGAGGATCGGCGCGGTCGCCATCTTCTCCGCGAGTTTGTCCGCCGGACTATCCGCCATAAGTCATTCCGTTCCGCTCAGGCTCCCGCTGACTTTTCAATTTCCGGATTGGGGTTGCGCAATCTTGCCAGGTACGTGGTCCTGGGGCGCGTGTTGAGTTCCTCGAGCAATTTGTAATTTCTGTTTTTCGCCTTGAGCAGCGAGACCTTGCTGTTCGGATCGTTGACGTTTCCGAAGACGATGGCTTCGGACGGGCAAGTCTGCTGGCAGGCGGTGACGATTTCGCCGTCGCGCACGGGGCGATCCTGCTTTTCCGCGTCGATTTTTACCGCGTTGATGCGCTGCACGCAGTAGGAGCACTTTTCCATGACGCCGCGGCTGCGCACGCTGACGTTCGGATTGCGCATGCCGAACAGGCTGGGCGTATCCCAGTCCGAATAGAGGCGGAAATTGAAGCGGCGGACTTTGTACGGGCAATTGTTGGAGCAGTAGCGCGTGCCCACGCAGCGGTTATAGACCATTTCGTTCAGGCCTTCCGGGCTGTGCACAGTTGCGGCGACAGGGCAAACCAGTTCGCAGGGGGCGTCTTCGCAGTGCTGGCACAAGAGCGGCTGGTGGAATGTGTTCGGGCCGTCGGCATCGCCTTCGAAGTAGCGGTCGATGCGGATCCAGTGCATCTCGCGGCCGATGATGACTTCGGTTTTTCCGACGACGGCGATGTTGTTTTCGGCCTGGCAGGCGGTGACACAGGCGCCGCAGCCGGTGCAGGAATTCAGGTCGATGGCCATGCCCCAGGCATTGCCTTCGTACTTCACATCGGGGTAGAGGGAGAGCGGATTTTCGACCGCCTCGGCCTGCGCGAATTTTGGATTTTTGGCGTACTCATCGAGCGTGGCGACGCGGATGGGCTCGCGGCCTTCCATGGTGTTGTGCGTTTGTGTTGCGGCGAGAGGCCACTTGTCGCCGGTGCGGCGAATTTCCAGGCCCGCGCCGATCCACGGCGAGGCATAGGTGCGAATCCATCCGGCGTCAAAGCCAGTGCCGGTGCCGACGCGTCCGGCGCGCGTGCGACCGTAGCCCAGAAATGCGGTGACGCTTTCATCGGCGTGGCCCGGCATCACCCAGACCGGCGCGACAATCGTGCGGCCCTGATACTTGAGTTCGACGGCTTGCGAGCTGTCGATGCCCAGACGCGCTGCCGTTTTCGGACTCACCATGGCTACCGCGTCCCAGGTGAGCTTGGTCATGGGCTTGGGCAATTCCTGCAGCCAGCCGTTGTTGGCAAAGCGTCCATCATAAATTGTCGGGTCGGGACGAAACACGATTTCCAGGCCTTGCGGAGTGGCGGCCGGAGGTTCCGCGGCGATTCCGGGCTTGAGCGAAACCTGCTTGGGCGGAAATTGCGTGCCGGCCACGACGCCGTCGCGCAGCGTCTTCTCCCAGAATGCGTCGAAGCGCGGCTCGTCGGTTTTTTGCGCCTTCCAATAATCGCGGACAACGTCATGCGGCGACTTGGCGCCCTTGCCGCTCAACAGGCCGAGGAGTTCGCAGGCCGTTTTGCCGCCATACAGAGGAGCGATCAGCGGCTGGATGACCGAAACAGTGCCGTCGAAGGCGCGGGCGTCGCCCCACGATTCGAGTTCATGAGCTTCCGGAATGTGCCAGTGGCACAGCGCCGAGGTTTCGTCTTCGTGCTGGCCGAGGCGCGCGCTGAACGTGACCTTGGGAAGAAGTTCCTTGAAGCCGAGGTCGGCGGGCGCGTCATAAGCCGGATTGCCGCCGAGGATGACGATAGTGCTGACGCTGCCGGCGCGGATGTCGGCGGCAAGTTCGCCCATCGAGCTCCATTGATTGGATGGCGACTGTTCGATGGGCTCGGTGAAATAGACGGTCTTATCAAAATTTCCCAGCGCCTGATTGATGGCGTGAGCGATGGCGTGGACGACGGGAGGCTGCTGATCGCCGGCAACCACCAGGGATGCGCCGGAATGCTGCTTGAGGTCGCGAGCAAGCGCGGGAATCCATTCGGCGGGGACTTGCGGCGCGGATGCCGGGGCGGCAACGGAATTCAGGCCCAACTCGCGGGCCAGGGCGCGCGTGAAACCCTCGACGTCGGAAGCGCGTAGGCGCAGGCGATGATCGGCCATCGCGCCGGTGCTGGTCGGTGTGGATTCCACGGCGTACAGGCGGTTCATTTTTGAATTTTCGTTTTCCACGCGGCGCTTGCGCGCGAATTCGCGGGCGTAGCGAAGGCTTCCCGGCCCGGCCGTAAGAAAATCGGAATCGAGGGCGAGGATGACGTCCGCCTGGGCAACACGGTAGACGGTGTTGACGACCTCGCCGAACGCGAGGCGAGCGCCTTCGCGAAAATTGTCGCGCGTGACCGATTCGTACTGCACCCACTTGGCGCCGGAAAATTGCGAGAGCAGCCCGCGGATCTGATCGCCCAGCGATGGCGATGTAATTGTGCCGGTCAGCAGGCGCAGTCCCGCGGCGCCGGTCGGGCCGCCGAGGGCGAGGGAAAGCTCGCTCTGGAATTCGGCCCAGCTCGCCAGGCGGCCATCGTGAACTTCAGCGCGCGAGCGGTCCGGATCGTAAAGGCCAAGGACGGAAGCTTGCGCGAACGAATCGGCGGCGCCAAGGCTTGCCGGATGATCGGGATTTCCTTCGATCTTGGTGGGCCGGGCCATGTGGCTTTCGACCAGCACGCCGGTGGCGACGCCGCTCAGGGTAACAGCCGTGGCGTAAAAGAGCGGCTTGCCGGGAATGATTTCCTCGGGCTGGCGGACGTAGGGAACGATTTTTTGCGTGGGCAGCTTGGTACAGCCGCTCAGCCCGGCAAAGGCCGCAGAGGCTGCCATTACTTTCATGAGTTCGCGGCGGTTCAGTTTCGCGTCGGGATCATTGGCGCCGTGCGGAAACTCATTTTCCTTGTGATCACGGAATTCGGGGGTGTCGGCGAGTTCCTCAAGGCCGCGCCAGAAGCGAGGTGCGCCCTGCTCGGGAGCGTCTTTGTGCGGCGCGGTCAGTTCCCCGCTGGTGTCGCCGCCGATATTTTTTTCAATGTCCATGAAATCCATGTGCTCCCTAACGATGGCACGTGGTGCAGGCCGTAAGCTTTTGCACCTTGTATTCCTTCATCAGTTTTTCGCCCAGCGCCAGCCGGTCGCTGGGGGGCTGGTAATAGGCGTTAAACACTTCCGAGCGCGGCCGCAGATATTTCTCGGGAGCAGTGTGGCAATCCAGGCACCAGCGCATATATAAGGTTTCGGCACGCCAGGTGATGTTCATCTCGGCGACGGGCCCGTGGCAGGTGGTGCAGCCGACGCCCTTGGCTACGTGAATGCTGTGATTGAAATAGACAAAATCGGGGACGGCGTTGACGCGCGTCCAGGAAATGGGTTTGGAATCGCGGTAGCTGGCGCGGACCGGCTCGAGCATTGCGGCGCTGGTCCAAATCTGGGAATGGCAGGTCATGCAGGTCTGCGTCGGGGGCATGCCAGCGGAGGAGGAAACCTCAACCGAGGAATGGCAATAGCGGCAATCGAGGCCGAGTTCGCCAGCGTGATGCTTGTGGCTGAACGGGACGGGCTGAGGGCGCGCGTTGTGAACTTCGGTGACGTAGGAAGTCTGATTGACGACGTTCAGGGCGAATCCCAGCAATGCAATGACGATAACCGCGCCGTAAATGCTCACGCGCGCAATCGTATTCGTACTGTGATGAAAGATTTGAGCCATACCTGCGTCCCTCGGAAAGACACACCGAGGTCTACAGCCTGACGGACTGAGCGCCTCTCTGTGAACCGGTCGTGCGGTCCCAATTTGCGGGAAACGGCGCCCTTACCTGATGAAGGGGGTACAACCCGGCAGTGTTATCCCACTGATGCGCTTGCGCTACCGGACTGCTACGGGTACATCTAAGATTACAATATAAAATTATTTTCTTCGCCCGTCGCCCGCGCGAAACACTATAGCAGCAAAGCAAAAAGAAATTCAATTGTTCATTGAAGTTTGTGTGTGATGCGCGTCACAAGCGACGTCCAGCCGAGGTCACGAGTCCTGTTTCGCGCGGGCGCGGAGGCAGAAGAGCGGGAAAATGTAACGACGGCGCGATTCCGGGCATCCAAACAAGCACATCCGCAAAGGGCAAACTGCCGCGAGGCGCGTTCGCGGATTATACTGTTTGCACTTTTTATCGGGGGCCAGAGGACCAATTCATGTGGATAGTACGCATCGCGCTGACGCGGCCATATACGTTCATCGTGGCCGCGCTGATCATTGTGCTGATGACGCCGATCGTGCTGCAGCGCACGCCCACCGACATTTTCCCGGATATCAACATTCCCGTGGTGAGCGTTGGCTGGAATTATAGCGGGCTGTCGCCGACGCAGATGGACGCGCGCATCGTCTCGATCGTGGAACGCTTCATGACCACGGTGGTGGACAACGTGGAGCACGTTGAATCGCAAACCGTCTCTGGGCGCGGGATCACCAAGGTATATTTTCAGCCCGGGACCGACGTGCGCATCGGCCTGGTGCAGATCAGCGACGTGGTGCAGACAGTGCTGCGCCAGCTGCCGCCGGGCATTTCCTCCCCGATTATCATTACGTATTCCGCCTCGGCTGTGCCCATCCTGCAACTCGGCGTGAAGGGCGACGGATTTTCCGAGCAGGAACTGTTCGACTACACCTGGAACGTGGTGCACAGCCAGCTGGCCACGATTGCCGGCGCCGCGATTCCCTATCCGTACGGGGGAAAATTGCGGCAGGTTTCGGTGAACCTGGATATTCCGCAATTGCAGGCCAAGGGGCTGTCTCCGGTCGACGTGATCAACGCGATCAGCTCGCAAAATCTGGCGTTGCCTTCAGGGACTGCGAAGCTGGGGCCGACCGAATTCAACGTGGAGATGAACGGCTCGACCAATACGATTGCCGAGCTGAACGATCTGCCGATCCGCACCAGCAACGGGGCGACAATTTACGTGCGGGACGTCGCCAGCGTGAGCGACGGATTCTCTCCGCAAATTAATATCGTTCGAATGGACGGGCAGCGCGGCGTGCTGATGGTGATCTACAAGGCGGGCTCGGCGTCGACGCTGGACGTGGTGTCGCAGGTTTACTCGCGGCTTCCGCTGATCAAATCGCTGCTGCCCGAAAAGGTGGTGGTTACGCCGCTGTTCGACCAATCGATTTTCGTGCGCGCAGCCGTGCAAGGGGTGATCCGCGAAGGGCTGGTGGCGGCGTGCCTGACGGCGCTGATGATTCTGCTGTTCCTGGGAAGCTGGCGGAGCACGGTGATCATCGCCATCTCGATTCCACTTTCAATTTTGGTATCCATCACGATACTCAGCGCGCTGCATGAAACGATCAACCTGATGACGCTGGGAGGGCTGGCGCTGGCCGTGGGGATCCTGGTGGACGACGCGACCGTGGCGATCGAGAACATCGAGAGAAACCTGGCGCAGGGCAAGGATACGGTGCAGGCGATTCTGGACGGGTCGCAGGAAATTGCGATCCCGGCGCTGGTTTCCACCCTGTGCATCTGCATTGTGTTCGTGCCCATGTTTTTCCTGACAGGCACGGCGAGATTTCTGTTCGTGCCGCTGGCCGAGGCGGTGGTGTTCGCGATGCTGGCGTCTTACGTTTTCTCGCGGACCCTGGTGCCGACCATGGCGATGTACCTGCTGAAGGGTCATCATGGCGAGGAATACGCGACAGGAAACGATATTTTTTCGCGGGCGCAGCGGCGGTTCGCGCAAGGGTTTGACCGGCTGCGCGAGCGCTACCGCAACGGGCTGACGTTCTGCGTGGATCACGCGTGGCTGTTCGTCTCGCTGTTTTTGCTGTTTTGCGTGGCGTCGGTGGCGCTGGCGCCGGTATTGGGCCGCGACTTTTTTCCCTCGGTGGACGCGGGGCTGATCCGCCTGCACATGCGCGCCCGCGCCGGGCAGCGCGTGGAGGAAACCGCGCGGGAGGCGGACGGGGTCGACAATCTGATCCGGCGCGTGATTCCGCCCGAGGATTTGGGAAACATTCTCGACAACATCGGGCTGTTCAACAGCACGATCAACACGACGTACAGCAACTCGGGCGTGATCGGAGAATCCGACGCGGAAATTCTGATCGGGCTGAAGCCCACGCGAAAAATGCCGACGATTCATTACGTGGACGAATTGCGGCAAAGGCTTGCTGAACAGTTTCCCGGAACGCAATTCTTTTTTCAACCCGCCGACATGGTCAGCCAGATCCTGAATTTTGGAGTTCCCTCCCCCGTCGATATCCAGTTGGTGGGGCCGAGCATCGACAAAAATTACGCGCTGGCGCAGCAGATTGCCGAACGGATCCAGCATGTACCGGGAGCGGTGGACGTGCACGTGCAGCAGTTGCGGTCCGCTCCGACTATTTTTCTGGACGTGGACCGCACGCAGGCCCAGTCAGTGGGGCTGACGCAACAGGACGTGGGGAATAGCGTGCTGCTTTCGTTGAGCTCGAGCTTTCAGATCAATCCTTCGTTCTGGGTGAATCCGCAGACCGGAATCGAATACAACGTTGCCGTGCAGGTGCCGCAATACAAAGTGAACTCCATGCAGTCGCTGACAAATATTCCGGTGGCTTCGTCGAATACGAGCACACCGCAGATTCTGGGAAATTTGGCGCAGGTGCGGGTGAATGTCGAACCCGCGCTGGTGAGCCGGTACGATACGCAGTCGCTGCTGGACGTATACGCCTCGGTGGAAGGGCGCGACCTGGGCGGGGTGGACGCGGATATTCAGAGCATACTCAAGGATTTTCAGGGCAAGTTGCCGCGCGGCACGCGGATGATCCGCCGCGGGCAGGTAGCGACGATGACGTCTTCGTTCGCGGGCCTGAGCGCGGGCGTGGGCGTGGCCATCGTGCTGGTCTACTTCCTGATTGTTGTAAACTTCCAGTCGTGGCTTGATCCGTTCATCATTATCACGGCGCTGCCGGGAGCGCTGGCGGGAATCATCTGGATTCTGCTGCTGACGCATACGACGCTGAACGTGCCATCGCTGACGGGGACGATCATGTGCATGGGCGTGGCCACGGCCAACAGCATCTTGATGATTTCGTTCGCGCGGGAGCGGCTGAACGAAGGCATTCCGGCCGCGCAGGCCGCCGTCCAGGCGGGATTCGTGCGCATTCGGCCGGTAATCATGACGGCCGTGGCCATGATCATCGGGATGGTGCCGCTGTCGCTGGGCCTGGGCGAGGGTGGCGAGCAGAATGCGCCGCTGGGGCGCGCGGTGATCGGCGGGCTGATTGTGGCCACGGTGGCGACGTTGTTTTTCGTGCCTTGCGTGTTTTCGCTGGTCCACAAGCGACATCAAGGCGGCGCACGAGCGGGCGCGGTGATTCCAGACGCGCAATAATGGAAGTACGAATTTCGGGAGCTTAGCGTAAATGTCCGAATTATCCAGAGGGTCGCACAACGAATCGCAAAACTCGGGCGCGCCGGAGGGGCCGCGCGGGGGACGGGGCGCGCTATTGCGCTGGTTCTTCATTCTCTTTCTGATTTTCGGGGTTCTGGGAATTTATTCCGTCCTGCAGCGGCGCAGCGAGCACCAGGTGCTGGCTCAGAGGACCGAACTGATGTCGGTGCCGTACGTTTCAGTGATCCACGCAACGCCCATCAACGGCGGATCGGAAATGGTGCTGCCCGGGACGCTCAAGGCGTACGTGGAATCCCCGATTTATTCGCGGACCAACGGCTACTTGAAGAAATGGTACAAGGACATTGGAAGCCGGGTGAAGAGCGGCGATATCCTGGCCGAGATCGACACACCGGAAGTGGACCAGGAACTGGCGCAGGCCCGCGCCGACCTGGGCACAGCCCAAGCCAACGTCAATTTGTCGGGCATCACGGCCACTCGGTATCAGGATCTGCTGAAAACGGATTCGGTTTCCCGGCAGGACGCCGACAACGCCAACGGGGATCTGGCGGCGAAACGGGCCATGGTGCAATCGGCCGAAGCCAACGTGAAGCGGCTGGAAGAACTGGAATCGTTCAAGCGGGTGTACGCGCCGTTCACCGGAGTGATTACGCAACGCAACGTGGATCCTGGAACACTGATCAATGCGGGCAACGGCGGGGCGGCCACCAAGCAGATGTTCAACCTTGCGCAGATCGACCCGATCCGCGCGTACGTCTCGGTGCCGCAATCGTTCGGCCCGTCGATCCACGAGGGCTTGAAGGCGTGCCTCACGCTTGCGGAATTGGCGGGGCGCAATTTTTGCGGCACCGTGGTGCGTACGGCAAATGTGATCGACCCCGCGACGCGAACGCTGCTGACCGAGGTGGATGTGCCGAACCCGTCGGGGGCGCTACTCCCGGGGTCCTACGCGCAGGTGCACTTTGACGTGCGGTACAGCGGGCAGCGGCTATCGCTGCCGATCAATGCGCTGCTATTCCGCCCCGAGGGCACAATGGCGGCGGTGGTGGGATCAGACAGTCGCCTGGTGATGAAACCGGTCACGATTGGCAGGGATTTCGGCAATGCAGTGGAAGTTCTGGAGGGAATCGAAGCGGGCGACCGCGTGGTGGTTAATCCGCCGGATGCGCTGCAGGAGGGCGAGCAGGTTTCGATTGCGCCGCAACCCGCCGAGAACCCTCCCGGAGCCGAGGCGCCCCAAACGCAGAAGAATTGAGTGCGGAATTTTGTTTTCTTGAATTTCCACCCGTGCGGCTTTTTCCACAGATTCATTATTTTATCTTGACTGGAAATCCGCGCTCCGGTAATTTATTTTTTGCGCCAGTCTAAGTCCTCACCCTCTCCCGGCGCAAATTAGGGAGGGTTGCATGTCAAGCGTTCCACAGGTTTCACCCAGCATTGCCGCCGCCCGGCATCCGGCCGGAGCGAGAGAAAGTTATCGGCGCGCCCTGCCCGAGTCGTCCCCCGCAGTCAAATCGCGAATTTTAATGGTGGGCCGAAACACGTCCTGGGGAGCGCCACTGCAAGTGACGCTCAGAGAACTGGGCTGCGATTTCGCGTTCGCCGCATCGCTGCGCGCCACGCCCGAATTTGTCCGGAAAAAATCGGTAGCCGTGCTTCTGGTGGATTCCACGGTTCCGCCGGCACACCGCAGGAAATTGGCGGCGGCCCTGGCAGGGTCGCGCGTTTCCATTTTTCAACTTTTCCCTGTCGAAAACGACTGCTGGTGGCTGCCCGTTCTGCGCCAGGGCGAAGACTGCTTTGGTTCGCCCGGGTTCCGGACCAAGGATTTGCGGGGGCAACTCGCGCGCGTGCTGGAAATCCCGGAATAAATTCAAGACGGATTGGGTTCGCCCAGGATGCAGCGGGCGGTGTCCCGGGCGATCAGGAGTTCCTCGTCAGTGGGAATTACATAAACCGCCAGGCGCGACCCTTCCTTGGTAACCACTTCTTCGCGGCCTACTGCCTGCTGATTCTTGTTTTCGTCCAGCGACAAGCCCGCCCACTCGAGCCCTTCGCAGATCCGGCGGCGGATTTCCGGGGAGTTTTCTCCGATCCCTCCCGTGAAGACGATGGCGTCGGCACCGCCCATAGCCGCCAAATACGCTCCGATATATTTCCTGGCGCGGTAGCAGAAGATTTCGATGGCCAGGCGGGCGCGGCGGTCGTCATGTTCGGTCAGTTCGCCCTGCAGCGTGCGCATGTCGTTGGTGAGGCCGGAAATTCCAAGCAGGCCGGATTGCTTGTTGAGCATGCTTTCCACTTCGTGCAGGGAAAGTCCTTCCTTGGAAGCAATCAGGCTCAAAACGGCGGGGTCGACGTCGCCGGAGCGGGTGCCCATGACCAGGCCTTCGAGCGGAGTCATGCCCATGGAAGTGTCCAGGGAAACGCCGGCGCGAATGGCGGCGGCCGAACAGCCGTTGCCCAGATGCAGGCTCACCAGATTGGCCTGGTCGCGTTCAAGATTGCGCAGCGTGCGGTAGCGATAGGCGACGTAGCGATGCGAGATTCCGTGAAAGCCGTAACGGCGGATGCGGTAGCGCAGGTACAAGTGGTAGGGGATGGCGTACAGGTAGGCATGCACGGGAAGAGAGTGATGAAAGGCGGTGTCGAAAACGGCGACTTGCGGCATCTGATGGCCCAGCAGATCGCGGACGGCGCGGATGCCGCGCAGGTTGGTGGGATTGTGCAGTGGCGCGAGGTCGATACAGTTTTCGATGCCCTTCACCACTTCGTCGGTGATGATCGCTGAATCGGTGAACAGTTCGCCGCCGTGGACCACGCGGTGACCGACGGCGTGGATGTCGGAAACGCTCTGGATTTCGGAGATGCCAGAATCGGGGGAGGCAATCCAGCGGATGACGTAGTCCAGGGCCGCGGAAATATCGCGGAGCGAGGCGGTGAGTTTTTGCTTGGGGCCGTCGCCTTTCTGGAAGGTGACGACGGCTTCGCCGCCGATTCGGTCAACTTCGCCGCGCAGCAGGCGCGCGTCGGCATCCTGGCGGATGCGGTCGAGATCGGTGGCGATGATTTGAAATTTCAGGCTGGAGCTGCCGGCGTTGAGAACCAGTATGTTCATCGATTTTGCTTCCGCGCGAAATGGTTCGTGAATGGGATTTTCAATCAAGGCAGATTATATGCCTATCTTATGAATCGGCCGGGTGGTTCGTTTACTTGAGAGCGTGGGATACCCGCGCCCCTCCAGGGCACGATTCGATGGGCGGGTTTGGGGCACAAAATCACACAGACAGGATTGCCTGTGCTACTACTTTCCGAACTTCATTGCCAGGTCGACCATGGTGCGGACGGCTACACCGGTTGCGCCTTTTGCGTTCCAGGGTTTTACGTCGTCCTGCCAGGCAAGGCCGGCGATGTCCAGGTGAATCCACGGGGTGTCGCCGGTGAATTCCTTAATGAACATGGCGCCGGTGATGGCGCCGCCGCCTTTGCCGCTGCCCACGTTTTGAATGTCGGCGATGCCGCTCTTGATCATTTCGCGGTAGTCGTCGTCGATGGGGAGGGGCCACATTTTCTCGCCGGCGGCTTTGGAGCTGGCGAGGAGCTGGTCGGTGAAGGTCTGGTCGGAGCCGAACACGCCGACGTTGACGTTGGCAAGGGCGACGACCACAGCGCCGGTGAGGGTCGCGGCGTCTACAAGGTGCGTGCAACCCAGTTTTTTCGCGTAGGTGATGGCGTCGGCCAGGACCAGGCGGCCTTCGGCGTCGGTGTTGATAACCTCGATGGATTTTCCGGACATGGCGATCTGGATGTCGCCAGGTTTTTGGGCGCGTCCGCCGGGCATGTTTTCGCTGGAGGGGACGACGGCGGTAATTTTGCACGACGGTTTTAATGCGGCGATTGCGCGCATCGCGCCGATCACGGCGGCGCCGCCGCACATGTCGTACTTCATTTTTTCCATGTCGTTGGAGGGTTTGATGGAAATTCCGCCCGTGTCGAAGGTGATGGCTTTACCGACCAGGCCGAGGACGGGGGCGTTCGGGTTCAGGTTTTCGGGCGTGTAGGTGATGACGATCATGCGCGGGGGTTCCGCGCTGCCCTGCGCGACCGAGAGCAGGGCGCCCATTTTCAGTTCCGCGATTCTTTTTTCGTCGAGGACGTCCACCGAGAGGCCTGCTTCGCGGGCCATGGCTGCGGCGCGGTCGGCGAGCATGCGCGGGGTGAGCAGGTTGGAAGGCTCATTGCCCAGGTCGCGCGCAAAATTCTGGGATTCGGCGACGATGCGTCCGCGAGCAAGGCCTCGATCAGCTTCGGCGCGCGAGGATTCGTCCCAGCCGGCGAGCGACGCGAATGTAATTTCCCCGCCGGGCTTCTTGTCCGTTTTGTATTTGTCGTAATCGAAATTCGCGAGGATCATGCCCTCGACGACGGCCTGCGCGGCGGACTCGCTGCGCTCGCCTTCACGGACCAGGAAGGCGACCTGCCTCACCTGGCGCGATTTCAGACTGCGAACGGCAGCGGCGGCCAGCCGGCGCAATTCGGCGGTGCCCAATTTTTCCTTTTTGCCCGCGCCGATGATCAAAAGTCGCTGGGCGGCCAGGCCCTGCGGGTAATACAGCAGGGTGGTTTCCAGCATTTTTCCGGTGAGTTCTCCGGCAGCGGCCAGTTTGGAGAGCGCGCCTCCGGCGGCCTGATCGAGTTGCGCGAGGACTCCGGTGTCGGGCTTTTCATTCTCGAATGCGTAGGTGACCAGGGCTTCGATCGCGATTTTCGGTGCCGGGCGTGTGTCGACGGTGAGTTCCATGAGTTCCCTTCTCCGAACGATATGGCGCGGCCCGAAAAGGCAGCGCGAAAAATTCAACCTGCTGCAATCCAGTTGTAACTCAAATCAGGTGCATTGGGTTTGTATGCCCCCTGACGCGATGTGCACGCGCGACCTACCGATGGCGGAATTGGCGCATGGCCTCGCCTACTTCGCGCTTGGCCTCTTTGTCCTTTTCCGTCTGGCGGCGGTCCCATTTCTTTTTGCCTTGCGCCAGGGCGATTTCGCACTTGGCAGTTCCGTCCTTGAAATAAATTCGCAAGGGGATGAGCGTCAAGCCCCCCTGGTCGGTTTTGCGATCCAGCTTTTCGATTTCCAGTTTGTGGAGCAGGAGCTTGCGCGGGCGCAGAGGGGTATGGTTGCGCATGCCGCCCGGGAGATATTCGCCAATGTGGGCGTTCAGGAGCCAGACGGCGCCGGCGCGGACCACGGCGTAGGCGTCGCGGATATTCGCCTTTCCTTCGCGCAGAGATTTCACCTCGGTGCCAAGCAACACCATTCCCGCTTCCAGCTTCTCAAGCAAGTGGTAGTTGTACGAGGCGGCACGGTTCTGAGCGACCAGCAGCTCGGCTGGCTTCCCCTGTTTTTTTGTCGGCTTGGCCACGGCATTCCATCTTAGCCGCGGCTAGTAACCATACGCAAGCACACGCAAGCTCGCGCCTTGTTCGAGTTTTGAGTGGATGCTAGACTGACTCGACGTATTCACACAACCTGGAGCGTGGATGAACATTCGGCATCTCTCGAGAATGGCTTTACTCACGGCGACCGTGCTCTTGGCGGGGTGCCCCAAAGGCGGACAGAATTATAACGCCGGCGAAAAGGCCGAAGCGTTGAAGGATTACGACACCGCCCTGGATTATTACAATAAGGCGCTGCAGGCCTCGCCCAACAACACCGAATACAAGCTGAAAGCGGCGCGCATGCGCTTTGAGGCCGGGCAATGGCACGTGGATCAGGGCCGGCGGCTGCGCCAGCAAGCCAATCTGGAACTGGCGCTGGCGGAATTCCGCAAGGCGCAGATGATCGATCCTTCCAGCGCCGTGGCCGCGCAGGAAGTCCAGGCAACCATGGAATTGCTGGCCGCGAAACAAGGGACGACGCTGAATATGGCGCCTCCGGCTTCCCCGGCCGACGACGCCAACCTCATGGTCGGGCCTCCGAAGCTGGCGCCAATGTCGCGCGCGCCGATCAACATGAGGGCGACCAACGATTCCAAGGCGGTGTTCGACGCCATCGGAAAACTGGCCGGGCTGACGGTGATTTTCGATTCGGATTTCACCTCGCGGCGCATTTCGGTGGAATTGACCGATGTGACTCTGGAGCAGGCGCTGAATATCGTGGCGCTGCAGAGCAAGGCGTTCTGGCGGCCGGAGACATCCAACATTATTTTCGTGATTCCGGACCAGCCGCAAAAGCGCAAGGATTATGAAGAAGAAGTGGTGAAAACGTTTTACCTGAAGAATACGGTCCTGCCGCAAGAATTGACCGAAATCGTTACGAGCATTCGCCAACTGCTGGATTTGCGCCGCGTGCAGCAGATCAACGCGCAGAATGCCATCGTGATGCGGGACACGCCGGACCGCGTGATGCTCGCGCAGAAAATCATCGACGACATCGACAAGGCGAAACCCGAAGTAGTGATCCAGATAGCGGTGCTGCAGGCGCGGCGCGACCGGCTGAAGAATATGGGAATCCAACCCGGCACCAGCTCGACGCTGGCGTTCACGCCGGGCGGCGTTTCGAACAGCACCACGACGCAGACGGCTACTTCCCTGGCCCTGAACCAATTGCAGAAGCTCTCCACGGCGGATTACAGCGTGACGTTGCCGGGAGCGCAAGCCTCGTTCCTGATGACCGATACATCGACGCAGATCATCGACAATCCCGAGATTCGCGTGGTGGACGGGCAGACAGCGAAGCTGCGCGTGGGCGATCGCGTTCCGGTCGCGACAGGAAGCTTTCAGGCGGGCATCGGAGTGGGAGCTACCGGAGCCGGGGCCGGCGTGGTCAACCCGCTGGTGAACACGCAATTTCAGTATTTGGACGTCGGTGTGAACGTGGACGTCACGCCGCGCATCCACCCAAATCACGAAATCAGCATGAAGGTGAACGTGGTGGTGTCGTCGGTGACCGGGTCGTCCAACATCGGCGGAATCAGCCAACCGATCATCAGCCAGCGCAGCATCGAGCATGATATCCGTCTGCAAGATGGAGAGGTGAACATCCTCGGCGGGCTGATCGAGCGCACCGATTCGGACATCATTAACGGGTGGCCGGGGCTCGCCAAGCTTCCCTTCTTCCGATATTTCTTTTCCAACGACACCGTGGAACATCAGGATAACGAAGTGCTGATCGTACTGATCCCGCACATCGTGCGGCTGCCGACGCTGACGGCGGAAAATCTGCGAAGCATTGCGTCAGGCAGCGACGCCAACGCCGAAGTGCGGCTGGAAAACGAAATCATGGCGCCTCCCGTGCCGAAGGCGCAGAGCGCGCCGGGTCTGGCTCCTGCCCCCACAACTCCTCAATCCGCAGCGCCCGCTCCGGCACCGGCTGCGGCTGCCGGCGCGCAAAATGTGATGCTGCGATTTGACCCGGCAACGGTCACGCTGAAGGCGGGGCAGACGACAACGCTGGGAATCGTCGTGCAGAACGTGCAGGATCTGTATTCCATACCGCTGCTGCTGCAATTCAATCCGGCCATGGTGTCGATCGAAGATGTGAGACAGGGCGGATTCCTATCCGGAGGAACCCAGGACATTGCCATCGTGGAGCGCGTGGACAAGGAACGCGGCCAGGCCATTGTGTCCGCGACGCGCATGCCGAATACGCCGGGCGTGAGCGGATCGGGGACGCTGGTCGGCGTGGTGGTGAAGGGCGTCGCTCCGGGAAGTTCACAGCTTTCCATCGTGCAGGTTAACGCGAAGGATTCGCAGCAACGGCCGATCCAGGTGGTTACCAGCGAAGCCACCATTCAGGTGCAATAATCACTCCGGGAACTCAAATGCGGCGAAGTTCGCAGGGGCGCAAAGCCCGGTGGACCCGTATCGCCGGAATGACGCTGCTGGAACTGATCATGGCCTGCGCGATTCTGGCCGTGCTTTCGTCGGCGGCCTTGCCCATGGCGCGAATGACCGTGCAGCGCGCGCGGGAATCGGAATTGCGGCGAAGCTTGCGCGAGATGCGCAACGCCATCGACCGCTACAAGGACGACGCCGACAAGAATCTGATCCGCACCGAAGTGGGCAGCGCGAATTATCCTCCCGACCTGCAGACGCTGGTGGACGGCGTGACCACGAGCACTCCGGCAAGCGCTCCGGCGGGCATCAGCGCCGGTGCGTTGGCCACCGCCAGCGGAGGAAGCGCGGGGGCGTCGGCGGGAACTTCCGCGACGTCTTCTGCATCCGCGTCGGCGTTGCCGAATAAGGTGCGCTATCTGCGCAAGATTCCCATCGATCCGATGACGGGCAAACCGGAATGGGGACTGCGCGCGGTGCAGGACGATCCGGACTCGGACAGCTGGAGCGGACACAACGTGTTCGACGTGTACTCGCAATCGACGGGCACGGCGATTGACGGAACGAAATACAAAGACTGGTAGGACATCGGTGAAACTGGGCGGCATCTCCATCGGAATCGGCGCAGGATTCGATCAGCAGCGCGGCCGACGCGCTGTGCGGGCTATTCGCTCGGGCGGATTCACGCTGATCGAGCTGATGATCGTGATCATGATCATCCTGATCCTGGCGGGCATCGCGGCGGGACGCTATGAGAAGTCGGTGCTGCGCGCCAAAGAAGCCACCCTGAAGCAGGATCTGTTCGTGATGCGCAACGCCATCCAGCAATACACTTTGGATAAGCAGGCCGCGCCGTCTTCGCTGGACGATCTGGTGTCCGGGCAATACATTTCCGGAATTCCCACCGATCCGCTTACGCGAAATAAGGATTGGCATCTTGATTTTGAGCAGGTGCTGCTTTCGCCGGAGCAGACCACCTCGGGACTCACCGACGTGCATTCCTCTTCCGACGGCACCTCCCCATTTGAAAATACGGCTTATAACACCTGGTAAGCGGGGTTGGATTTCCTCAGAGGGCTACGCGATCAATACAAAACTGCTTTGCCGATTCCCTGACAAATCAGGAGCCGTTCACATCTCATTTTGCAACAGGTCTGGTTTCGTTGCGCCGGCGTCCCGCCGGCAGGTTTGCGTTTTCGGGCGAATAAAAACCGCCGGCGAGACGCCGGCGCTACGAAAACTACGCGGATTTGTCGATGAAATTCCAATCAGGCAAATCCCTATGGCCGCAGAGGGCTTCGGCGGCCCAGGCGCCCAGATACACGGATTGCGCAACGCCGTGTCCGCTGAAGGCGGCGAGGACGATGGAACGTGGGCTCTTCGGATGGCGCGCGAAAATCGGCTGCCAGTCGTCGCCGATAAGGATTGGGCCTCCCCAGCGATGCGTGTACTGGACATCGTGCAGCGCCGGATGCAGGGCGCGCACGCGGGTCTCGATCCGCGCGATGAGCTTCCTTGCTTCGCCCTTTGACACGTCCACGATTTGAAGCTCGCGCCAATTCTCCAGGTGCACCAGGCCTGCGCCGAAAATGAAGCCGCTGCTGCGCAATTGCCTGCCCCACAAGTACGGGAAATCGATGGTGTAGAAAGGTTTTCCGGAAGCCAGGCCCAGCTGTTCGAGTTGCGCGGCGCTCAACGGCTCGGTGGCAATCGCCAGCGTGAATTTCGGCTTGGTGCGGGTGGATAATCCGGCCAGCTCCAACGACATGGCGTTGGTCGCGAAAAGCACGGCACCCGCACGCACGATTTTTCCCGCTACTCGCAGGCGCGCCACATCATTATCAAACTCGGCGCCCGTGACCTCGGAATCCTCGTAGATCAGAACGCCGGAGGTTTCGGCGGCGCGTGCCAGGCCGCTGAGCACACGGCCGGGATCCACCGAGCCTCCCGGAACCTGCCTGACCGCGCGCAGGTTTCCGAAATCGGTCCAGGAAATAGGGGAATCGGACAAGGTGGCGGTCCGGCCGATTTCCCAGACGCCGGGAAGGGCGAGATCGGCGTCCACTCGCAGGTCTTTCAGAATTTCTGTGTACCCGGCCAGCACATCGCCGAGGCCGGGGAGATCTCCGGCGGCGGTTTCGGCCAGGACCATGCCTCCCGTGTGGCCGCTGGAGCCTGCGCCGATCAATGCGCGGTCAAATACGGCGACGGATTTTTCCGGCGCGATGCGCCGCAAGCGCGCCGCGGCCGCCAGGCCTGAAAATCCAGCGCCCACCACGGCGAAATCGACCGCTTCGGGAAGGGGGTGGCGCGCGGGATGAAAATCGATGGTCCAGGGGGGCTGGCCCCAATTCGGTTTGGTCGCGGAGTCTGGCATGTTGTCCTTGCCCCTGCAGTCAGGATACCGCACTCGCGGAAATTCGGCGCAATGGGGATCGCGATCGCGGAAGCGGGAGGTCAGTCATGGAGCGCGCCGGTTCCCGGGCGAGCTAAAGGGTCTAAACTGCTCAAAGATCGCCGTCATTCCGAACGAAGCGAGGAATCGCTCTTCGGATTAGAAAAAAGAATGAGGGATTCCTCACCCGCAAGAATCGCGGGTTCGGAATGACGCTCATATAGTTGGTTCGGGAAGAAGGTTCACTTGGTGAGAACAATCAGCATTTCGGTGAAGCGCCGCTGGAAGCCGGCGACCTGGCCGAACAGAGGGGAGGCGATGTTGTTGAACACGTCATGGGGATTGTGGCGGTTGGTCACGTCGATGGAGGAGACGCCCAGGCGAATCGACGTTTTCTTGGAGCGGTCGCCGAAAGGCAGGCGGATATGGAAGTCACGGTAAAGTTTTGCATCCAGGGAAAAATAAATGGGGAAGCGGTTGGAATTCGGCGTACCCGCGTAATTCTGCAGGACATCGATGTTCGAGTACGGAAAGCCCGAATGGATGTCCACAACAGGGCTGGCCACGAATTTCCAGGGAATATGCAGAAAACCCCAGAGGAGCAGGCGATGGGGGATATCCGACGGCTGGACGCCGTAAGTATTGGGGCGCAAGACAGGAGCCTCGAAGGGGATGTAGGTGTCGGATAGCGAATTGAGATCGCCGCGCGCCTGGCTCCAGGCGTAGGACGCATTCAACTCGGCGCGCTCGCCGGCGCGGTACCGTGCGGAGATCTGCGCCTGGCGATAGTTGGAGGTGCCTGTATTTTTCAGCACCAGGAATCCGGCGGGGGCGGCTCCAGGGGCAGGCAGCATGGGATCCACAACGAAAAGATTCGTGGTGTGCGTTTCGTAATAGCTCAAGCGGAGGGTGAGATTCTTGCGAACTTCCGCTTCGATTTCTGAATTCCAGGTAATGGTGCGCGGGCTGTTTCCCGGATCGTCGGGCCCGGCGGAATTCGAACTGGGCGGGAGATACGTGTTTTGCAGAGTAATCGGCTGATTAGCGAACGCTCCGGAGGTGAAGGTGACGGTGCGAGTCTGATCGCCGGCCAGATCGGCGGAGAGAAGAGGGACGTGCCCGTAGATCAATCCAGCGCCGGTGCGGAAGGCGAGCCTGCCGCCAAACAGCGAAGCGGCCAGTCCGGCGCGCGGAGCCAGAGCAAATCGCCGGCTTGTCGATTGCGTGGTCGAGCGCAAGCCCAGATTAAAGGAAAGGTTGTGCGTCAAAGACCAATGGTCTTCGGCATATTCGGAAACCTCGGTATCGGCGGCTTGCAGCAGGCCCGGACCTTGAAAGGTGATGGTCTCAGTGAGGCTGTTGTTCTGGTCCAGCAAGTCCACGGGATGGGAGACGTTGCTGGTGCGGTAGGAGCGGTTCAGGATGTCGACGCCGAATCTGAATTCGTGGTTGCCGTGCCAGGTTTTCGAGGGCAACTGCAGCATGGGCAGGAGTTCCACCTGATTTGCATTGCGCCACCAGGCGTTGAAGAAATTCCCGCCCCATCCCGACGGGCTGATGGTCATGGTGGCGCCGCCCTGGCCTTCGGCGTTGCTGTAAAAATTCAAATAGTGAACGGCGGTGATCAGGACCGCGCCCGAGTCGAACTGATAGTCGTCGGAAAAGCCGATGGACGCCCCCCTGCGGTGATAATTCACCGAGGCGACTTGCGGGATCAGCGTATCGATATTGGCGAACAGATTCGTGGTGGGGAAATAGTTCACGTGGAGCGCGACCATGTGCCTGGGGGAAAAAGTCCACTGGAAATTCGTGAAGGAAAGAAAGCTATGGGTATAGGTCTCGTTCAGCGGCCAGGTGAGGCCGTGAATCGGGTCGCGGCGGAATTCGTAAGTGATCTCCTCGGAGAAATTGAGTTTGTTCTTGATCAGCGGGCCGCCGAATTCCATGCGCGGCGTGAAGTTCGCGACGCCCACCAGGTGGTCGTTCTTGGCCCGCAGGGACGGAATAAAATCGAATAGCTTCATATTCCAGTCGGGTGCCGGGGGCTTGATTTCGATCTTAGTCAAACCGCCGGAAAATCCGCCGTAGGCCACGCTGTCCGGAGTGCTGAACACCTGCACGGAATTGATGGCGCCCACCGGGATGGGTATGGCGAAACTTCCGGACACGGGATCCATGTTTTCCACGGCGTCAACCAGCAACATGCCCTGGGCCTCGGACTGGCCGTTAAAATTCAGGCGCCCTTCCTGGGTCTGAATGACGCTGGGCGAGACCGAAAGCGCGTCGGTAAATTTTCCGGTGCGCAGCGGCAAGGAATCGAGTTGCTGGCTGGTGACGGTGGCGCTGGCACTGACGCTTTGCGTGGCGATCTCGGTGGCCTCGCCCTGTACTTCGACTTTTTCCTCGACGGAATTGATTTGCAACGCGGCGTCCTCGACCACGGACTGGGATTCGGCAAGCGTGACGGTCGCGGTCCAGGGCTTAAAGCCATCCATCGCGATGCTGACGGTGTAGCTTCCCGCTGGCAGCTTCGTGAATTTGTAATGCCCTCCCCCGTCGGTCAATGTGGTTTGGGGCGAGGAGCCGGGGGCGGCGCCGGCGAGCGTCACGGTAATTCCCGCGAGATTATTGGAAGCATTGGCGTCGGAAGCAACACTGACCCTGCCGGAAACGGATCCTGACTGGGATTGCGGGCGCGCAAATCCGGGCCGCGCGCACACCAGCGCCGCAAGCAGCAATCCTGCGCAAACGGAGCGGGGCGCGAATAGATTCCCGGCACAAAACTTCATTAGTACAGACTCCTCGAAAGGACGGCGGAGGTTGAGCGGGTTCTATTTCAGCTTGCTAACAAACCGATTGCTCCGTAGCGGCGGGTAATGCGTCCGACAGTGCGGCCATTTCCGAGTTTGGGCCCGGATCTGGCGAAAGAATAGTCCTAAATTGGCGGGAATAGCGAACTTATTATTGGCCCCTGCGTGGTCACACGCTTTCAACAAACCGGGGGGGATCGGAAATTGCAATGTGGAGGGCACCGCCGGGACTCGAAGCAGCGGATGATGGGGATAAACTGTGCAGTGAATAACCGGCACGCGCGGAATTCGGCGGGAAGCGGGGCTACTGCCCCAGGCTGATGGCCAGGCCTGTAAACCGGCGTTGGAACCCGGCGAACTCTCCGAAGAAGGGGCCGGGGAGCGCGCTACCCGGAAGCGGCAGCGAATTGTTGCTGAAGACGTCATGCGGATTCTGGCGGTTGGTGACGTCCAGCGAGTAAACCCCCAGGCGAATTTTGCGCTTCTTGGAGCGGTCGCCGAACGGCATCGAAACGGAAAAATCCTTGTAGACCTTCACGTCCAGGGAAAAATACACGGGATAGCGTAGGCTGTAGGGCGCGCCAACATAATTCTGGAACACGTCCACATTGGAATAGGCGAAGCCGCTGTGCATGTCCGCGACCGGGCTGATTACGAAGTTCCAGGGAATGTGCACAAAACCCCAGGCGATGGCCCGGTTCGGTATATCGGACGGCTGGATGCCGTATACGTTGGGGCGCAATACGGGCGCCTGAAACGGAATGAACGTGTCGGAAAGCGTGTTCAAATCGCCGCGCGCCTGGCTCCAGGAATAGGAGACGTTGAGTTCGGCGCGATCGCTGGGCCGGTAACGGCCTTCGATTTCAGCCTGGCGATAATGGGAAGAGCCTGTATTGCGCAGCTCCAGCGTACCGTCGGATCCGGCCGCCGGGATCACCGGATTCACAAAAAATAAATCCCTGGTGTGCGTTTCATAGTAGGTGGCGCGGACGACAAAATTCTTGCGAACTTGATATTCGCTTTCCAGATTCCATGTGAATGTGCGCGGGCTGTTGCCCAGATCATCCGGGCCGACAGGAATGGTTCCGGTTTCCGGAAAATAAAGATTCTGAAGGGTGATGGTCCGGCCCGCCAGAGGGCCGGCCAAAAAGTTAAGGACGCGAACCTGATTCTTGGCGAAATCGACGGCCAGCAACGGCACGTGGCCCTGGATCATCCCGGCTCCGCCGCGGAACACGATTTTGCCGCCGGCCACGGAATACGCAACTCCGGCGCGCGGAGAAAAGGCAAGCGCGGCGCCGTTGGATTGGCTGGTGGCGCGCGCACCGAACGTGATGGAAAGGCTTTTGGTAAGGGTCCAGCGGTCCTGGGCGAATTCGGCAAGTTCCGCGCCGCGCACGTTCAGCAATCCGGGGCCCTGAAAATTGATGGTCTCGGTCTCGGCATTGTTCTGATCAAAGAGATGGAGAGGCCGGGAAACGCTGCTGGAATCGAACTCGCGGTAGAGCAGGTCCACTCCGAACTTCAAATCATGAGTGCCCAGCCACGTTTTGGAAGGCAACTGCAGCATTGGCAGAATTTCGACCTGGTTCGCGTTGCGCCACCAGGCGTTGAAAAAGTTTCCGCCCCATCCCGTGGGACTGATGGTCATGTCCGCAGGGCCCTGGCCTTCGGCGTTGCTGTAATAGTTGGTGTAACGGACAACCGTGTTGAGAACCGTGCCCGAATCGAACTGATAATCGTCGGAGGCGCCGGCGGAAATTCCCCGACGGTGAAAGTTCACCGATGCGGTCTGCGGAATCAGCGCGGTGATGTTCGAGTACAAGTCGGTCGAGGGGAAAAAGTTCACGTTGACGTTGAGCAGGTGCTTGGGCGAAATCGTGTACTGAAAATTCGTGAAGGAATTGAAACTGTGCGTGTAGGTTTCGTTAAACGGCCAGGAGAGACCGCGCACCGGGTCCCGTCGGAATTCGTACCCGATGTCCTCGGAAAAGTTAAGCTTGTCCTTGATCAGCGGACCGCCCACTTCGACGCGCGGCGTGAAGTTGGCGATGCCCACCAGCGAGTCGTTCTTGGCTCGGAACGACGGCAAAAATTCGAGCAACTTGTAATTCCAGTTGGGCACTGGAGGACGGATTTCAACGGTCGTCAATCCGCCGGAAAAGCCGCCGTAGGCCGGGCTGTCCGGCGTGGTAAATACCTTCATGGATTGAATGGCGTCGACCGGAATGGGTATTCCGAAGCTGCCGGAGACTGGATCGACATTCTCAGCCGAATCCACCAGCAACATGCCCTGGCTTTCGGCCTGGCCGTTGAAATTCAGCCGGCCTTCCTGTGTGCGGATGACGCTGGGAGAGACGGACAGGGCTTCCGTAAATTTTCCGGTCTTTAGCGGCAACGTTTCCAGTTGCTGCTCGCTGACGGTGGCTGCGGCGCTCACGCTCTGGGTGGAAATTTCGGTGGCTTCGGCCTGCACCTCGACTTTTTCTTCTATTGTGGTGAGCTGCAAGGACGCGTCTTGCGTGACAGCCTTGCCGGCGTCCAGCGTTACGTTCGCAGTCCAGGGCTTGAAGCCATCCACGGAGACGTCCAGGGTATAGGCGCCGGGCGGCAGGTGCGTGAATTCAAAACGCCCTTCGCTGGTGGTCAGGACCGCTTGTGATGCCGCGGCAGGTGCGGAAGGCGTGAGCTTGACGGTAACGCTGGGAAGATAGCTCGGCGTGCCGTCGGCGGATGTAACGCTGACTTTTCCCGAAATGGACCCCGTGGCGGCCTGGGGGCTCGCTGCGGCCGGACGCGCAAGCCCGGCCCAAGCGCACACCAGCGCAGCGAGCAGCAGGCTCGCGCGCAGGCAGCAGAACTTGATGTGGCAGCTTCCCCAACCCTTCATCGACAGACACTCCCCTAGGTATTAGAAGCGCTTCCCGGCTTTTCGGTACAAGAAACTTAATCCTATAGTTCTGCGTTAAGGCAGGCACGCCGGCAAACGCTGATGCCACCCTATCTGAGCTTGGCCGCGGGAATTGAAATTGAGTGGACTTACACTCTTATGCGACGACAACCGATCTAATGGTCGCCTTATTGGAGTCGCTATTCAAAGACTAGGTTGCAACCTTTCTTCAACTGGTTACGGGGTATGGACGAGGTTGCCCGGGGGCAGCGGGCGCGGCAGTGCCGTGCCCCTACCCTGTGCGCGACCATTTGCTGAATGTCTGTTGGGTCCGGCCAAGGCTTCGTTGACACCGCCGATACTCGCTTGCTATCTTCAGCGGGCCAATCAGCACAATTTAGTTCCAGAGAGCAATGAATCACAGGCTCGTTGGACGCGCGGGCCCAAATCCACTGCGATTCGATTTCGAGAAAGAGAGCTCCATGAAAGTCGATATTTTTTGCCATATTCTGCCGCACAATTTGCGCGATCGCATGGTCAAGCTTTCCGAGAGCGGCACGACCATCAAGCGACGCTCCATGGAAATTGAGTGCATGGTGAACCTCGACATGCGCTTTCGGATGATGGACCGGTTCGGCGATTACACGCAGGTGGTGAGCCTGGCCGCGCCGCCGATTGAGGCAATGGGCGGCCCCGAACAATCGCCGGACCTGGCGCGCATCGCCAATGACGGCATGGCCGAACTGGTGCAAAAACATCCCGACCGCTTCCCCGGATTTGTGGCCGGCCTGCCCTTGAACAACGTCGAGGCCACCTTGCAGGAAATCGACCGCGCATACCTGCAACTGGGAGCTTGCGGAGTGCAACTTTATTCCAACATCAACGGGCGCCCCTTGGACGATCCGGAATTCCTGCCGATTTTCCAGAAGCTGGCGGACCGCAATCTGCCGATCTGGCTTCATCCCACGCGGTCGGCGGCGTTTGCCGATTACAAGACCGAAAATAAATCGAAATACGAAATCTGGTGGACGTTTGGATGGCCGTACGAGACTTCCGTGGCCATGGCGCGCATTTTGTTTGCGGGATATTTCGACAGATTTCCGCACATCAAGATCATTACGCATCACCTGGGCGCGATGATTCCCTACTTTTCCGGACGCACCGGGCCGGGGATGGACCAGCTCGGGGCGCGCACCGAGGACGAGGATCTGGCCGCGCAGGGGCGTCTGCTGAAAAAACGCGTGCAGGATTATTTCAAGATGTTTTACGCTGACACGGCGACGTTCGGTTCGCGACCCGCGATGCAATGCGGGTTGGAGTTTTTTGGCGTCGATAAGGTGCTGTTTGCGTCCGACTCGCCGTTCGATCCGGAGAAAGGGCCCGGATACATTCGCGAAACGATTCGTTGCATTGAAGAGCTGCCGCTTTCGGCCGAGGAGCGGTACAAGATTTACGAGGGGAATGCGCGGAAGTTACTGCGGCTGAAGCTGGCGTGAGGAATTGCGCCAGGCCCCGGTTCCGGCTTGGGTAGCGCCCGCCTTCAGGCGGGCACGTCGGAGTCGCGCACGTGCCCGCCTGAAGGCGGGCGGTACATGACTAGCTATTCCAGCATCACTTCAGGGCGCGGCTCGGGCAGCCAGAAGCTGGCGATGAAGCCGATGGCGTAGGCGGAAAATCCGACTACCGCCGCGGCGTAGCCCAGTTGCCGGGTGACGCTGCTCGCGGGCATATACGCGACGATGTTCGTTGTGATCAGCGCCGCGGAAGTCCCCAGCATTCTTCCTCCCACGTTGGCCGCGAAACTTTCTCCCGTGCCGCGCAGGTGGGTGGGATAAAGCGTGGGCAGATAATTTCCCCAGAAACTGAATTGCGCCACCGACACCACTCCCAGCAATAAGACTCCCCATCCGGGCAGCCCGGTATCCCGGATCGCGGGAAGCAGAACCACGATCGGAATCAGAATCAGGCCGGGGATCTGAAACAAATGAAGCAGGCGCCTGCGGCTGACAATGAAAATGGCCAGCAGGGCCATCAGCGAGCGGCCGAAGAGGCCTCCAAATTCCTGATAGCTCTGGAAGATGGCCACGATTTTCTGCTGGTCGGTTCGCGCCAGTGCCCGCACGGCGGGTGTCCCGGGAATGACTCGCGCAAAATGCTGGAGCATTCCGAAGGACACGGCATAAGCGCACGCCATCATCAGGCAGGAAAGAAGGGCGGTCTTGCGAAATTCCGGGCGGAACAGTTCCAGAATGCTGGGCCGCTGCAGGGTGCCTTCCTCCCTTTTCTTCTGCCAGATCGGCGATTCCGGCAGGAACGGGCGAACGACAAGCAGCGGAATGGCCGGAAAAATTCCCCATAAAATGGTGTAGCGCCAGGCTTCGTGGCCGCCGTGAATGGCGGGCAGGTGAGGGCCGATCGCGAGGCTGAGATAATTCGCGCCGGCCATCAGAATGCCGCCGACCGAGGAAAAAATCTGCGTGACGCCCAGAATGGTCTCGCGCATCTTGCGCTCGGGGAACAGTTCCGCCAGCCACGCGGTGGCCGCGACAAATTCGACCGAAACGCCGACAAACGTCAGGCAGCGGTAAAAGAGGAGCTGCGGGGCCGTCGAACAACCCGCCGTGGCCAGAGCGGAAAAGCAGAACAGCAGGATGCTCCAGAATAAAATGCGGCGGCGGCCGAAGCGGTCGATGAAGTAGCCGCCCAGTAGGCCGAAGATTCCTCCGGCGATCGCGGGGACGTAAAACATCACGCCGATCCACTGGTTGAAACCGGGGCTGCCGGGGTTCACCGCCAGAAATTCGGATAACGCCGGCTGGACGGTGAGCGTGAGGACAAGCAGCTCGTAGGTATCGAACGCAAAGCCCACGCAAGCGACGGCGCAGATGATCCATTCAATCAACGTGAGGCGCAGGAATCTGGGTTTAGGCATGGGTGAGATCGCGCGATTCGAGGGAACGTAACAGAGATCGAGAATGAGTGTCAAATGAGCAGGACAGGCTT
This sequence comes from Terriglobia bacterium, assembly GCA_020073375.1. Taxonomy (GTDB): domain Bacteria; phylum Acidobacteriota; class Terriglobia; order Acidiferrales; family UBA7541; genus Palsa-360. Next base: position 14,789 of record JAIQFG010000002.1, on the reverse strand, counting down.
CAGCCTGTCGGGTTTGGGCTTGCAAGAGATGGATGAATGGCGGCAAGCTGAAGCCTATCGGGTTTACATTTGCATGGACTGTAAGAAAGGCGACAGGCTGAAGCCTGTCCTACTCAAGCAACCCTTGTCTCCCTCGGGGGTTCCAAAGATTGTGGAACTGTGCGCCGGGCGGGGAGTGATTTATTTTGGCGATGTGCGTACTTTCCCGGCGCACTCTGTGTTACATATTTTCTATGGGGTAGGCGGCCTGGGGGAATTTCATGCGCAGGGGAATGGAATCATGAATCGAACGAAACCATCTGGGGCTGCAATTCTGCCGGCAATCCTGGCTCTGGGCTTGTCTCTGGCGATTCTTCCGGCTCGGGCGCAGGATGCTCCGCGCACCAACACCTCGGGCACCACACTCGGGCCGCCGACCATGCCCATCGAGGAAATTATCAGTCGGTTCGCGGCGCAGGAAGAAGAATTCAAAATTGAGCGCGACAACTTCACCTATACGCAGACGTTTATTTTCCAGACGGTGGACGACACCAACCACGTGGACGGCGAATTTAAGCAGGTGAGCGATATTTTATTCGACGACAGAGGAAGGCGTGTTGAAAAGGTGACCTTCGCCCCGGTTTCCACCCTTGAGCGGCTGACCATGACGCAGGAGGACTTTAACGATCTGGAGCAGGTCTACCCGTTCGTGCTCACCAGCGAGGAAGTTTCCAAGTACGACATCAAGTACGTGGACCACGTTCCGCTGGACGAACTCAACACCTACGTGTTCGACGTTACGCCGAAGACGATGGAAAAAAAGCAGCGGTATTTTCAAGGGCGCATCTGGGTGGACGACAAGGATTTTCAGATCGTGAAAACGTTCGGGCAGCCGGTGGGAAACGTCAAGAACAGCAAGAACGGGGAAAATCTGTTTCCGCACTATGAAACGTTCCGCGAAAACATCGAGGGAAAATACTGGTTCCCGACGTATACGAGGGCAAACGACGTGCTGCCGTTCAAGAGCGGCGACGTGCACATCCGCATGACCGTGCGGTATGAAAATTACAAGCGATTTGGCGTGACCGTGAAGATCGGGAAGCCTGCGGAGCAGAAGCAGGGCAAGTAGCATAGCCACTCCTGTCTGTGTGGGGTTACAGGCCGCAGGGAGTCCACGATCTAACATTGATGGCAAAAACCACACAGCCAGGAGTGGCTGTGCTACCCGTTCACGCGTAGCGGAACAGCGCCTTGAATCCGTAATCCATGTGCTGCTGGATGTGGCAATGGAATAGCGTCAGGCCCGGCTGATCGGCGATCAGATCCACGCTGGCGCGGCCGTAACCGGGCACCACCACGGTGTCCTTCATAATTCCGCTGGACCCCTTCCCGTTAATTTCCACCAGTTCAAACGAGTGGCGGTGCAGGTGCAGCGGGTGCGCATCCTCGCTGCGGTTGCGGAAAACCAGGCGATGGCGCGCGCCTTGCTTGAGTACGAATTCCCGGTCATGCGGATATTCCTTGCCGTTCACGGTCCAACTGTTGAACAGGCCCGCGCCGCTGGGAATTTTTTGAAAGATCATGTCGATGGTCTGATCGGGAGCAGGCTGGGCCGCGGCGCCGCCAAAAATCATGTAATCCCACGCGGATTTTGAGGGCGCGACCCACTGCGGCTGCTTGTGCTGGTTTTCATACTCGACAATGACGCCCATGCCGCCGTTGCGCACGTCATCGGCGGTCACGCCCAGAATCCACACGCCGGGCTGATTCATTTCGATGATAGCTCCGACGCGTTCGCCGGGACCGATGTCGATGACGTCCACCGTTTTGGGAGTGGGAACCGGGTTGCCATCCAGTGAAACGATTCGGAAGTGGTGGCCGGGCAGAGCGACGCTGCGGTTCATGCTGGCGCTGGCGTTCAGCAGGTGCATCATGACGCGGTCGCCCTGCTTGACGCGAATGGGTTCGCCCGCACCCAGCGATTTTCCATTGATGGAAAACATCTGGTAGCCCACTTCGAGTCCGGAGGGATTGGTATCAAGTTTCGCGGGCCGCTCGGGCTGCGGCCCGGAGGCGCTGGCGTCGTCATCATCCTCTTCCTCGGGGTTGAAGAAGGGCTCCCATTCGCGCAGGGCGAGAAAAATTTCCTTGTCGTAGGCGCCGGGGTTATTCGCCGATTCGATAATCAGGAATCCGAACTGCCCGGTGTATGTGCCACGGTGCAGGTCGGCGCCGGCCATCACGTGCGAGTGGTACCAGCGCGTTCCCGACGGGCGAGGCGTGAATTGATAGCGGAAATGTCCGTGGGGTGGAACGAAGGGCGTGGCTTCCTCCTCCACCCCGTCCACCTCCGGTGGAATAAACAGGCCGTGCCAGTGCACCAGTTCCGGCACGTCCGTTTCGTTGAAAACGTCCACGGTGACTTGCTTGCCCTCCTTCATGCGAAGAATGGGACCGGGTGACGTCCCGTTATAGCCGATGGTGCTCAGGATGCGCGTCGGAGTCAGTTCCACGGCGACGGGAGCGATGCGAAGAGTGATGTCCGCCTTGGACGCGTCCTGGGCGGCGGCGTTTGCCTGCATTGCCGGCATCGCGGGCTGCGCCTGGGACATCAGCAAACGGGCGGCGCCCAGTTCGATGGCGGCAACGCCTCCGAATTTTACGAAGTCCCTTCGATTCACGATGCCCTCCAGCTGCGGTTGCGCTGACGCTGCTTTGGGATTGCGGCAGGCGCCGTCGTGGGAATCCTCTCACGGAGGTATGGCGGGTTCAAGGGTGGCGAGGGCGGGGGTGGGATTGCGAGGGGCGTTGCGGAATTTGCATGGCTACAAGAAGCAGACAGGCTTGAAGCCTGTCCTACTGGGGCTACTCTTCGGATTCTTCTTCGATGGCGGCGCGGATGGCGTCTTCGGGGATTACGCCTTCGCGCATGATGGTCCAATCGTCGCCCTCGAGTTTCACGATGGTGGAAGCCAGGTTTCCCGGGGTTTCTCCGGCGTCGATGATCAGGGGGAGGCGGTCGCCCATTTGCTCCATCAGGTCGCCAGCGCTGGCACAGGCGGGCTGGCCGGAAATATTTCCGCTGGTGCCGGTGATGGGCCCCTTGACCATGTCGATGAGGGCGTTCACAAAAATGGATTTTGGCCAGCGCAGGGCCACGTTTCCGGTATTGGCCGTGATTTTCAGGGGAACGCCGGTGGAGGCCTCGACCAGCAGGGTTAATGGGCCGGGCCAGAATTTGGCGGCAAGCTTGTGAAATGTGTATGGAACGTCGCGCGCGAGCGATACCGCTTGCGAAATCGTATTGACCAGAATCGGGAGAGCGCGGGTTTCGGGGCGCCCTTTGACGCGATAAATCTGGTCCACGGCAGCCAGATTGTAGGGGTCCGCCGCGATTCCATAAAATGTGTCGGTGGGAATGGCCACCAGTTCGCCGCGCCGGATCATTTCGGCTGCGTAACGGATCGTTGCTGGGTCGGGGGAATCGGGAGAAATTTTCAACATCTCAGCAAACAAAGTGATGAACCTCAATTCTTCTTCGACCGAATGTTTGATAAAGACTGGCGGACCGCGATATCCCCTGCCGGGAGAAACTAACATAGACGTCTGGCCCATTCAAGACGGGAACGGCGGACGGGAAATCCTGCTGTCCGCGCCGACGAGCTTTACCGTCCGAGTGCGGTTTGTTAGGCTGAAACCCATGGCCCCGTCCCGCAAATCAGCTCGTAAACAATCCGTGTCCACAGGCCCGGGGGCGATTACCAGCCGTGACAATCGATGGCTGAAGCGATTTCGATCGGCGCTGGCGGGAGAGCCCGAGGGCGGCACAGTGGTGGGCGTCGAAGGATTGCGGATGGTCGAAGCGGCGCTGGGATCCGGCCTGCAGGTGGAGGCGCTGTTGGTAAGCGATTCCGGAGAGCGGCACATCGCGCGGCTTGCGCCGCTGCTGAAATCCGGCGCGCAGATCTTGCGGACTTCGGACCGGCTGTTTGCTAGGGTTGCGGATACGCGGACGCCTCAGGGAATCGCTGCGCTGGTGCGGACCAGGCCGGCGACGCTGGAGGACCTTGTGCGCGGCACGCCGCTGGTGGCCGTGCTGGCGGGCGTACAGGATCCAGGCAACGTGGGCACGATCCTGCGCGCGGCGGAAGCGTTTGGAGCAACCGGCGCGGCAACATGTTCGGTGGAAGCGATGGGAACGGCGGACCCGCTGGGACCAAAGGCGTTGCGCGCCTCCGCCGGGTCCGCACTGCGGTTGCCCTTACTGCATGGGCTGCCGACGAAGGGCATGATTTCAAAGTTGCGGGCTTTGGGAGTGAAGGTTTATGCAGCCACAAAGGGACAAGCGGAGGCAGGGCCGCGCCGCGGCCCCGCAACAATGCAGCCCTGGGAGGCTGACTGGAAATCGCCGGCGGCTATTCTGATCGGGAATGAGGGAGCGGGATTGCCGGACGGCATTGTGGAGGCGGCCGATGCGTGCGTGAGCATTCCGCAGGCCGCGCCCGCTTCGCCGGTCGGCGTGGAATCGCTCAATGCGGCGATGGCCGCGACCGTGCTGCTGTATGAGGCCATGCGGCAGAGGAAGGCGAAGGAATAAATCTGGATTGCGTATGAGCCTGTTCGCGAAACTCGAGCCGGAAGAGAGCGGCGCTGCCGCGGGTCAGCCGCTGGCCGAGCGCATGCGCCCGCGCACGCTCGATGAATTTACCGGGCAGGAATCGCTGCTCGGGCCGGGGAAACCCCTCCGCACGCAGATCGAGCGCGACGACATCGGCTCGATGATTTTGTGGGGGCCACCGGGATGCGGCAAGACCACGCTGGCGCGGCTGATCGCGCGGATGACGCGGTCGGAATTTGTCGCGTTTAGCGCGGTGCTCACGGGCATCAAGGAGATCAAGGAAGTGATGGCCGCAGCCGAACATTCGCGGCGAGCCGGGAAGCGCACCATCGTGTTCATTGATGAGGTGCACCGGTTCAACAAGGCGCAGCAGGACGCCTTCCTGCCGCATGTGGAAGCCGGAAACATCACGCTGATCGGGGCGACCACGGAAAACCCGTCGTTCGAGGTAATCGCGCCGCTGCTTTCGCGGACACGCGTGTACGTGCTGCAGGCGCTTTCCACCGAACAGATCGAGGCGCTGCTAAACCGGGCTCTTGCTGACCGGGAGCGCGGCCTGGGAAACGAAAATCTCGCGATCAGCGGCGAAGCCATCCTGCAGATCGCCGTCTTTTCCGGCGGCGACGCGCGCGCCGCGTACAACACGCTGGAAGCCTGCGTGCGCGCAGTGGAACCCGACGCTGCCGGAAAACGCACCATCACGCGGGACATGCTGGCCGAACTGCTGCAGCGGAAATTCCTGCTGTACGACAAATCCGGCGAAGAGCACTACAACCTGATTTCCGCGCTGCATAAATCCGTGCGGAATTCGGATCCGGATGCGGCGCTCTACTGGCTGGTACGCATGCTCGAATCGGGCGAGGATCCGCTGTACATCGCGCGGCGCATGGTGCGGATGGCGAGCGAAGATATTGGCCTGGCCGAACCGGGCGCGCTCTCGGTGACGATTGCGGCGATGCAGGCCGCCGATTTTGTGGGTCCGCCGGAGGGAAATCTTGCCTTGGCGCAAGCTGCCGTCTATTTGTCGCTCGCGCCGAAATCCAATGCGCTCTACGCCGGATACGGCGCCGTAGCCAAGACCCTGGAAGAAACACGCACCGAGCCGGTGCCGCTGCATTTGCGAAATGCGCCGACTGGATTGATGAAAAATATCGGCTACGGCAAGGGATATCAGTACGCGCACAGCGAGGCCGAGAAGGTGACCGACATGACCTGCCTGCCGGAATCTCTTCTGGGGAAAACCTTCTATCATCCCACCGATCAGGGGTTTGAGGCTCGGCTGAGGCAACGGATCGAAGAGATTCGGCGTCTCAAAGTACGCCGGAAACCTGAACCATGATATTTCCCCGATTCCCTGCTGCGAGGATTTCGTACCTGACGACCGCCTGCTTGCCCCTTCTGGTGTTGGCCGTTTTCGTCCAGGTTTGCCCGCTTCGCGCGCAGGATTCTCCCGCATTCAAGATCGACGAAACCGTGACCCGCTTCGCGTTTTCCGCCGACGGGCGCATCGCTTATGCGGTGAGGCATGTATTTTCCGAAAAGAAAATTCAGCTGCAGCGCGACGACCTGTGGATCGCGGATCGTGACGGCAAGCGGCGGCGTATCCTGCAGGGCGATAAATTTGTTCGCGGCACGCTGCCGTTCAGCTATACCGTGCGCGGCTTTCTGTGGTCGCCGGACGGATCGAAGCTGGCGGTGGAACTGGCCACCAGTGAAATGATCAACGACGACGGGGACACGCGCGACGGCGTCGCAACGCTATTGCTGGACGACACAGGGCGCGAAATCCAGGTCTCCGGCGGCGATAGCATAATCACGGGCGCGAGCAATGCGGCATGGCTCGCCGACGGCGCGACTGTGGCCTATTGGACCGAAATCCAAAAGCCCGCCGCGGCTGCGCCCAAAGCCGGCAGACAGGAACCGCCACCGCCTATCTTGCCGCTCGACCGGAGTTTTTCCATGATGCGAGTAAACGTGATGACCGGCAACAGCGGCGCGCTGTTCGCGGGGCGGCTGTTTTCCGCGCTCGCCTGGGGCGGCAAACGCGGCGACGCCATGGCCATCGAACGCAGCCCGGACACTTCGCTTCATCCACGCCTGGTTCAAATCGGTCCGGGGGCGGAATCTTCGCGCGATTTGGCCACGCTGGACGGGTATGCGGGAGGGCTGGAGATTTCTCCGTCGGGCAAGAAGGTTGCGTATTGGATCGACAATGAGCAACTGGAAATTCGCGACACGGTTTTGCCGACGCGTGTGGCGCGGGTACGCGTGGCCGTCGGGTTGCTGGCGTGGTCCGCGGACGAGACGCGGGTTCTGGTGAAGCGCGGGGCGGCGGCGCGGTCCGGCGACCTGGTGTGGGTGTCGGTGCCGGGGCTGAGCAATTCGGCGGGGGGCGCGATGCCGGCGGCCGTGGAAGTTACGCCGCAAGCGATTTTGCATGACCTTGAGTTCCGGCAGTTTGACATTTCGGAGGATGGAAGAACGCTGGCCGTGGTGGAGCCGGGGAAAAGGAATTTGCTGGTGTACGTGCTGCCGTGAGGGATTTTTCTCCCTGAAATTGTTCCTCAATTATGCGAGCTGTGGAAAAGGTTTTCAGTACGACAGGCTTCAAGCCTGTCGGGTTGGCTCTCGCCTGCGAAAAGTCAAAAGCGACAGGCTAAAGCCTGTCCTACTTGTGGCGGCGGTGAATTTCCTGGGCTATGCAGCGGTCCATGATTACGAAGAGGCCTGCGTTTCGTGCGCGGGCCGCTGAGGGCTCATCTTCCACGCCTTGCTGCATCCATATGGCGCGCGCGCCGATGCGAATGGCTGCGTCGACAATCTCAGGGACCAGTTCCGAGCGGCGGAAGATATCCACGATATCGATTTTTTCGGGGACGTCCTCCAGGCGCGCGTAGCATTTCTCTCCCAGCACTTCGGTTTCATTCGGATTCACAGGAATGATGCGGTAGCCGGACTCCTGCAGGTATTCGGCGACGCCGAAGCTGGCGCGATGCGGTTTTGAAGACAGGCCGACTACGGCCACGGTTTTCGCGGAAGCCAACAGTTCGGTGATCTTTGCGGCCTCTTCCGGGAGCGGCGGCTGGAGCATGAGCATGACCTCTCGAATCGGAGCTTGTATGCGCCTACTTGGGACGTCCGCGCCTGGCGCTTTTCGCCTTGGAAGAAACCGGCGCGGGTTTCTGGTGCGTGAGCGCGTAATCCACCGCGCGTGAGAGCTTCGCTACTTCCTCCAGGCCCAGGCGGCGGTAATGTCCTTCGGGCACGGTGTCGACATCGAGCGAAGCGAGCTTCACACGCCTCATTTTTTCGACGCGGTGCCCCATGTCCAGTAGATTCTTGCGCAACAGGTCGCGGCGCACACCCGCCAGCTGAACTTCGTACCAGGGATTCGGGGGATTCTTGCCCGCGGCATGGGGCGCGCGCAAGGGAAAAACTTTGCCGTGAAGCGAGGCCGCGAGTGTCTTCATTTGCGCCTCGCTGAGGCGGCCCTTTACCTTTATCCAAAAAGTTTGCGGAAGGATTGGAGACGCTTTCAACATCCGTCCGGCAAGTTCGCCGTCGTTGGTAAGGAACACGGCGCCGCTGGCGAAATAGTAGAGGCGTCCGACGGGAAACACGCGCTGGGAAACTCCAACCAGCAGATTGCGCAGCGTGCGGCGGCCTTCGGGATCGGCGAGGGTGGCGACAATTCCGGGCGGCTTGTTGAGCAGCAGGTAGACGTGTTCTTCGGAAACGTGCGCGAGTTTTCCGGCTGCCTCGATGCGGTCGTGGTCAGGGTCGGCCTTCGCGCCGAGTTCAGTCACCACCGCGCCGTTGACGCGCACCTGTCCGCTGAGGATCAATTCTTCCGCGTGCCTGCGCGAGGCGATTCCCGCGCGGGCGATAATTTTTTGAAGCCGCTCAAGCATGTCTGGTTTTAGGAGGCACTTTCGGCCAGTGCGTTGCCTGGAATAGTTTCCGAGGGAGAAGCGGCGGCTTCCTGAGTTTCCAGCGCGGGAGATTCCGCGGCCTCGAACGTTTCTGGCGCGGGCGCAACTTCCGCGGCAGCGACGGGTTCCGCGGGCTCGGGGATCGATTCAACAGCGGGTCCATCCGCGGACCCGGCTTCTGGCTCGATCTGGGCGATGCCTTCATCCGAGCCGAGTGCGGCGCGCGCGAGCTGCTCAAATTCCTTGAGGCTCGGCAATTCTTCGAGGTCGGAAAGGCCGAAGCGCATCAGGAATTCTTTGGACGTGCGGTACAGGATGGGGCGGCCCATGACGGCTTTGCGGCCCGCCGTCACGACGAGGCGCTTTTCGAGCAACGTTTTGATCACGCCGGAAACATTTACACCGCGAATTTCCTGGATTTCCGGGCCGGTGACGGGCTGGCGGTAGGAAATCACGGCGAGGGTTTCGAGCGCGGGCATCGTCAGGCGCAGCGGCGGGCGCAGGCTCTTGATGAAGCGGCGCACCACGTCATGATGCTGCGGCTTGGTGTAAAAGCGGTAGCCTCCGGCAACGCCTCGAATTTCCATGCCGCGATCTTCGCCCGCGTAGCCGGCGATCATTTCGTCGAGCGCGCCGCGCACCACGGCCTTGTCCTCGCCCACGGCGTTCGCAATCTGGTCGAGCGTGGCGGGTTCGTCCGCGGCATAGATGATCGCTTCCAGAGCGCCCTTGAGTTCCAATGGATTCATGTTCATTCCCCTTGCGGGCCCGTGACGGCGCCGCCTGCTGAATATTGATCGTCAATTCCGTGTAGCGGCTCGATGTCCGAGTCGCCGGTCAGAACTCCGCCCGCGAATACGACGTCGAACAGCTTGTGTTTCTTCAAACGAATCTGTGAAAACAATTCCTTTTGCGTGAGCAGAACGGCCTGTAGGCGCACCAGTTCGAGCACGGCCAGCAACGCGACGATCATGGCGTGGCGCGACGCACAGGACTCGAAAAACGAAATCAGCTCGATGCCCTCTTCCGATACGATCAGTTGCTGGCGGAGCATTTCCATCATCTGCGCCACGGTGAACTGGTCGTGGTGCAGCTCGATCTTGACGATCTCCTTGCGGCGCTCGAGAACCTGCTGAAACACTTTGACCAGGTCCACCAGCGAAACGATCAGCTCGCCCTCCACTTCCTGGCCCTCGTACAGCGAGCGGTCCGGCTTCGACCAGACGTTTTCCTCGATCTGCTGGCGCTGGTGCAGGAGCTGCGCGGCGCTCTTGAATTTTTCGTGTTCCACCAGGCGATGCACCAGGTCGGCGCGCGGGTCTTCGATTTCCTCGGGACTCGCCAGCGGATCGGGCGGCAGGAGCATTTTCGATTTGATGTAGATGAGCGTCGCGGCCATGTAGATGAAGTCGGCCGAGATATCCATATCCATCTGCTCCATCTTGTGGAGGTAGTCGAGATACTGGCCCGTGATTTTTGCGATGGGAATGTTGTGGATGTCGATCTCCTGCTTTTTGATCAGATCGAGCAGGAGGTCGAGCGGGCCGTCGTACGATTCGAGATGAATTTTGTAGGGTGACGCCATTTTATTCCCCCACCTTGACGTTTCGCGCGGAGGATTGCTGTTGTCCGACTTCCGCGCGCTTGTCTTTCCAATTGAATACTGCTTCGCGGACGCGCGCCATTGTTTTTTGCGCGACTTCGCGGGCCTTGACCGAGCCTTCGTCGATGATTTGCAGGACCTTGCCGGGATGTGAGGCGTATTCCTCGCGGCGGGCGCGGACCGGGGCGATCCACTTGATTAAATTGTCGGCCATCGCGGATTTGCATTCGATGCAACCGATGCCGGCGCTGCGGCAGCCTTCGGCGGACCATTGCAGCGTTTCCGGTGGCGAAAAAAGTTTGTGCCAGTCGTAGACCGGGCAGACGTCGGGATTGCCGGGGTCGGTGCGGCGCTTGCGCGCCGGATCGGTCATCATCGCACGCGATTTGGTGCGGATCGATTCGTCCGATTCGCTGAGCGAAATGAAATTGCCGTAGCTCTTGGACATCTTCCTGCCGTCGGTCCCGGGGATGCGGGGAGCCTTGGTCAAAAGAGCCTGAGGTTCGCTCAGCTTTAACTCGTAAGAGAAGTATTTGCGGTATTCGTCTATCCTCTGAAGAAAATTGGAAATCCCGGATTCCAATGCTACCGCACGGATGTTGCGACGAAATTCGGATCGGCTTTCTGCGTCGGGATCACCAACCGGCTTTGTTCGGTGCACGTAGCCTATCAAATTGACGAATCCGGCGCCCTCTTTGCCCTGCATAAGATTCGTGACATCGATTTCCAGACCGTAATATGTGTTGAACCTGTGAACGATCTCCCTGCTCAGTTCGACGTGAGAAACCTGATCCTCACCAACGGGCACGATGAGTGGGCTGCCTACTTCCCCGTACATAACAATGTCAGAGGTCTGTAAGATCGGGTATCCAAGAAAACCGTACGTATGCAAATCCTTGTCCTTCACGTTGTCGAGCGCTTCCTTGTACGTGGGGACGCGCTCCAGCCAGCCGAGCGGCGTGACCATCGAGAGCAGGAGATTCAACTCAGCGTGCTCGGGAACCGAAGACTGGATGAACATCGTGCATTTTGCCGGGTCAAGGCCGGCGGCCAGCCAGTCGGTGGCGATTTCGATGGTATTCTGCGCGACCTGCGAGGTGTCCGCGTAATCCGAGGTGAGCGCGTGCCAATCGGCGACGAAGAAAAAGCATTCGTATTGCGGATCGTTCTGCAGCCGGACCCAGTTTTCCAGGGCGCCGAAATAGTGGCCGATGTGGAGGCGCCCGGTGGGGCGCATGCCGCTCAGGACTCGTTTCTTCGATGTCACGCTAATGGATTCTCCATGAAACTATTCCTTGTAGCGCCCGCCTTCAGGCGGGCATTTTGGAGCAAACAACGTGCCCGCCTGAAGGCGGGCGCTACATGTTTCGCAAATCTCATGCGCCACTCAGCAAATCGCGCGCGATCACCATTCGCTGGATTTCGCTGGTGCCCTCGTAAATGGTGATGACGCGGGCGTCTCGGTACATGCGCTCGACGTCGGACTCGCGCGAGTAGCCCTGGCTGCCGTGAATTTGCACGGCTTTGTACACGACGCGATTCACCATTTCTCCGGCGAACAATTTTGCGCGTGAAGCCTGGGGGCCGACCCGCGCCGAACCCGTGTCGCGCAGCCATGCCGCATTCTGGACCATGGCGCGCGCCGCTTCAATTTCGGTCTGCATATCCGCGAGCATCCATTGTATCGCCTGGAAGTCGCCGATGGTCTTGCCAAATGCGCGGCGCTGCTTGGCGTGGGCCACCGAGGCTTCCAGCGCGCCCTGCGCGATTCCCACGGCTTGCGCGGCAATGCCTACGCGGCCGCCGTCGAGCAATTCGAGCGCGATCTTCAGGCCCTGCCCTTCTTCGCCAAGGCGATTCGCTTCTGGGACCTCGCAATCGGTAAAGGCCAGCTCAGCCGAACGCGACGTGCGCAGTCCCATCTTATCCTCGTAGCGCGCTACTCGAAAGCCGGGAAATGAAGGCTCGACGAGGAACGCGGTGACGCCGCGGGCTCCGGCGGACGGATCGGTCTTGGCGAAGACCACGTAGAGGCCGGAGACGCCGCCGTTGGTGACCCAGGATTTTGTGCCGTTGAGGCGATAGCAACTGCCTTGGCGCACCGCTGAAGTGCCGATTCCCGCGGCATCCGATCCGGCCTGCGGTTCGGTGAGGCAGAAGGCGCCGAGGATTTCTCCGCGCGCCAGGCGTCTCAGATATTTTTCTCGTTGCGCTTCGGTGCCGTACTTGAACATCGCCCACGTCGCCAGGGAGTTGGTGACGCTCAGGGCCACGGCCATGGCGGCGTCCACACGCGCGACCTCTTCCAGCATCAGCGTGTAGGAAATCGTGTCGGCGCCCGCACCGCCCCAGGCCTCCGGGACCAACATGCCGCAGCAGCCGAGCTCGCCGAGTTTTCTAAGTTCCTCGGCGGCGAATTTTTCTTCCTTGTCGCGCGCGCGAATCGAGGGGCGCACTTCGGCGTCCATGAAGTGGCGGACGGTGTCGCGAATCAGGCGCTGATCGTCGGTGAGGGAAAAATCCATTGCCGCTAGACGCCGAATTCTACCACATCACATCTGGATTAATTCCACGCGCAATTATTTGCACTCGGTCAAGGACGTAAAACCAACCGAGGGTGACGCCGCAATGGTAGAATCCCCGATTAATCATCCGGTTGGGATTGGAAGTAGGACATGAAATTCCGTGATTGGATTCGAGGAATCGCAGCCAGACTAACGGTCGCTATGATCGGTGTGGCCCTTGCTGCACTTGGATTTTATGCGTGGAGCCACGAAATCTACTGGGTAACTGTGTTTAATCCCAGATTCGGAAGGTTTGGGTTCTTCCCGACTCTGACCCTAGTATTGCTGGGCATCGTCATTATCCTCGGAGCATTGTTAATTCCCGATACGAAAGGCATGCCATCGAAAGAGCAAGAAAGATACGAACGCAAGCATCGACAATGGATGAAGAGGGAAAAATACCAGAAGCACTATCCGCCGGATTAGCTCGTTTCGACTCGCCTACATCTTCAGCAAATCGCGCAGGTGCCGGGTCTGCGCGCGGCTGACCGGAACTTCGGAAGCCTTCTTGTCCGCCATTTTCAGCATATAGCTGGACTTAAACCAGGGGACAACCTCCTTGATGTGGTTGATGTTCACGAGGTAGGAGCGGTGCGCGCGCCAGAAGGTCTCGGAATCGAGCGACGTTTGCAACTCCTCGATGGTGCGGTAATTCGACGTGCCTTCGACTTCGCGCGCGACCACCGTGATGGTGCCGTCCTCGATCGAGGCGAAGATCACGTCCTCGGCGTCGACCAGGAAAAGGCGCTGCTGCGTTTTTACCAGCAGTTTAACGGGCGGCGCCTTGGACGTTCCAATCTGGCTGACCAGGGTTTCCAGGCGCTCGCTGGGCGAGGCTTCGGCCTCCAGGGCGCGCTTTGCCCGCTGGATGGCGCGCGCCAGGCGGCCCTTCTCGATGGGCTTTAACACATAGTCGATCGCGTTCACCTCAAAGGCTTGCACGGCGTAGTTGTCAAACGCGGTGGCGAAGACGATCTGGGGCAGCTTCCCTTTGCGATCCATCAACTTCTTGATCACGCCAAAGCCGTTGAGCCCGGGCATCTGCACGTCGAGAAAAACCAGGTCGGGGGAATGCTCCTTGATAAGAGCGAGCGCTTCGACGCCGTTTTTTCCCTGGCCGACCAGGTGGACGTCCGGAAAACTCTTCAGAAGGAAAGCCAGTTCGTCGCGCGCCGGTTTTTCGTCGTCCACGATGAGCGTGTTGATGGTCATGGGAGAAATTGGATCTGCTGGACGAAAGTATATGCGAGGGGGAGTTCGCGTTCAACCGGCGGATGCGGGGTTGGGGCCGAAAGCAAAAGCGAAAGGCTTCAACACAGGGGACACAGAGGTCACAGAGAAAGGCAAACAGAGGGTGACTGAAAACCATAAAAGAAATGACCACCTTCAAGCTACCAAGGAGGGCTGGAAGAGCTGTCTTCTTTCCCCCTCCTCTTATCCCCGTCTTCTTATTTCTTATTTCATCTCTTTCCTTTCTCTGTGCCCTCTGTGTCCTCTGTGTTAGAGCTTTTGACTTTCGCGTAGGTTGTGCAAACGCGAACCATTCTCTAGACTGATCGAGCATCGCTCGGAGGCCGATCTTGGCAAAGGGACGCGCAAAGCTGCTTAAGAGCAAGACTCTCTATGAAGGCAAAGTATTCCGTTTGCAACGGGACACGGTGATTGAGCCCGGAGGCGTGCGTGCCGACCGCGACATCATCGTGCATCCGGGATCGGTGGTGGTCCTCCCGATTTTTGAGGATGGGCGCGTCCTGCTGATCCGGCAGTACCGACATTCGGTGGGCGAATTTCTCTGGGAACTGGTGGCGGGGCGCAAGGAGCCGGGAGAAACTCCGGCGGCCGGAGCGCGCCGCGAACTGCTTGAGGAAACCGGTTATTCCGCAAAGCGCCTGCGAAAATTGATGCGCGTGGTTCCCACGCCGGGCTTCGTGAACGAGTGGATGTGGATCTTTGCGGCGCAGGGATTGCAGTCGGGCGAAGCGCAGCCGGAAGAAGACGAGAAAATCACGGCGCGAATATTCACGCTGAAGCAGGCGTCCTCCATGATCGAGAAAGGCACGCTTCGCGACGCGAAATCCATTTGCGGGCTGCTG
>JAIQFG010000066.1 GCA_020073375.1 Terriglobia bacterium | reverse complement strand
GGCCACGGGATACAAAGTCATCCGAAGAATTCCGATTGGGGGTGAAGGCGGATGGGACTACCTGCGTGTGGATCCCGATGCCAAGCGCATCTATGTCCTGCGCGGTTCCCACATGATGGTCGTGGACGAAGTCTCCGGAAAAGTAGTCGGAGATGTCCCCGCGGAAAACACCAAGAACATGCACGGCGTTGCCTTGGCCGCCGATCTGGGCAAGGGCTTCACCAGCAATGGCGATGCGAACACGGTCACCGTCCTCGATCTGAAGACCTTGAAGGCCACGTCGGTGATTCCCATCCCGGGCAAGAATCCGGACTCCATCATCTATGACCCGGCAACCAAGCGTGTGTTTACGTTCAATGGCAAGAGCAGTGACTCGACTGTCATTGATGCCACAACTGGCAAGGTGATTGGCACCGTAAAGCTTGCCGGAAAGCCCGAGGAACCCGCGCTCGACGGCAAGGGCAACATGTTCATCAACATCGAAGACAAGAGCTCTCTCCAGAAATTCGACACGAAAACGCTGCAAGTCACCGGCACCTGGCCCGAAGCTCCCTGTGAAGAGCCCTCGGCGCTGGCGTACGACGCCGGACACAGCCGCCTGTTTTCCGTGTGCGACAAATGGATGGTCGCGATCAACGCGGACAACGGCAAGGTGGTTGCTTCCGTGCCGATTGGCGGCGATCCGGACGGCGACGGCTACGATCCGGCCACGGGTTTGATCTTTGCCTCGTGCCGGGAGGGCGTGGTTTCGGTCATTCACCAGGATTCGGCCGATAAGTACAGCTCGCTCGGAAGTGTCAACACGCAATTCGGCTCGCGCACGATGGTCATTGACCTGAAGACGCACCACGTCTTTACGGAAACGGCGGATTTCCGTCCCGCGCCGGCTCCGACACCCGACAATCCGCGGCCGCGGCCCGAGCAGATTCCGAATTCGTTCGTGCTGCTCGAACTCGCGCAGTAATCTTCCACAACCAGGAATAAAAAAGCGCCCTGTGCTCGACGAGCACAGGGCGCTTTTGTTTTCTCCCTGCTGGAATTCAGGAAACAATTCGGGCGGAGAGTCAGCCATTGAAATTCATTGCAATTCAGCTAGAGCGTCCGAAGCGGTTTGGTAGCGCCGGCGTCTCGCCGGCATCTTTTGCAGTGTCGCATGCCCCAAAGACTGCCGGCGGGACGCCGGCGCTACAAAGGCAATGCATCTCGCAAAAACTGTAATTTCCGTTCCCCTGGCATGGACAATCCTGAACCGTGACCGTTACTTCTTCCCCTTGGTCACCAGCTTCTGCACGCGCCAGTTGTTCATGTCTGCGATGTAAAGGAGATCATCGGACGGGCAGGCAATGCCATGCGCCCAGTTGAACTGCCCCAGCTCGTGCCCGGACTCGCCCCACACGCCCAGAATTTTTCCTTCCGGCAGCTGAAGCTTGTACAGGCGCCCCGGCTCGGAATCGGTGGTGTAGAGGAACTGCGTTGGGCCGTTGGTGATGCAGATCGTCCAGGGAGAAGTTTCATCCGGCGGATTCGGGGAAAGATTCCCGAGAACGGGATGGCGCGTCTTGTCGTAAGGCACGTTGAGGAAAATGAATTTCTTGAAATTTCCGTCGAGATCGAACACCTGAATGCGGCGGTTGCCGCGGTCGGCCACGTAAAGGTTGCCGTCGCGGTCGATGCCGATGTTGTGCGGATTGCGAATCTGCCCTGGATTTTCGTTGGCGTGAACTCCGCCCGTGCCGGGGCCTCCCCATTGCTTGATCCAGTTGCCGTGCTTGTCGAATTTGGCGATGCGCGAATTGAAATAGCCGTCGCCGACGTAGATGTTGTCGTCCTTGTCCCAGGCCACGTCAGTGGACCCGTTGAAGTAGCCGTCGACGGGCGTGGGCGGGGGATCGGCGTGGCGATAGCGCGGCTGGTCGGGGCCTTCGTCGCGACGGCCAAGGTTCATGGTGACGTATCCTGCGGGATTAAACTTCACAACGGACATGGCGGCTTTGTCCACGACCCACAAGTTGTCGTATTTGTCGAAGCGCACCGAATGCGCGTAGGCCAGGCCGTACACGTTGCGGCCGAGTTCACGGATGAACTTGCCGTCGGCATCGAATTCAAACAGCTGCGTGGTGGCGTTGCCGTAGACCGGCCCCGCGGTCGCCGTTCCGGGATGGTTGAGGACGATGATGTGCCCCTTGGAGTTCACGGCCACGCTCAGGACTTCTCCAAAATTCATGTCGATCGAATAATGGAGGGGATTGGGCACCGTGTCGTACGGGAGAGTAGGCACGTTGGGGCCCTGCTGTGCAAAGGCCGGAACGGCCAGGATGGCCAGCAACGTAAAATTTAACAGCCGTTTCATAAACCCTCCAGGCTTGTTTCCGATTCGAGTCTTGATTCCGAATATCTATACACCGAAAATGCGGCGGGATTTAGGCAAAACGTGCCTTTGCAGGCCGGCTCGCCGGCAAGATTCGCGCGGGGGACGAAGCGCCGCCAAAAACTTCGGGAATGCGCCGGGACGCGCCGTTTGTTATATACTCTCGGACCTGTAAGCCCGGACGCTACATTCAGGAGCATGAACCAATGGAAAATTCACGGATTCGACGCTCGTATGCGCTGTTTTCCGCGCTATTTGCATTGTTGTTAATCGCTGGGATTTCCGCGCGCGCCCAGGCGCCCGTCGACGACAGCAAGACGGTGATCAAGACGAACAAGGTAACCGACAATTTCTATACGGTGGACGGCCGCGGCGGCACGATCGGCGTGCTGATCGGCCCGGACGGCACGTTCATGGTGGACACGCAATTCGCCCCGCTCACTGACCGCATCGTTGCGGCGATCAAGCAGCTTTCCCCCGGCCCGATCCGCTACGTGGTGAATACGCACGTTCATGGCGACCATACGGGCGGCGACGCCAATCTCGGCAAAATGGGCGCGACAATCTTCGCGCGGGACGAGTTGCGCGACCGCCTTATGCATCCCGCGCCCGGCCCGAACGGCCAGCCGGGCATGGCCACGCCGGCTATCGGGCTGCCGCTGGTCACCTATGAAAACAAGCTCACGTTTCACATGAACGGGGAAACCGTGGACCTGATCCCCATCCGCAGAGCGCACACCGACGGCGACACGATTGTGTACTTTCACAATGCGGACGTGATCATGACCGGCGATTTTTTCCGCTCCATCGGCTATCCGAACATCGACCGCGCCAACGGCGGCTCGCTCGACGGCATGATCTCCGGTCTGGCCGCGGTGATTGCCCTGGCCGGCCCGAACACCAAGATTATTCCGGGACACGGCGCCAACGTCGACAGGGCCGCGGTTGTGGCTCATCGCGACATGATCCTAGGCGTGCGCGATCGCGTGGCCAAGATGATCAAGGAAGGCAAGAGTTCGGACGAAATCGTCGCATCGCACGCGACCTCTGAATTCGACTCAAAGGTCCCGCCGGCCGCGCCCAACGGGGACCGCATGGCGGACCGATTCGTCGGCCAGGTGTACGCGGAACTCAAGGCGGCGATGTAACGTTTCCGGACGGGCTTGTAGAGTACGCAAACAAACGACCCGTCATTCCGAGCGGAGCGAGGAATCCCTCTTCGATTTGAACCTGCGAAAGAGGGATTCTTCACCCGCGGGAGCGGGTTCAGAATGACGGCGCTCATTTAGCCTTCTCAAATTAGCAAACCATGCCACCAGGCTCCCCACGATGAATTTTGAACCCAGCGACAAAGTGAAACAACTGCAACAGCGCCTCCAGTCCTTCATGCAGGAGCACGTCTATCCGAACGAGCAGCGGTACCGCGACGAAATCGAAAAGGATCGAAGGTCGCCAGCGCGCGTGGTCGAGGAATTAAAGGGCAAGGCGCGCGCCGCCGGCCTGTGGAACCTTTTTTTGCCGAATGACGAGCACGGCGCGGGGCTGACCAACATCGAGTACGCGCCGCTTTGCGAAATCATGGGGCGCAGCGAAATGGCGCCGGAAATTTTCAATTGCTCGGCGCCCGACACCGGCAACATGGAGGTGCTCGCGCGCTACGGCACCGCCGAGCAGAAAGAGCGCTGGCTGAAGCCGCTGCTGGCGGGAGAAATCCGTTCGTGTTTCACGATGACCGAACCCGAAGTGGCCTCGTCCGACGCCACCAATATCCGCGCCAGCATCGTGCGCGACGGAAACGAGTACGTGATCAACGGACGCAAGTGGTGGTCCACCGGCGCCGGCGATCCGCGCTGCAAACTGGCCATCTTTATGGGGAAAACAGATCCATCGGCGCCGCCGTACAAGCAGCAGTCGATGATTCTTGTGCCCATGGACACACCAGGAGTGCGCATCGTGCGCCTGCTGACGGTTTTCGGATATGACCACGCGCCCCACGGCCACGGCGAAGTCACGTTCGACAATGTGCGCGTTCCCGCGGCGAATTTATTGCTGGGAGAGGGCCGCGGATTTGAAATTGCCCAGGGGCGGCTGGGACCGGGACGAATCCATCATTGCATGAGATGCATCGGCGCGGCGGAGCGCGCCTTGGAAACGATGTGCCGCCGCGTGCAATCGCGCGTGGCCTTCGGAAAGCCGATCGCCGAACAGGGCACGATCCGCGCGGATATCGCGAAATCGCGAATGGAAATCGAGCAGGCGCGCCTCTTGACGCTCAAGGCCGCCTACATGATGGACACGGTCGGAAACAAAGCGGCGCGCGCCGAAATCGCCATGATCAAGGTGGTCGCGCCCAACATCGCCCTGCAGGTGCTCGACCGCGCCATCCAGGCCCACGGCGGCGCCGGCGTTTCGCAAGACACTTTTCTTCCGGAAGCCTGGGCGCTGGTGCGGACGCTGCGCCTGGCCGACGGGCCCGACGAAGTGCACATCGAAAGCATCGCCAAACTCGAACTCCGGAAGCATTCGACGCCGCCCGCGTCGCGCTGAACCATGCCGCCTCTCGTGCTCGAATCCCTGCAATCGTTGAAGGAATTCGTTGGCCGTGAAATCGCCACAACCCAGTGGCTGCCGGTCACGCAGGACCGCATTGGACAATTCGCGGATGCCACCGAAGACCACCAGTGGATTCACATGGATGCCGAACGCGCTCGCCGGGAATCGCCCTACGGTGCAACCATTGCCCACGGATTCCTGACGCTTTCCCTGCTCGGCTATTTTTTGAGGCAGGCAATTCAGGTTCCCCGAGACGTCCGCCTCACCGTCAATTACGGATTGAACCGCGTGCGCTTCCCCGCCCCGGTTCGCTCCGGCAGCGAGATTCGCGCGCGCGTCACGTTGCAATCCTTCCGGGAACTTTCCGATTGCGTCGAGGCCATCTTCGGCATCTCCGTCGAAGTGCGGGGCGAGGAAAAACCGTGCTGTGTCGCGGAATGGATTGTCCGCTACTACCTGTAGTTCTGAATTCTCAGGACACCATTCGTTTCTGTAATAAAAATCGCGATCTATTTACCAGTGAGCTGTTTTTCGTAGCGCCGGCGTCCCGCCGGCAGCCTTGTATTAGCGGCGTGGCGAAAGGAAAGAGCCGGCGAAACGCCGGCGCTACAAAACCGTTGCGCTCAGATCGATTCGCTCTCAATGGTGCGCAGCGACGCGCGCATCAGCGCGCGCACTTTTTCCGCCAGGGTCGCGAATCGCGGGTCGCGGGTCAACCCTTGCTGGTAGCGAAAGTAGATCTGCTGGTAGATGACGGCCACTTTGAATCGCGCGAAGGCCAAATAGAAAGACATCGCTGAAACGTCGCGCCCGGTAACACGCACGTATCGCCCGACCAGTTCCGCGCGGGTCAGGCTGCCGGGATAATTCGACGGGCACGAACGTATTTGCTGCAATTCCTCCGGGTCGTTCGCATTCACCCAATACGCCAGCGCCGTGCCCAGATCGGACAGCGGATCGCCGATCGTGCTCATCTCCCAATCCAGGACACCGACGACGCGGGTTATATCGGAAGAGTCCAGAACCAGGTTGTCGTACTTGTAGTCGTTGTGGATCAGGGCGGCATCGCTGGCGGTGGGAATGCGCTGGTTCAGCCAAACGGAAATTTTTTCGACCTCCGGCAAATCGTGCGTCCGCGAGGCGTGGTAACGCCCGATCCAGCCTCGCACCTGGCGCGCGAGGTATCCCTGCGGTTTGCCGAGATCGCCAAGGCCAATCGCCCGGTAATCGAGCGAATGCAATCGGGCCAGATTGTCGAGGAACGATTCGCTCAAGCGTCGAGCGATTTCCGGAGTGAAATGCAGCGCAGCCGGCGGATCCTTCCGCAAGATGATTCCGCGGAGCCGCTCCATCAAATAGAAAGGCGCGCCCAGGATGGAAAGATCGTCGCAAAAGAGCACAACGCGCGGGGCCTCCGGATAGGCGGCGTGCAATTTGGAGAGCACGCGGTACTCGCGCCCCATATCGTGGGCGGTCTTGACCTGGCTGCCGAACGGCGGACGGCGCAGAACCATTTCATGGTCGCCAAGGCGCACCAGGTACGTCAAGTTTGAGTGCCCGCTGGGAAATTGGGCAGCCGTGAGCGGGCCATTGCTGCCGGGGAAATGTTGATGAAGAAAGGCTTCGAGCAGCGGCAACGAGAGTTCCTCGCCGGGCCTGATGGTAGCGGGTTGGTCGAGAAAATCGTTCAACACAGGGGTCACGGAGAACACTGAGAATTCAGGCCGCGAGAATTCGTTATGCAATATCGACATTCTGCCGGAGGCTGCCGGCCCGCCAGAACGTCACGCCGTCTGGCCGCCGTCAACCGCCAGCACCTGCCCGGTCACGTAATCGGAGGCGCTGGAGGCCAGAAACACGGCTGCCCCTTTCAAGTCGTGATCGTTACCGAAACGCCCCAGCGGAATGCTTGTCAAAAAAGTGTCACCATGGCGGTCGATCAACGCGCTCGACATGCGCGTGGGAAACCAGCCGGGCGAGATCGCGTTCACATAAATCCCATGCGCGGCCCATTTGCGCGCCAGGTCTCGCGTCAGCGTAATGACGCCTCCCTTGCTTGCGCTGTAGCCGATGGCATCGAGCGCCTCGGGCGACCCGGCCATGCCCGCGATCGATGCGATGTTGATGATTTTCCCGCGCCTCTGGCCGATCATGACTTTGCCCACGGCCTGCGAGCACAGAAATGTCCCGGTTAAATTCGTGGCGATGACTTTGTTCCACTGCTCCAGCGTCATCTGCTCGGGAGGAGCGCCCCAGGATGTGCCGGCATTATTAATCAGGATATCGATTCCGCCAAAACGGGCGACCGCAGCGTCCACCACCAACTGGATGCTTTCCGGTTTGGTGACGTCGCAACCCATCGCCATCGTGGCCACGCCCAGCGCGCGAAATTCCTCCGCAGATTGCTCGCAGCGTTCCTGCTTGCGCGCGCACAGCACCAGGTTCGCGCCCATCTCCGCCAGGCCCTGCGCCATCTGCCGACCCAGCCCCGCCCCGCCGCCTGTGACGACGGCCACGCGGCCGGTGAGGTCGAACAGATGCTTTGAGTGCCCCGATTGATCCGATGCCATTCATCCTCCGGAATTTCGCATTGCGTGCGACAATCAAGAAAGATGAACGCGAAGGGATAGCCCGTCAAGCGGATATTTCTTCGTTATAATCCGGCATCGAGCGGAGCAATCGTGACCAACAGCGCCATATTGCGCGTGCAGTGCCCGGACCGCAAGGGCTTGGACTCCACGCTCGCGGATTTTATTTTTCGCGCGAATGGAAACATCCTCCACTTCGAGCAGCACCAGGTGGCGGAGGTGGGCCTGTACCTGGCGCGCATCGAATGGGACCTCGACGGATTTCAAATCCAGCCGCAGGACTTGGCCCGGCACTTCGCTCCCATCGCCGAGCGCCTGAATATGAAGTGGCAGCTGGCGTTTTCCAGCGACCGCCAGCGAATGGCGCTGCTGGTTTCCAAGTACGACCATTGCCTGATGGACCTGCTGTACCGCTGGCACTCGGGCGAGCTGGCCTGTGAAATTCCGCTGATCGTCAGCAATCATCCCGACGCAAAACGCCACGCCGATTTCTATGGCGTACCGTTTTTCGAGATTCCGGTGACCCCGGAAAATAAAGCCCAGGCCGAACGCCGCCAGCGCGAATTGCTGGAAAGCCACGGCATTGATCTGATTGTTCTCGCGCGGTACATGCAGGTATTGTCCCCGGAATTTATCGCGGCCTATCCGCAGCGGATCATCAACATTCACCATTCGTTCTTGCCCGCGTTTTTGGGAGCCAAGCCGCATCAGCAAGCGTTCGAGCGCGGCGTGAAGCTGCTGGGCGCCACCGCGCATTACGTCACGGAAGCGCTCGACGACGGCCCGATCATCGAGCAGGACGTGATCCGCATTTCTCATCGCGATTCCGTCCAGGACCTGGTGCAAAAAGGGCGCGACCTGGAAAAAATCGTCCTTTCGCGGGCTGTCGGTTGGCACTTGGAAAATCGAGTCCTGCTGCACGGCAATAAGACCGTGGTATTCGATTAGAAATAGATTCTCTGTGAATGCATTTTCCAGGGGCTTTTCATGGGGAATCGGACAACCCCTGTGTTAAGGCAATCTTGAAATGCTACTGGCGGTATAGGCTTCAGCCTGTGGAGTTTTGACGTTGTTACACGCCAAAAGCGCACAGGCTAAAGCCTGTGCCGTCGAAAGGCGGCGCG
The DNA here is from genome assembly GCA_020073375.1 of Terriglobia bacterium. Lineage (GTDB taxonomy): Bacteria > Acidobacteriota > Terriglobia > Acidiferrales > UBA7541 > Palsa-360. The sequence goes on along the minus strand of JAIQFG010000066.1, from coordinate 19,959 downwards.
ATTCTGGTATCCTCGTGAACGTGCGTCGCAGACTGATTCTCTTCATGCTCCTGTTCCTCGCCGCTGCCGCCCCAGTCGTTCCGGCGAACGCGCAAACATCGCAGGCTCCGGCAGCGCCGGCGCCCGAGCAAGCCGCTCCGCAAACTTTCGGGCAGGCCCCCGTTCCCGCGCAACCGCCCGCGCCGCCGCAACATACTTTGTCCGTCGTGGTCCTGGACCCGGCGCACGGCGGCGCCGATCAGGGCGCGCGCGGAGCGTCCGGCATTTCCGAAAGCGACGTCGTCCTGAGTTTTGCGCGCCTGATGCGCATTTCTCTGGAAGCGCAAGGCCTGCGCGTCATCCTCACGCGCGCCGCCAACGAGGATCCTTCATTCGACGACCGCTCCAAAATCGTCAACGCCCAGCGCGGCCAAATCTTCATCACGCTGCACGTTTCTTCCACCGGCCAGCCGGGCACGGTGCGCGTTTATTCCGAGCCGCCGGGAATTATGCCCGCTGCGCCGCGCTCGGGCCTCATCCCGTGGGACCGCGCGCAGGCCGGCTCCATTGATTTGAGCCGGAGGCTGGCGGAGCTCATCCAGATTCAAATGGCGCAACGATTTCGCGGCTCGTCGGATACGCCGCTCGTGGCGCCGGTCCGCCAGTTGCGCACCGTGGCTGCTCCGGCCGTGGCCATCGAAATTTCGAGCGTGAGCGTGCCGGACCGCGGGCCTCTCGATCAGATGGCCCCTGCGGTTGCTGACGCAGTGGCGCGCGCGGTCGCCGCGTTTCGCATCATCTACGAATCGGGAGGAAAGTAGAGCCGTGTCGCGTGGACTCAAAACGACGATCGTGATTCTCATCGCGCTGGTTGTGGCCGGATTGATTACTCTGCCGGGCTTGCGGCGGGCCATTCAGCGCATGAGCATAAGTCCGAAAACAGAGGAAGAAGCCCGACGCGAAGTCATGCAGGTGCCCATCTCGACGCCCACCGACGTGAAAGTGAAGGCTCAAATTTTCTGGCTGTCGGCGTCGTCCACCGGTTCGCTCGAGGCCACAACCGTCGAGATTCCGCTGTCCGCCGACCCGGTCGAGCGTTCCAAACAGTTGCTGAACGCGCTGATCATCATGGCTCCCGCGCCCGACCGCCGCACGCTGCCCGCGGACGCAACCCTGCTCGCGTTTTACATTCAGCCCGATGGCGCCGGAATCGCCGATTTCTCGGATGTGGTGCAGACCGCGACGCCGTCCGGAATCCTGAGCGAACAGTTGGCCGTGGATTCCATCGTGCAGACTCTGGGGGCGAATAAGACCGGAATTCAAAAACTGAAAATTCTGATTCACGGGCAGGATGCGGAGACTTTGGCGGGGCATGTGGATCTTTCCGGGCTGTTCGCTGTTCCCTCCCCTGCGCCGGCGCCGGCGTCTGGTCCCGTTGCTCCTGCTGCTTCCGCAGCGGCGCCGCCTCCCGCGCCATCGTCTGGCCGCACGAGCGCGGCCCCGAGCAAACCCGCGGGACCCGCGCCGGCTTCTCCGGCGCCTGTGAAGCCATAGTTGCGCACCATCTGCGCTACGATATCCTTGAGGTTGTCATTCCGAACGAAGTAAGGAATCTCTGATTCTTTGAGCCTAAGACCAGGAGGGATTCCTCGCTTCATTCGGAATGAAAGCGCTTTGTAGCAATTTCCATGCACTATCGCAGGAGCACCGTCATGTCATCGACACCAACAGGAAGACACGCGGGATCAAGACCAGCGAGCAACGCGCCGGCGATTCCCGAGCCCACATTTGCCGAGCGGGCGCGCACGCTGGTGCACCTGGGAAGAATCGGCAGCCTCTCCACGCATTCGCGCAAACAGCCGGGTTTCCCGTTCGGATCGGTGATGCCCTATGGCCTGGATGGCAGCGGGCGCCCGATCTTTTTGGTCAGCACAATGGCCATGCACACGCAAAATGTGCAGGCGGACGCGCGGGCCAGCCTGCTCGTTACCCAGCCGGACGCCGCCGGTGATCCGCTGGGCGCGGCCCGAGCCACGCTGATCGGAAATGTTTTGCCGGTGCCGGAAGCGGATGTCGCGGAGGCGCGGAAACTATACCTGGAGCGTTACGCCAACAGCAAGTACTGGGTGGACTTCGAGGATTTTTCGTTTTACCGCATGGACGTGGTGGACGTGTACTTCGTGGGCGGATTCGGCGTGATGGGCTGGGTGCCCGTGGCGGAATACGGCAATGCGGAACCCGACCCGCTGGCGGACGCGGCCGCCGGAATCATTCAGCACATGAATGCCGACCACGCGGATTCGCTCGTCCTGCTGGCGCGCGCCTTCGCCGGCGTGGAATCGCGGGAAGCGGCCATGACCGCGGTGGACCGGCTTGGATTTCACGTGCGATTGAAAACCAATGACGGCATGCGCGGCGCGCGCATCGCCTTCTTGCGGGAAGCACGGACCCCGGCCGATGCCCGAACGGTCTTGGTGGAAATGGTGGCCCAGGCGCGGCAGAGGTAAATCGCCGGACGCGCCGTTTTCATCCGATTACTTCACCACTCATCGGTTGAGGAATTGTGAATCGTAATCCCCCTGGCCTTCAGTTCGCCCAATAAAATCTCCACAGATGCGGAGGTTTCGCTTTCGCCGGGAACAACAACGGCCCATTGCAAATTTTCGCGGAATTCGCGCGTGGAGATCGTCCATGCCTGCAAGGAATCGGGAGTAGTCCTTCCAATTTGGATGATGGACCAATGCTGGACCAGGGCCAGCGAGGTGGCGCGATCGGGCAGACGGCCCCGCACGATGAAGTGATTGTTTCCGTGAACCAGTATGCCCACCATGCGGATTTATCCTTCGATGCGCGGATCGGGAATGGCGCGCCCGACCGCGAAATGATAAATCACCTGGCTTGGGAGCGTCTTGGGATCCTGGCGCGGTCCGGCTTGCTCGCCGGAACCGGATTTCGGCGGAGAACTCGCGCCCGGGTGCTGTTGCTGTGCGGCCGCGTGGCGGCTCGCCGGCGAATCGAGCATCACCAGCGAGTTTCGCTCCGCTGCGTCGGCCGCGGCGGAAACCGGGCCATCCTCTTCTTCCCCCAGAAAACCAAGGTAGCGGTGCACATCGTCATCGTAAAACGCGCCGATGCCGGTGGCGTTCCAGCCGAGCGCTTCCGCGCCCAGATAGAGCCTCTGGCCGATCGCTCCGGCTTCAAAATAAACGTAGCGGTAGCCGCGATTGCTGAAAATCCGCGCGGCGCCGGCCAGATCCGCAATCATCGAGACGGTGAAGCAGGAATTTCCGGCAAGAGGCTGCTCGAGGCTGAGAAACGCCGCCACGCGCTCGACGCTCCCGCGATGCAGCTGCACCATGCGCCGCGCGCTCGTGTCCCACTGGTAGACGCCGGACTCGCATCCGCGCACGCGATGGACGTATAGGTACAGCGCAATAAAATCGGCTCCACGGCTGAATTCAGCGAGCGCGCCGTGGAAGTTGCCACGCCAGTCCGCGGGCCAGTCGCGTGTCGCAAAATCCAGGATCTGCTCGGCATCTTCGCGTGGCATAGGCGGCGTGCGAGGATCGAAATCCAGCGCGGAACGCCGGCGGCGCGCGATTTCCCCCAGCGGAGCGTCACGCGCCGGTTCCGGCGAGGGCAAGCGCGGTTGATGTTCAGTAGCGGCATTCGTTGGGGGCGCGGGTACTGGGCCCGCTGGATCGGACAGAATGGTCGCGCGGTGCATTTCCAGCAGCAACTCGTAAGGAATTTCTTCCGGCGACAATTCATTCGGACTTCCGGCGAAGATTTTCTCCGGGGGCGCAGGCTTCGGCGAATCAGAATTGGCGGGCGGAAATATGAGAAAAACCATGGGCGATTCGTCGCCTGCACCCAGGCCCAGGGCGCGCGTCACGCGTAGATCCGCAAAATGCGCGACGGCTCCACCATAATGCCCCAACGCACGCGCGGCCAGCAGCAGGCTCATCGTCGCGTGCCCCAGATCGTGGCAGCAGTAACGATACGCGCGGTCGCGGTATTTCCAGGCCTCGCGCCAGAAAATCGATGTCAGCGCAAGGATGAGAGGCGATTCGGCCGCCCAGGGAATTTCCAGCGACTGCGCCAGATGTCCGGTCCATGCGCCATGGCAGCGAAGCTCCAGGGCGTGGCGGTCGGCACGGTAATGATACAGTCCGTCATCGATGCCCTTGAACCCGAGCAGCGCCAGATGCGTTTCCGTGGGGTGAAGATTTCCAGAGGATGGATTCACGCGCAAGCTGTAGCGATGCCCTCCGCCCGGGGCCTGTTTCCAGGCACTGAGGGCCATCGAATGCCAAAGGAAATTGCTGAGCCAGGCCATATCCAAAGTAATTTTTCCCGGATCGCCCGGATCATTTGCCACGAATAGATCGGCTCTTTCCGAGAGCGCGGCCATGGCCGCGAATGTTCCCGTGTTTGGGAAAGAAACAGCAAGAGGCAACACGATGAGTGGAGCGCCTTCGTACGTGCGGAAAGGATCGGGCTGATTTCGCCAATCGAGATAATGCGCGCTCGAGCGGACCGAATGGTAAGTGTGCTTGGTGGCGTGATGATAGGCGAAAAGGCGTTCCGTATCTTCGTTGAATCCGCCGGCGCGGGCACCGTCCGAAATGCGCGGGAGAAACCGCGTCATGCGGCGATCGGCTGGAAGTTTCGAGTGGCGCAATTTTTCATGGGCGGCCTGTGGGCCATCATAACAGTCCCGCGCGCAAGTTCCAGTTCGCGGAGTGGTCCCGGATGCCTAACGAAGCTTCGCGCACACCGGACTCTACCCGCAGTTGACACTGGAACGCGCAAAAGTCACACTCCATCCATGTCTCGAGGAGGAAATTTGCGAAGCGACGGCCGCGCCCACGACCAGATGCGCCCCATCAAGATGACGCCGGACTTTATCACCAGCGCGGAAGGCAGCGTGCTCATTGAAATCGGCAACACGCGAGTGATCTGCACGGCCACGGTGGACGACGGAGTGCCGTCGTTCCTGAAAGGCCAGGGCAAGGGTTGGGTGACCGGGGAATATGGAATGCTTCCGCGTGCCACCGAGCAGCGCACAGCGCGCGAATCGATGCGCGGGCGGCCGTCGGGACGCACGCTGGAAATCCAGCGGCTGATCGGGCGGTCACTGCGCGCAATCACCGACCAGAAAAAACTGGGAGAGCGAACGGTGTGGCTGGATTGCGACGTGATCCAGGCCGACGGAGGAACGCGCACCGCGTCCATCACCGGCGCGTACGTGGCTATGACGCTGGCGATGGAGCGCCTGGTCGCCGCGGGGATGTTGAAATCGCTGCCGCTGATCGATTCGGTGGCCGCCACCAGCGTTGGAATCGTGGACGGCGTGGCGCTGCTCGACCTGGCCTACGAGGAAGATTCGCGCGCCGAAGTCGATATGAACGTGGTGATGACCGGAGGCGGAAAATTCGTCGAGGTGCAGGCCACGGCCGAAGGAGCGCCCTTCGCGGGAGCGGAGTTGCAGGACCTGCTTACGCTGGCGGCCGCTGGAATTCGCCGCGTCACCGAAAGCCAATCCACGCTGGTGCAGACCGATTTCCGTGTTCACGCAAAGTAAGCCGCTTCGGCTGTTCATCGCCTCCTCGAATCAAGGCAAGCTGCGCGAGTATCGCGCGCTGGCCGTGGCCGCAGGCATATCCATCGAGATCGCTTTGCTTCCGGGCTTCGATTCGATCCCGCCATTCGAGGAGGGATTTTCCACTTTCGCGGAAAATGCCGCAGGGAAGGCCCTGCATTACAGCCGATTCTCCCCCGAACTCGTGCTCGCCGACGATTCAGGCCTTGTGGTGCCCGCGTTGGGCGGCGCTCCGGGCGTGCATTCGGCGCGCTACGCCGGGCCGGGAGCGTCGGACGCCGACCGCATTCACAAATTACTCGAAGAAATGCGCGGAAAAACGGGCGAAAGCCGCCGCGCTTATTTCGTGTGCGTCATTGTATTGGCCAACGCGGGAGAGGCGCTCGGCGTGTTTTCCGCGTCCGCCGAAGGCGAGATCCTGGACGCCCCGCGCGGAGAGCACGGCTTCGGCTACGACCCCGTCTTTTTCTTCCCCGCCATGCAAAAATCCTACGCGGAACTCGCGCGCGAGGAAAAAAACCTGCACAGCCATCGTGGGAAGGCGTTTCAAAAAGCGCTGGCATTTCTCCAGGGCGCTTCACAGGGCCGCACGGCCTGACACGTCCCGCCTGTGCTATATTCATCGGCCTGGTTAAGTCGAGTATTCCGCGATGAAAAAGCAAAGACCGAAATTGAAGAGAACTGCTTCCAAGCACGCAAAGAAATCAAGGACGCGCCCGACTGATGCCGGCGCCAGCCCGCAGCGCGTGCGCGCGATTCTGCAGAAACTGGATGAGGCCTATCCCAACGTAAACTGCGCCCTGGTCCATGAAAACGCATTTCAGCTCCTGATCGCCACGATTCTTTCGGCGCAATGCACGGACGAGCGCGTGAACAAGATTACAAAGACCCTGTTCGCGAAATACCGCACTCCCCGCGATTTTGCCGTCGCTCATCCCGCCGAGCTCGAACAGGACATCCGCCCGACCGGGTTTTTCCGGAACAAAACGAAATCCATCCTGGGCGCAAGCAGGAAAATCGTGGACGAATTCGGCGGCGAAGTTCCCCGAACTATGGAGGAACTGCTTACCCTGCCGGGCGTGGCGCGGAAAACGGCGAACGTCGTCCTGGGCACGGCCTTTGGCATCGCTTCCGGCGTGGTCGTGGACACGCACGTGACGCGGCTCTCCGAGCGACTGGGCCTGTCGCGCGAAACCGACGCCAAAAAAATCGAGCAGGACCTGATCCGCGTGATTCCCAAGGAAAAATGGATCCTCTTTTCCCACCAGGTGATCTGGCACGGCCGCAAAGTTTGCCAGGCGCGCAAGCCTCGCTGCGCCGAGTGCAATCTCGAATCGCTTTGCCACGCCAGGGACAAGACCGTCTGAGGGATTCCCTTTTCGCCGCATGGGCTGCAGGTTTTGTGGACGCCGCGCGCCGGGTTCGGTATATTCGCCGCTATGCAACTTATATCCGGGAAGGAAGCCGCCGCCCACATTTCGGGAATTCTTCACGCGCAATATCAAGTTCACGGATTTTCCGTTCACCTCACCGTCCGGTCGATATCGTCCCTCGACCCCACCGGGCAGATCGACTTCGGCGGCGGCGAATATATCGCTGCCGGAAGGCGGGAGCTCTCGCCGCATGAAGTGCGGCCGGAAGACAAGTACAAGTGGTGGGACCTGGGCAAGGGCAGCTATTTCATCGAGTGCAACGAAACGCTGCACCTGGCGGCCGACGAAATCGCGCTGATCGAACCGGAAGACCGCCTGCTGCGCGCTGGCGGATGGCACGTGCCGCTATTTGTGCGCGGGCACGTGGATCCGGTGGAGCTGCTGCTGGAAGTGGGAGTCGCACGGCTGCGCGTGAAGGAAAATGCGCGCATCGCCCGCGTGCGGCTGTTCCGAATCGAAAAATCGCAGAACGGAGCTTCCGGCAAGACCAGCCGCGCGAAACCGAAAACGGCCAAGCGCAAGAAGTAGGAATCCTGCCGGCCCGCATTTTTTCACGCCTGCAGGGCTCAGGAAACAAATATTACAACTGGATATTCGAAGGTCACGTTCTTTGTGGCGCTGGCGTCCCGCCGGCGTTCTTACTCCACGACGATGGCGCCAGGATTGCCGGCGAGACGCCGGCGCTACAAGTCACCATGTCTTACAGCACTGCGGGAGCGGCTCAGGGATGCCCATACACGGGGCTGGTATCCGGCGGCGGAACGTATTCCTGCCCGTATTTGTTCTTATGCTCGGGCGTGAAATTGGGATTTTCGACAACTCGCACCGGTTCGATCGACCGCGCCGCATCCGAAATCGTCACCACGCGCCCGGCCGCCTTCATCGCATCCGGCAAGCTCCGCTCATACCAGACATTCAGTTGATACTTCCCGTCCGGCACGTTTGCAATGCTGATGCGGCCGGAGCGGTCCGACTTGCCAAAATAAGGCGTGTCCACTGCCACAACGGCCGCGCTCATTTCCGGATGAATATTACAAAACAGAAAACTCACGCCGGGCCGGTCAAAGTGGACGGTCTTGCTCGAACCTGCCTCGTAAAATCCAAGGTCAAACCGCTTGCCGTCAAAGAGCGAAAAAACATTGTGAAGAAATGGATCGCGGTTCGGGAACTGGACGTATCGTCCCACCTGCACGACGGAGACGTGCGGTTCAAAGCTTTTGTTGTATTGAGCGATTTGCGGCTGCGGTCCCGCCGGCGGGGCTGCAGGTTGTGCGGAGGCGTCTGCAACCGGGACCAGCCAAACCACCACGTCCGAGGCGTCATTTCTTTCCTTCGCCGGCGCGGTCTTCTTTCCGCCTTCCGCGGACACGACCTGAACCTGCACCTGAACGGGCGGCGGCATCGACTGGCTCAGCAAAGCGCATGAGCAGAGGCACGCGAATGCCAGGCTGCCGGCGTATCGGATGCCCCGAACTGTGTCGATGAGCCGCATCAGAATAAATATCCCAGGCTGAGATTGATGTGACTGGCGCGATTGGACCCGGAGTCCAGAATGGATGTGTTCAGCCAGCGGTATTCGGTCGAAATCAGAATGTCCGAACGTATTTGGTAGATGAAATTCGCCATGGGGCTGAGGTTCCTGGTGTACGAATCGCCGTAGATGGAATTCGAGTGGAATTGGCGCAGTTCGCGCGCATACGGAGCGTCGATTCCCAGCGCGCCGTTGAATTCAAAGTTTGGCCGCAGCTTAAATTTCAGCTGCGCCCAACCGCCCATCGAATCAAGTCCCAGGAACCTTGTGGCCGGATCGAAAAAACCTCCGTTAGCCAGCGCCGTTTGGCCGATGCCGCCGCCAAAGCCGCCGGATCCCCGGGCTCTATAAAATGCTCCGGTAAACTCGAATCGTTTTCCGAACGGAATGGAAGCATCCAGCGTTCCGCCCCAACCATCAAATGTCCGGTTGAATCCCCAATCCTGCCGCCCGTAGTAACCGCCGGCGCCAAACGTAAAATTCTGGTCAAACGCCCGGTGGCTCCAGGCAATGCGCGTTGCGTACACAGGCTGGCCCGACTCCTCGCCCCAGGACGGATAACGCCCATATCCTTCCAACGGGACATCTCCGGTGAGGGAATCGAGAATTCCGCCCTGGATCGAAAGCGTGGAAGAATCGGACAACGCGAAACGGTGCTCGACGCGCAACTGCGGTGCCCAGGCCCACAAGTTTCCCGCATAGGAAAGCGCGGGAACCGCAAGCGTGGCAATGGACGTGGGAGCCAGTGGCGCGAAAAACAATCGATCCTGACCGCCAACAAGCGAGGTATTGGCCCAATCGAGCCGGATGGTTCCGGTGCGCAGCCTTACCACCCCCATCACCGCGCCGTTCGGAACATCAGGAAATCCTCCCGCAAAATCAAAGGCCACATCGGCGCTGGTTTTCGCGCCTGCGATCTCCGGCCCAAACGCCTGCACCCGGATTTGCGACTGCCGCAGGGATCCCCCGAACGAGCCGGGAGAAACAAACAGCGCCTGCGAAGCAGGTGACTCCACCAGTTGCGGAAAATCCTGATTCTCGACAGTGCCGCGATTCTCGTACAAATTGAATAGCGCAATCCCGGAAAAACGCACGCGGTATTTCGACCCGCTCTCGATCTTGGTCTGGTACTGGTCGTTGACCTTGCCTTCCAGCACGTCCAGATTTTCCTCCAGTCTGGACAGGCGATCCGAAGTGGTTGGCTCCTGCGGACCGGCCGGGGCTGCCGGGCTCGACTTGGCGACCGGAGGCGACACACCAGCTTCCGCCGGCGCCGCCGGAGCGCGCAGCAAATCGAGTTCCCGGCGAAGCTCGCGCGTTTCCTCGCTGGCGCGCTTCTGTTCGGTTCGCATATCGCTCAGTTGCGAATTCAGCGCCTGCACCTGCGATTGCATTTCCTGAATGAGTTCGGAAAGCGCGCGAATTTCCGGAGTGGTCGCAGGGGCGGAAGCCTCAGGCGGAGCGAGCCTGGCCAGCTCCTGGCCGGAGCCGGTCACCGCGCACACAAGGAAAGAGCCCGCTAAAAAGCAGGCGCTCCGCAGAAATTTTCTAAATGCCCTTCCTTGCATTACGGCCTCCTCGAACGCTGCGAACCGAACTCCGCCAGATTTATCTCCGGCAAAGAACCGAAGCGTCTAGGTTGCACGGCTTCCCTTCGTTTCCAGTTCTCCCGCTCTTGAATCCGATTTGAGCGCCTCGCGCACAATTTCCACCAAAGACACCGGAGAAAACGGCTTTTGCAGCACCGGCCCACCCGGATTGTTCTGCCCGGGGTCCCCGCCGGCATATTCGGAATAACCGGACACAAAAGCCACGCGAAGGTCCGGCCGAATTCGTTTGACGCGCCGCCACAACTCGCCGCCATTCATTCTGGGCATCACCATGTCGCTCAAAAGCAAATGAATGACTCCTGGATATTTCCCGGCGATTTCCAACGCTTCCTGCCCGTCCTTGGCTTCCAGGACCGTATACCCCTTAACGCGCAGGAATTGGCAGGCCAACTCGCGCACTCCGGATTCGTCCTCGGCCACCAGAATCGTTTCGCTTCCGCGGGGCATTTCCGAAACCTTGGGCTCGGCCAGCGGATGGGCGGCAACGCCCTCGGCCTGCGGAAGATAAATCTCAAACGTCGTGCCGTTGCCCGGAGAACTGACCACCCAGATGAATCCTCCGCTCTGCTTGACGATGCCATATACGGTAGCCAGCCCCAACCCTGTGCCCTTGCCGGTCTCCTTGGTGGTGAAAAACGGCTCAAAGATGTGCGCTTTTGTCGCTTCGTCCATCCCGTGGCCGGTGTCGGTGACGGTGAGCAAAGCAAAATGTCCCGGAGTCATCGGCGGGCGCTTCGCGGCCTCGGCGGCATCGATGGAGACATTTTTCGTGACCACGCAAAGCTTCCCGCCCTGCGGCATGGCGTCGCGCGCGTTCACAGCGAGGTTCAAGATGACCTGTTCGATCTGCCCCGGATCCGCTTTCACCGATGCGAGGCCCGAATCGGGAGAAAAACTGTATTCAATGTGCTCCCCGATCAGCCGGGGAAGCATCTTGCCCATCTCGGCCACGACATGATTCAGGTCCAGCACGCGCGGCTGCAAAACCTGCATGCGGCTAAATGCCAGCAGCTGTCGCGTCATGGATACGGCGCGGCCGGAAGCTTTCTGAATCTGGTCCACGCATTTGCGGTGAAGATCGTCGGCGCCCGGGCGGTCCATGAGCAGATCGCTGTTGCCGCGGATGATGGTCAGCAAATTATTGAAGTCGTGCGCCACTCCCCCGGCTAGACGCCCCACCGCTTCCATCTTGTGCGCCTGCCGCAATCGCTCCTCCAGTTGTTTCTGCTCCTTCTGCGTGCTTTGCAGGCTGGCGCGCATGCCGGCGAATGCGTCGGTCACTTCCATGACTTCATCGCCCCCCCGGCTTTCCAGGGGGTAGCTGAAATCGCCGCGCCCCAGCGCGCGCACGCCTTCCACGAGTTTGGCAAGCGGCTTGGTAAACGTGTGGGAAATCAGGTAGACCAGTCCGCTGCCGGCGAGGACGCTGACCAGGCCCAGGCCAAGCAGGACCTGGTTCAATTGGTTGAGAAACAACGTGGCTTTGTCGAACGATTTCAGAACCGTCAGCGAGACTGGCGCGCTGCCGCCGGGCGCAAGGTTCACGGTCTTTGCCAGATACCATTCAGCTCCCAGCTGAACTTCCTGGGTGTCGACGGAAGAATTTTTTGAGGATGCTCCGGCCTGGCGTTCCAGTTCGCTGAGCTGCGCCGCGCTCAGAGTGCTGGCGATCGGCGTGTCCCCAAAATTGAAGGCGACTTCGCTGGAAGCGATATTGCCGAAGTTCTGGGCGGCGGCTTGATCGATCTCGTGCCCCACGGCCAGGACTCCGATGGCCGCATCCTGGGAAGCCGCGCCAAAATAAATCGGCTGGATCCACACTTCATACAAACGGCTCCCGCCAAACCACCAGCCCTTCGATTCCCCGCGCTCCACCGAACGCCGCAGAAGGTCCTGCGCCACGCCGGACTCCAGCCCCGGATGATTGGCTCGCAGCGCCATCACGGTTCCCGTCCGGTTCGCCAGAACCAGCAGATCGCTGCCGCTCAGCCGGTAGAGATCGGCGGAGGCATCCACGATGGTCGGGACATCCTCGGTGGTCATCAGCGCGCGGACATTGGGCAAGTTGGCCAGCAGTACCGCCGACCGGGTCAGCGCCTCTTCCCTTTGCTTCTCGAAGCTCTGGTAGGTATTCACGGAATTGCGAAGATCTTCCCGGAGACTTTCCCGCACGCCTTTGCGCACGCTGTAACTGACGATGATAAGCGTGGCGGCAGTAAGCCCGGCGGAAATCGCCAGCAGGGAAAGAAGAATCTTCGTTCGTAGACGAAACTTGCTCAAAAGGAGATACCACCTTGCAAACAGGCTGGGGCCGGAGAAAAGGCACCCAATTCTGAGAATCGCGCACGACCAACCCTTGTTTCATTTTGCACCATTAACGCCGCTGATAGCCGGGGCATGAGACCGTATGATGTCGAAAAATGCATTGCCCTTTAGCATCTATTGGATACGGGCGAGGCAACCCTCCCTTCAGGCGGTTGCCTGGCCCCTGCATGTGACGGTCGTTCCCCATTTTCTGTGATATCCGGCATGAAGTTTCTCCTAGTGTGTGAAGTTTGAGTTCCGGCATAAAACCCTTTCGCGCGCCATTCGGTGTTTCCACTCAGAACAATTTATGACCCTGCCCGGACGGCCCGCGTCGATTCGCCGCAGCCGGCATGCCCTTCGCCGGCAGGAGCGACTTCTCGCGCGACGCCTTGGAAGCACGATGGCTCTTCTCTTCTTGGAGGTTTTCACAAGGTTGCGGAAAGCGAGCGGACTCTGGAGCGCTCATAGGTTCACCGATTCCTGACGTAAGCCCTGCGTTACTGGATACGCAGAAATCTAACGGCCCAGACGCGCCGGGTGCATAAGGGTGAGTCAAAAGCCCGTTGTGTGTCAATCCCGGCCTCCAGATTGCAGCGGCCGGACCCGCGCTCCCTTCGCCTAATGAACGCCTGGCAAGGGGCGCCGTTATTTTCATTCCAGTTGCCGCGGCAGTTGAGAGCTGAAGGCAAACGTCTCAAGCGAGGGGCTCCACTCCACCTACCGAGCGAAAAGGTGCCCGCGCGTTGGATCGTTCCGACTCGTTTTTCAAGTCATTGGCATATCGCTCGAACACCGGCCCGAAGTCAGGTAGTGAGCCCTTGATTAGCGGCAGCATTAGACCCGAAAAGCGCTCCTCCATCGCGAAATCGGTCGAGCCGTCGTCGCGCGCACTCAGTTGGAAGGTACGGACGCCTTTGAACATGGGAGCGAATCCGCCAGTCCAGGTCATGCGCTCGCACGGCACGACACCCGATATCTTTGGAGTGAAAGTGCGATTGGTGCCGGGAACGTGCAGCCGGATCTGCTGGCCCTCGCGAATCTGGCCCTCGACGCTGGCGACCGTGGAATTCCAACGGGGGAAGTCCTGCGCATCGGTCAAGAGGCGCCACACGTTTTCTGCGCTTGCTTGGATGTTGATCGCGACACCGCACACCATGGAAAACATGCCGTGCGCTTTGGTGACCTTCGGTTCTTCCATTTCCTCTTCACCTCCTTAACTCATTGCGGCTGAGATGAACAGGACCGATTTGAGCGTGCTTGGGTGCATCGTCAACCGTTGCGAAGTGGGCTGTCCAGCTGCTTCGGACCTCGTTTGTCCGCCAAGGGTCCGTGCCCCAGCTCTCTTGTAATCTCCTCGACGCGTCGCCCATGGGCGAAATTGTTTACAAGATTTTCGCCCGGGAAGCGTGCTGAAGACCGGCGCTAGCTGCGATGTTCCCCTGACCAACGGTCCGTGGCACGCGTTTCCCCTCGAGCCAATGCGCAACCCCGGCAAAAACAAAATACCAAAAAAGCGCGGTCACCGCGGCTGCCTTGTCTGAGGAAAGGGGAGGGCCAAAAAATACAATGGATTCGACGACCAGCATTGCGAGACCAAAAATCACCATGCCGTACCGGCCAACCCGGGTTGTCGATTGCGTCGTTTTCAAGTAAAAATACATGCCGCTGAATAGGACAGCAATTTCCAGGACGAAAGCGGGTGCCGGGTAATTCCAAAGCCCCAGGCCGATCTTGAGGCTATTGCCGTACAAAGGCATGTCGGGTCGGTGGACAACCACATCCAGCACCCAATGAGAGAAAACAGCCGCACCCACGAACATGGCGGCGGCCCAACCATCCGCCCTGCGCCACAGGTAGTAAACGAGGGCTGCGCCGAGGGCCCAGAGCATTGCGCCAATTAAACTATGGGTGTACGGCATGTAGTAGAGATCGAGAGGATTGGTAGCAGTGATGCCGGGGACGATGCGAACTTTTTCAATTCCCAGCAGCACGAATATGCTCCAAAACACGTCGAGCAACTGTACAGCGATGAAAAGGACCCACAACGGGATAGATTTCCTCATGCCTTTTGCTGCGAAGCTGGGCCCGTAATGACCCACAAACATTTGAGTTCTCCTTTCAACCTGAATGTTTCTAGCGAAGCAAACCGAGGACCGCGCGGTCCATCCCGATGGCGGCGAATACGGTTCCAGCTTCAAACTAGCATAAGAATTATGCGGACGCTTTTGACGATAGCTGTCCGGCAAGTACCTTCGCCACGAAACGCGCTGTAGCTTCCCCGACCTCCGTGGGAGAGTCTTCCTGCAGGAAATGTGCGCCCTTCACGGTAATCTCTTGCTGATTTGGCCACGTCCTGCAGAATTCCCGCTGCGCGCCGATCAGAAATCCGGCTGGATCTCCATTTATGAAGAGCTTCGGCATGGAGCTGTTGGCCATCCAACGCGAGTACGAATCTACAATTTGAGTGACATCTTCCGGCTGTCCCTCTATCGGCAGCGCCCTCGTCCATGTGAGCATCGGTTGTCGCGTTGAACCGGGGTTCCTGTAATGCCTCCGATAGACCTGCATGGCTTCCGTGGAGATCCCTCGGAGCGGCAGGAGATATTCGATGAAAAGATTTTTCTGAAGGATCAAGTCTTCCCCGGCGGGTGTGCGTTGCGCCTTGAAGAATTCTCGTGTCGCCTCCGGCCATTCATCCCAGGAAAGAAACGGCCGGACAATCCCCTCCATGTACACGATCGCCTTGACCTTCTCTGGATGACGCTGAGCCCAGGAAAATCCAAGCGCTGATCCCCAGTCGTGGAGAACCAGGGTAATATTTCTTGTGAGCTGCAGAGCGTCAAACCAAGCGTCAAGGTAACGCCGGTGATCTATAAATCGATAGGACCCGTTCGGAGCTGTCCCTGAATTCCCCATCCCAACATAATCAGGGGCAAGACAACGTCCAAATGGCAGCACGAACGGAATAATGTTCCGCCAAAGATAGGACGGAGTGGGGTTGCCGTGTAGGAAGACTATCGGGTCACCCTCTCCCGCGTCAACATAAGCCATGTTTGTATCAAGTACTGAGATACGCTTTCGATAGGAAATATCTTCAGTCGAAATATTGGGCTGCTCCATGCTTGATCCTCCTCTGAGCACAGGTGATTAGGGACGCGCTGGGGAGACGAATGGCGTTGAGCGTGTTTGGCTCTCCAAAAGCGATTGCATCGATGCTAGTGAGGCGAGGATGCCGCCGTTGTGTGCGGAATATGCGATAGGCCCGTCCGGGCGGTCGAAAATCTCGAGAGTCCGTGGAAAAATGGCGAGAGCTTTGCAATATTTCGATTGCGAGCCAGTCGCCTCGATAAGCCGCCATCGCAGTCCATGCCGAGCGCATTCATTCGCCAGGAACAATCCAACAGGCTCCGCTTCAGCTAACAAAATATCCGTATCGACTGCATCGGTGTGCATAACGAATGCCCCTTCGCAAGCGAGTTGTGTGTACGGATGCGGACGACTTGGGGCTGGGCGGGCAGTTGTCTCTGGGCTGGGGAATTAATGCCGCAATGTAGAGCCTAAAACCAGCTCACAGGAGTATAGGCTACCACTTTGAACGTTGCAGGGATCATCAGAAAATATTTAGCAAGATTCGCACCTGCCCGCAGCAGCGTTTTTGGACGGGTGGCCCGGCCTTTCGTATTCCACAAATCGTCTCCGCTCCATTCTCTAATACTACTGCTGCACGTAAACTCTGGGTTAAAATTCTGAACTTGGGGTGCCCCGTCCTTGTCGCCTTTTCAAGGGCGGGGCTCTTGGTGCGGCCAAATATGCCCAAAGGATTGCGCCGTCGCTATGGCCTGCTCCATTTGCACTTCATCACCTGTAGTTGTTACAGGCGATTGCCCCTGTTTTCCTCGGCGCGTGCAAAGAATATGTTTGTGAAGATTCTGGGCGAGGTCCGTGACCGTTACGGGTTTTCCCTCGCGGGCTACGTCGTGATGCCCAATCATATTCACTTGCTCATCAGTGAGCCGGCCAAAGGCACCCCTTCGACCGTTATGCAGGTGTTGAAGCAGCGCGTTTCGGGGCGATTGCGCCGCCAACCGCGCAAGATGATGCTCTTTCACCAACTCCGGCTTCCTTTTCGCCACGCGCACATTTTGCCTCAGTTCTGGCAACCGCGCTTTTACGATTTCAATGTCTGGAGTCAGACGAAATTCGTCGAGAAGCTCCTTTACATGCACATGAATCCGATAAAACGGAAACTGGTCGCACACCCCAAAGATTGGCCCTGGAGTAGTTTCCCGTTTTACGCGAGAAAGGAACCGGGACTGGTTCGCATCAATCCAGTGCGTTGAGGCAAGCTTAGGGAGCCAAGTCAAAAGCCCCGCCCTTGAAAAGGCGACAAGGACGGGGCACCCCAAGCTCAACTTCAAAGGCCGGGCCACCCGTCTACGGCACATGAAGATCAACGGGCCGGTTCAGTGAGCGTGAGGAAGCCGGGGTACCAAACGTTCAGTTAGCGATAACGCCGTTTCTCAGGACTTGGGAGGTTGAAGAGCTTTAGTCTTTGATTTCCTGCCCTCAGGATAATATCGCGTTGCCTGCCATGAGTATCGCACGCCCTTGGTGGCGTTTAGCTTGTTGAGTCTATCGACTTCTCTTTTTGCTTCATCCTGAGAGGGAAGTATCGCCGTAACATAAACCGCATCTTCCAGCGTCCAACGAACTTCAATATTGATTCGGATGACGGCGAAGACTGGAAGTTTCTTCTCCATTTATCGCTCCACGAATTCCACCTGCTGATGGCTACGAGAGCATAACGCCGGGGGCAACTCCCGAGAAGCCCTCATATCAGGGACGCCGGAGCCAAATTCCGATAATCCCTGCCGGTTCAACCGGTCGATGCAACACCCTTTAAGCAGTTGATCTGACAATACCTTCGCTCGGGATTCGATCCATATGGCAGTAAGCGGTCAAAACCTAAACAGGGCTTTTGTTTTGTTTGAATTGACGCCCGCGAGAGACCGGTATATTCGAGCCAGCGCTGATTGAAGAATTCAGCGCAGCCATCCGGTCGAGTCGACCACACCAACCCCGGAATGGCGTCAACCACGAGGCGAATGTCTTCCGCCTTTTCAGGGTGTCCGGATGTCATAAGCCATTCCTCCGGATTCCTTTCGGAAACCACGGCACGATGGAGGGGCATCAGAGGGCTGGTGATGCAGGCGATGCCAAAGAGACTGGTTTCGTTCGTCGTACCGCGTTAAAATACCACGCCAATTGCTTTCTTTTCAACCGCGATAGCATCATCGAAAATCTCTGAATGCGCCCCCGGACATGGAATCACAGCGGGTGCAGAAAGCTCGCAGTTGAGGCGGCTTGATTTGAACTTTTGATCTCGAATGTGGCAGGCGACTGCTGACACGCCAGGCGTTCCAGCAGTGTGGCCAGCCAGAACTGTCTCAAAATAGAGGTTCACTCCGTCGAGCCGAAATTGGTCAGATGGAGCAACAGTTCTGTTGGGAAGTCCTTTATAATCCTTACGCACTTCATGTCGGGGCGTAGCGCAGCCTGGTAGCGCGCCTGCCTTGGGCGCAGGAGGCCTCCGGTTCAAATCCGGACGCCCCGACCATTCCGTTTCTTTATTCTTAATTCCGCTTGGCCGATTCCGCGCCCATTCGCGCGCCAAAACGTGCGCGTCTTCGCGCCGGGGGAACTATTGCATTTGCGCTGGGGGAGTTTGCAAACCCAATCGATGAATTAATTCCGCGTAGCGGGGATCGCTTCGCAACGTGTCGCCCAAGGGCTCGCTCGGCAAGTACACCAGGTAATCGCAGCGCTCCTGGTACGCTTTTTCCAGCCACTGAAAAGCTTGATCGTTTTCACCCAGCCCGGCATGGACGACCGCAATGTAGAGACTGGGCACGTACCGCTTCTTTGCGAGGTTCTGCAACTGGATCAGGACTTTCCTGGCCGCGGCCTTATCGCCCGAAACAGCGTAGTCGTTGGCCAATAGGGACAGAACGGCTGGATCTTCCGGGACGAACGTGAGTATTTTTTGGAATGCATCCCGCGCTTGCTGGTGCATCCCTTTTTGCGCAAACGCCCGGCCAAGGTTTACCAGCGCCGGCAGGTACGCCTGATCCAGCATCAGGGCTGCGCGATTTTGCCCAATCGCGCGGTCGTATAGCCGCCGCTGGTACAGTGTTTCACCCACGGCAGTGCTCAGGATCGGGGAAACCGGGTCCAGATTGAGAGCGGTTTCGGCCTCTTCCGTGGCCTTTTCCAATTGACCGGTGGCCGTAAGGTAATAGGCGTAAAAATGATGGGCGTTCGCATTCTTGGGCTGCAGCTGCAACGCGCGCTGAAATTCCCGGTTCGCATCTTGAAATTTCCATTCATAAACCAGGTTCGAGTACCCCAAAACCACGTGCGCTTCGGCCAACGATTCATCCAGTTGCAGCGCCCTGCGTGCGGCATCCTCGGCTTTAGGAAACGCTTCCGCTGGCGGAATGACGTTGTTCGGCACCGTTCCCAGCAAGGAGTAGGAATCCGCCAGGCCGGAATAGGCCGGCGCGTAACCCGGATCGATTTGAATCGATTTGCGGAAAAGATCGACGGCCTTGGAAAGACTCTCCGCAGTCCTCTTGTCCCAAAAATATCGCCCCTGAAGGTACGCAACTTCCGCGTCGCGGTTCACGTGCACCGCGGGAGGCTCCGGGTGGGGCAGATTATCCAGGACCTCCAGGGCCACGGCGAAGGCCACTTTGTTCTGCATGGCGATGCTTTCCTGCAGGTCGCCCTCGTAACTGTTCCCCCATACGTGCGTGCCGTCTTTCGCCTCCATCAGCCGCGCGGTGATCGCAAATTTTTGGCCGTCCATCCGCACCGAACCTTCCAGAATGTAGTCCGCCTTGAATTTCGACGAGATTTGATCTGGAGAAATGTCTGCGTAGGAGGCGGGAAGCTTGAGCACCCCCAGCCGCTCGGGGTGGAGCAGGTCCAGCCTGCTCAGCATCTCTTCGGTGAACCCTTGCGTGATCGCTTCCTCATCCGGATTGCCGCCAAGTCCCTGAAATGGCTTCACCGCAAGAATAATCCTGCCCGGCTTCCGCGAAAACGCCCCGCGAAGTTCACGGCCGGATAAAAAAACCAATCCAATCGCAACCGCAATTCCAAGGATGAACGCGGCAATGTAACGCAAGTGACGCCGCTGCGCGGAAAACGGCGGCGCGCTTGTTTTTCTTAATTCGCCTTCCGCGGCCGCAGGGCCGGGATCGGAATCCGAATCTTCCTTCGGGTCTTCTTTCGGATCCTTGCCCAGGGCGTGCCGTTGCTGCAGCCAGGCGTCAATCTCCGACTTATAGGCCTTCACCGTGCCGGCCTTGCCGTGGAAATGCCGGTCGATGGGCATTCCTTCGGACTTTTCCCAACGCTGGACGGTCCGCACCTGGCGTCCCAGATAATCGGCAATCTCCTTCCACGAATCCAGGCAGTCTTCGGGCGGGC
>JAIQFG010000141.1 GCA_020073375.1 Terriglobia bacterium | reverse complement strand
GAGGCCAAGGAATCGCAAGAACACCTCGCGCGCATGGACGACCTGATTGGCCAAGCCATGAAAGCGGCTCCCGATGCCCAGTTTCTGCTCACCGCGGATCATGGCATGAACGCCAAAACCCTTTGCTGGGACCTCGAAAAAGTCTGCGCCCGTCAAGGAGTTCCGCTGCGGAAGGCTTTCTCGGCGGGTCGCGACCGCTACGTAAAACACAATCGAGGCTGCTCCGGAGCGGCCTATGTGTATGTCAAGACTCCCCAGGATGTAAGCCGGGTTCACGAGATCCTCTCGCACACAAAAGGATGCGAGCGTATTCTTACGCGCGATGACGCGGCGCGAGAATACAAGCTGATGGCATCGCGAATTGGCGATCTGGTTGTGTGGGGTGACCGCGACACAGTGTTCGGAGAAATGGATATGGAACAGGAAAACTTCACGAGCGGACTACGTTCGCATGGGTCCTTGCATGAGTTGAACATACCCCTGTTTGTGTATAACGCGAAAAACGCAGCACCCAAGGATTACTTCCAGCACAATCTTGATCTGGCACGATGGCTGTATCAAAGCTGAAATAAAAGAATTAGTTCAAATGCGGTCTTTGCCCCGGTGCGAAATCACACATGTAATGGCCAAAATAATGAAGCCGCTGATTGTCTCGAAATCCAGATCATGTCCGTAGAGATCGACACACTGACGGGGCGATTCTCCCGCTAATTCTCAGCCGACGTTCCGCCCACTGCCCCCGTCTGGGTCGTCAGCGCCGAAACCGGCAAAAGCGGCAGGTTGATGTGGGACGGATGGTCCTTGTCGTGATAGACGGTGTTAATCGCGACGGCCATGTGCGTCTGGTAGCCGGGACGCTCGCCGGTGTTTGAGTTCACATCAAAGAACGGGAAGTTGCTGCTAGAAACATCCAGGCGGATCCGATGGCCTTTCTTGAACCGGTTCGCGACGCCGAGGAGATCGATGGAAATTTTCCGGACTTCGCCCGGCTGCAGCAATTGCGGCTTCGTCCTGTCGGGGCTCAGGCGCACGCGCACGATGCGATCTTCGAGGTTCATCGCGAATCCGTCCGGGAAGTCGCGGTTCCCCGGAGCGACGTCGACTAACTTTGCCGTGAAATCTGTGTCCAGAGCGGACGAAGAAACCCATAAATCCACGGTAATGTTTCCCGCGATCACCGTGTCGAAATCCAGCGGCGGAGTCTGGAAGACGAGCACGTCAGGGCGAGAGGCCAGCGGCAGTTCGTTGTCACAGAATGGAATTTTCAGATTGCATTTCTGATTGCGAGGTCCATCCGGACTGAAATTCTTCCCGGAATCGATTTGTCCGCCAATTGTGGGTACGGGATGATGTGGATCGAATGGATAGACGGATGCTGCTTCGGTTGCGGGCATCTGCTCGTTCAGGCTGCCGTCGGCGTGCAAGTAGTAGGCGTGAGGAGCGCTTGCCGGCGGTGGCCATGCCGTGGTCGCATACCATTGCCCGCCGTCCTCCATGCGTCCGTTCAGCGTTTTCGAGCCGTCGCCCCCACCCATCACGAACACGCGCACAGACGGTTCCTGTAAAACGCCGGTGTTGACGCCCTTCAGGATCTGATCGAACCAGCGATTCTCCTCATCCAGCATTGTGACTTCCGCGGTGGGCCCAAAATCCACGTCACCCGAGCCGCGCGTGCCAATCCCGTGTACCCACGGTCCCATGATCAGCTTGGTGGGGGATTTGTGCATCGCGGCCATGGCCATGAAGTTGTGCAGCGAGCCGTGTTCGAACAGATCGTACCAGCCGCTCAGAAAGTAGATAGGAATGTCCGGATACTTGTCGTAATTCACTTCGAAGTTGTATCCGTTTTGCTTCCAGTAATCGTCGAAGGCGAAGTGATCGATCTGGTCTTGAAACCATTTCTGATTGATTGGCGAAGCCGCCACGGGCGAGGCGTTCGGCCTGAACGGATATGCGGAAAGCCACGCGCCCAGATGATCGTTGCTCAGCGCCTCCAGCATCGCGGCGCGGATGGCCGGATCCCTCATCGCTTCCTGGCTGTTCGAGGCGAACGTCATCGGATACACCAGATTGTGCAGCAACGTGAACGCGCCGCCGCGATAGGCGCCCTCCTCAAAATAATCCGATGCGCCCACCATCACGAACATAGCGAAGAGGTGCGGCGGACGCAGCACCGCCATCGCGTTCTGCACCTGTGAACTGTAAGAACCACCATAGGTGCCGATTTTTCCGTTGGACCACGATTGCTTCGCGGCCCACTCGACTGTGTCGTATCCGTCGGAGCCTTCGTTCACATCAATGTAGAACGTTCCCTCGGAATCAAATTGCCCGCGGCAATCCTGTACGACAACCACGTAACCGCGGCTGGCAAAGAACGTCGGCGTATTGCGATGCTTCTGCTGCTCGGGCGTCATCGTCGAAACCGTCGGAGGCGGCGCGCCCTTTCCGTAGGGCGTGCGATTCACAAGTGTCGGAAATCTTCCCGGCATCGGCGTTCCCTCTTTGGTCGCCGGAAAATAAATGTCGGTGGCGAGCTTGACGCCGTCGCGCATCGGCACCATCACATTCCGGATGTAGCCGACGTTGTATTCCTCGTCCATGGAACGCTTGTCCTTCGTATCGGCGTGCGCCGATTGCGCACTTGCGCCAGCGGGGGGAAACCAAAGCGTTCCAGTCAAGACAAACAAAATCAGGCCCTGTCGTTTCATTGGAGGAATCCTCCCTGAGTGACAATGCAATTGTTTCATTGGGGCTTCGACGAAATATACAACTTCGAAACGGCGGGTACAAGATGCGGTCAGGCTAGTTGATGGGCACTCCGTTTATCAGGCGGAATCGTCTTCGTCCATCCCAAATGATCGAGATTAAGAAGGGGCCGAATCAGGTGATCCGGCCCCGGTGTGTGTGTATTGTATTCGTTCCTAGTTGACGCCAACCTACGCCCCTCCTTGGCCGCAGTCAATGAGGCGGATACTTTACACACTTCAGGTTTCAAAACTGTAGCGCGCCCACATTCCGATAACTCATTTATCAGGACCTTGGCGCTACGTGATCGGCTGAACTTCGCTAACTGAGCATCCTGAAAGATATATTCATCCAAAAGGGGAAGATGCATCTATACTGCCCGAACTTGGGCTCCGCAATGGAGATTCCTCGACCTAGAACGTGTTCGATCATGAGGTGAACCTATGAGCAAAGACCCAAATAGATTTGAAGCACGCATATCAAGACGGCAAGTTCTCCTTGGCATTGGCAGCGCCGCACTCTTGTCTCTTCAATCCTCTTGTTCATCAAAGGAATCGAATCCGTCGTCAGCGAGTAGCCAATCCGGAAAGCAGCCTGCGATGGAACCGCTCCACTACAGCAGCTTGCGCGACGTCGCTCGAAGGATTCAATCCAGGGAGATCTCGCCAGTTGAATTGACGACTCGACTGTTGGATCGCATAGCAACCGTAGATCCGAACCTGAAAAGCTATGCCACTGTGATGCGCGAGCAGGCGCTGGAAGCAGCGAAGCGAGCGGAAGAAGAAATCCAACGCGGAATGTATCGAGGTCCGCTACACGGCGTTCCTATCGCAGTGAAGGATCTGTGCTACACGAAAGGCGTCCGGACCATGGCGGGGACTAGCATTTACGCCAACTTCATCCCGGATCATGACGCCACAGTAGTAACCAAGTTACGTAAAGCGGGAGCGGTCCTGCTGGGAAAGCTTAATCTGACAGAGGGCGCAATGGTGGGCTACAACCCTGCACGCGATATTCCTGTCAACCCGTGGCGCGAAGATGTGTGGGCCGGTGTTTCTTCCAGTGGTTCCGGAGTGGCGACTGCTGCAGGGCTTTGCTACGGCTCGATTGGAACCGATACAGGCGGTTCGATCCGCTATCCATCGGCGGCCAACGGAATTGTGGGGCTGAAACCGACCTATGGACGCGTCAGCCGGTATGGTGTGTTTCCGCTGGCTGAATCGCTCGATCACGTTGGTCCAATGGTACGCCGAGCGGGTGATGCGGCTGTAATGTTTGAGGCCATCGCCGGTTTCGATTCTAACGATTCAACCTCGCTTAGAGATCCTGTGCCGCATATGTTGGACGAACTGGACAAAGGCGTCCGTGGACTAAGGATTGGATTTGACCGGCGCTTCGCGACTGAGGGCATTCACCCAGAACAGTCCGCTGCCATACAAGCTGCCGTTGACGCTCTGCGCCATCTTGGCGCTCAGATTGTGGATGTCCAGATGCCCAATGTCACCGGAATCCGGGAGAAGTGGCTTATCCTGTGCGCCAAAGAGGCGGTCACTGCCCACGCAGCGAATTTCCCTTTACGCAAGAACGAATACGGTCCGTATTTTCGAGAATTTCTTGAGATGGGCGCAGCGGTCAGTGCAGCAGATTACGCCAGAGCCGTTCAATATCGTAATTACATATCGACGAAATATCTGGCGGCGCTTTCCTCAGTCGATGCCTTTGCTTATCCGGCCGGGGTTGGGGGAGCCTTCTCGATTTCAAAGGAAGCTCAATACGGCTCGATGGCGGATTACAATGCTGCAAGGGACAAGTTTGCAAATTCATACAATCCGCCGCTCGGACCTAACGTGTACACGTATCCGGCTGACCTCTCCGGCACACCAACGATCACGCTTCCCGTCGGGTTCTCATCCGAAGGGATACCACTCAGTATGCAAATTGCCGGACCGGCACTTGGCGAACCGACGCTGTGCCGGATCGGCCATTCTTACGAAGAGGCAACCGGCTGGTACAAGAAGCACCCGAACGTTTAGCTGTCGCGGGACCGAGCCTACGCCTCTGTGCCATGCGACGATGAATGGGTTGCTGGAGTTCTTCTCAGGTATCAGCGATCTCCTGAGTGTGAGTGATCCCAACACTCACAACTCCCGGATCGTCGGCAATGCGGAAGTAATCCTCGGACACCATTTCTTCGGGAAATTTCCGCATCGGGCATAAGTCAACTCATCGCTCGTCGGCCAAGTCCTGTGAGGTCCTCTCATCGGAATGTGGCTTTTTGCCGAATGGGACCGATTCTCACATTCCGATAAGACCGGTAGTCTCAATGCGTCGATGCAACACCTGCTCAAAGTCTTCTATTAATAGTCTACGAGGCTGATTTCGTTTGTAGGCGTCAATTCAAACAAAACAAACCCCTGTTTAGGTTCTGATTGATTGCTGCTGTACAGATGGGTTCTCAAGGGGAAGTATTGCTGGATCTA
>JAIQFG010000065.1 GCA_020073375.1 Terriglobia bacterium | reverse complement strand
CATTCCGGAATCCGCAAACTATCGCGCGTGAGCGTCGTGGCCCTCGGAGGGCTTTTCATTTCCACGCCGGAGCCGCCGCCCAATGGCGACGCGATTCGATTGATTTTTGAAATTCCCGGCGGAGAAGTTCGCGCGCGCGCCGTGGTGCGCGATTGCCAGCCGTGCAAGGGAATGGGAATTGAATTTACCGCCATGGGCCCGGAAGCCCGCGCCCGCCTGCACCAATTGATGAAAGCCCTCAGCAAAATCTGACCGCGCCGCGTTTTCCCGCAGCCGCAGCCGCCCCTAGCGTTGCGGAAATACGAATGCCTCGAACATGTCGGCGCGTGCTTTGTGATCCGAGGAAATCACCTGCAGCAGATCCGCCACCGATAGCATCCCCAAAAATTTTTCCGATTCTCCCATGATGAGCAAATGAAAAATGTCGTGTTTCTCCATCAGCCGCAGGCATTCGTCCAGCTGAAATTCCGGACGCACCACCACCAGGTCCCGCGACATGATTTCCGAAACGCGCATCCACGCGGGGCATTTATTTTCCGCCGCCACCTTGTCGGAAACGTCGCTCTGCGACACCACTCCCACCAGCCGCCCCGCCGCGTCCAGCACTCCAACCGAGCGCACGTGGTGATCCCGCAGGTAGCGCGCCGTCTCATGCACCGTTGCGTCTTCCTGAATCGAATAAATTTCCTGCCGCGATTTCACCAGGTCCAGAACTCTCATTCGTGAGCCCTCCGAGCCGGGAGGATAACTGCTTTTGCCGCATAGTAGGCCCGCTCACGCCCATAAGCAACTGGATTCCGCCGCTCGCCCGCGCACCGGTCCGCGTTTGAAAATCCGCAAACTAATGCGCAAGAATGCACCTCAATTTCCACTACAAACGAGTCCATGGAAACCGCGGTTAAAAACAAAGAAGATAATTTCTTTTTCTTTCTACCCTCGTTCATGCGCGGCAAATACCTCAAGTGAATCCTGCGATTCACGAGGAGGCAGGCACAGAAGTCCCGACTTGGAACAATGCTCAACTATTAGTGAAACGATTTTCCCATTTTCACGGATTTCCACAGGGATCAATGGAACGGAGGTACTAGTACGAGTGAATTTTCCCTATCTCCAAGACCTTGATTCCATGGAAGATGCTTAACCACAGAACCGAAAATCTCCCCTCATTTCCATTTCCCCTTTCCAAACAAGTTTGGCTCGTTGTGTGCATTTGGTCAACAGGGGACCGGTTCCTGTTTCCGTTGCTCATACACTATGGCCACCAAACCTAATTCGCGTCCAACTTCAGGCGACAGAACCAACGCCATCCCTCCGGTCAGCGTCATTTTCGGCCGGACCACCGTCATGCGTTCCATCCGCCAGAAAATTGAGAAAGCCGCCTCCTCCGGCGTGCCCATTCTCATTCAAGGGGATAGCGGGACCGGCAAGGGCCTTCTGGCTGTGTTCATCCACAGCATTTCGCTCCAGCCGAGCACCCCTTTCATCAAAGTGAATTGCGCTGCAATTCCCGGCGCGCTGCTGGAAAGCGAATTATTCGGCTACGAAAAGGGCGCGTTCACCGGCGCGCAGGCGGTGAAGCCCGGGCGCGTGGAACTGGCCGATGGCGGCACACTCTTTCTGGATGGCATCGACGAAATCGAAATGTCCCTGCAGGCGAAATTGCTGCAGTTGCTGCAGGACGGGCAATTCACCAGAATCGGGGGCCAGGAAGACCGCAAAGTCCAGATCCGCGTGATCTGCGCGACCAATCGCCGCCTCGAGGATGAAATCGCGCACGGCCGATTCCGCCGCGACCTGTTCTACCGCATTAACGTGGTCAGCGTGGAGATGCCTTCGTTGCGCGTGCGCGCCGATGACATCCGCGACCTGGTCGACTATTTTCTCCAGAATCATTGCACGCGACACAATGTTCCCCAGCGGCCCCTCTCGGCCGAGGCCGTCCGTTTGCTCGAGAGGCATCCGTGGCCGGGAAACATCCGTGAACTCGAAAATATGATCGAGCGCTACGTCATCCTGGGTTCCGAGGATGCCATTGCCAGCGAACTTTTGAATTGGGACCATTCCCACGAGACACAGGAACCTCAGCTGGAGGGGCAAATCCACCTGAAGAAGGTCACCCGCCAGGCGGTCCATGACCTGGAACGCAAGATCATCATGAGCGTGCTGGAAGCAAACCGCTGGAATCGCAAACGCACGGCCAGCGCCTTGAAGATCAGCTATCGAGCGCTGCTCTACAAGATTCGCCGCGCCGGATTGCCCCCCAAGCGCAGCGTCCACGCCGAAAGTGCCAAGCCCACCCGCCCTGCAGCCTCGGCGGACTGATCCACCAACACTCCGATTGCCCGTTTTGCTGGTCTGCAAACCAGTTTAGGATGTGCCTCGGGCGCCAATTTGGAACAATCAATCGCGCCAATTAGTTGAAAAACAGCGGCATGTTGTAGAAAACAAGTTCCGTACGCCACTGATTGGCGTACCCCAAGCGTGAGCCGGCCCAGCGCTCCGAAGCTAGTCTGTAACTTATTCCAACAGAAAGAGTTGATACCGAAATCCAAAACCTAAGTCCCGTCGTGGAAATATATTTCCACAATGTGGTACTGGTCGACCCTCATGGGGCCAAATAATGGTCTTCGTTTTTGGGGGGCTTGGCAGGTTGTAAATATATAAAACTAAGCATGTTACATGCCAATGAGAAGCTTCTGTTACACAGTTGTTCGCATGGCCCATACGTTGCTCTTGAGACTAAGCCGTTCGTGTATCGGCCGTTCGGCTATTTCAGGTGAATTGTGGTTATTCAGACGGATGAAAATCTAATCTCTCTGGGGAGCATCGGCGGTCGCGCCGGTCTGAACCAGTATTACGTGCAGGGCATCAGCCCCGCCATGCGCTCGCTGGAGCGCACCATCGCGGACATAGCCCCCACGGAGATCCCCGTTCTTCTGGTCGGAGAAAGCGGCACGGGCAAGGAAGTGGTCGCGCTGGAGATTCACCGGCTGTCGCGGCGCTGGAACGAAGCCTTCGTGAAGTGCGGGTGCGCGGGCCTGTCCACGGATTCGCTGGTGACGCGCCTGCAGAACGGCGAGAAAAACGGCAAGGAAGAAGCGGCTGCGGGCGGCTCCCTGTTCCTGGACGAAATCAGCCACCTGGACCCCGCCAGCCAGGCGCGCTTGCTGAATCTGCTGCCGGATGGAAACGGCAATCCCTCGGCGGGGTGCCACAGCGTCCGTATTATCTGTTCGACCACGCGAAATCTCGAGGAGGAGATGCGCAGCGCGCGTTTCCGCGACGAGCTCTACTACCGCATCAGCGGCGTGCAACTCCGCCTGCCTCCCCTGCGCAATCGCAAAGAGGACATTCCCTCGCTGCTCGATTTCTTCCTGAAGAAATATGCGAGCTTGTTCGGCCGGCCGGAGCCTCAGCCCAGCGCCGGCATCATGCATTTGCTGCTCGGATACTCCTGGCCCGGAAACATTCGCGAGCTGGAAAATGTCGCCCGCAAATTGGTGGCTCTGGGCGATGAACAGCTCGCCGTTCACGATCTTGCCGCCGGAAATACGGCGAAGGCGTCCGATACCGCTCCGGTCCCCGCCCGGCCTGCGCGAACCGAACCGGCTCCCGTGCGCTCCTTGAAGGAAGCGGCGCGGGAGGCTTCGCGCCACGCCGAGCGCGCGCTGATCCTGAGCCAACTGGAACGAACCCATTGGAACCGTAAGCGAACCGCACGAGAACTGCAAATCAGCTACAAAGCGTTGCTCTACAAGTTAAAGCAACTGGGTCTGGACGGCACCGAGCGTCCGGAAGAGCAATGAGGAGGAAGGCATGAAACGAGCATTACTGATCGCCGCTGCGCTTTTGCTGGCAGCCGCGGGAAACACCTGGGCAGCCGCCCAGGATCAAAAGGGTGAAATGAAAGGGACTCCCGTGGCCTCCGCGCGAAACGGCGTCGATGGCCCGGAAGCCGTCAAAACCGCGGTCGCGCCTGCTACCACCGATCCGGCCTATCAAATTGGCCCCGAGGACGTTCTCGACATCAGCGTGTGGAAGGAGCCGGACGTCAGCCGCGTCGTTCCCGTGCGCCCCGACGGCAGAATCTCCCTACCCCTGATCAGCGATGTGCAGGCCTCCGGAATGTCACCGCAGCAACTGGCCAAGACTATATCCGAGAAACTCCGCAAGTACCTCAACGATCCGCAGGTGACTGTCATCGTTACGCAAATCAACAGCCAGCGCGTGTACGTGGTTGGCGAAGTCCTGCGCGCGGGCGCTTTCCCGCTCACTCCGGGAATGACCGTGCTGCAGGCTCTTTCCAGCGCCGGCGGCTTCACTACATTCGCCGACGTGAAAAAAATCCACGTGATGCGCCTGCGCGACGGAAAGCACACCGAACTCCCGTTCAACTATCGTGACGTGCTGAAGGGCGATAACCCCGATCAAAATATCAAGCTGGAGCCGGGCGACACCGTCGTCGTCCCGTAGGAGGGGAAACAAATGAAATTACGACAAACACTTTCCGGTTTGGCGCTGCTCACCATGATTGGCGCTGCCTCGGTTTGCGCGCAGGCCCAGAATTCAAATTCCTCCGGGCAGGGCGGCGGCTACAATCAGCGGCCCGCCCCCGCCGCGCGCGGTGTTTCCCCGGGCGTCGATCCCCTGCCCAACGATCCGTCGCAGGTTACCCCGGATGCCAATACGCTTTCGGGCGCCCAAATGTTTGGCGTGGGCTCGCTGGAGCATGCGCGCAATATCTTCGATCCGATGCTTTCCTTCTCCGAGCTGGGACAAACCTATCCTCCGAACCCCGGCCTTCCCAACCAGAGCAATCTGCTGTCGCAGACGCTGCTCGGCGGTGGTTTCAATTTCGATCGCACATGGACCCGCTACCACTTCACTGCTATCTACAACGGCGGAGAAACCCTCACCCGCGGCGCTCAATATCTGAATGCCCAGTTTCATGACGCGAACGTGATGCAGGAAATTGCCTGGGCACGATGGCGCCTGCTCCTGCGCGACGATTTCGTGGCTTCGCCCGGGGCTTCGTTCACCGGCACCGGCATGGGCGGACCCGGCCTCACCGCGCAGATCGGCTCTTCCTTGGAATCTTCGCTCAATAGCATCGGCCAGGCATTTGTTCCCAGCGAATCGATCCAAACCGGAAACGCCATGCGCTACACGAACGCGGCCATCGGCCAGTTGTCCTATTCCTTCAGCCGCAGGTCCGCGTTCACCTTCGCCGGATCCTACGGATTGCTGAAATTTACCCAATCGGGCTACTTCAGCAGCCATATGGTTACCGGACAGGCCGGCTACGATTTCATGCTCGACCCCTCCGATTCTATCGCCTTGCTCGCCAGCTACGGCAAGATCGACTACACGGGCTCCTCGAATTCCACCACCAACTACCTGGCGGCCCTGGCCTTTGGTCGGAAAATCACTGGCCGGATGGCGTTTCAAGTGGTCGCCGGCCCCGAGCAAATCCAGTTCGTCAACGGCACCACAGGGAAACTCTGGTATCCCTCGGTGAGCAGCCTGCTGACCTATGACTGGCGCCGCGCCAGTTATTCGATCTCCTTCATGCGCGGGCTCAACTCCGGTTCCGGCGTTTTCCTGGGCGCCAAGAGCAACATACTGACCTTGGCCGCGCACCGCCAATTCACGCGGTCCTGGGTTGGCGCCATCAACAGCGGCTACGCCATCAATGAAAGCCTGGCCCCCACAGGCCAGCCCACCGTGCGATTTGACAACTGGTTTGTGGGCGGGAACCTCGGCCGGCAACTCGGCCCTCACCTACAGCTGAATTTTAACTATGGGGTCCAGAGGCAGAACAGCCCCGCGGTTTGCCCGGTGGCCAGCTGCGGGGTAAACGGCTTTGAACAGACGTTTGGCGTGACGGTGAACTGGCACCTGCGCCGGAACGGGTAGTAATGCCGTATAATTCATGGGTTGGCCGGATCGCGATTACCCGCGATTCCGCCTGGCAGGCTGTAAACGAGGCAGGGAAGCATGTATAAGAAGTTTTTTGGGCTGAAAGAAAACCCGTTCAACGTCAATCCGGACCCCCGCTATCTCTTCCTGACGCAGAACACTCAGGAAGCGCTGGCCTGCCTGACCTACGGCATCGAGACGCGCAAGGGCTTCATCCTGCTGACCGGCGAGGTCGGCACCGGCAAAACCACGCTGGTCAACAAGCTTCTCGAGTGGCTGCACAAGGAACGCGTTTCCACTGCCTTCGTTTTCAACCCGCGCCTCAGCGTCTCCCAGTTTTTCGATTTCATGATGGCCGACTTCGGCATTCCCTGCGAATCCCGCCAAAAAGGCCAGATGCTGCTGAAGCTCAACCAGTGGCTGCTGGAGCGCTATCAGGCCGGCGAACGCGCCGTGCTCATCGTGGATGAGGCCCAGAATCTTTCGCCGCAAATGCTGGAGGAAATCCGGCTCCTCACCAACCTGGAGACCTCCACCGAAAAGCTTTTGCAGATCGTGCTGGCCGGCCAGCCCGAACTTGAACAGAAACTCAACCAGCCCCAGTTGCGCCAGCTCCGCCAGCGCATCACCTTGCGCGCCAAGACGCGCCAGCTTACTCTCGAAGAGACACAGGGCTACATCCAGGAACGATTGCGCATCGCCGGGGCCGAAAATCTGGACCTGTTCGCGCCGGAATCCATCGCGGCCATTCACAGCTATGCCCGCGGCATCCCCCGCGTCACCAACCTGCTTTGCGAGCACTCCCTGGTGAGCGCGTTCGTCGACCAGAAAAATCCCGTGCCGCCCGAAATCGTCGAGGAAGTCGCGCACGACTTTGAACTCGACACCATCGATCCCACCGCCCAGGCCCCCGCTCAAGTCGCCGGACAGTCCGCCGGCGCGGTGAACAGCGCCGACCAGCCTCCGCTGATCGAGTCGCTCATGCAGGCCCTCAACACCCTGGTCGACCGCCTGAACCAGGCCGAAGCCGCCATCGAAGCCGAACGCGAACGAAAACCCTGAAGAAATTTGCCCTAAAATCTTCCCGCCCGGCCAAAGACCGAAGGGGCATCCTTGCCTACGTTTAATGCGTGACATGCAATGCGTATAAGTATAACCTGTGCCTATGATCGTCACCTTCCGCTCCAGGCAAGCCGAGCGGCTCTTCAAACGGGAATCCGTGAAGGGATTTGGCTCGATCCAGAGGGTAGCCCTGCGAAAACTTCAGCAATTGCATTTCGCAACCCAGCTCTCCGATCTGGCTGCGCCGCCAGGGAATCGGCTGGAATCGCTCAAAGGCGACCGGAACGGACAGCACAGTATCCGGATCAACGACCAGTGGCGAATCTGCTTTGTATGGCGCGACGGTAACGTATACGAAGTCGAAATCGCGGATTACCACTGAAGTGAGGAGATAGAAATGGCAAAGAAGAAGATGAAGCCTGTCCACCCGGGAGAGCATTTGCGAGAGGATTTTCTAAAGCCCTATGGCCTCAGCATGAACAAGTTAGCGATGGAACTTCGCGTACCAGTGACGCGGGTCGCGGATATTCTGGCCGAGCGTCGCGGGATCACCTCGGACACCGCCTTGCGCCTGGGACGTTACTTTATGACTTCCCCCGAATTCTGGATGAACATGCAGATGAAATTTGAATTGGATCTGGCCGAAGATGATCTCTTGGAGGAGATCGAGCGCGATGTACGGCCCATATCCATTGCGCGACTCACTTAATCAGAAAGGTATTCGGCTGGATCCCCGTCTTTCCCGGCACAAATTGGATGGATTGAGGTTGCGTATGCGGAGATTCACGACAGTATTCTCCACACAATCTGCACAGAATGCGAATAAACATCCGCCGGCGGCCGTATTGACACATGCGAAGTCCGGGCAGTCCTTCCCGAATTATCCGAACAAATTAAACCGGATAATGCACCACAGCGTGGAAATCCCGTCCTTCCACGTAATTTTCTTGCCCTCGGCGTAACTGCGTCCGGCGTAGGAAATAGAAACTTCGTAGATCCGCCAGTTGCCCTTTGAAATTTTCGCCGTGATTTCGGGCTCGAACCCGAACCGGTCCGATACCAGTTTGATGTTCTGCAGCACCTCGCGGCGAAACACCTTATAGCAGGTCTCCATGTCGGTCAGCTTCAGGTTCGTGAAGATGTCCGAGAGCAGTGTGAGGAATTTGTTGCCCACGTAATGCCAGAAAAAATGCACGCGCTGCGGGCCGCCCAAAAACCTCGAGCCGTAGACGACGTCGGCGCGCCCGTCGAAGATTGGTTCCAGCAGCGTCGGGTAGTCCTTGGGGTCGTACTCCAGGTCCGCGTCCTGCACCAGGACGATGTCTCCGCTGGCCGCTTCAAATCCCCGGCGCAGGGCCGCTCCCTTTCCGCCATTTTGCGGCTGAAACAGGAAGCGTATATTCCCCAGCGAAAGGCGGGCCTTTCCGTTCTGCACCAGAATGTCGCGCTTGCCCTCGGATTGCGCCTTGTCCATATCTTCCAGCAGCGCACGCGTGCCGTCGGACGATTTATCGTCGATGACCAGAATTTCCTTGTCCACCGACGTCGCCTGCACGCGCAGCAATACTTCCTCGATAAACGCGCGCTCGTTGTACACCGGGATGACGACGGAAACTTTCATGCGATTGTACGCTGCTCGGTCATGATGTTTGCTTCTCCGCGCGGCTCCCGCTGCCGGGAGCGCGCCGCGAATCGAATCTCATAATCAACGAGCGGCGCTCGGAACGCAAATTTTTCAGCCGCGGCGTTGCCCACTGGAAACGTGGGCCTGGCTGCGTCTCTCATCGGGATTTTGGATCTCGCGGGTAGCGCCCCGCCACGGCGTTCCACCGGATCACCAGCAGATCCAGCAGCATCCGCATCCCATCGGCGGCCACGTTCACCTTCGTGCCCTCGTCATGCGACCAGCGCACCGGGACTTCCGCCACGCGCAATCCATGCCGTTTGGCCAGAAACAAAATTTCCGGATCGAACCCGAACCGCTCAATTCGCTGCTGCTCAAAAATAATCCTGCACCGCTCCCGGCGGAACGCCTTGAACCCGCACTGCGTGTCGGAAAACCGGATTCCCATGATCCAGCGCACCATGCGGTTGAACAGGATCCCCGCCTGTTCGCGGATCGCCGACTGGTGAATTTCAATCAGGCTCCGGTCGACGGCCCGGGACCCGATCGCGGCGTCATAATCCTGCTCCCGCAGCGCCGCCACGAGCTTATCCGCCTCCGCGATCGGTGTGGAAAGGTCCGCGTCGGTGAACAGCGCGATCTCCCCGCGCGCCTCCAGCATCCCGTGGCGCACGCTGTATCCCTTTCCCCGATTCGTCCCGTTCGATACCAGGCGTATTTCCGAAAATCCTTGGCTGTACGCGTTCACCAGCGCGGCAGTCCCGTCGTTGGAGCCGTCATCCACGACGATAATTTCAGCGCGGCGCCCCTTGGCCCGCACATACGCAACGATTCCATCGAGCGTTTTCGGAAGGCGATTTTCCTCATTATAGGCGGGGACGATGATGGAGAGGTCTAGTGGCTGCGAATTCATCTGCGATGGCGCCGCAGCGAGCTTGCGGCATGTGACTTGCCCCCAGGAGGCGCGATTATATCGCCTCACGCGGAATTCGTCCATGCAGTGCGATTAAAAGAAGCGGGCAGGAAAGATATCGGGGTATGAAAATTTTTGTTGCCGGGCTACGAGGCGGCCGGATCGCTGCGAATAATTTCGTACCGCTCGATCACGGCTGCAACCCCGACCCGCGAGGAATCGCTTTCGGGCGACCGGTCCACGCGAACCACTTTGCCCATTGCGCGGATGAACACTTCCGTCCCGCGGGTGACTTCAGACGGAAGGGTCAGGGTGATATCCAGTTCAGCCCCCGCGCCCAGGTCCTGATCGATCGTGAAATAAAGTCCGCGCGTGGAAATGTCCCGCGTTTTGCCGTTGCGCGCGGTGACTTCCTTGTCGACCGGCACCCGGATAATCACCGGCAGGGCAAGATCATACCGACGTGCTGTGCGACGCTCGCTCATCTTCCCCTGAACCCCCGATATCCAAAAAAATACACGCAGTCCCCTGAGAAAGCTTCATGCAGGTGGAATTCCAAACCAGAACGGCTCTCGCTCCAGCCCCCGAGCCTCTTGCTTGAGCCATTGGACGGTATAGCCGCGCCGTCGCACCGCGATTGACCAGCCTGTTTCCGGGAACGCTTCTGTAAACCGGAATCGGGTCCATCATTCTTTCAAACTATACCACGGTAAGGTCTTAGTCGAACGCACTCAACCTGCGCCCCTACTTGTTACTTCCGTCTTTTGTGGCGAGGAGTTCCATTGTCTGGCGCGGCTGCATGCATTGGCTCGCTATTTCATCCCCCGGCATAGCCAAATGCAACCCCGGCCTCTGAAAGAACCCCCCGGGTTCGGACAGCGTCTGGAGAAATTAGAGAAACTTGCCTATCCCGAATATGCAGGATATTGCGGTGTGGCGCCCGCTTAACTTTGCCTGCCGGCAGGGGCCAGGCCCTCAGGCACGGGATCGGCTTTGGCCGCCTCTTTTTCTTTTGCGGCCGCCTTGGAACTTCCGCGCCCCGCGCGCCCTGTATCGAGCCCGAACTGGCGGATCTTGTAGAGCAGCGCCTTGTAGCTGATCCCGAGCATCTTGGCCGCATCCTTGCGGCACCAGTGCGTCTTTTCCAGCGCGTCGGCGATCGCTTCCATTTCCGCTTCGTCCTTCAAGCTGCGCACCAGCGCTTTCAATCCCTGCTCGCGCGCCGGCGCCGCTTCCTCTCTCGGAGAAGTGCGCTGCCGCGTGGCCGACATTTCCAGCAATTCGCGGAAGCTGCCTTCGTCGTCCTCCAGGATCACGTAGCGCTTCACGAAATTCTCCAGCTCGCGCAAATTTCCCGGCCAGGGATACCGCACGGCCGCTTCCAACAGGTGCTGCGAGGGATTCATCGGCTCCTTGCTGAATTTCTCGCTGTATTTCTGCAGGAAATGGCGGAACAGCAGCGGAATTTCCGAAGTCCTCTCGCGCAGCGGCGGCACGTTGATCGACAGCACGTTGAGGCGGTAGTACAAATCCTCGCGCAGGCGCCCGGACTTCATGGCTTCCTGAATTTCCACGTTCGTCGCGGCCAGCACGCGCACGTCCACGTCGATCAGTTGGCGGCCCCCCAGGCGAGAAAACTGGTGGTCCTGCAGCACATGCAGCAGCTTCGCCTGCAGGTGCGGGCTCATCTCGGCGATCTCGTCCAGGAAGATGGTGCCCTTGGTGGCCAGCTCGAATTTTCCGGGCTTTGAACGCACCGCTCCGGTGAACGCGCCCTGCTCAAACCCGAACAGTTCCGATTCCAGCAACTCGCCGGGTAGGGCCGCGCAATTCACCTTGATGAATGCCTGGTTGCGCCGCGTCGAGCGCATGTGAATCATGCGCGCGACCACTTCCTTTCCCACGCCGCTTTCCCCATAAATAAATACCGGCACGTCCACGGGGGCGATCTGCAAAATCTGCTGCCGGATGCGCACCATCTGCGGGCTGGCGGCCAGGAAGCACAGGTCTTCGGTGATGGTGTCGCAATACTCGCGCAATGCTTTGTTTTCCGCGCGCAACTGCTGCTTCTGGCGGCACTTCAGCATGGCCACGTCAAGTTCCGCTTTTTCAAACGGCTTGGTCAGGTAATCCTGCGCGCCCAGGCGGATGGCCTCGACTACGTTGCCCACTTCGTTGGAACACGAAAGCATGACCACGTTCAGCGACCGGTCGATCATCATCAGCTGCTTCAGCGTTTCCAGGCCGTTCAGTTCCGGCATCAGCACGTCCAGGATGATGAAGTCGGGGCGGTCTCCGGCCTCGATCTTTTCGATGGCTTCCTGCCCGGAAACCACCGTTTCGACTTCATACCCCTCGACCTCGAGCAGCGTGCCCAGGTACTTTCGTATGCTGGGCTCGTCGTCGACGACCAGAATTCGCTCTTTTTCAGACATAGAACCTGCCTTCACCGTGCCAATTCATCGTACCTAAATTCTTCCCGGCCTAACTATGATCTATCGGCAGAAGGAACGTAAAAGTACAGCCCCGCCGCGGTTCGCTATCCACCCAGATCTTGCCGCGATGCGCCTGCACCAGCCGCTTGGCAATCGCCAGGCCCAGGCCCATGCCCGACGAACTGCGGTCCACGCGCACGAAATCCTCGAAGATTTCCTGGTGATGTTCGGAAGCGATTCCCGTGCCCGAGTCCGACACCGACACCTTGATGCCGTTGGGCGTTTGCGTGCGCTCGCGACGGCGGTCCAGGGATTGCAACTCCTCCGCCGTGCGCCGTTCCCAGAAATAAAGTTCCGCGCGCAAGTGCACGTTGCCGCCCGCGGGCGTGTGCTTCAGCGCGTTGTCCAATAAATTGGCGACAGTCTGCTGCACCTTTTGATAATCGAATTTGAATATAGGCAGGTTGCTGTCCAGCGTTGTCTCCAGCCGCACCTGCTTGCGCACGAACGCCTCGCGCCAGCGCGTCGCCAGCTCGCCAAGGCAATCCCGCATATCGTTTTCCCGCAGGTGCAGGACAAGCTTTCCGCTTTCCAGCGCCGAGTAATTCAGGAACATGGAAACCAGCCGCACCAGCCGCTCGCAGCTTTCCTTGGATTCCTGCAGGATGTCCCTTTGCTTGTCCGTCAATTTTCCCAGCGACCCGGACAGCAGCAGATCGTAATAACCCTTGATGACCGCCAGCGGCGTTTTCAATTCGTGCGCCGCCGATGCCAGGAACACCGTCTTCTGCCGGTTCACTTCCTGCAGGCGCAAGTAGGCGGCCAGCAGGTTCCGGTACGTAATCTCGCGTTCCTGCAACAGTTCCTGCACCGTATGCTGTGAAGCGGCTGCCGCTCGCGAATCGATTTGTTTCGCCTTGCTCTCCAGCGAAACCACCAGCCAGTCCGCGTCCGCAAGCCACTGAATCCGCGCGATCGCTCCGCCCGCGCAGCACTCGAATTTCGAATCCACCTGCTTCCCGGCCTCAATCTGCTCCTCGATCGCTTTCGAGCTGACTTGCAGCAGGTCGGTAAACAGATTCAAGCCCGGCCCGAACGTGAATCCGTAGGCCGCCAGGCGCTCTTTCCCGCGCACATTCGCGAGCAGGAATTTCCCGGAGCGGTCGGAAACCAGGACCGGATCTTCCAGCAAATCCAGCAGGGTCCCAAGCGAACTGACCGGGACCGACTCTTTGGCGGGCGACTCGAAGATAGGACTACGGCTCAACGGGCTCTCCTAGGACACTTGAACGAATTAAATGGACCGGAATACTCCATTCATTTTTCTTCGGTTTATGAGCGGGGAACCAGCAGGGATACTGTCAAAAGGGACTCGCGGTGTCAATGGTAAATGGGTTCTATTTTGCGCATATGTAGGAAACTGGTTGCCAAAAAGGTTCGGGGCATCTGTGGAAAATGAATTCCATGATGATTTTTGCCAATGCAACTCACTTAATATCTGTAAGTTAGAAGAGCTATGAATTATCACAGCCCTTGGCACGCCATGTGCTCCAAAGTGAAAGGTACTAGTGCGAAAGTACTAGTCACGAACACTGGGAAATCGTTTTCCCACACCTTGGTTTGCAGAGAAAGCGACGGTATGCGCTTAACCCCGGCAGAGCGGCGGCACGCACAACGCATTCACGTTCAAATCCCCATGTTTATTCGGGGTATTGACGCCGCCGGAGTAGAATTTTTGGATCTTACCAAGACACTCGATATCAGCGCCACCGGGGCCTACCTGGCGAGCCCGCGATTGCTGCGTTCGGATCAGCTGCTGAATCTTACGATTCCCGCTCCCCCTTCGCCAACCGCGACGATGCCGTCGGAGACCCCTCCGATCCAGGCGCGCGTCCGGCGCCATGGCGCTTCCGGAGGCATTTATTTGCTGGGCGTGGAGTTCGTCCGGCCGCTGGATTAGCGGCGCGCCGGAGTCCTGTGGAATGCAAGGTATGGAAAGAGCCGGAAAGTTTGTGCAAATGTTTGCACAGTTGGCGTCGCTGGCCTTCCGCCTTGGCATTTAGGTACAAGGAAGCGGCTATTACCAATCTCAAATCAGAGCCTTGGAGGAAGTAACAAGTTTTTCCGATTTATGCCGGTTTGATGGCTGTTCTCGTGCATGTTACTCTGCGTATCCTCTCTCCGCGCCCGTCCCGCGTTGGGGTAATTTAAGGTTCAACGGAATTTTTGATGCCGAACGCTGGTGCCCCCAACCCACCACGATGGTCCGCCGAGGACTCTTTCCTCGAGTTGTTGATCGACACGCTCGATAATCTGGACGGCCCCGCGCGCGGGCAATTCCTGCAGCGCTTCTTCCGGTCCATCGCCCAGGTGGACCTGGACGAGACGCAAAGCCTCAATCTTTGGGAACAGGCGCTGATCCGCAAGCGCGAGCTTTCCGACAGCCTCGGCAAACGCGTCGCGTTTCAAGCGGCCCTGCTGGATGTTCTGGCTTCGGCCAATCTGCTTCGCCTTCCTGTCCTGATGGAATATGAGGAACTGCGAAAGCTGCAGATCAACGCCGCCACCGATCCGTTGACGGGCCTCTACAACCGCCGCTTCTTCGACGACTTTTTCGACAAGGAACTCAACCGTTCGGTCCGCTACACGCACCGGCTGGCGCTGGTGGTTTTCGACCTGCACCGGTTCAAGGAAGTGAACGACCGCTACGGCCACCCGCAAGGCGACTTGCTGCTTCAAATGGCCGCCTCCACGCTGCGCAAATCGCTGCGTACTTCAGACTACGCGTTCCGCATCGGCGGCGACGAGTTCGCTTTGCTTCTCCCACAATCCGATCCCGAACAAGCGGCCGCCCTCAGCCGCCGCTTGCGCGCCGCTTACGCAGCGGCCATCGAACCCCTAATGATGGGCGTACCCCTGGCCCTGGATTTCGGCCTTGCGGTTTATCCCGATGATGGGGAATTGAAGGAAGTTCTGATTCGTGTCGCCGACGAGCGGCTCTATCAACTCAAGAACGGCGTGCTTCCTTCGCAGCGCGCGCGCGCCGCGGCCGCCGTTGCGCCAACCGCTGCGCCAAAGCCTTCGCCCGAGCCGCAGGTTCAGGAGATTCCCGCTGCGCCGAAACCTGCCATGGAGCCGCTTGCTGCGGCCGCTGCCGCGCCCAAGGAGTCGAACCGCAGGCGCTGGGAACGAGTTTCCCTGGCCAAGACTCACGCCTACGCGCTGATCGGCGAGGGCGTTGAATTCACAGCGCGCGTCATCGACCTCGGTTACGGCGGCGTGGCCCTGGAAACAAATCGCCCCGGCGATCTCGCTCAGGATTTCAACGCCGTCCTGCACGTCCCGATCCTGCCGCCGGTGCGCGTCAACCTGCGCCGCGTGTATCAAGGCCCAGGAATCGCCGGCGCCACAAGAATCGGCTGCTCGTTCGTGACGTAAAGTAGGACAGGCTTCGGCCTGTCGCTCTTGATTTTGATTTTCCTGAACTGATATTAGACTTCAAACCTCAACCCCGACAGGCTGAAGCCTGTCCTACCAAACCCTCTCACTCCAGCAATTTGTGCAGCCGCTCATCAAACGGGCTCCCCAACGACGCCTGAATCCCCTCGCGAAATTTCTTGGTGTGCGCCGCCGCAACATGCGCGTCATATGCCTGCTGATCCGCCCACTCTTCGACAATCGAAAAATGGTTAGGCCGGTCGGCTTGCACGTACACCTCAATACGCACCGCTCCCTTGTCCTTGCGCGAGTCCACCGCATATTGCTGCAACTGCTTGCTCACGCTCGCCGCGTCGGTGGGCACCGAATCCACGTGAATCACCGCGTAAATCGCCCCGCCCTTGGCGGGCTGCTGCGATCGGGCCGGCCCGGCAAACCATCCCGCCAGCACCAACACCGCCATCGCCAAAAGCACGCGCTGCGTCGCGCCATTCCATTTCGACAGATTCAGCATTCCCTTCCTCCTGAAATACGGGTCCCGGCTCCACTTGGAGCCCGGATTCCAAACAAGACTGGCCGCCCCCGGCAGCATACTACAAGCCCTGCCGTTGTAGGACAGACACTCTTGTCTGTCCTCGCGGACCTGGAAAAATCTAACCGCGACAGACGGCATGCCCATCCCCCTCAGCCCTCGCAAGGTCTAGCAGGGACAGACAAGAGTGTCTGTCCTACTGCCCCTTGGCACCGCTTGACGGTTCGCGTATGATTGAAAATTGTCCGCTGACCAAGCGACGCGACTGTAGGCCCGGCGCCTGACCGGGATTCGCGCAGACCGGCCAGCCGGCGGGAGATCTGCCATGAAACCGAACATTCACCCGGACTACCACACCGTTACCGTGCATTGCGCCTGCGGCCACACGTTCCCCACGCGCTCGACCATCAAGGGCGAGTTGCTGCGCGTCGAAATCTGCTCCAACTGCCATCCTTTTTTCACTGGCAAGCAGAAGCTCGTAGACACCGCCGGCCGCGTCGAGCGCTTCACCAAGAAATATGAGAAGGCCGCCGAAGTGCAGCAAGCCATCAAGGACGCCAACAAGAACAAAAAGCGCTAGTGATCGCCTTTTGCAGCACAGCCACTCTTTATCCCGAGCCCCTGCGAGGGGCTGGCTGTGTGGGTTTGCAGGCTGCAGCCCGATCCACGGCCAAATGGCGTCCGCAAAACCCACACAGCCAAAAGTGGCTGTGCTACTTGGAGCCCGCACCAATCGGGTGTGGGCTCTACTTGGAGCCCGCACCAATAGTGTAGAATGCCGCGAACTTAATTCTGGCAGGCTCCAAGTGGAGCCCGTACCCGATGGCCGCTCAACCGATGACATCCCCGCAGTCGGATCGCGTGCAGTTCGAGGCCGCCGCGCCGCGCATAACGCTGCGCAACTCGTTCGCGCATCCCTTCGACTCGGCCATGGCCGCTGCGCGCACCTGCTACGCCCCGCGCCTCATCGGCCCCGAGGAAATTACCGACAAGCAGCGCCTGCAGATCGGCGCGTCCACGTTCTACGGCGGACATCACACCGTCTACCAGCATGCGCACTTTGAATTTGGCCTGGAAAACGTCAGCCGCCAGTTCGTTTGGTCGTTCCTGCACGCGCACCCGTTCTACAACTCCGAGCAGCAGAGCCAGCGCTACGTCCGCCTGACGCACGCCTCCGCGTATTTGCCTCCGGAAGCGCCCGGATTCGGCCCCGCCGAGCGAGCCATCTACCAAGACGCCGTGGCCCGCGCCTGGGGCTACTACAAACAACTCACCGCGCTGCTCGAAGGCGACGCCCGCGAAATCCTCGGCGACATCTGGCACATCAGCCCCATGTCGCATCCCAAGCGCGTCGAAAAAGTGGATCGCCAGGCAGGCAAGCGCGCCATTGAAGTCGCGCGCTATGTCCTGCCCGTCGCCGCCGCCACCACCATGGTGCACACGCTTTCCGGCATCGTGCTGCATCGCCTGTATCGCATGGCGGCGGCGTCCGATACACCCGCCGAAGCCCGAGCCGTGGTTGGCGAAATGGTCGCGCGCGTTCGCGAAATCGATCCGCAATTTTTCGATCGCTTTGAGAACGCCCCGATGGCGCAGGAGGAAATGCCGGAGTGGTCGCACGCCCTTCCGGGATCGGCGCGCGCGGCCGGCGACGCGGAATCATTCGCCCGCGAATTCGACGCGCGCCTGGCCGGACGTGTCTCCCTGCTCACGGATTTTTCGCCGAACGCCCCGCGCGTGGTCGCCGATTCCTACCGCGCCGTCCTCGGACTCACCGAAAGCGCCTGCTCGGACGCCGAAGCCATCGACCTGCTGCTGAATCCCGCGCGAAATGCCTACCGCCTGGAGACGCTCAACATCGGCGTCCACGCGCCGATCCTGCGCGCCCTGCAGCACGC
This sequence comes from Terriglobia bacterium, assembly GCA_020073375.1. Taxonomy (GTDB): domain Bacteria; phylum Acidobacteriota; class Terriglobia; order Acidiferrales; family UBA7541; genus Palsa-360. The sequence continues at coordinate 11,383 of JAIQFG010000065.1, read as the reverse complement.
CAATTTCACCTTCGCCAAAAAGATCAGCCACACCGCCGATAGCCAGGACCAGCGCCACCGCATGGTTCCCGGCTCGCGCCCCATTCTCACGCTGGCCGATACGCGCTCTCCCGATTTCGTCACGCCCATGCTCATCGCCGGAAACGCGGCCGCCCGCGAAGTCTACGATCGCGCCATGGCCGATGCCTGGTCCGCAAAAAACGAATTGCTCGACCGCGGCGCGCCCGCCGAAATCGCCCTCTACTTGCTGCCCAACGCCAAATCCATCCGCCTGGTCGAGTCCGGCTCGCTCCTCCACCTGCTGCACAAGTGGACCATGCGCACCTGCTTCAACGCGCAGGAGGAGATTTACCAGGCGTCGATGGAAGAGGTCGAGCAAGTCCGCGCCGCGCTCCCGTCGCTGGGAAAATATCTCGGCCCCCCGTGCTACATCCGCGCCGGCATCGCCACGCCCATCTGCACGGAAGGCTCCCACTTCTGCGGCGTAAAGGTCTGGCAGGAATTTCCAAAAATCGAGCGGCGCATTTGATGGCGCCGCATTTACATTCGTAATGACCAGCCGCGGCAGCCTCGCCTATTACCTGGCAGCGTGGGTCTGCGGCTGCTTCTTCATGGCCCTGGCTTTCTGGTTCGAGATGCAATTCTCCCGCAGCGCCTCCCTGCAGGGAACATTTCAAAGCGTAAGTTTTCTGGGATTTTGCTTCTTCGGGCTGATCTTCGGCGCCGTGCCGGCCCTGCTATTCGGATGGGTGTTGCGCCGCGTGATGAAACTCGTTCATCTGGAAATAATTTGGGTTTGGGTCGCAGCGGGAGCAGCGCTGGCGGCCTTGCTGATTTGGAGCCTGGGCGAATTGGGCCATGTCCTGCAAAATCCGCGCACGCTTCCGTACTCAGCACTGCCCATCTGGCCCTTCCTGGTTGTCGGCCCTCTGGCCATGCTGGAGGGCAGCCTCTGGGCGACGCTCCCCGCGGGGGCCGTCACCGCTGCAGTCCTGTTTGCCGTCCACACCGCGTTTGAAGAAAAGGCGGACACGCAACAGTAGGACAGGCTTCAGCCGGTCTGCTTTTGACTTTCTGAAACTAAACCAAGAACAAAACCAAACCCGATAGGCTTGAAGCCTGTCCTACTGGTTTTCACGAATCACAAATCACGATTCACGAATCGCGGCCCCTCAACTCCTCCACTTCAGCGTCACCGGCCCATCCATCGGATGCGCCATCGGCGCGCCTGTCGCCTGCGACGCCAGATACGCCGCCTTCAACTGAAAATACCAGCGCGCCTGCCGGTCGGCGTCGTCGATCAGCATCATGCGCGGCTGCACTTTCAGTCCCGGCGCCTGACGCTCGATCACGCCCTGGTCCTGCCCGATAAACCGCTTGCCGAAAAATTTCAAGATCGGCGTCACCGGAAACCAGGGAAACAGATTCCACGCCGCCACGAAATCGAGGCGGCACGCGTCGCGCCGGATCGGCGTCACCGTCGTGCGGTTGGTAAACCAGCGCGAGCCGCAGCGCACAACTTCCGTGCGCATGTTCGGCAGCACGAAATCGATCTGCGTGGTGACCTCTTCGCCGTAAAACCGCAGCAGCTTGTATGGCCCGCTGTTGGACGAGGGCGCGTGCGAAGCCATGCGAAACCCCATCGGAATCGGCTCGAACGTTTTCTGCTTCTCGCGAATGCTGCGCCGGCTGCGCCAGTACCACGATTGGTGCACGAACGGCCCGTGCGCCGGGTCCATCAGCCCTGTAATTCCCGTATCCATGTTGCAGGTAAGGTCGGCGGTAAGATGCGTGATGCGGAAGTCGTTGCTGAATTTCGGTAGTTCGGGGACCGGAGCGATCGTCTTTCCGTCAGTGTCGCGATCCACGGCGCGCCCCTCGGGATTCGCCAAATACACCCACACGTACCCGTCGCGCTCCTCGCACGGAAAACTTCCGGCGAAAATACGCTCGCACTGCAGCTTGGAATCCGCCGTAATCGAGGGCACTTCCTTGCACTGCCCCGTGTGCGCGTCAAATCGCCAGCCGTGATAGGTGCACTCGACGGTCTGCCCGTCGCACGATCCCGCCGAAAGCGGAAACGCGCGGTGCGGGCACACATCGCGCAGCGCAAACGCTTTCCCCGCCGCGTCGCGCCCCAGCACCAGCGGCACATCAAGCCGCATCGACGTAACCAGTTCGCGCCCGCGCAATTCGCCGCTCGCGAGCGCCGGATACCAGAAGCCCCATAGCAATTCGCCGTCGATGTTGGAGGCGGTGACGCCCGCGATGGGCACGGATGGATTCGTTGTCATGAGTGGATGCATGCCAATGATATACGAATCATCGCCCCCCGCAATCCCCGGTTGCCTGCAAACGCCCGCCAGGAACACTCCCAATGCACCGACTCAGCAAAACGATCCGCGCATCCCGGTTTTGTAGCGCCCTCTCTGTCCCGTTCACGGTGAACGTTCACGGTGAACCGCGCCTTTCGGACAGAGAGGGTAGGTTTTACTTCAAAGCGGCTCTCTACGCAAAAACCGGAGAATTGCGCGCTCAGCGGGCGCAGTGTACAGTAGCGCCCGGCGGGATCCCCGAACAGGCATCCCGGATCTCCGAAATGGGTCAACAACTCCGGCGGCAAAGCCGTCGCGCCCCATGCCCGGCGCAGGAAAGTGAAACAAGCCATCGCAGATTGCAACCTCACCGACTCGAGCGACTCTACCCCAACATCGCAATCCGTGGGAATCGAGCCACTAGCCCTTATACGCTCACTTCTTTTCGGCGTGATGTCCGCCTGCGTGCTCCTTTCGGTCGCCCTGTTCAACGGCTATCCCACCGTCTACCCCGATACCGGCAGCTATCTTTTTACGGGCGCGTTTCTCATCGCCCTCCCGCCCTTCCGCTCGCCGGGGTACAGTATCTTCATTCGCCTGACCAGCCTGGGCGCGAGCGCCTGGTTGACGATCGCCACGCAGGCAATCATCGTCGTGTTCGTCTTGTACGAAACGTGCAAGCACCTGATCGGCGGCGGATCCAAATTCCGCGACCACTGCCTGCTGGCCATCGCATGTGTCTTGGCGGCGCTGACCAGCCTGCCGTGGGAAGTTTCCCTGCTCATGCCGGACGTCTTCGCGGCCGTGATTTTTCTCTCCGTATATTTGCTGGTCTTCGACGGCCGGTTGCGCCTTGCCGAAAGGATCGCCCTGGCCGCGATCCTCGCGATTTCCGTCGCCGCCCACATGTCGCTGCTCCCGATTGCCGCGCTGTTTATCGCCATGCTCGCCATCCCGCGCCTCGCCGGCTGGCGCCCGCGCGGGGCGCCCGCAGCCAGCACAATGCTCGCGTGGCTGCTCGTGCCGATCCTCGCGGCGGGACTGTCGACCGCGGCGCTCAATCGCAGCATGGGCCTTGGCTTCAAGCTTTCGCCGTCCGGAAACCAATTCTTTCTAGGCAGGCTTTTCGGCGACGGCCTCACGGCGGATTACCTCCGCGCGAACTGCCCGAAAAAGCCGTTTGTCGCCTGCCGCTACCTCAACGATTTGCCCACTTCGCCCGAGCAGTTCCTGTTCTGGCATCCGCTGCTGCACGAAATGGACCCGAACGGAGTCGAGATCGCGCAGATCGTGCGCGGAACGCTCGCCGCCTACCCGTTCCGGTTCCTCGCCAGCAGCATCCACCAAACCCTGCGCCAGTTGGTGAAATTCCAGACCGGCCAGGAAATTCGGGACCTGGCCCTGAACGCGCCAAACTCAAACGCCGAGATCATCGGGCAGGTCTTCCCGCGCGACGTCCAAGCATTTTCCAATTCCCGGCTGATCCGTGGCCGCCTCGTCAGCCTGTCCAGCGCCGTGGCCGCCATCGACACAATCGTTGTCTGGCTGAGCGCCGCCGCGTGCCTGATTCTTGCGCGGAAAAGACGCGACGTAAAATTGAACCGGTTCTTCTACGCCGCCATCGCATTCCTCGCGATCAATGCCGCGATTTGCGCCACGCTCGCGGGCGCCTACGACCGCTACCAGAGCCGCGTCGCTTGGCTCGTGCCGCTTTGCCTTGCGTTTTACGTCGCCCAGCGGTTTGGGATCGGCGACGCCGCCATTGGATGAATTGCATTTGGCCTCGCTTCGCGCTACTTTATTGAGCAGATACAATGCTCTCCGCCTTCTATTAGCCGCTACATCGACCAGACCCCGCCGCGCGGGGCCGCCGCACGATTTCGTTTTCAAATAGCGCAATGTTTTTTCCGACTGGACTCTTACTGGACAGGTGCAAGCCATGGCAGGTTTAACGCTTTACGAAAAACTCGATCAGATTGAACACCGCTACGTGGAAATGACCACGGAGCTCTCCTCGCCGGAAATCCTGAACGATTCGGCGAATTACCAGAAGCTTGCCCGGCGCCACTCGGAGCTTTCCGAAATGGTCGAAAAATACCGCGAGTGGAAGGCCATCGACAAGGAACTCGCCGGCGCCAGGCAAATGGGCGTCGAAGCCGACGACCCGGAAATGAAACAGATGGCCGAGGAGGAAGAAAAGCAACTGGCCGCGCGCCGGGAAACCGTCGAGCGCGAATTGAAATTGCTGCTGCTGCCGAAGGATCCCAACGACGAGAAAAACGTGATCGTCGAAATCCGCGCCGGCACCGGCGGCGACGAAGCCGCGCTCTTCGCCGGCGAACTCTTCCGCATGTACTCGCGCTACGCCGAGTCGCAGAAGTGGAAAGTGGAAATCCTGGAAAGTTCGCCGAGCTCGCTGGGCGGCATGAAGCAGGTGGTCGCCTCGATTCAGGGCCAGAAAGTCTACTCGAAACTGAAATACGAAAGCGGCGTACACCGCGTGCAGCGCGTCCCGGCCACCGAGCAGCAGGGCCGCGTCCACACTTCGGCCGCCACGGTCGCCGTGCTGCCCGAAGCCGACGATATCGACATCAAGATCGAAGCGAAAGACCTGCGCATCGACACGTTCTGCTCCTCCGGCCCCGGCGGCCAGTCGGTGAACACCACGTATTCCGCCGTGCGCATCACGCACATCCCGTCGGGCCTGGTCGTCTCGCAGCAGGACGAAAAATCGCAGATCAAGAATCGCGCCAAGGCCATGCGCGTGCTGCGCGCGCGGCTCTACGAAATGGAGCAGGCCAAGCAGCACGAAGCCATCGCCGCCGAGCGCCTCGGACAGATTAAGACCGGCGACCGCTCCGAAAAAATCCGCACCTACAATTTTCCGCAAAACCGCGTCACCGACCATCGCATCGGCCTCACCCTGCACCAGCTCACTGAAGTGATGGACGGCAAGCTCGGCCCCTTCGTCGACGCCCTGGTGACGCATTTCGAGGCCGAGCGCCTGAAGCAGGAACTGGTCGAGGTGTAGCGCAGCTTCACCTGGCTCTGGATCGAACCATATCCATGTTTATCGAATCACGAATCACAAATCACGAATCACGAATCACGGACATCCACTCCGCTCTCCGCGACGCCATCGCGCAGCTCGAACGTGATGACGTCCCTTCCGCCGCCCTCGCCGCGGAATTGCTCTTGATGCACACGCTCGGCCGTGACCGCGCCTGGCTCTACACTCATCCCGAGCACGAACTCGACGCCGCCGCGCGCGAAAAATATTTCGCCCTAGTCGCGCGCCGCGCCGAAGGCGTCCCGACGCAGCACCTCACCGCCCACCAGGAATTCTGGGGGCTGGATTTTGAAGTCACCCCCGACGTCCTGATCCCGCGCCCCGAAACCGAACACGTAATCGAAGTCGCGCTGGAACGCCTTGGCATCTTGCGCGACTCCCCCAGCATCGCGAACAGCGCTACTGCCATATCCGCCCAGGCAATCTCCGCCGATTCGCCCCGCCGCCACGCCGAATTTCGCATCGCCGATGTCGGCACAGGTTCCGGCTGCATCGCCATAGCCCTCGCGCACGAACTCCCCGCCGCGAAAATTGTGGCCACGGATATTTCCGGCGGCGCCCTCGATGTCGCCCGCAGCAACGCCACCCGCCACAACGTCGCCGCCCAAATTAATTTCATCGAATGCAACCTGCTCGAAGCGCTTTTGCACCAGTCACCACTCACTAGTCACCAGACACCGCCCTTCGATCTCATCGCCAGCAACCCTCCCTACATCGGCCGGCGGGAAGCAGCCACGCTAGCGCGCGAAGTCCGCGACCACGAACCGGAATCCGCATTGTACGGCGGCGATACCGGCACGGAGCTGTACGCGCCGCTCATCGCTCAGTCGGCAAAGCTGCTCAAGCCCGGCGGAATTTTAGTTTTGGAATTAGGCCACACTTCCGCGGAGCACGTCTCCAGCCTGTTGACAGCGCCAGATTGGACAGACGCCGATTTCAGGAAAGACCTAGCCGGAATCACCCGGGTAGCCTCCGCGCGCCGCAGTTAGTGGCACAGGCTTCAGCCTGTGCGGTTTAGAATTCGCGTATGCAGTATCCAAACCGTACAGACTGAAGCCTGTGCCACCACACCCGGCGACGCATTTTCTTCACTTCCTCAACATCCTTCACTTGCTATACCTCCAAACCATTCTCCCCCTGCGTTAGTATTGTTTCCGGACGGAGCCCAAATGGACGAATCAAAAAACCCCTGGAAAGTCGTCTCCCGCGCGGCAGTCTACGAAAATCAATGGATTCGCGTGGACCATCATGAAGTGTTGGGCCCCGCGGGCGGTCCCGGCGTGTACGGCACCGTGCACTTCAAATATCACGCCACGGGCGTCGTGCCCATCGACGAAAAGGGAAATGTGATTCTGGTGGGCCAGTACCGCTTCCCGCTCGGCGCCTACAGCTGGGAAATTCCCGAGGGCGGCGGACTCATGGACGTCCCGCCGCTGGAATCAGCGCAGCGCGAACTTCGCGAGGAATGCGGCCTGGCCGCAAAAAATTGGGCGGAAATCCTGGCCATGGATCTTTCCAACAGCGTTACCGATGAGCGCAGCGTGATTTTTCTTGCCTGGGATCTTACGGAGACGCCCGCGCAGCCCGATGACACCGAGCAGCTGCAGATCGCGCGCCTGCCGTTCTGGGAAGCTGTCAACCGCGTGAAGCGCGGGGAGATTCGCGACTCCATGAGCGCCGCCGCGCTGCTGCGCGTGGCGCTCATGGCCGTGCAGGGCGAGTTGCCTCGCCCCGTCGCCGATTTGATTGGTGGATAAATCCCGCGCGGACTAAACCCCGAACGCCTGCTGCCTCAGCATTCCCTGGTTGCGAATTTCATTGGGAGGATTTGGTTTCTTGTTGCCCCGGTTGCGCAGCACCACCGCCTCTTTTTGGATCCCGCGCGCCCGGATGGACACGAGACGTTTTCTCAGGTGGCTCGGATCGACGCCGGCCGACGAGCATACCGCGCGGAAATCGCGGTCGTTGTCGAACAAAAATTCCTCGGCGATGCGGCTGTAGCGCAACGGCCCCCGGACCCATTCCTCCAGGGTCTTGGCAATCACCGCGCGCCACAATTTTTCCTCGGCCGTTCCCCTGCCATGCTGATTGCGAATCACGCTTTCAAACATAGTCGTTGCCCCCGTGAATTTTTTTCCGCCCCGGTGCCCCGAAAGGTGCAGGTAAAGGTCCACAATCGCCGTCGATTCCGCAGGTTACGAAGATTTTCGCCGCGCGATTTGGTTCGCGCCCCGTTTTGTTCTCAGGAAACGGTTTGGAGCCGCCACGCACCTTAACTTTTTGGTCACTTCGGATGCGTGTCCCGCCCGCCTGGCTCTTCGCCGTGAATGAGGGCGCCCGAAATTCCACGAACTTTTGACATCCCGGTATAAAAAATACAATACCCCCTGCCGCACTAAGCCCTTGGTTGAAAACCACCAGCCCCGGTCGAAATTCACCACCGATCCGGGTTCCATCGCCCGCTTCGGCGGGGAACGAGATCTATTAAGTCAATGTAAATAAGGTACTTACTATTTTTGCGGAGGCGCGGCACCCTTTGGCCCCCTTGTTGCATTATTCAAAGTGGAAGTTCAAATCGGCTGCACGGATTCCAGGAGGGCCAAATGAAATACTTTACGATGATCGCCGTGCTGGGAATGGCTTTGATCGCAGCGCCCTACGCGCATGCGCAACGAATACAAGTTGGCGTCGGGTTCGGCCCGGCTTACGTTGGGCCGCCTCCCGGTTGCGTGTACGGCTACTATGACTATTATCCTTACGCCTGCGCTCCCTACGGATACTACGGGCCCGATTGGTTCTCCGACGGAGTCTTTATCGGCACCGGTCCCTGGTTCGGCGGTTACTATGGCCGCCCCGGCTTCTATGGCCGCCAGTTTGGCGGGCGCGATTTTGACAACCGCTGGCACGGATTTGGTGGCCGCGGAAATGACCGAGGCTTCCGCGGCGGCGACTTCCATGGCCGCGATTTTCACGGCAACGATTTTCGTGGTGGTAACTTCCACGGCGGAGATTCCCACGGCCGCGGCTTCCAGGGTGGGGGCTCCCGCGGCGGAGGCTTCCACGGCCAAAGCTTCCAGGGCGGAGGTTCTCGAGGCGGAGGGTTCCACGGGGGCGGCTCGCATGGTGGAGGCGGCTCGCACGGCGGCGGGCACAGGTAAGTTCCGCTCCTGACGCGCACGCGGTGCGCTATTGCAGGACATTTCAAACGGCCGGCGGCGAATGCTGCCGGCCGTTTTTTTTTGCTTGCGAATCGCACCCGCCGTTCCTGGCGCACGGAACCCGCGGGAAACCTCGCTTGCCCCCCGCGCGTCAAGAAACTATGATCTCTGCAACGGGATTCCTGCAATGGAGGGAAGGCCATGAAGAATAAATGGCTGGCGGCATTCATCTTTTTGGCCGAGATGCTCACTCTTTCCGGCCCCGCGTTCGCCCACCACGCCTGGCGCGGGTTTGACAACGTCAACCAGGCAACGATCAAGGGAACCGTCACCAACTACGACTGGTCCAATCCTCACGTGTGGATTTACTTTGAAGCAACCGACGACAAAGGCGCCGTCCAGAAGTGGAGCGCCGGTGGCCCCAGCCCCAGCCGCATGGCCAACACCGGCTGGGACAAGAACACGCTCAAGCCCGGCGACCAATTCTCCGCGACCGGCATTCGCGCCAACGACGGCTCCTACATCCTTCGCCTGGAAAAAGTCACCCTCGCCGACGGCCGCGAACTGATCTGCTACGGCAAGCGCTAGATTTTCAATCCGGAATGAAATTCCTACAGAGCGTCGCAATATCGGAGAGTAGTCAGCCTCGGCTGCAAATCCGCTGCGTTCGTAGTCAGCGTTAGAATAAAAAACCGGTCGTACTCGGTGTGCGCGACGGGCGGCACTTCCGGCGCTCCGAGCGCATGAATCACTTGCGTCAGCGTCGCGTCATGCCACACCACCAGCACGTTTTCCGCTTTCCCGCCACGAATTGCTTCGGTCAATAAATCCGGCCGCGCGATCGGTATCGCCTCCGGCTTGATGTGCAGCTTTTCCGCCAGCGGCGCGGCCGTTTTCCGCGTGCGCTGCAGTTCCGACGTCAGAATTTGCGTGATGTGCGCATCGCCCAGCATGTTCGCCAGGCACGCCGCGCGCCTGCGCCCCGCGTCATTCAGCGGAGCGTCAACGTCCTCCGACGCCTTGTCCGCATGGCGAATCAAAAAAATGGTCCGTACATTTTGCGCGTGCACTCCGGGAACGATTGCCCCCAGCAGGAGAAGGCAGATTCCCGCATTTCGTCCAATGGCCCAAATGAAATTCCGTCTCTTCATTTGCTCCTCCATTTCCAGCGCGAACGAATCATACCGAAACGATCGTGGTGTTCGCACACAATCGCAAGCGAAACCGCGGATTGTAAATACAGGCCAATCCAGCGAAAGAGGATGCTTCGCTTTACGTTCGCCCTGATGTATAGTACCCGCGAACGACCATGCCCAAGCTGGCCACCTTCCGAGCCAAGCGCGATCCCGTACCCGCGGGATCCTCAACATCCTCTACTTCCTTAACTTCCTCTACTTGCTCGATTTTGCACGTCGACATGGACGCGTTCTTTGTCTCCGTGGAACTGCTCGATCGCCCGGAGCTGCGCGGCAAGCCCGTAATCGTCGGCGGGCAGCCGGATCAGCGCGGCGTGGTCTCTGCCGCGAGTTACGAAGCGCGGAAATACGGAATCCAGTCGGCCATGCCGCTGCGCACTGCCGCAAAATTGTGTCCCCACGCCGTGTTTCTCGAATGCCGGCACCATCTCTACTCCGAATGGAGTGACCGCGTCGCCGCCATCCTCGGAAAATATTCTCCCATCGTGGAAATGGCTTCGGTCGACGAAGCCTACATGGATCTTGCGGGCACGGAAAAATTATTCGGCCCGCCGTTCGCCGCCGCGCACGCCCTGCTTCGCGAAATCACCGGCACCACGGGCCTGCCGTGTTCGGCCGGCCTCGCGCGCACGCGCCTGGTCGCGAAAGTCGCGAGCGACCAGGCCAAGCCGCGCGGCCTGCTATGGGTGCCGGCGGGAATGGAAGAAATTTTCCTCGCCCCGCTGAGCGTGCGCCGCATCCCCGGAATCGGCAAAGTCACAGAAGCCGCGCTGCAAGCGGCCGGAATCGAAACCGTCCGCCAGCTCGCGGCCGCCACGCAGGAAAACCTGGAGGGGAAATTCGGCCGCTGGGGCACGGCGCTGCATCGCAAGGCCCGCGGCGGCGACACCTACGAATTCCTCGAGGACGCCGAGCCGAAATCGATCTCGCACAACCACACCTTTTCATTGGACACAAATGACCGTACCGTAATCGACGCGACGCTCAGCCTGCTCACCCAAAAATCCATGAAGCGACTGCGCGACGCCGCCCTCAGCGCCTCCACCGTCACGCTCACCATCCGCTACGCCGGCTTTGAAACCATCACCCGCGCCCGCACCCTCCGCGAACCCACGCACCTCGACCCCATCGTCCTCGAAGCGATTCAAAATTTATTCGACCGCCACTGGGACCGCACCCGCAAAGTCCGTCTTCTCGGTGTAGCGCTCACCTCGTTCACCCACGGCGGCGAACAACTCGACTTGCTCGACGCTACCCGCCGCGAAAAACTCGAACGCGTGGCCCAGGCCGCCGACAAGCTGCGCGACCGCTTCGGTTTCTCAAAAGTCCAATTCGGCGGATCGGTGGTTAGAGGGAATAAGGAATCGGACGATACATAAGGGGTGTTCAGTGAATGCGGGACGGGTGGCCCAGGCTTTGTCTTCGAATTTTGGGGTGCCCCATCCTTGCGGTTTGTGTAGCTGCTAATAGACATCCCGGACAGGTGGGTTATTCTTACAGCCCACCGCAGGAGGTTCGGGATGAAGAATCCAGCTTACGAGCAGATCCAGGCAAGGAAGGTGAAGGCCAGGTTGCGCATGCTGCAACATGCGCAGCGTTTGAGCGGCAACGTCAGTCAGACCTGCCGGTTTTTTGGAGTCTCGC
>JAIQFG010000064.1 GCA_020073375.1 Terriglobia bacterium | reverse complement strand
CCAGCGCGGCATCAAAATCGATGGCAGCGCGCGCGCCCGCCATGCCGGCGATCCGCCACAGGCCGATGCGCCCGCGCAAAATATTCTGGCCGAGCGCGTTTCGCAGGCGCTCGCCGACGACGTGCGCCTGACGAACAAGAATAGCGAAAACCTGCACGCGGAGCTGATGCTTCTGCTCGCCGCGCATGAAAAAACCGGAGCGGTGTCCTATGACGAGGCCGCGAAATTCGCCGCCGGATTTTTCGCGTCCGCCAGCATCGCCCCGGGCGACGTTTCCCTGAGCGACGGCTCCGGCCTTTCACGCAAGGATCTGGCCACTCCGCGCGCCCTGGTGCAGATCTTGCGCTACGCCGCGTCGCAGCCGTGGAGCGAACTCTACCGCGCATCGCTGCCGGAGGCCGGGGAAGACGGCACGCTCGCCGATCGCATGAAAAATACGCCCGCTGCCGGTCGCATCTTCGCCAAGACTGGAACAATCGGCCACACCAACAATCTGGCCGGATATGCGACCACAGTGAAGGGCGCGCGCCTGATTTTTTCGGTCATGGGAAATAACAATAATCTTCATGCCGCCGACGCCAACAAAGTGCTGGATGCGATTACGGTCGCGATGGTCGAGGAGTTGGGAACGGCGGCTAGCGGAAGTAAAGGATGCAGAGGATGTAAAGGAAATTGAGGAACGGGGCTCCGGGCGGCAACTCTTTAACAAGTTTCGGCCAAAGTAATTTAGGTTGTTATTCCGAACCCCGGCAAGAACCGGGATAAACTCCATGAGGAATCGCTCCTTGTTCGAGCCCATTGACAGTGGGACTCCGCGGCGAAAAGCACTTCTCTGAATGACGGCGTCGTGGATTTTCGCTTCTTGTCGGCGTGTCACTCACTAGAAGCTGGCTCATATCAGGTGTTTGTGGGTCGCGGTTTTAACCGCGACATTTTGCAGGCGAGGATCGGGGGCTTTAGCCCCTGGCGTGGCGATGAGGCAGCGCTGAATCCAGTGCGCCAGAGGCTGAAGCCGCACGGATCAACAATGCTTGAAGTCACGGCTGAAGCCGTGACCCACAAACACAGGAATCTCAAGGAACACAGTTACTTCAAAGCAGTGAAACTGTCTGGCCAAACTCTTAACAGGCGGCCAATCCATGACCGAACAAAAAAAAATCATCACCGTATTTGGCAGCTCGCGGCCCGAGGATGGGCACGCCGATTACGCGGAAGCGTTTGACCTGGGACGGGCGCTTGCGGCGGCGGGATTTGCCGTTTGCACGGGAGGCTACGGCGGCGTGATGGAGGCGGTTTCGCGCGGGGCTCGCGAATCGAACGGGCGCGTGCTCGCGGTGACGTCCACATTTTTCCGCCCGCGCGCCAATCGCTGGGTGGAAGAGGAAACGCGCGTGGACACCTGGCAGGAGCGCTTGTTCGAGCTGGTGCGACTGGGCGACGGCTACGTCGCATGTAAGGGCGGCACGGGCACGCTCGTCGAACTCGCCGTGGTTTGGGAAATGCTCAACAAAAAAGCGATGGAGCACCGCCCGTTCGTCGTGCTGGGCGATTTCTGGCAGCCGATCCTGGACCGTGTGCGCGAAGTCGAGCGCGGCCACGCGTCCCGCTGGGGCGAATCGACCGATCCGCTGGTGCACCAGGCGCCCACGCCCGCGGAAGCCGCGCAATTCCTGGCCGCGCGTCTGGCCCGCGGTGCCGCTCGCGGCGAAAATACGTAATCTGGGTTTCTCGCCGGAATTTTCACACGCGGCCCGTACAATGGATTCGATTTGGATGCGGCAGTTGGCGGCGCCGGCGTCTCGCCGGCGGTCTTGCATTGCGTGGAAAACAGAAAAAACGCCGGCGAGACGCCGGCGCCACAAAAACGCGCCCTGATCGCCGGCCGCTTGTGGTCTTATTCGTAAAATAGAATATCGCGTAAAGAAAAGGAAAGTGAAACGTGTCGCGCACCGCGGAAGACATTCTGGAATTTGACCGGCTGCGCGAATTGCTGCGCCGCCAGACCACTTGCGCGCCGGGGCGCCGCGCCATCGACGCCCTGGCGTTTTCGCAGGACCGCACGGCGCTCGCCGCCGCGTTTGCGTTGATCGCCGAGGCCATCGCGTACCGGCGCGACGCCGGCGAAATGGGATTCGGTTCGCTGGCCGATCCCGAGCCGTGGCTTGCGGAACTCGAATCGCCCGCCGCAGTTCTGGTTCCGCAAAAGCTGCTCGACGCCGGAACGCTGGCGGACACCGTCGCCTGGCTGCGCGACGCCATGCGGGACAATTCCCGCATTAATTCCGCTGGGGCCGGCGGCGCCGGAAAATTTCCCTTGCTCACGGCCCGCGCCGGCGCCATCGCCGATCTTCGCCCGCTCGCCGCGATGATTCGCCGCGCCGTGCTGCCGAACGGCGAAATCAGCGACGACGCTTCTCCCGATCTCCGCCGCATCCGCGCGAGCGTCGCAAACACGCGCGACACTGTGCGGAAATCGCTCGAGCGCATGTTGCGCGCGCGCGGCGGCGACGCGGGCGAGGACTACGTCACGCTGCGAAACGACCGCTTCGTCATTCCCGTGCGCGCCGCAGACCGCCGCCAGGTCCAGGGCGTCGTGCACGCCGCCAGCGCCACCGGCCAGACCGTGTTCGTCGAACCCTTCGAGACCATCGAATTCAATAACCGCCTCGTGCAGCTTTCCGAGGAGGAAGCCGCGGAAATCAATCGCATCCTCGCGGAAATTTCCGACCGCTTGCGCGCCAATCTCGGCCCGCTGCGTTTTGCGGTCGAAACCATCGCCGAACTGGACTCGGTCTTTGCGCGCGCGCGCTTCGCCCGCGAATTCGACGCCACGCTGCCGGAGTTCACCGAGGCGTCACTCGAATTAAAAGACGCGCGGCATCCCGTGCTGGCCGACACGCTGCGCGCGCACGGCCGCCGCATCGTTCCCATGACGCTGGCGCTGGGCGGCCCCTCGCATTCGCCCGGGACAAACGCGGAAACCGTCCTCGTGATCAGCGGCCCGAACACCGGTGGCAAGACCGTCGCCCTCAAGACCGTGGGCATCGCCGTGCTCTCGGCGCAATGCGGCATTCCTGTTGCTGCGGAGACGGCGCGCTTGCCGCTGGTCGATCGCGTCCTTGTGGACATTGGCGATGAGCAATCGATTGCCGCCGATCTCTCCACTTTTTCCGCGCACATGCTGAACGTGCGAGCCATGCTCGAAGCGGCCACGCCCAGTTCGCTCGTCCTGGTCGACGAACTGGGTACCGGCACCGCTCCAGAAGAAGGCGCGGCGCTGGCCGTCGCCCTGCTCGACGAATTTCGCGAGCGCGGTTGCCTGACGCTCGCCACCACGCATCACGATCGGCTGAAAACCTACGCCTCGACCACGCCGGGTGTGCTCAACGCCGCCGTCGAATTCGACGAAATCAATTTGCGCCCCACCTACCGCCTGATGGTCGGCGTGCCCGGCGGATCGAGCGGGATTGACATCGCGCGCCGCCTGGGTTTGCCTCCGCGGGTCATCGACCGCGCACGCGCCCAGCTTTCGCCCGAAGCGCATGAGGCCGCCGCGCTCATCGCCTACCTGCATCGCAGCCGCGACGAACTGGAAGCGCTGAAGCGCGAAGCCGTTCGCGCCGCGCAAGATTTCGCCGAGGAAAAAAAGCGCCTGCAAACCGAGTGGACCGACCGCCAGCGCACGCGCCTCAAGGAACTCGAGCACCAGTTCGCGCAGCTTCTGGAAAAGCACGAGAAAGAAGTGGCGCGCGCCATCGAATCGGTGAAAGAGCGCGAGGTGCGCGCGCAACTGGAAAAGCAAACGGGCCGCAGGCTGGTGAAAGCGCGCGGCGAGGCGCGCGAGGAAGCCGACGCCGTGACGGTCGCGCATCTTGCCGATTCGCAGACCGACCTGGGAATTGCCCCGGCGCAATCCGCAAAGCCTGTCGCGGCGAGCGATCTGGTTCCCGGCGCGCGCATCCGCGTGCGCGGCCTGCCCAATGCCGTCACGCTGCGCCGCCGCGACGACTCCACCGCCGAAATCGAAGCCGGCCCCGTGCGCATGAAAGTTTCCCTTGCGGACATCCTTGAAATCGTGGGCGCTCAGCCTGCCGCAAAAGCAGGGCTGCCGCGCGGCGTCACCGTGCGAACGCAGCCCTCCGCCGAGCCAGCGGGAGAAGAAATCAATCTCATCGGGTGCACGGTCGAGGAAGCCACGCGCCGCGTCGATAAATTTCTCGATCAGGCTGCGCTCGCGGGCTCATCGCACGTGCGCCTGATTCATGGACACGGCACCGGCGCGCTGCGCCGCGGCCTCGCCGAATTCCTGAGGACGCACCCGCTGGTCGAAACTATCCGCTCGGAGGCCGAGGACCGGGGCGGGCAGGCCATCACGATAGTGGAACTCAAGGAATGATCGCTGCTGGGAAAGCACCCCGCTAATATTTGATTTCCGTGAGCAGTCGGAGGTCCGAGCTTTAGCTCGGACATTCACGCTTTGTTTTTCGTGGGCTTTAGCCACTGAAGCTTCAGGGGTTAAAACCCCTCATCCGACGACGCTTCACGTCGGGGCTGAAGCCCCGACCTCCGAAACCTGGTCGATCTTCAGTTAGTGCGGCTGCGCGCCGAATCCGAAGTTTCTGCCCCGCATCTGATCTGTGTATAATCTCCGGCACCCTCAGGAGGGACTACCATGCTGCGTATAAGCGATGAAGCTCCGAATTTCACGGCCGAAACTTCGCAGGGAACGATCCATTTTCACGAATGGATTGGCGACGGCTGGGCCGTTTTATTCTCGCACCCCAAGGACTTCACTCCCGTCTGCACCACCGAACTCGGATACATGGCCGGCCTGCAGCCGGAATTCGAGAAGCGCAACGTTAAAATTATCGGTTTGAGCGTGGACCCGGTCTCGAGTCACGCCAAATGGGCCACCGACATCGAAGAAACGCAGGGGCACAAGGTGAAATATCCCATGATCGGCGACCCCGAACTCAAAGTGGCCAAGCTCTATGACATGCTGCCGGCTGAAGCGGGCGACACTTGCGAAGGCCGCACCGCGGTCAACAACCAGACCGTGCGCACCGTGTTCGTGATCGGCCCCGACAAGAAAATCAAACTGATGCTCAGCTATCCGATGAGCACCGGCCGCAACTTCGACGAAGTCCTGCGCGTGATCGATTCCATGCAGCTCACGGCCAAGCACAAAGTGGCCACGCCCGTGAACTGGAAGCAGGGCGACGACGTTATCATCCTGCCCGCGGTTTCCGACGACGAAGCCAAACAGAAGTATCCCGGCGGCTGGAAAGCGCCCCGGCCCTACCTGCGCATTGTTCCGCAGCCGAAGTAACCGGCCGCGAGCGAGGAGCAACCGCAGTGATCTTCAAGCAGTTCTATCTGCCGTGCCTGGCTCACGCCTCCTACGTCATCGGAGACGAGGAGACAGGCATGGCCGCCGTCGTTGACCCGCAGCGCGACGTCGATCAGTACATTTCGTTCGCTTCCGAACACGGACTTGAAATTAAGCACGTATTTCTAACGCACCTGCACGCCGATTTCATTGCCGGGCATCTGGAACTGCGTGATCGCGTGGGCGCCACGATTTACCTGGGTGCCGCGGCCAAGGCAGGCTATGCGTTCACCCCGCTTCACCAGGGCGACGTCGTCGAATTCGGCCGCGTGCGTTTGCAAGCCCTGGAAACACCGGGCCACACTCCCGAATCCGTATCCATCCTGATTTTCGATTTGAAACTCAGCGGTGCGCAGCCCCAGGCCGTGCTCACCGGCGATACGCTGTTCATCGGCGACGTGGGGCGGCCCGACCTGCGCGCCGCGCTGGGATGGTCGGCGAAGGATTTGGGCGGCATGCTCTTCGATTCGCTGCACAATAAACTGCTGCCGCTTCCGGACCAGTGCCTGGTGTATCCGGCGCATGGCGCGGGCTCGCTGTGCGGAAAATCGCTGAGCAAGGAGACAGTATCCACGCTGGGCGAGCAGCGCCGCGTGAACTACGCGCTGCAGCCCATGACCAAGGAAGCTTTCATCCAGGTGGTGACCGCCGATCAGCCGGATGCTCCGGCGTACTTCACGTACGACGCCGTCCTCAACAGCGAAGAGCGCCCCACGCTGGATCAAACCCTCGCGCGCGTGAACCCCATGACACTCGACGACCTGCTCGCCCTGCAAGGCGTCGGTGCGCAGATCCTCGATACGCGCGACGCCGGTGAATTTGCCGCCGCGCATCTGGCCGGCAGCATCAACATCGGACTCAGCGGCCAGTACGCCACCTGGGCCGGCACGGTCCTCGACCGCGCTCATCCCATCGTCATCATCGCGGACCCCGGCCGCGAAAGCGAATCGGCAACGCGCCTCGGCCGCATCGGCTTCGACCACATCGTGGGCTATCTGAAAGACGGCTTGCAGAGCCTCGCGTCCCGGCCCGATCTGACCATCACCACGGACCGTCTCAGCGCGCCCTTTGCCGCGGAACTGTTGTCCTCGCTCGAGCCGCCGCTCGCCGTCGATGTGCGCGCCCCGCGCGAGCGCGACCAGAAAACCATTGCCGGAAGCGTCGGCGTTCCGCTCAATCACCTGCTGGAAAATCAGGACAAACTTCCGAAGGGCCGCCCCCTGCTGGTCTTTTGCGCCGGCGGCTACCGCTCGTCCATCGCCGCAAGCCTGCTGCAAAGCTGCGGTTTTGCCAAAGTCAGCGAAATTGCCGGCGGAATCGTTGCGTGGGAAGCCGCAAAATTGCCTGTGCAGACTGCCCCGGCATTGCCCTAGAAATCTCGGAGTCGCTAACTTCAATAATAAGCGTCTATGAAAGTGGAGGGGGCGAACTTGTGTGCGCATTTTCACCATGGTCTCGCCGAATGTTTGAAGACACGTCAAGAACCACAAATGGATCTATACTGCTAGAGCTCTGAAGGGGAGTCGAGATGATCGAAAATGAAGAACTCGAGTTTGAAAATCCTCTTGAAGAAGAAGTTGACACCATTGAGGTAGCTGCTGAAAGCAGGAAGATATATACGGATCTTGGTGATCCAGAAGTCGAATCGCTTCACGGCAAATTCAAGCGTGGCAGGCTAATTGTTCAGCCGGACTTCCAGCGACAATTCGTGTGGGATACAATCAAGGCCAGCCGACTAATCGAATCTGCTCTCCTTGCTATCCCAATTCCGGTTGTCTACATTTCCCAGGAACAAGACAATAAAGAATACGTCATTGACGGTCAACAACGTTTGACATCATTTTTTTCATTTATCGACGGTTCTTTCCCCGACGGGTCAGATTTCAAACTGACGGGACTTAAAGTTTTTCGAGAACTCAATGGCAATAGGTATCGAGACTTGGCGGTCGATCTCCAAGACGTCATTCGATACTTCAAGATCCGAACCATTACATTCAAGAAAGATTCCGACCAAAGCCTGAAGTTCGAGATTTTCGAGCGCCTGAATACAGGATCGGTTTCGTTGAACGATCAGGAACTTCGCAATTGTATTTACCGAGGCAATTTTAATGTTCTGCTCAAGGAACTCTCTACAGACCCGGATTTCACATTTCTTCTTGGATTGAAAAGACCTGACAAGAGAATGAAAGATATTGAATTGGTTCTACGTTTTTCTGCCTTCTACCACGCTACATATCTCAACTACAAGCCACCGATGAAGAACTTCTTGAATAGCGAAGCCGATAGATACCGCAATATAAGCAAGGACGATGCTCAACAATTACGATCGGGGTTCAAGAACACCTGTCAAATCATCCGGTCAATGTTAGGGAAGAATGCCTTCAAACGATTCTATAAAGGCACAGATAAGGATCCGGCAGGGTATTGGGAGCCTAAGAGGTTCAACGCGTCGCTTTATGACATCATGATGTACACCTTTGCCCGCGAAGACAAGAATGTTGTCTATCAGAATATCGATTCGATTAGGGAAGCCCTGATCTACTTAATGACGGAAAGTCAGGAGTTCATTGATGCAATTGAGCTCTCAACGAGTTCGCTACAAGCTGTGACCAAGAGATTTGACCTGTGGCGCCTGAGCTTGCAGGAAATTGTAGGAATCGGAAAGAAGGAACCTCGTTGCTTCTCAAGCCAACTCAAAGAAGAACTTTTCAAGAGGAATGGCACCTGTGCGATTTGCGGGCAGAAGATTCAGGAATTGGATGATTCAGCTATTGATCATATCAAGCAGTACTGGACTGGAGGCAAGACAATCCCCGAAAATGCAAGGCTTGCTCATCGCTACTGTAAT
Organism: Terriglobia bacterium; assembly: GCA_020073375.1. Lineage (GTDB taxonomy): Bacteria > Acidobacteriota > Terriglobia > Acidiferrales > UBA7541 > Palsa-360. The sequence continues at coordinate 21,042 of JAIQFG010000064.1, read as the reverse complement.
TGGGCACGATCGCGAAAAGACTGAAAAACCAAATCAACGACCTCAGCCGGATAGCTCCTAGGGGGTGGGTGACAAAACGTAGGTGTTGAGGGAGTGGTTGTCTACTCAGAACCAGGCCAATACCCACCCGGTTGAACAGACGACGCCAAAGCGTCGTGCCATGTACAATACCCATTCAATCGATTCAATATTCCACCGATGGCCGAAGCCGGATCATTCGCGGAACGCGTAAAGCAGCAGGCGGACATTGTCCGCGTGGTGGGCGAATACGTCCGCCTGAGAAAGTCGGGGCAGAATTTCAGCGGCCTTTGCCCGTTCCATTCCGAAAAAACTCCCTCGTTTAATGTGCACCCGGTGAAGCAGATTTATCACTGCTTCGGCTGCGGCGTGGGCGGAGACGTGTTCAAGTTCGTGATGGAGATGGACAAGATTTCGTTTCCCGAGGCGATTCGCGCGGTGGCCGAGAAATGCGGCATCGCCGTTCCGCGCCCCAGGGAGCGCACGCCAGAGGAACGCCAGGAAAATCAGCAGCGCACTTCGCTCGTCGAGCTGCACAAGGAAGCGGCGGCGTTTTTTGTGCAGCAACTCAACGGCACGCCGGAAGGGCGTGCGGCGAAGGCGTATCTTCTCGACCGCGGACTCGATTCCGAAGCCATGGCGCGATTCGGAATTGGTTTCGCGCCGTCGGGCGGAGAAGCCCTGCTGCGCGCGATGAAACAGAAATATCCGGAAAAAGTTCTCGAAGCCTCGGGCCTGTTCAGCCGCGACCAGAACGGGCGATTCTATGACCGTTTCCGCCGCCGCGTGATGTTCCCCATCGCCAACGACTCGGGAAAAGTCGTTGCCTTCGGCGGGCGCGCCCTGGGCGATGACTTGCCGAAATACCTGAATTCTCCCGAGACGCCGATCTACTCGAAGAGCAATATCCTTTACCACCTCGATCGGGCGAAAGAAGCCCTGCGGCGGGACGATTGTGCGGTGCTGGTCGAGGGCTACATGGACGCGATTGCCGTGGCGCGCGCCGGAATTTCCAACGTGGTCGCGAGTTGCGGCACCAGCTTGACCGAGCCGCAAGTTAAGCTTCTCAACCGCTTCACGCGCAAGATCATCGTCAATTACGATCCGGACACTGCCGGCCAGGCGGCCACCGAGCGTTCCCTGACGATTCTGCTTGAGCAGGGCGCCGAAGTAAAAGTGCTGGCCCTGCCCGGCGGCAAGGACCCGGACAGCTTCATTAAGGCCGAAGGCGCCGCCGCATACACGAAATTGCTGAAGGAAGCGCCCCCGTATGTTGACTACCTGATCTCGCGCGCCCGCAAAATGGACATGACCACCGCGGAGGGAAAGCTGCGCGCCGTGAATTTCCTGCTGCCCTACGTGCAGCGCGTGCCAGACCGCATCCTGCGCTCGGAGTGGGCCACGCGCATCGCGCAGCAGCTGCGCATCGAGGAGCCGGTGCTGCGCGAATCGATGCGCAAGGCCGCGAACGAGCGCCGCAGCGAGGTGAAGGCCCGGCCCGAGCTGGCGGGCCGCGCCGGAAAGCCCGCGGAGCGCCGCCTGGTGCAGATCCTGATCGAGTCCGAAGATTTCCGTTCGCGCCTTGCCCAGGAAATTCGCGCCGAGGAGCTTCACAAGGGGCTCGAGGTCGAGCGCATCCTGACCGTGCTGGTCGAATCCTGCGAATCGGGCGCGCGCCCGGACGCCGCGGCGCTGGCCATGGCCCTGGAAGATCGCGACCGCCGTTTGCTCTTTGAAATCGCGTTTGAATCCGCCGCGCCATCCACCTGGGAAGAAGCAGAAAGTTGCCTCACTGTGCTGCGCCGCCGCCTCGTGGAAGAGGAATTGGCCGCAGTCCAAAGACAGATCGAATCGCAGGCGGCCGCCGCCGGAGCAATGGGCGAAATGCGAAAGCTTCTGGAGCGCAAGCAGGAATTGCGCCGCCGGCTGGAATCCCCTCCTCAGTAGCGCGCACCAATCGCACCGATTTGCGGTGGCACAGGCTTCGGCCTGTGCCACGAAGAGCCATCGGTCCGTCCTGTTCGAAAAGCAATCCACACAGTAGTAACTACTGCGAGACAAAATAGTTGACGCGTTTGCCCGCGGACAGGTAGTTTGAGGCGTTTCCTCTCGGTGGGTGGTGTAACGCACCATGGGCAACTTGCATCATACGATTTGTGGGACGCGCCCCTGCGCACTTGGGGTGCACGCGGGCGGATGGCATGCAGCGGCAAGCAATCAATTACCTACCAGTGGGCATGGTTTTTCCACCGCAGAGCGATTTACGAAACTCAGGTTCCGGTCCGTGCGGATTTTGCCGATAGATGAAGTGAGCATCCGGCGCATCCTGCGCCGAAGTGGGGCATAGGCTTCCGTTGCTTTTGGGGAGGGTCCCTTGGCGCTGGCGATTGAAGAGAAATACGACCAGGTAAAACAGCTCATTGCCATGGGCAAGGAGCGCGGCTACCTCCTCTATGACGAAGTAAACGATATTCTTCCCGCCGAAGTGCATTCCTCTGAGGAGATCGACGACCTGCTCTCGACCTTCGAGCGGTACGGCATCGATATTTACGAAGACCTGGCCGCCGCTAAGGCCGCCCGCGCCACCGCCGATCCGGCCGCCGCCGAAGCCCCCGAAGTCGAATCCAAGGAGGACCTGCCCGTAGCCGAAGAGAGCGAGCTGGACCTGACGCCGGGGATGCTCGAAAAAACGAACGACCCGGTGCGCATGTACCTGCGCGAAATGGGCACCGTGCCGCTGCTGACGCGCGAAGGCGAAGTGGCCATCGCCAAGCGCATTGAGCGCGGCCAGTTGCTGGTCCTGAAAACCATCACGCGCTCGCCGATCATCCTCAAGGAACTGCTGACCATCGGCGAGGACTTGCGCAAGGGCACGCGGTCGATCAAGGAAATCGTCCAGTTCGACGACGAAGAGCTCACCGAAGAAAAAATCGAAAACAAGACCAAGAAGACGCTCAAGGTTCTCGACAAAATCGCCAAGCTCTACCTGGAATGCCTGAAGGAGGCCGCGAAACTCGAGCGCATGCCGAAATCGAAGAAGCGCCCGTACCTGCACGCAAAATACCGCGTGGGGCGCCTGCGCATCGAAATGTCGCAGCTGGCTCGCTCGCTCGAGTATCACCTGTTCGAGAAAAAGCGCCTGATCGAAAAGATCCGCTCCACCGTCGAGCGGCTGCAATCCCTGGAACGCGAAGCCGGAAAACTCGAACGCCGCGCCGACGCCTCCAAGGGCGATAACGCCGCCGAGGCCCGCAAGGAACTTCGCACGCGCCGCACCGAGCTGCGCGAAATCGAAGTCTCCAGCGAAACCGGCCTCACCGACCTGAAACGGATGCTCCAGGTGATCGTCCGGGGGGAAGCTGAGGCGGAGCAGGCCAAAAAAGAATTGATCGAGGCCAACCTCCGCCTGGTCGTTTCCATCGCGAAAAAATACACCAACCGCGGCCTGCAGTTCCTCGACCTGATTCAGGAAGGCAACATCGGCCTGATGAAGGCCGTGGATAAATTCGAGTGGCGCCGCGGCTACAAATTTTCCACCTACGCCACCTGGTGGATCCGGCAGGCCATCACCCGCGCCATCGCCGACCAGGCCCGCACCATCCGCATCCCTGTGCACATGATCGAGACGATCAACAAGCTGATCCGCACCAGCCGCCAGCTGGTGCAGGAACTTGGCCGCGAACCTTCGTCGGAAGAAATCGCCAAGCGCATGGAAATTCCCGTGGCGAAAGTGCGCAAAATTCTGAAAATCGCGCAGGAGCCGATTTCGCTGGAAACGCCGATCGGCGAAGAGGAAGATTCGCACCTGGGCGATTTCATCGAGGACAAGGCCGTCGTTTCGCCGTCCGACGCGGTCATCAATCTGAATTTGAAGGAACAAACCTCTTCCGTTCTGAAAACGCTGACTCCGCGCGAGGAAAAAGTCATCAAGATGCGCTTCGGCCTGGACGACGGCTCCGAGCACACGCTTGAGGAAGTCGGCCAGTCGTTCGCCGTCACGCGCGAGCGCATCCGCCAGATCGAGGCCAAGGCCCTGCGCAAGTTGCGCCACCCGTCGCGCTCGCGCAAGCTGCGCGCGTTCCTGGAAGGCTCTTCGCGGGATTATTTGTGATTTGTTTTTAGAGGCAACCAACCTTAGATTACTGGGCCCCATTGTTGCAAGCGTGCCACTCTATTGATTCCCTATTTTCGAGAGTCTTTAACAATGAACAGGCGTGTTGTTGAACAAGGCTTGAAAGATAGATTCTTTCCCATCATCGCGCGAATTATCGAGGATTCTCAGCTTGAGACCCCCGGATTTGTCCCTCGGGAAAGGATTTTGGGACAATTAATGAAGGAGCCGGAGGCTAAGAATCGGCTCGGAAAAACGAAGGCGGGCAACATTATTGATTGGTTCAGCGCCCATTTCACGATGCATAAGCACGGTGATACGCGTTTTTTGAGGTGGGGACCGATCTTCAACCAATTCGAACGGGCCGAAATTGAAGGGCAAACCGCCTATAAGCCAATCAGTTTCAACGCCATCGGAATATTTCCAGATGAGGTAAACGAAAAAGCTGGGTTCCTGGAAGGAGCAACACGGAAAGTGCTTGTAAATGCTTTTGAACGAGATCCACGCGCCTGTCAGCGTTGCATTGACGTGTACGGAACCAATTGCTTCATCTGTGGTTTCTCATTTGGGTCAGTATATGGGAAGGTGGCGGAAGGATTCATTCATGTCCACCATTTACGAGAACTCGCGGAGATTCGCAAGGAATACCTGGTCGATCCCATAAGGGACCTCCGGCCTGTGTGTCCGAACTGCCATGCGGTGTTGCACTGCCGTAAGCCAGCTTACAGCATCGAGGAGGTGAAGAAATTCCTAAAGGTCAATTAGCTATTGCTGGACGGACTTTCTGGTAAGATTGAGATTTCAAGATCAACTTGGCTGATTGCTCCTTCTAGATACAGTGATAAGACTTCATTGATTTTGGCGGATTCGTATTTGAGTTTCTTACCTTTGGCCCCGCAAATTTCTCACCCTGCACTCGGCGCTGGCAATTCCTTCGCGGGCATCGACAGCGCCCTCACCCGCAACGCCGCCACCACTCCGCCGCCGTAAATCCCTCCCAGAATCAGGAACGCCATCGACAGCGTGACGTTCTGCGCGAACCATCCCAGCGTAAAGCTGATGATCACCTGCAGGATCGTCGAGATCACGGAAAACGCCGATTGCGTCCGCCCCATCAATCGCGCCGGCACCGCCGTCATGATCGAGGATTGCGTCAGCACTCCGCCCAGCGCGCGGCACACCCCGAACAGCGCGTTCATGGCCACCGCCACCGCCAGCAGACGCGCGTAGGGAAATAGCGTGTGCCCGATCGCCAGGACCGACAGGGCCAGAATGAGGACAACGTACGGCCTCTTTCGCGCCACGCTCCCGGCAGCCAAACCTCCCACAATCGCGCCGCAGGCCCAGCCGGCCTCGATCCATCCGTATCCTTTCGCGCCAACCGAGAGCAGATTCCTGGCCAGCGCCACCACCAGAATATTGGCGCTGATCACCCCCGCCATCATGCACGAATACGTGATTCCCAAGGCGAACACGCGCGGCTGTTTGCGCAGGTATTCCAGGCCTTCCACGATGTCCGCAAACACGCTGGTGACGGGATGCATTTCCTCCTCGGTCCTCAAAAACGACGGCTCGGACATTTCCGGAGGCGCTTCGATCGTGGGCGAAGCCGACGTCAATCGCGTGTTGTGGGCTTCATGAGGCGGATAATATCCCCGCCGCAGCAGGAGAAGGCAAATCGCGGAAATCAGATACGTTGTGCCGTCGATTCCCAGAACTCCGCCCAGTCTGAAGCGCTCATAAACGAAGCCCACAAGAGCGCCCGCCGCTGCCATTCCTCCCTGCACGGCAATCAGCACGGTGGCATTGGCCGTGATCAATTGCTCGCGCGGCACCAGTTCCTGGATCAGCGCATTCGTCGTGGACCAGTAAACCGCGAATCCCACTCCCAGCAGCAGGACCATCGAATACAGTTCCCACAGCGCCAGGCGGCCAAGAAACGCCAGCGCAGCCGTTCCCAGGACCAGCACCGCGCGCGCCGCGTCGATCGTGATCCCCAGGTAGCGCCGGTCCACGCGATCGATCAGCACGCCCCCGAACGGCGGCACCACCAGCCCCGGCAGCGTCACCAGGATCACCACCCAGCTTACTTTCACCGTGGAATGCGTGGCCCCCAGAACGTACCAGGTCACGCCCGCGAAATTCATGCCGGTCCCGAACAGCGACACCAGCATGGCCGCGAAGAAGAAGGGGAATCCCGGCACGTGAAACAATGCTTTCCAGCTGGTTGCCGGTTGAGGGTCGGAGGCCATTTCAGAATCGAATAAACCGTGTCCGCACTGGTTTCAGTGTAATCGCATGGTGCCGTGGGTTCAATCTCCAATGCGGTACGCGCGTGCTTAAATGCGGTTTCCGGCGGGCGCGATGAGTTCAGGCGGTTGGTAGTGAACCCGCGGGCTTCCCTTGCCCTGGAATCGCTTATCCGGCGTGTACGGTCTATTTATGACTTCTTTAGAGGTTCCCGGCTACATTCACGCTGGCGCTCGGAATTCCCGGCGCGTTGCCCAGGGCCTATCCATGCTGATGACACCGCTCCAACCCGGCGAGAAATTCGAGCATTTCCGCATCGAGGCGCTCGTAATTCGCACCTCGATGACCACGATCTATCGCGCCACCGATTTGCGGACCGGGCAACTGGTGGCCATCAAGATCCCGCACCCGGAACTGGAATGCGATCCCACGTTCTACAGCCGCTTCCAGCGCGAACGATCCATCGGCAAAAAACTCGACCACCGCGGCGTCGTGCGTACGATGCCTGACGACGATCTCGACCAGCTGTGCATCGTCATGGAATGGGTGGACGGAAAATTCCTGCGGGAGATCATCGCCAGGGAAGGAAAACTTCCCGCCGAACGCGCCGCGCGCATCGCCATCTACGTTTGCGAAGCCCTGGACTACATTCACAGCCAGGGCGTGGTGCATCGCGATCTGAAGCCGGAAAACATCATGGTGGGCGAGGGCGACCGCATCAAGCTCATCGATTTCGGCATCTCCGGCGCCGAAGGCGCGCGCCGGCTGACTTTTTCCAAGCTCTCCAACGCCATGGGCACGCCCGACTACATTTCTCCCGAACAGATCCGGCGCAAACGCGGCGACGGCCGCAGCGATGTCTACGCGCTCGGCGTAGTCCTCTATGAAATGCTCACCGCGCAAACTCCGTTTAACGGCCCCAACCCGTTCGCCGTCATGAACGACCGCCTGGTCAACGATCCCGATCCGCCGCGAGCGCTCAATCCCGAAATCTCGCCTGGAATGCAGGAAATTATCTTTCGCGCGCTCGAACGGGAGCCGGAAGACCGCTACGCCGGCGCCCGCGCATTTGCCGAGGACCTGGCGCACCCGGAAACTGTCGTGGTCACCGACCGCTCGGCGAGACGCGCGCGCCAATCGAAACAGAAGCCCGCTTCCGTCCTCAAAAAAATTCTGTCCTATGCCATGCTGGCCATGATTCCCGTCCTTATTTTCACGCTGCTGTTGTTTGCTGCCCGCCTGAAATAGTTGTTCCATCCCGGCGGGGCCGGAATTTCCGGGCTATCGCCCCCGCTGGATTACTCTTTCCGCATGACTGTACCGCCGTTCTATAGCCAGATTCGGAATTCCTGATCAGCATGGACACATGCCCATCAGGGCCGGGGCTGCATTGGGAGCCCGCCGGAAAGAAGAAAATATGCCGCGAACTTCGACCATCATCACCGCGTGTTTGATTGCCCTGTGTTTCTCGATTCCGGGGCGCGCGCAGGATTCACCCTCGCTGGGCGATCTGGCCCGGCAGGCGCAGAAAAATAAGACCAACGCGCCGGCAAAGAAAGTCCTCACCAACGACGATATTTCTTCCGGGTCGTCTACCGGATCGCTGACCGGAGCCGGGCTTGCCTCCTCCGGTTTGGGCGCGGCCGCTTCGCCGGCGTCGCCCTCGGCCAATGGCAATCCGGACGCCGCCCCTTCCGCGGCACAGGCCGTCGAACGCATGGCATCGGTCATCCTGATGCTCGACTCCCTGACCCGCACCGAGCTCGCAAAAAACGCCCTTCAGGGTGTGGACATGAATTTTCCCGGGCGAAACAACTGGGAAGCGAGGCTGTTTGCCGCCAAGCAATTGTACGTCGCGCGCGGCCGCGACCTTCTCCAGCGCGTCAAGCAGATTCAGGCTTCCGCCGAAGCCCTGCAGGGCTCCCACGATCCGAATGATCCCCGCGTGAAGGACCTCACCGCCCAGTTGCAGACCCTGGTGCGGGACGGCACGCGCATGGACGCGGCGTTTCAAGCCGTGATTCTTGAAGGCCGCGACCTGGCGAGCCAGGCTCAGGGACACTGATCCACTTCGCTTGCGGCGGTTCGATTGATCTGGATTTTCAGGTAGGACAGGCTTCAGCCTGTCTGGTTTGATGCGCGGGAATTTCAAAAACCGACAGGCTTGAAGCCTGTCCTACTAAAACCATCTCACTTCCGCGTGAAAAACGGCACCCGCATTTTTCCCCGCACCACCAGCGCCACCAGAATCGCCGGCACCACCGACAGCGCGCACAGCGCCGCCAGCTCCGGTATCTGCGCGTGCCCCAGGAAAATCCACAGGATCAGCGGCGCGTCAAACACGATCACGAGCACCGGTAGCATGCGCAGCACCAGGCGCGTTTGCTTTTCCGCTTCTCCGCGGTTCCATCCGCATTGAGGACAATACGTCTTGCCCATCCCGGTTGCCGTGGGCATGTGGCATTGCGGACATTCCATCGATGGCATGGCGCCACTATATTCCGGTGGGAGGAACTTGTCCTCCAATTTTCCGGAGCCCTGCTAGAAATTTCCCTGATTCGGGCTGTACGGGCTGGCCAGGTATTTCAGCGATTGTTCCTCGGTCTTCAGCGGAAGAATCTTGTCCGGATCGAGCCGCACCATCACGTAGCGGATGTGATCGTCAATCTTCGTGAACCAGTGCCCGGTTCCCGCCGGAATGATAACCATGTCGCCGGCCTTCAACTCATGCACCACCGGATTCTTGATTGACGCGGCGCTGAAGCCGGGGCCGTTCTGTTCGCGCACGGTTTTCAGCGTGCTCGGCCGCGGCTTCGCGTCCACCAGGTCCGGCCCGGTCAGCAGCGTCGCCGAGCCTTCGATGATGTAATAGACCTCGCTCACCTGTTCGTGTTCGGCCACCGCTTCGGCCACCTGATTCTCCAGGCTGGTCGCCTGCCCCAGCTTTCCGCGATAAATGCTCCCGATTCCCACCTGTACTTTTCCTAGATCCACCGAGCGCACCTGCTGGTCCACCAGTTTGTGCTCGATGGCGCGCTGGTTGTAGCCGTCCAGCTCGCTCTTGGGGACATACACGGCCGAGCAGTGATTGCACGTCGGCTTCGGTTCCGCTTGCTGTGCCAATACCGGGAAAGCTGCAGTGGCAATGCTCAGGGCTAGAAATTTTAAGGCGATGGCTCGTGCGCTCATTTGGCGTTCTCCTCCAGAATTTTCCTGCAATCTGTTTCCAATGCGGTTGAGTTTATCTATACCCTAAGATTGTGCGATGTTGGAGAAAAACTGTTGCCGCTGCTTGTGGCCCTGGCAAAAGCTAACTTCGCGTGGACGCGTGAGGAAGTTTGTTCGCCCCGGCCACGCGAAATCCGTCTTATGATGTAGCGATGGCTCCCCTGATCGATCTGCGCGGACTCACCGTCGAAATTCCCACGCCCGCGGGATGGATTCGCCCGGTGGACGATGTTTCGTTTGCGCTGGAAACGGGCGAGTCGCTGGGCTTGGTCGGTGAGTCGGGCAGCGGGAAATCCATGCTGGCGCTCGCGCTGATGGGTCTGCTGCCTCCGGGAGCGAAAGTGCGCGGCGAGGCGTGGTTTTCCGGCGCGAACGGCTCCTCCGCTGCGCGCGTCAATCTGCTTGCGCTGGGCGAACGGGAAAAGATCGCCGTGCGCGGCCGCGACATTGCCATGATTTTTCAGGAACCGATGACGGCGCTGAATCCCGTGATGCGCGTGGGCGCGCAGATCGCCGAAGCGATTCGCGCGCACGAGCCCGCCATCTCGCGCGAGCAAATTCACCGCCGCGTCCTCGCTGCGCTCGAACGCGCCGCCGTGCCCGAGCCCGCCGTGCGCGCCCGGCAATATCCCCACCAGCTTTCCGGCGGCTTGCGCCAGCGCGCCATGATTGCCATGGCGCTTTCCGGCAACGACGAAGGCGCTGCGCGTGAAAGCGGGTCGCGCGAAAACGGCGTAACAGGCAAGCCGCGCCTGCTCATCGCCGATGAGCCAACTACCGCGCTCGACGTCACCGTGCAAAAGCAGATTCTCGAACTGCTCGCCGAACTTCGCCGCGAACTAGGCCTCGCGCTTCTGTTCATCACGCACGATCTCGGCGTGGTCGCGCAGGTGGCCGATCGCATCGCCGTGTCCTACGCGGGCCGCATCGTGGAAACGGGGCCGTCGCGCGAAGTGCTCGCGCGCCCGCGCCATCCCTACACGGCTGGACTGCTGCGCGCATCGCCGCAACTGGTGCGGCACAAACTCGAACCCATTCCCGGCGCCGTGCCTTCGCTCACCGCTCTGCCCCCGGGATGCGCATTCGAGCCGCGCTGCCCGCTGCGCGTCCCCGAATGCGCTGCAGCCATGCCGGACCTGCGCGAAGCGGGCCCGGGACACACCGCGCGCTGCATTCTGGTTTAGGTAGGACAGGCTTCAGCCTGTCGATTTTCTGAAAGTCCGCCGCCAACCGGAAGTGCGGAGGTAGAATTAAATTTTCGCTTGAATGAGGTTAATTTTCCGCAGGCGCTCGGCAAAGCGGCAGGCTGAAGCCTCTCCTACTAAAACCGAGCCCGGGCTAAAGACACCATGACTAACCCATCGACGCATCTCGACAAAGTCCGCGAGCGTTTCACCGCGACCGCGGACATTTTCTCGCAAAACGTCCGCGTCACGCGCAAGGCTGAAGCCGAGCGGCTGGCCGAACGCGCTACCGACGGCCTTGCCGGCCTGCGCGAAGCGACCGCCATCGACCTCGCCTGCGGCCCAGGCACGTTCACGCGCCCGCTGGCCGCGCGCGTTGGCCGCGCCATCGGCGTGGACCTCACGCCCGCGATGGTCGAAAAAGCCCGCACGGAAGCGGCGCGAGAGGGCATTGCCAATATCGAATTCGTCTGCTCGGATGTTTACGCGCTTCCGTTCGCCTCGGGCGCCGCGGACATCGTCACCTGCGGGTACGCGTTTCACCACATGACCGATCCGGCGCGCGCGCTGGCCGAAATGGCTCGCGTCGCGCGCCCCGGCGGCCGCGTCGCGATCATCGACATCATCGTTCCCGAAGGATTCGACCCGCAGCATCAGACCGCCATCGAACGCGAGCGCGATCCTTCTCACACCAATACGTTGACGGCCGAACGCTTTCACGAACTGTTTCGCGGCGCCGGCCTGCGTGTGCGTTCCGCGGACGTCCACGAAAATTTTCACGATTTTGACTACTGGATGCAAAATGCCGGCAGCGCCGCCGGCGACGACCTCTACGCGAGGACTCGCCGGGCGTTGGAAAAATTCATGACCGGCGACGCATCCGGTTTTCGTCCGCGCGTTTCCGGCAAGGATGGCTCCGGGCTGGAATTCACGCACACGGTTCTGCTTATTGTCGGAGAAAAACCGGAATGAGCCTTGGCCCTGCCAAAGGTTCTCCGTTATCTGCAGTGTGGCGCATTTTGGTAGCACAGCCACTCCTGGCTGTGTGATTTTTGCAATCGTCAGAGGACGGATGGCGGCGGCGAGGGATTCAAAACCACACAGCCTGGAGTGGCTGTGTTACGGGAAGGCATCCAGCTTGCAATGGCGCGAATTAAGGGGCCCGGATCGCAGTAAAAAGGTATCAACAATAATCACTCGAAATAGAGGGAAAGAATGCCCGTTCCGCTGCTCGAAGCGCGAAATCTGAAAAAAACTTTTCCCGCCCCGGGCGGCGCGTTCGCCATGGGCGCGGCATCGGCCGTTCCGGCGGTCGACGCCGTAAGCCTGGAACTCGCCGCGGGCGAAACGCTCGCCATCGTCGGCGAATCGGGCAGCGGCAAGACCACGCTCGCGCGCATGATGCTGCGCTTGATCGAACCGGACTCGGGCGAGTTGCTGGTCGAAGGCCGCGATTTTCTGGCGGCGCGCGGCTCGCAATTGCGCGCGCTTCGGCGCGAAATGCAGATGGTGTTTCAGGATCCGTTCGCTTCGCTCGATCCCCGAATGCGCGTGGCCGCGATCGTCGGCGAGCCGCTGGAAATTTATGAACCGTCTTTATCGCGCGCTGACCGCCGTACCCGCGTCGTGGATGTCCTTCGCACCGTGGGCCTGGGCGAAGAGGCGCTGGCGCGCTACCCGCACGAATTCTCCGGCGGGCAGCGGCAGCGCATCGGCATCGCGCGCGCCCTGATCCTGCGCCCTCGCCTGGTGGTCGCCGACGAACCGGTCTCCGCGCTGGACGTTTCCGTCGGCGCGCAAATCCTGGAGCTGCTGCAGAATTTGCAGCGCGATTTCGCGCTCACCTACCTGTTGATTTCGCACAGCCTGCCCGTGGTCGCGCAGCTGGCCACGCGCATCGCCGTCATGCAGCGCGGCCGCATCGTCGAAACCGGCCCCGCCGCGCAAATCCTGAACGCGCCAGCGCACCCTTACACGCAATCGCTGATCGCCGCGATTCCCGCGCTGCCGGCAAGCGCAGTGTGACGGATCCGGCTTAGGGGCACGGCATTGCCGTGCCCCTGCTTTCAGCGGGGCAGAATTCAGCTTGAGTGGTTTGTGCCAGCGACATGCTGAATCTAAACCGCACAGGCTGATGCCTGTGCTACTGGAAACCACCGCACTCGGCAATGGCGCGCCGCCCTGTTAAGCTCTCACAAATGGATTTTCACTTCGAAGTCCTGAAAACCGATCCCTCCGGCGCGCGCCTGGGGCGCCTGACGACGCCACACGGCGTCGTGGACACGCCGGCATTCATGCCCGTGGGCACGGCGGGCACGGTGAAGGGGCTGACGCAGCAGGCCCTGGGTGAACTGGGCGTGCAGATCCTGCTTGGCAACACGTATCACTTATATTTGCGTCCCGGCCACGAGCGGATTCGCAAACTTGGCGGCCTGCACAAATTCATGTCCTGGCCGGGAGCGATTCTCACCGATTCGGGCGGCTTCCAGGTTTTCAGCCTCGCGGAGCTTCGCAAGGTTACCGATAAAGGCGTGGTCTTCCGGTCGCACCTGGACGGCTCCGAACATTTTCTCTCGCCGGAAAAATCCATCGAAATTCAGCAGGCGCTTGGCTCGGACATTGCCATGGTTCTGGACGAATGCATCGAGTATCCCGCCGACCATGCCCGCGCCGCGGGAGCCTTGAAACTCACGACCGAATGGGCGCGCCGCTGCCGCGATTACGCGCGCGAGCATTTGGAAGCTTCGACCAATCCGGGCCAGTCGCTTTTCGGCATCGTGCAGGGAGGAATGCACGCCGACCTGCGCCGCGAAAGCGCGAAGCAACTGGTGGACCTGGATTTTCCGGGCTATGCCATCGGGGGTCTGGCTGTGGGCGAGCCGCACGCGGTCTCCTGCGAAATGGCCGCCGCGGCCGCCGAGCTTCTGCCGAAGGACCGCCCCCGGTACGTCATGGGTGTCGGCCTGCCCGAGCAGCTTGCCGATTACGTCGGCTGCGGCGTGGACATGATGGATTGCGTACTGCCCACGCGCAACGCCCGCAACGGCTGCCTGTTCACCAGCACGGGCCGCGTGAACATCAAAAACGCGATTTACGCCGACGATCCGCGGCCACTGGACGAACGCTGCTCCTGCATGGTCTGCAAAACCTACTCGCGCGCCTACCTGCGCCACCTGTTTCAGGCCAACGAAATCCTTGCGTCGATCCTGAACTCCCATCACAACGTTGCATTTTTCCTTGACATTATGCGCAAGATTCGACAGGCTATCGCGTTCGGGGAACTGGCGGATTTCTCCTCGGAGTTCCTGGCGCGAATCGAAACGGGTGAACCCTGAACCGGGTGTCAGGGTATAAACGGTCAAGGTAGCGGACGTCGCGGTCCCGCACTCCTCGGTCCATGTGAGCGGCGGGGCCTGTTTTGTCTGCGATCGTTCCGATTTAAATAGCGATTCCGCTGGGTGTGGCGGAGTGAGAGCAATGATGTTTTCAATCAAAACCTTGTCCTTGATGGCCCAGGCTACCGGTCCCGGCGGGATCATGGCCTTCGCTCCGCTGCTCATTATCATGGTCATCTTCTACGTGCTGCTGATCCTGCCCGCGCAGCGCCGGTCGAAGAAGACCCAGGAAATGCTCGGCGCCCTGAAAAACGGCGACAAAGTGATTACCAACGGCGGCGTATTCGGCACGATCGTCGGCATGGAGGGAGACGCCCTCCAGCTCCGCATCGCCGACCAGGTGAAGGTGAAGGTCCTGCGCTCCGCCGTGGCCAGCCTCCAACCAGAAAGCAAGGAGGAGTCGTAAGGCCGGGGAAGCGATCCATTCCATAAACTTTTGCGCGCTGTGAATTCAGCCGCGTTCGTGGAGTCCTGAGCCAGTCCAAGCCATGAATTCTAATCTCAAGTGGAAAGCAATCTTCATCGCAGGCGTCATTCTTGTTTGCATTGTAGGTTTGGTGGGGCGCCCGGACCTTCCCAAGTCCTGGGCCATGATCAAATCGAATTTCTCGAACAGCATCAAGCTGGGACTGGATCTGCAGGGCGGCACGCACCTGATTCTTCAAGTGCAGGTGCAGGAAGCCATCAGCCAGGAAACCGACCAGACGCTCGACCACATCACCGCGCTGCTGCGCGACAAGACCATTCGCTACGACGAAATCCGCAAGCTGAACGACACCCAGGTCCTGGTCCACAATATCGCGCCCGAACAAGCCGGATCGGCTCGCAACCTGATTGCCGATCAATTTCCGGACTGGAATATTTCGCCGGCTCCCGGCGAGGCCTCCGGCTACGTGGTCACCATGTCGCCGACGCGCATCTCCAACATCCAGCAAGCCACCATGGACCAGGCCGAAGAAACCATTCGCCGCCGCATTGATGCGCTGGGCTTGACCGAACCGTTGGTCGCTCCTTACGGCCAGGGAGACAACGAAATCATCGTCGAGCTGCCCGGCGAAGGCGACCCCAACCGCGCAAAGAGCGTGATTCAGGCCGGCGGGCAATTGGAGTTGCACCTGGTCGTCGACCAGACGCCGTACTCGTCCGAGGCCGCGGCCATGGCCGCGCACGGCGGGATTCTTCCTCCGAATGCGCAATTGGTGCAGGGCAAGAGCACGGCATCCACCGGCGGTCAGCCCGCCCCGGAAAGCTGGTACCTGATTGACCGCGTACCCGTGGTGACGGGCCGCGATCTGCGCAGCGCCACCGCCGTGCGCAGCACAAAAAATATCGGTTTCTACGACGTGGATTTCACGCTCTCGACCGAAGCGGGCCGCCGATTTGGCCCTTTCACTGAACAAAATATCGGCAAGCAACTGGGCATCGTTCTGGAACACCGCCTGCAGACCGCTCCGGTCATTAACGGCCGCATCGACGACACCGGGGTTATCGAAGGCCAGTTCGGCGAGCAGGAAGCCAATGACCTGGGTCTGGTGTTGCGCTCGGGAGCGCTTCCCGCTTCCATCAAATATTTGGAAGAGCGCACCGTGGGCCCATCGCTCGGCGCGGATTCGATTCGCCACGGCGTGCAGGCCTCGATCGTCAGCCTGCTGGTCGTTTTGATTTTCATGGTTGTCTATTACCGCATCTCCGGCGTGAACGCCGTCGTTGCGCTGCTCCTGAACCTGGTCATCCTGCTTGCGGCGCTGGCTTATTTTGGCGCGGTGCTTACACTGCCCGGAATAGCCGGCGTGATCCTGACGATCGGCATGGGCGTCGATTCCAACGTCCTGATCTTTGAGCGCATTCGTGAGGAATTGCGCGGAGCGAAAGCGCCGGTTTCGGCTGTGGACCTTGGATTCAAGCGGGCCTTTCTCACGATTATCGACACGCACGTTACGACCATCGTTTCCGCGGCCTTCCTGTTCGTGTTTGGAACGGGTCCGGTGCGCGGGTTCGCTGTCAGCTTGGCGGTCGGCTTACTCGCCAATCTATTTACATCCGTGTATGTATCGCGCGTCATTTTCGATTGGCACCTGGCAAAGATGGAGCGCGGCGCGGAATTGAGCATTTGATCGGGTTTGGCGGGTAGTTTGCAAAGTACGTGTAGTACCCGTAGGTCCTTAAGAAAATTAAAATTGTTTGGTTCATTTGGGGAACAAATCGCAAGTGGTTGGTGTCCAACTCTAACGGGTCAGAGTGACCATGGAATTCTTCAAACAAGTCGATATCGATTGGATGGGTAAGGCCAAGTATTTCTTTGCCTTGTCCGGGCTGCTGCTGGTCATGGGAATGGCCTCGTTGGTCTCCAAGGGAGGCCCCTACTACGGCATTGATTTCAAAGGGGGTACGGTTGTCGATGTGCGGTTTTCCGGCCCCCCGCCGATCGATACCATTCGAAACGGCCTGGCCCAGCAGGGCATCGGCAATAGCACTATCGTTCCCGTCTCCGACATTGCCCGGCCGAATTCCAACGAGGTCCTGATCAACCTGGAAGAAAAGGGAGAAGGCGCCGAAGCCCTGGATGCAGGGAAATCGGCCATTCTCAATGCCCTCCATGCCACGTTGGGCGCGGGCGAGCCCGGCAAGCAGGACTTCAACGCGGTTGGCGCGGAAACCGTTGCCGATGCGCTCACGCGCAAGGATCCCCTCGCGGCCGGTGCGACGGCCGGGGACCGCTACTCGCAACTTGCAAAACAATTGGTCGGTTTCCGGGACAAGGATCGCGGCGGCATCGTTACCAATCTCAGTGATCTCTCCGCGGCGGGCGCCAGCCCCGCGGTGATCGCCGCGCTCGGCGGTTCGTTTTACACCAGTAGCTTCGCCATTGTGAATGTGGAAATTGTCGGGCCGAAAGTTGGTTCGGAACTTCGCAAGCAGGCCGTCGTGGTGACCCTTTATGCCCTGGCCGGGATGCTGGTTTATATTGCTTTTCGTTTCGAGTGGGTGTACGGTGCTGCCGCCGTATTGGCCGTGTTCCACGACGTGCTCATTACGCTGGGGCTTTTTTCCATTTTTCATTTTGAAATTTCGCTGACCGTAATCGCGGCGCTGTTGACCCTGGTCGGCTATTCGATGAACGACACGATTGTGATTTTCGACCGTATCCGTGAAAACACGCGGCTCATGCGCCGCGAACCGTTTGACGTGATCGTAAATCGTTCGATCAATCAAACCTTGTCACGAACTATCCTGACCAGCGGCCTGACGTTTCTCACCGTCCTGGTATTGTTCCTGATGGGCGGACAGGTCCTGCGCGCTTTTTCCTTTGCGTTAGTGGTCGGAATTCTGGTAGGAACGTACTCAAGTTTTGGTATTGCCGCGCCCTTGGTGGTGGCCTGGAATCGCTGGAGAGGCCAGGGCGCGACTGGTAGTGGCACGGTAGTGGCACCCGGAACCGCAGCCGGTAATAAGCTCCGGAAGACCTAGGACGGGAGCGGGCTCTACTTGGAGCCCGCACTAAAACGGAGCGGGCTCTGTTTGGGGCCCGCAGAAAACGACCCTTGGTTTTTCGGCAGGAGGAAAGCAACATGTTTGATGATCTACTCGAATCTACAAACCAGAAAAAAAAGACCAACAAAGGTTGGTCGGTCATTCTTTCAGGACTCGTACAGACGGTGATCCTGGGCGTTCTGGTCCTGATCCCGCTGATTTATACCGAGGCGCTGCCCAAGGCCATGCTCTCGACCTTGCTCATCGCTCCGCCTCCTCCTCCGCCCCCGCCGCCTCCCCCGGCAGTGGTGAAGACGGTCATCAAGCCGGTGGCCCGCTTGATCCAATCCGGAAAACTGATGCAGCCGCGCGCCATCCCCAAGGAAGTCGCCGTGTTTAAGGAAGCTGAGCTTCCCCCCGACGTGATGAATAACACGGGAGCGGTCGGCGGAGTGTTCGGTGGTATTCCTGGACAGGGCATCATCGGCGGCGCGGCGCTTCCTCCGCCACCGAAAGCCGCGGCCCCTTCGCGCATCAAGCAGGGCGGAAACGTGACGGCTGCATCGATCTTGACGCAGACTCGTCCCGTGTATCCTGCGCTGGCCCGGCAGGCGCGTATTCAGGGCAGCGTTGTGCTCCACGCAATTATCGACAAGGACGGCAAGGTCGCGCAGCTCGAAGTGGTTTCCGGGCACCCGCTGCTGGTGCAGGCCGCTTTGGATGCGGTGAAGCAATGGCGGTATAAGCCGACGCTGCTCAACGGCGATCCGGTTGAGGTCGATACGACCATTACCGTTACGTTCACAATGGGTGGCTAGTGTAGGACGGCGTCTCGACGGGTCCGGGCTGTACTTGCAGCCCGGATCCGGCAAAGGTCGGGCTCTTCAGGGGGTCCCTCCGACTACGGGCAGCCAATCAGGGTGCGTGAGCTCAGGATGTCAGCCGGGATCTGGTATGGGAGGGTCGCGGCCAGCAGTTTTCAAACGAAATAACAGGGATGCGGGTTGCGCGCTTCGGCGGGCGGCCTGTCCAAAAAAGGAGCGAATCACATGCATTTCAACGTAGCGACTTGGGCAATGAACCTGCTCGTGCTGCAGGGCCAATGGGACTTGCGGACGATGTGGGGCAATATGAGTATCATCGCGAAGGTAGTAGTTGGAATCCTCTTCCTTCTGTCGGCGTGGTCGCTGGGCGTCATGATCGATCGCGTGTTGATGTACAGCGCGGCGCGCAAGCAGTCCCGCGTGTTCGTGCAGCAGGTTGCCGGCGCCCTGCGCGAAGGCAAACTCGACGAAGCCATCTCCATCGCCGAGCGCAACAAGAAGAGCCACATCGCCAAGGTTGTCGCCACCGGTCTTTCCGAATTTCAATCCGCTTCCTCGCAGGTCGCGGACATGGAAGTGATCGAAGCCGCCAAGCGCGGCCTGGATCGCTCCGTGGCCATCGTGCACGCCGAAATGAAGCGCGGCCTTTCCGGCCTCGCCACCATCGGCTCGACCGCTCCGTTCGTCGGACTGTTCGGCACCGTGGTCGGCATCATCAACGCGTTTAAGGGCATCGAGACCACCAAAGCGACCGGGTTGTCGGCCGTCGCCGGCGGTATTTCCGAAGCCTTGGTCACCACCGCGCTGGGCCTTCTGGTCGCCGTGCCTGCCGTGTGGGCCTACAACTACTTCACCAACAAGGTCGAGGCCTTCGACGTCGAAATGGACAACTCCTCGATGGAATTGGTGAACTACTTCATCACGCGCCGGGCAGGCGGAAAGAAGTAAGTCCATGTCCTATAAGCCACAAGCTGGTCCACAAATGTCGGCCCCGAACGTGATCCCGATGGCCGACATCATGCTGGTGCTGCTGATCATCTTCATGGTGGTCACGCCCATGCTCACGAAGGGTTTGTCGGTGGAACTGGCGAAGGTTTCCAGCCCGACCGACATGCCCAACGCGGATAAGGACGACGCCGTAATCGTTGGCATTTCCGCCAGCGGCGACGTCTACCTGGGCAGCACCAAGTCGGATATTTCGCAAGTCGCCGATCAGGTTCGCGACCGCATCTCCGGAAAACTGGACAAGACGGTTTTCGTGAAGAGCGATGGCCGCGCCAAATACGGCGACGTGGTGAAAGTGGTGGATGAGATTCGCTCCGCGGGCGTCGATAACGTCGGCTTGTTGACAGACAAGTCCGAACAGGGTCGCCGCACCGCTCCACCGCCGCCACCGGCGGACTAATCCTGGCCGGGAAGCGACGCCATGCGGCGTCGCTTCCCGGATTCATTCTTTCTCTCAGCCGTCCCGGCCAGAGCCGGGACGCCGAAGTAGCAACGCGGCTGTGGGCTCGCTCGGGGTCCGCCGATTGCGGGTGCGGGCTCTACTTGGAGCCAGCTTAATTCGGGTGCGGGCTCTACTTGGAGCCAGCTTAATTAAGGAGAAACGACAATGGGAATGGACGTTGGAGGAAAAGAAGGCGGTTCGATGGCGACGATGAACGTCGTGCCGCTGATTGATATTCTCCTGGTTCTAATCATTATTTTCATGGTCATCACGCCGTTGACGCCGAAAGGGCTGGACGCGCTGGTGCCGCAGCCGGCGCCGCCGAACCAGAACCAGCAGCAGACTATCGAGCAAAAGACGATCGTCGTGCAGTTGCTGGACACCGGGAAATTGAAAATCAACGAAGAGGACGCCTCCTGGGACACGCTTGGTCCGCGCCTTTCCGACGTGTTCAAGGAACGCGCGGAAAAAGTCGCATTCGTCAAGGGTGATGACACGGTCCGTTTTGCCGACGTCGCCCGGGCCATCGACATCATGCGCAATTCCGGCATCGATAAGGTCGGCTTGATCACCGCCAATCTCGAAGCGGGGAAGTAAGGCCGGGATATTTCCGGGCAATTCTGTATTCGGTGTCCGTCGGGATTCTCGATATCATTTTTTGAAGATAAAGTTGCTTTGCTCCGGGGCAATCGTGGTGTAGAGTGTGCGGCTGTGGCCCGTGCGATGGGGTAAAAGGGTCTGGGCTCTACTTGGAACCCAGCGGAAGTTGGATCGCACGAACCTGCCGGACGCCGGTCAGAGCGTGGGAAAACGGCCAGTGCAAGGGTCAGAAGTTTCGTTGCCCTCTCGGGGGGAATAAAAAATATTTGTGGGGACGGTCTGTTTGCCATGAATCCTTTTGCGCATTTTCGTTCTTCCAAAAACATAAACTCCGTGGCGCTGTTTGCCATGGCCATTTTCGCCGTGGCCTTCGGAGCCTCGGGTTGCGACAAGCTCAAAGCCCGCGACCTGCTGAACAAGGGCGTCGCCGCCTATCGCGACGGCAAGTTCGATCAGTCCATCGAGGACTTCAAGGGCGCCAAGGACCTTGACCCGACACTGACCAACGCGCGCC
>JAIQFG010000063.1 GCA_020073375.1 Terriglobia bacterium | reverse complement strand
GGCGAAAAAGCGCCGCGCGAATGTGGCATTCCCGCGCATCAGAAATTCACCCGCATCCGGAACTGCATGGTTCGCATCCCCGCCGCCCCGGTGATCTGCCCGAACGTGGACGAGCCCAGCACCGTGGAAAGTCCCGAATAATTCACGCGATTGAACAAATTATTGGCGTTCCAACTGAAATCGAGCCGCCGCAACCCGTCGCGCCCGAACTGAAATGTCTTGGAAAGCCCCGAATTCACGGTGAACGCGCCCGGCCCGATCACGGAATTACGCGCCGCATCGCCGAAACACGCAACCGGCGCACTGAACGCCGCCGTATTGAACCATTCCTGAATCGTCGGATTCACCAGAGCCGCGCTCCCAAGCTGGTCCGCCCTCTCCGAGTTCACGCCCGGCACGTTCTGGCACGCAGGATCCTTTGAAAAGACACGAACCGTAAAAGGAGCCCCCGAATGCGCGGTAAATGATCCGTTCAATCGCCACGCCCCGAACACCTGTTTCGTCCAGCCTTTGCGCGCAAACCGCTCGCGCTCGCCGAACGGCAATTGATAAACGAAATTGCCCAGAAACTGGTGGGTCATGTTGAACGACGAAAGCCCGTAATCTGCGCGCGGGTCCGCGTTGTTCTGGATCACGGTCTGCACGCCGCCGCCGATCGTGCTGGCGTCGTCCAGCGATTTCGAGTACGTGTACCGCGCCATGAACATCACGCCGTGGCTCATGCGCTTCTGCACCCGAAGTTGCAGCGCATGGAAGTTGGAAAACGCGCCGGTGGTGTCGTACGTGAATCCCGCCGCGTTGGCCGTCAAATTTGTCGGCCCGAATCCGAGCAGTTCGTCGAGATGGACGCCGCGCGTCCCCGTGTACATCGCCTCCACGAACGTGCCGCGCGCCAGGTTGTATTGAATCGACGCGCTCCAGATCATCGCGTAGGGAACCTGGTAGTTCGGATTCACCGCGACCGTATTCGTCAGCGTCGCGGGCAGCGCAGTTGCCAGATTCGTGCCAAAACTCAGCGGCGGCGTGGCCACCGTCTGCGTCGTCAACGTATTGGCCGTGGCAAAGGGCGGCTGGTTGGCCATGTCGCTGGAAAGCGTGTTCAGGTAAGACTCAACATAAAACATGCTGTATCCGGCGCGGATGGTCATCTGGTGCGATCCGGAAAACCATTTTCCTGGGGGCTGCCACGCCAGGCCGACGCGCGGCGCCCAATTATTGTAGTGGCCGTTAAATAGAGACGCGGAACCGCCCTGCACGCAATTTCCGGTCGCGACGGGCGTAACGCAATGCACCGTGGTGAAGTCCGGACTCACCGCAAGATTCGCGATGTGCCCGTTCAGCTCGGTCGGCGGCGTGAACGCTTCGTAGCGCGCGCCGTATGTCAGCGTGAATTTCGGAAACATGTGCCAGTCGTCCGAGGCGTATCCGATGAATCCCCAGTTGCGAAAGTACGTGGCCGTGTCGCCGAATTGCACTTTTGTGTTGGCCGGCAACCCGAGCAGGAAATCCGCGAAGTCGCTGCCGATGCACGGCCCAGAGGGCGCGGCTGAAAGGCAGTCGGCCGGCGAAGCGACGGGCGTGCCCGCCGTGGTCAGCTGGCTGGTAAGCAATCCCGTGAAAGCGAACTGGCCGTTGGCCGCGGGATCGGTGTTGCGGTTGATGTCCAGCTTGCGGATTTCGCCGCCCGCGCTCACCGTGTGCTTGTCCTTCATCCAGCGAACGCTGTCCACGTACCGCCACGTCTGGCTGCGGTTCAGCGAAGGATTCGGATCGTTCAGGCCCGTAAAATTCGTGAACCCGATCTGCGGCAATCCGAAGTCGAACGGGTTGGTCGAGATCCCGGTGAGCCCGAGTTGCGCGCCGACATCCGTCAGGTTTGAGAATTCATTCAGCCCCAGCGAGCGGTTGCGCGAAAAATACAGCTGCGAGGTGTGCAGGAACGTTTTGGTCCAGTTCTGCGTCAGGCCCACCATCGCGCTTTGCCCGCGCGTAAACGTGTTCCCTTCGATCCCCGGAAAACTGCTCAGTGAGTGCGATGTGCCGTTGCTCAGGTTGTAGTTCACCTGCAGACTCAGCTTGGACGATATCTGGTGCGTGACATTCACCTTCAGCCAGTTGCCCAGGCCGGGAAGATTTGTCTGCAGGTGATAATTGAAATTCTGCCCGCGGATGCTCGTCACCGGAATATTCGGCGCCGGAATGTAACTGAGCAGGCTGATAGCCTGCTGGCTGATGCGATTTTGCGGAATGCACGTGCCCGGCGCATTCGCCGCGTCCTGCGCGCAGCCCGCGTTTGGCATCAGCGTTCGCGGGCCGGTCAGATTCGAGAGCGGATCGTAGATCTGCGCATTGGCTGCGCTGAAATCACCGCTTCGTTCCGCCGCGGTCGGCACGGTCGCAAACGAATCGACGGGATTGCGCGCCCAGTTGCCCTCCAGATTGACGTAAAAAAAAGTTTTGTCCGTTCCGTCGTAAACGTGCGGAATTTTCAGAGGCCCGCCGATGTTGATTCCCGCCGATTCGGTCCAGCTGGAAATTTTCGGAGGATTGGCCTGATAGAGCGAGTACGGCCGCGCATTCAGCGCTGAATCTCCAAAATTGTCGTAGAAGCTGTAATGCACTCGGTTGATGCGCTGGCGTATCACGCGCTGCGCTCCCCACAGCGCGTCCACGCCCTGCGGCCCACCGCGCGGGCCTCGCGGTCCGCGGCCTCCTCCACCGCCTCCGCGCTGCGCGAATACAGGGCCGCCTCCCGGGCCGCCTCCAAATCCACCGGGCCCTCCCATCGGGCCCGCGCCCGGCGCCGCCTGTCCCGGAATCGCGTTGCCCCCATTGCCAAACGCCCCTTGCGTATCCGGACCTCCGGGCCCGCCGTCGCCTGCCTGCGGAAAACCGCCGGCCTGATTTTGCGTCTGTCCCATTGCCACCGTGCCGATCATTTGCACGGCGTCGGCCGAAGCTGCCTGGCCCAGTTGCGATCCCGTATCGGCGGCGCCAATATCGTCTCCCGCGGTGTCGGCGTTATTTTGATTTTGCGTGTTGAGCCCGACTTGCTGAAACGTGCGCCGGCCGCCGCCCTGGCCCTGTCTGCCGGTACCGCCACCTGGGCCATTGCGTCCGCTCCCAGGCCCGCCGCCTTGCGCGCCGCCCGCGCCGCCGAATCTTCGCCCCGGTGTTCCGGAATTTGCGTCCGGCGCGCCGCCGGGATCCTCGCGGGATGCGCCACTCGCCAGTGCGTTTTGATTTCCCGGGGCGGCCGCTCCAGAATTTGCCGCCGCGGTCAAGGGAGCCGCGGATTGCACACGCTCCTTCGCCGCTGAAAAATTTTCCGATGGAGCAGGAGCGGTAATCGCGGCCAGAGTCCCCACATCCAATTTCAGTTTGAGCGGCGCCTGATTTCCACTGGCCAGATCGATCTCTCTGTTTGCCGCGGCAAATCCAAGCTGCGAGATTTCCACGCGATAGTGTCCCGCAGGCAGGTCGGGGAAGGAGAATTTCCCGCTCTCGTCGGTCCAGCTTACCCACGCTTTTCCGGTGGAAGTTTGAATCACGCGCAACGTGGCGCCGGGAACGGTGGTGCTGCCCGCCGTGCGCACAAAACCGGTAATTTGCAGGGTTGCCGCCGCAGCGTCGGGTGCGGCATTGTCCTGCGCCGCAACCGTGCCGCCGAAAACGGCCATCCAGCCGAAAAGCACCGCAGCCAGCGCCGCGCTCCGAACTGCACACCCTCTAGACAACACCGCTCATGCCCCCTCGAGCCCGCCCATCAATTCTCTAGATTTAATCTCAAAGAAGATACGGCGTTTCTGCCCCCTTAGTTCCAATATTCACACAGCCAAGGGTGCGGCCACACCCCATTCCATTGTGTTGGTACGGTTTTAGACGCCCAGAAAATCAGAAGGGTTACCCGGGAACGGCGGAGGCATTTACCTTTCCACTAATTCAAACTGGCCAGATAGATAGTACTTCCGTACCGATCAGATTGAACCTTGAGCTATTTCCATCTCGATGGCAATCTTGATTTCGGTTTCACGCTGCAACTCTGAGCGGGCGTAGTTCAACGAGAACGGGAGCCTTCCCGGCTTCAGGTAAGGGTTCGACGCCCTTCGTCCGCTCCAAATTTTTCTCCGGTTTTTCCCCGCGGACGGCCACCCAAGTTTCCTTCCATCAACAAGAAAAGATGCAAGGGATCCCTGGCAAACGAAAAATATGTGGGTCGATCCATGCACCGGC
This sequence comes from Terriglobia bacterium, assembly GCA_020073375.1. GTDB lineage: Bacteria > Acidobacteriota > Terriglobia > Acidiferrales > UBA7541 > Palsa-360. Next base: position 35,480 of record JAIQFG010000063.1, on the reverse strand, counting down.
GAGTCCCGATGTAGCGCCCGCCTTCAGGCGGGCATGTGCTTGCCTCCATATTGCCCGCCTGAAGGCGGGCGCTACACAAGCATGAGCAACCGCCAAAGCAGGACGGCGCCCGCTCGCGGACCGACTGGCACGCCAGCCACCGTCATGCGAAGATGAACGCAGGTGACGCCTTGAATCCCTGGCCCATGGTGGTGTCTGCAGGCGCGGCAGCCGCCGCGGGAATCGCGGCGTGGGGAGCCGTTGCGCCTTCCTCGGAACTGTACGGACCAACCGTGCGCCACACGCCATCCCCCAAGAAAATCGCGCTCACCTTTGACGACGGCCCCAACCCTTCTGTCACTCCGCAGCTCCTCGACCTGCTCGATCGCCATTCCGTCCCCGCCACCTTTTTTCTGATCGGCAAATTCGTAAGGCAATGCCCCGGCTTGGTCCGCGAAATGTCCGCGCGCGGGCACCTGCCGGCCAATCACACCGACACGCATGCGAATCTGTTCCTCCAATCGCGCGCGGGGATTCGCCGCGAACTGGAAAAATGCCAGGAGGCCATCGCAGCGGCCACGGGCGAAGCGCCCCGATGGATGCGCCCGCCGTATGGTTATCGCAGTCCGTTGCTCCGCGCAGAAGCGAGCCGCGCGAAAATTCAAGGCGTGGTGATGTGGTCGAAAATCTGCTGGGACTGGACCCCGCAGCCGCCCGGGGGATTGATCGAGCGCCTGGCGAGCGTCGCGCGCCCCGGCCGGCCTTACGGAGACATCGTGGTCATGCATGACGGAGATCATCGTGCGCTGGGCGGCGACCGCGGCCACGTTGTCGCGGCCCTTGAACACTGGCTGCCCCGATGGCGTGACGCAGGCCACGAATTTGTTACAATTACATCAGCCGCGGGCGGCGCAACGGGCCGCTGAAATAAAAAACCGCGGAACGATTTCAGGGCAACGGCGGCAGCGATGCTTCGCGTACGATGCGAACCTGGCCGGCCCTCAGCGAAAACAAATAAGCGGGGACATCATGGACGAGCGCCAGTTCTATAACGAAAAGCCGGAAACCAAGAACATTACTCTCATGTGTCCGGCGTGCCGCAGGGAAGACAGCTATCCGATTCGCTGGATCGTTCGCACCAAGAAAAACGAGTTGCCGCGGGGCGCCGGAGAAGAAGACAAGAAGCGCTTCGCCCTGGCCCGCTCCTACATGGTCCGCGTCGATGAGTTGGTGGCCTGCCGCAAATGCCGGAAGCGCTTTGAACTCACCGGCCAAAGCGTTGTCCTGATTTCCTCGGACGTCCCGTCGCCGAATTCGCCGGATTTCGACCCCGAAAATTTCGGGAATAGGTGATCCCAGTAGGACAGGCTTCAGCCTGTCTGCTTTTAGTCGCGACGCTATCCAGCAATCGCAACCCAACCCCGACAGGCTGAAGCCTGTCCTACTCAAATCTCCGGATACATCTCAAAAAACGCGTCGACCGACTGCTCCAGCGTCTTCTCGATCTGTTCCTTGCTCCCCTCAATCAGGTGCATGGTGACGCGCGACGTCCGCCCGTCCTTCAGCGTGATCACCGCCTCGCTCACCTCGCCCAAATCCTCAGCCGGAAATAATCGCATCCCGTAAACCAGCGCCAGCTTTGCCATTTTTCCCCCTCGCAGTCTGAAAGCTTAAGCTCGCCCAAGCACGCCGTCAAACGCGGCAGATTTCAAGATGTCCAGCAAACTCCAGTCCCCGAAATGAATCGACGCAGCGGTTTGCATAGCTCCGGCGTCCCGCTGGCTCTTTGCTTAATTGTGAAATTCACAAATTGCCGGCAAGATGCCGGCGCTACAAAAACCATCGCGTACGCCGGCGCGCTTGGCCGGCATTGACCCGCCACGGAATTGTCCCGCAAATTGTGTTGCTGGCGCACTGCGGGGGATATCCTCGCCCACAAGAAGAATCGCCTGGCAGGATCTTTCTCGCTCCAATCGCAACCAAAACGTCGCGCCATCATCGCGAAATTGAAAAGCCCGGGGCGGCGCCCCGGGCTTTTCGCAATCGGCACTTTCAAAGCAGAAAGAAATCGATGGGCCAAACTTGATTTCCTACAACCCACGATTCAAAACCCGAAACCTGCAACCTACAACCCACAACCTACCCCCTACTTCTTATCCAACCCCTCGTTCAACTCAATATACGTCCCCCACGGATCGGTCATGAACGCGAGAGTGATGCCGTAATCCGCCATTTTGGTGAAGGGCCTGTCAAACTTCACCCCGCTGGCCTCCGCTTTTTTCACAAAGCCCTCGAGATCGTTGATCTCGAATCCAATGTGGTCCAGCATGCGCCCTTTGGTCGGTACTGTCGGCGTATCGGATTTCGTGAACGTGAGGTTGGCGCCCGGAATATCCGCTGCGTCAAACGCCCCGCGCTTCCCCGGGATCGCCCCGAACATCTTGGCGTACCACGATTGCATTTCCTTGACGGTCGTGCCGGACGGGTCAGAGACATAAAAATGCACGTGGTGGAATGCGACCGGAACCGTCTGCGCCTTGTCCTCCAGGATTTCGACGCGGATCATACTATCGGGAGTCCACACGAAGCCCTGTCCCGGGTTCTGTCCCACTTCCGTCTTCAGGCCCGCGGTTTTCCACCGGGCCAGCGCCGCCGTCGTATCCGGCACGTGAAAACCAATGTGCCCCACGACCGATCCCACGCTGGGCTGGGCCTGGTCGCCCTTCCTGCAAAATATGATGACGCCGGGGAATTTGAACCCTTCGTTCGGCCCCATCTGGAAATGCACTCCGCCCATCGCCGTCCAGAACGCCATGGCGGCATCCAGATCCTGCACAATCAGATGGACGTGGCCCATGCTCACGCCCGTGGAATTCGGCGCGGCCAGCTGCGCGTACGCGGACGCGGCCGGAAGCGTGGTCAGCAGCCCCAATAGACAAAGAACGAAAATCAGTTTTTTCATCGCAAACTCCTTGTTGGATTCATACGCCGAAAATTATAATGGCCCGATTGCGCGCTGGCCCCGATTTTGTTTAAAAATGACTTGGTTTTCCTGCTCGGCAACCGACGATACGGCGGCAAACATTTAGTGTCAAGCTCGGTCTGCCGCCAGGAGGGCCTGCTCAAATTAGATGCCCGCGGCGGCCAGGCTTACTGCAGCACTTTAGCCAGTTGCCCGGTTGTGCGCAGCAGGTCCAGTTCGGTCTGCTGCTTCGCAAAATTCGCGTCCAGGAAGGCCAGCCACTTGTCGTTTTCCGCCAGATGCGCGGTCTCCAGATCCTTCAGGCTGCCGCGGCCCTGGTCGAACTGCGCCTGCAGGACGCGCACGTCTTCCTGCGCCAGTTGCAATTCCAGCCGGGCCACTTCTCCGCCCAGGTCCGCCTCGTGGACTTGCCGCGCCTTGCGGCGCACGTCCAGCGAAAGCTCGCTGCGCTGGTTCTGCAGCGTAAGATTCGCGGCGTTCAGGTCAGCCTGCGCGAACGCGACCGAGGGGGACGTGTGCCCCGCGAAAATCGGGATCTGCACTTGCAGGCCGAAGACCACGTTGTTGCGCTGAAACTTGTTGAAAAAATCGGTGTAGTTATTAATCTTGCTCAGCACGTTGTACTGCCCGATCAATCCGACTGTCGGCCAGTAGCCGCCGCGCGCGCCCTTCAGTTTTTCCTCTCGCGCGCGCTTTTCCGTCTCCGCCACTTTCAGGTCGATATTGTTGGCCATGGCCTGGGAAACCAGATCCTGGGTCGCGCCCACGGCCGCAACGGGGAAATCCTCGGTCGCAACTTCAATCTCCTGGTCGTCCGGAAGTCCCATCATGTCCCGCAGTTCGCCGGAAAGGGATTCGTCGCGATCCTCCAGTTGCGCGATGCGCTGCTCGATTTTCGCGGTGGTGAGCTGCGCGCGCGTCACCTCGACGGGAAGTTCGCGCCCCGCCTCGGAGCGCTCGCGCGTCGCGTCCAGAATGCGGCTCGCGCTCAACCGTTCGCTGCGCAATAGCTCCAGCTCATGCCGCACCTTTGCCAGTTCCAAATACTCCAGCGCGGCGCGCACCATCACGGCGTCGCGCGTGCTCTCGACAGATAGCTGCTGGCTCTGCGCCCGCTGCTCGGCGGCCCGCTGGTCGCCCTTCAGCGGGGGATTAAAAATTTGCTGGTTGTAGGTCAACGAAAAAATGGCGGGTGCGCCGCCTCCCTCGAGTAACGGGAATCCGCTGGTATAGGCCACGCCCGTTCCCGTATATAAATTCGGGCGGAAGACCGATCCCGTGACTCTGGCTTCGTGCTGCAGGATTCCGTACCGCAGCCGCGCCAGAGTAAGCTCCCGGCTGTTGCCGACGGCCAGATTCACAGCCTCTTTCAGCGTCAATTTGCGGGCTGTCCCCGCTTCTTGCGCGCGCCCCGGCCCCGCGAAACAAAAAAACAAAATCGCCGCGCCGGCGGCCATTTCGCCGCACCGCCGCAATCGCCCGCTTCGTCCCGCATTATTTTGTTCTTTCATTTTTTCATTCCTGCTTTTCAATGCTCCGAACTTCCCCATCCGCATGTAGAACCCGCCTTGAGGCGGGCATTTTGCGATCAAGCAAATGCGCCCGGAAGCCGGGTGCCACGCTTCGACTCACTCACACGACACCAGAAACGACAACACCACCGACTGCCACGGCACCGGCACGCGCAGATTTCCCGGCAGCAGCGGCTGCACGATCACGGGAATCGCCACCGCGATCAAAATCCCCACCACCGAACCGAATCCGCTGATCAGGAACGCCTCCAGCAGGAACTGCTGCAGAATTTCCGACCGCCGCGCCCCGATGGCCTTGCGGATTCCGATTTCACGCGTGCGTTCCTGCACCGTCACCAGCATGATGTTCATGATTCCGATCCCGCTCACCAGCAGCGCGATGAATCCGATCAGCACCAGCACGATGGTCAGCGCCAGCGCGATTCTTCGCGCTGCCTCCAGGATCGAGCTCAGATTCTGCACCGAATATTTCGCCCGCGTGGGATGCCGGCTGGCGAGCAGCGCTTCCAGGCGGTGCGTCGTGGGAATCACGCCCTCCGGTGTGCTGGCCTGCACGTACAACATTTCCAGGGAAGTATCGCCCAGGTAGTATTTCATCAGCGGGAAGGGAATCAGAACGGTGTAATCCTGGATCTCGGAAAGCCCGAAAGTTTCCACGCGCTCCTTGAACACGCCGATGACCGTAAAGCTCAACTCGCCGACGCGCAGGTTGTGTCCGATCGGGTCGCTCAGCGGGAACATCAGGTCGGCAAGCTGCGAGGTGATCAGGCACACCCGGCTGCGCGCGTCCACGTCCTCGGTGTCCAGGAACCTGCCGCGCAGGATCAGCAGATTGCGGATCTGCTGGAATCCTTCAGTGACGCCCACCAGGCTGACGTTGTGTTCCACGGATCCGGCAATCACGCTGCTGGCCATGCCGCGCGTTCCGGCCACGGTCACCACGCCGGGGATCGCCGTGTGCGCCGCGTTCATGTCTTCCAGCGACAATTCGTCCTGGAGCATGGCCGGCCGGTTGGGATCGATATCGAGCCGCGCGTAAACCAGGTTCGACCCCACGCCCTCGATCTGCGCGATTACATACCGCCGCCCGCTCAGAGCCACCGTGACCACCAGAACGATGCACGCGCTGCCAATGATCACGCCCAGTGTGGTTAAAAACGCGCGGATCTTATTGGCCCACAGGGCCTCCAGCGCCACCATCCAGGTTTCGTTTCGCAGCATCATGTGGGTAGTTGGCTAATCCGCGCCGCTCATCAACCATTGAGCGTGGTTTCAATGCCGGCGCGGGTTTCAGTAGGACAGGCTTCAGCCTGTCGGGTTTCTGCAAGGACTGCAAACGGCGATCCAACAGCGAAAAGCCAGACAGGCTGAAGCCTGTCCTACCTTTTCTCCACGCGCTTCAGCGCCTCTTCCACCGATTTGTTGTGCGAGTCCAGCGCCAGCGAAAGCCGGTATTCCTGCGCCGCTTCCGAATACCGCCTTTGCCCCTCGTACAGCCTGCCGAGCCATTCCCGCGCGGATGCGTGTGGAGGCACATCGGAATTGTTCGGCACCGTGGCCAGGTACGATTTCAGCAGGAGTTCCGCCTGGTTCGGCCTTTTTCCGTCCAGCACAATGGCAACGCCCCGGTAATACTTCAACCGCCGGTCGTCGGGGTCGATCTTTTCCGCGGCGGAAATTGCCTCGCTCATTTTTTCGGCGTTGGGCCGGTCGCGGTAGTAATCCGCTACCTCGAAGTAAACGCCGATGCGGTCGGTTTTCGATTCCAGTATCTTTTGAAAAACCGCGTCGGCCTTTTCCATTTCCTTCTTCGTGGCCAGGAATTCCCCGCTCGCCAGCTGCCCTTCCAGGTTGTCCAGCTTTTCCAGGTCTTCGATGTGTTTCAGCGCTTTTCCGTCGCCGCCGTCCACGATCCCTGGGGCGTTCATCTCATAGCGGATCAAATCGCGCTGCGCCTCGAAATTGTTGGGGTTGAGCTGCACGGCGATCTCGAATTCCTTGTGCGTTTTTCGAGCCCAGCCCATGGCCGTCAGAAACATGCTGCCCTCGGCCTTGCGTCCGTACGATTTTCCCAGCCAGTCGTGGTACGCGGAATCCTTGGGAGCAAGCTGCACGGCGCGCTCCAGCACGGTGATCGCGCGCTGGAATTCCCCGAGTTGGTAAAGACTCTGGCCCAGCAGGAAATGCAGCGAGGCGTCGTCCCGGGAGCTTTGCACTTCGCGCGTCAGCGCATCCACCACGCGGCTGTACCGTCCGGCGTTGTAATCCTTTTGCGCGTCGGCCAGGGGCGTCTGGGCAGGGCCCGGCGGCATTGCAAACGCTCCCCGGGTCAGGAAAAACACCAGAACTGCGAATACAAGGCGGCGGCTCATTCCGGACGCACCGCCCGGATGCGCAGGTTTTCCTTCAGCGACACATCGCCCGGCAGGGCCACCACGTCTCCCTCCTTCAACCCGGAAAGCACTTCGATTATGGTCGGATTGGCGACGCCCACCTGGATGTCCCGCCGGTTAATGCGGTCATTTTCCACGCGAAACACGAATCGCTTCTTGCCTTCGATGTACACCGCGCCGCGCGGCACCGCCAGCACGTTCGGCCGCTCGCCCACTTGTATGCGCACGTCGACCGTTGTGTTCGGGAGCAGGTCCAGCCGGTCGTTCGTCACCGAGCACAGCAATTCGCCGACGCTGCGCGTCCCGCGGTTCACCACCTGCTTCGGAAGCACTTCGGTCTTTCCTGCCCACACTCGGTCCGGGTGCGCATCCCAAAAAATTTCCACCGGCTGTCCCACCGCGATTTGCCCCAGTTCCGGCTCGTCGATGAACGCGCGAATGCGGACGTGATGCAGGTCTGCCATTTCAGCCAGCGGATCGCCCGCCTTCACGAAATCTCCCGCGCGAATCGGCAGCGAATACAGCGTGCCGTCCATCGGCGCGGTGCGGTGCGTTGAGGCCGCTTTCGCTTCCAGGTCCTGCACCTGCGCGCGCGCGTGCTCCACCAGCAGCGCCACGCGCCCCTCGTCGAGTTGCGCCTGCTTTTCCGCGGCCTGTTTCACTTTTTCCAGCGACTGCACCTCGGCCTCGGCTTGCGTCAGCGCCACACGGTTCTGTTCCAGTTCCTGGGCCGTCGCGGCCTTCTGCGCCACAAGTTTTCCCAGCGCGTCATTGTCGCGCCGCAATTGATCCCGCGACGCCTTTGCTTTTTCCAGGTCCGCGGCGGCCTTTGCCAGTTGGCCCGCCTGTCCGCCGGCCTTGGCCACGCGCAGCGACTCTTCCTCGGAAGCCAGTTCCGCCCGCGCCTCGGCCAGTTGCGCGCGCGTTTCGGTGTCATCCAGCGAATACAGCAGTTGCCCGCGCTTCACTTGTTGCCCTTCCACCGCGTTCACGCGCTCGACAAACGCCGGAAATCCAGCGCGAAACGATGCCGGCGAAACAGGTTCCACTTTGCCGTTGCTGGAAACCATCGAGCTCAAATTCTCCCGCGTCACATCCGCCACGGCCACGCGCGCCGTCGCTCCACGCCCGCTCACGAAGACCAGCACGGCCGTCAACACCAGCGCCGCGCCCACGGCGATCCACAGTCTTCGCGCTAGTGCCGACATCGTCTCATCCTCGCTCCGGCGGTAACTTTCCGCGCGTCCCGGTCCTGCCTGGACATGTCGCGAAAAAGTTCCTGTCGCCTCCGGCCACAAAAATCTTCGCCGGACAGGCTAAAACGCGGCATTCTAACAAAGTTTCGCGCAGCAAACGAGCGAGGCTCGTATCATCTCCGACTCCACCCTGTTTTGGATGCGCCGATTCCCGCCCAGGATGCTGCCGTCTGGACACCCGGTGCGCGCCGCTCCTGTCGAGTTGCCTTCTGCTGTGCTAGAATTTCCCCATGGCAAATGAACCTGCACCCGCGCAGCCTCATGCTCACAAACTGGAAGCTCCGACGCCTGGGCAGCCCGTTCTGCATCGTGTTTGCATCCAGTGTAACAACATGTTCCGCGTTACGCCGGAAAATTTCGACGCCAAGCAGTGCCCCAACTGCCACAAGGGCTAAGCTCGCGCTTCGCGACTCGATTTTCATTCCTGCTGCGTGTCATTTCGTTTTCCGTTCGGCTACAATCTGCGCCAAACCGATGCCGGTTTTGACGCCGCGATCGCGCCCGGGCGAGCAACGCAATTCGAAAAATGAGATGGCATGATTGAAGCGCGACATCTGGTGAAGAAGTTCCGGGACAAGAAGCGCGGCGCGCTTCCGGCCGTGGACGGCGTCAGTTTCTCCTGCCGCCCTGGTGAAATCTACGGCCTGCTGGGCGCAAATGGCGCCGGCAAGACCACCACGCTTCGCATGCTCGCCACGATTCTGGCGCCCACCGAAGGAACCGCCATCGTCGGCGGTTTTGACGTCAACAAGGAACCCGAAAAAGTACGCGCCTGCGTGGGTTTTCTTTCCACCGCCACCGCCCTCTACGGCCGCCTTTCCGCATTCGAGATGGTCCAATATTTCGGCCGCCTGCATGGCATGGACGATCCCGCCCTGGGCCGCCGCATCGACTCCATTTTTGACCGCCTCGAAATGAACGAGTTTCGCGACCGCCGCTGCGACAAACTCTCCACCGGAATGAAACAGAAAGTTTCCATCGCCCGCACGCTGGTGCACGACCCTTCCGTCATGATTTTCGACGAACCCACAGTCGGCCTTGACGTGATGGCCGCGCGAACCATCGCCGGATTCATCCGCGAGTGCCGCGACGCCGGCAAGACCGTCATTTTTTCCACTCACGTGATGAGCGAAGTCGAAAAACTGTGCGACCATATCGGCATCATCCACAATGGCAAGTTGATGGCCGAAGGCACACTCACCGAACTGCGCCGCCAGTACGCGCTGCAGGATCTGGAGGATATTTTCGTGAAGGTTGTGGAGCCATGAGCCTGCGCAACATCGGCATCGTCTACCGCAAGGAACTTATCGACTCGCTTCGCGACCGCCGCACCGTGATCTCCATGATCGTCGTCCCCATCTTCGTCATGCCCCTGCTGACCATCGGCATCGGCGGCGTCCTGGTCAGCCAAGTGGGCCGCGCCATGGACGAGGTGCCCAAAGTAATGATTCTCGGCGGCCACGATTCGCCAAACGTGAGAAAGCAGCTTTCGGAATTGAAGCGGGTGAGCATCGTCCCCGAGAAGCCCGATTACGCCGAGGAAATTTCCAATAAGCAGATTCGCGCCGCCGTCGATATCCCCGAAGGCTTCGACGCCAAGCTCGCCGCCGGCGAGCCCATGACCGTGAAGATTTACATGTATGAGGGAGAAATTAAATCGGGATTCGGCGCCGACCGCCTTCAGAAATTCTTTCGCGACCTGCGCGACCGGACCGTGCAGCAAAATCTGCGCGAGCGCCAGCTCCCCGAAAGCATCATTCAGCCCTTCGACATCAGGGAGCAGAACGTGGCCCCGCCGGAAAAAGTCGGCGGCGCGGTCCTCGGCGGCCTCGTCCCTTATTTCGTGATTTTATTGTGCCTTACCGGCGCGATGTATCCGGCCATGGACCTGACCGCGGGCGAAAAGGAGCGCGGCACGATCGAAACGATTCTCTGCAGCCCGGTTTCGCGCACGCATCTGGTTCTCGGAAAATTCCTGATGGTCCTCACCGCCTCGGTCGCCACCGCCGTGCTGTCTCTTTCCTCGATGGCCCTTTCCTTCGGAGCGGGAAAGAAATTGCTCCTGGGCGTGGCCCAGGGCGCGGCCGACTCGGCGATGCAGATCACCATCTCGGGAAAAGCGGTGGCTTCCATCTTCCTGGTGGTCTTCCCGCTCGCCGTATTTTTCTCCGCGGCCCTGCTGGCGATTTCCCTTTTCGCAAAAAGTTTCAAGGAGGCCCAGAGCTATCTTTCCCCCCTCATGATCGTCGTGGTCCTGCCCGCCGTCGCCGCCATGATCCCCGGCGTCGACCTCAACGCCAAACTTGCTCTCGTCCCCGTCCTCAATACCAGCCTGGTCGCCAAGGAAATCATCGCCGGCACCTATCACTGGAATTACATCGCGATCATCTTCGCGTCCTCCAGCGTCTACGCCGCCGCCGCGATCGCCGTAGCCGTGAAATTATTTCAAAGGGAAGACGTGTTGTTCAGGACGTGAAGCAGGAGGCAGGGAGGCAAGGAAGCAAGGAGGCAGGGAAGACGGCAGTAATGAGTGCCCACGATCCGGTTTTTTCCTTGCCTCTTTGCCTCCCTGCCTCCTTGCCTCCTTTTTTTTCAAGCCGGCCTTGCATGCTCATGCCGCTCATCCCACGCATTGGAAAGCCTCCGCACGGTCTCGCGCAGCCGAACGGCCAGTTCGGCGATGGTCTGCAGGCGCTCGATGGCGCCGGGCGGCAGGCGGTCGCGCCGCGCGAGCAGCAGTTCGGTGTTGCCGAGAATTCCGGTCAGCGGATTGTTCACTTCGTGGCGCAGAATTTCCCCGAAGTCGCCCGCCAATTCGTCCTTCGGAAATTGCACCATTCCCGACACCCGCTCGGCCATGCGCATCCGGCGGTCCAGCATGCCCGCAACGATCGGCAGAAATTGACCCGTGCGCGCCACGAAATCCACCGCCCCGGCCGTGATCAGGAATGCCAGGTCGCCTTGTCTTTCCGGAGTCCCGGCAACCACCACGGGCGCGATTTCCGCCAGCGCCGCAACGGTTGATGCCAGGGATTCGCTGTCATGCCGGGTATCGATCGCGGACTGGTCCAGGAAGATCACCGAGGGCGGTACTTTCGCGAACGTTTTCCGCGCCTTTTCCACTGAACTTGCCAGGTGTGTGCGGTAGCGTTCGCCGAATACGGACAGTTCCTCGATGCACGCTTGCGCCGTCGCTGCATCGGCGCTGATCATGAAAATCGTTCGTCTCACGGAATTCATTGTTCCCTCGCAATGGCACGCGGCCAATCCATCCGTGCGGCGGTTTGATCGCCGGACGGCGCGGCGGCAAACGCGTGGCGCACCGCCTCGTTCAATTCCTCCACCAGAAACGGCTTGGCCAGATAGGGCACGCCGCTGGACTTCAGAAACTCGGTGGTGCGCGGGCTCATGGTGTCGCCGGTGACGAACAAGATCCGGTGCTGCGCCGGGTTTCCGCGCTGCACCAGCGCGCGATAAATTCCGGGCCCGTCCAGGTGCGGCATTTTCAGATCGCAGATCACCAGGTCGTAGCTGGTTTCCTCCAGCCGCGCCAGCGCCTCGCGGCTGTCCAGCAGCGTCTCGACCATGTGGCCTTCCTCGGTCATTACGTCGGCGATCAGTTGCGCCACCGTCGGTTCGTCTTCCACCACCAGGATGTGTTCGGGCCGCGTCGCCGGCCGAGTCATTGGAAAAATTTTGGCCGTGTGCGGCGTGAACGAGGATTCTCCGCCGGCCGCGAACTCAAACCCGGTTACCGGCAGCGCCGGAAGCTCCACGGTCAGAACGGCTCCCTTGCCCGCATGGCTCTCCACGGTCACCTCTCCGCCATGCTCCTGAATGATCCCGTACACGATGGAAAGTCCCAGCCCGGTGCCCACGCCTGCCGGCTTGGTCGTAAAAAACGGATCGAAAATCCGCGGCGCCACCTCGGACGATATTCCCGGACCGTCATCGGACACTTCCATGGCGATGCGGTCGCCCGGCAGGCGGCGTGTGCGCAATTGAATGTGCCCGCGCCGGGGTTCTTCCCCGCGCTCCAGCGCAATCGCCTGTTCGGCGTTCACGACCAGGTTCAGAACCACCTGCTGCAGTTGCGCCGCGTCGGCCAGCGTGTTCGGCAGACCGGGTTCGAGCGCCAGGTCCACGTCGATGTTTTCCAGTTTCAGTTCGTAGGATCGCAGCGAAAGCGTCCGCTCGATCACTTCGTTGAGATCGACCGCGCGCCGCTCCGGCTTGGTCTCGCGGGAAAATAGCAGAAGGTTCTTGACGATGCGCGTGGCCCGCTCTGCCTCCACGGAAATTCGCCGCGCGTCGGCCGCGCGCTCGGCGGCCCCGCGCCGACCCAGCAGAATCTGCGCGTAACCCTGAATGCTGGTTAGCGGATTGTTCAATTCGTGCGCGATTCCGGAAACCAGCTGCCCGAGCGCCGCCATTTTTTCCGTTTGCAGCAGCTTGGTCTGGATCAGCCTTTGCCCGGTGATGTCCCGGTAGACTTCCAGCCATCCCAGTCGCGCCCCGTCAGGGCCATGCAGAGGTTTGGCAAACCGTTCGACGATCTTGCGCGATGGCCGCGTCAGCTCAAATTCCTCCCAGCTCGATTCCTCGCCGCGGCGCACATGTTCGCGCCACCGCGCCGCCGTCTCCGCCGGACGGCTGAATTGCCCCGCCACGTGGTCGATCAACGATTCGATGTTTCCCATTTCCTGCAGTCGGCGGGCTTCAAATCCCAGTATGGCCGCCAGCCGGTCGCTCACCAGCCGTATGTTTCCCGCATGGTCCAGCAGCAGCACGCCCGATTCGATGGAATCCAGCAGCCCCGCCATTTCGGCTTCCAGCCGCGTTTGCGAATCCACCTGAGCCCGCGGCGCTTCGCGGTCTTCCACACTGATCATCCACCGGTTCGCTTCGCCGCCAATTCCGGCAATCCCCGCGCGCGGATGCAGTCGGACCACGCCGCCTTGCTCAAGCGCAGCCTCCAGCGCGGCCGGCGGGTGCACCTGCTTCGATTCCTCTTCATCGTTGGTGGAAGCCAGCCGGTGGCGCCATTCTGCCACCGCGCTGCGCGCCTCAGCGGAAAATAGATCCTCAAATTGGGTTTCTTCCCGCCGTCTGCGCTGCGGGAACAGCAATGCGGCGCCGGACGGGCTGGTTTCGCGGACCAGCCCGCCGGCATCGACGGCCACCAGACACTCGCCGCTGTCCTCGGTCATTTTCCGCTGCAATTTCTTGAATGACGTCCGCTCGCCCCGCGCCATTTCCTGATCCAGCGCGCAAGCCCCCAGCAGCGTGTAAGGCTCCAGCCTCGAGATATCCTCGGACGAGCCTTCCGAAGCCTCCAGGCCGGCCATCAGCACGCCCCCGGGTCGGTTGCGGACTTCAATCGGAATGGCCACCACGCGCCCCAGCACGGTCTGTGAAGCATCCAGCGGCGACCCCGGCCTCGACGGCAGGGACTCGCCGGCAAGCTCGCTTGCTTGCCCGCTCTCGTAAGCCTTGCGCCACAGTTGCAGCAGCGGGCCCTGCCGGATCGCGGCGGCCCACTCATCCGGACCGTCCCAGCCTTCGCCCGATACCGGTGGCTCGCTGCCGCGTCCCACGGCCACGAACTCCGCACGCAGGTGATGCCTGGCCGTGTGCGCAATCTGCGGAATGATGAAGTCGGCCGAAACCCCGCACAGGATCGCCCGCGAAAGCCGCGTCTGCGCGCGAATTTCATCCGAGGCAAGCTCCATCCGGCGCGAGTCGCGCTGGTGCCTTACGGCCAGCGCAATTTCATCGGCCCGCGCCCGCAACGCCTCCAGATCCGCGTACGCGGCATGGCGGGCATGAGCCACCAGGGCCAATCCGAATGTGTGGTTCCGGGTCCGCAGCGGGATCCAGATCGCCGTGCGCATTCCGACCAGTGGGCCCGGTTGCGGCGTCGTTTCATTGGGCCCGATTTCCACCTGCAGCGGTTCCGAACTGTCCAGTGCCGACCGCAGGAAAGGCGTCGATATATCCAGATGCTTCCACTGTTCGGGAATAGGCCCCGGCAATCGCTCGAGCACGCGCCCCCGCCCTGATTCCCCCTGCCGGTCCCCCGCCAGCCACAGCCCGGCGCGGTCCGCATCCCCCGCAGCCAGCAGCGCCTGCACGCCCAAATCGAGCAGCAGGTCCAGCGAATCCCCGCCCGTGGCCGCGCGCACCAGGGCGCTGGCGTGATCCTCCACCGATCGCGCCCCCTTCCATTTTCGCAGCCAGCCGGACTTGGACATCACGCTCCTACCACCGGACCTGCAGCACCAGGTAGGCCAGTAACCCCGCCGCGCCTATCGTGAACAGCGCAGCCACCGCCTTGTACACGAGCGCGTAATTTGTGAAAAACAGGTGACGGATCATGGCAAACCTCCTGCGATGGGCATTGCATCACAGTGGCCAATGGCAGGAGTTATCTAAAGCCACTGAATTCAATGGTATGCGGAAGATGTCCGGAAAGGCGATGCTGGCCCGCTTTCCCATCCCGATACTCCGGCAACGTCACTTTCCCGGATGGGAAAATTCTCGCGCGTGCGTGAGCCTCTGTCCAAGCCCCTATGGTCGCCGGGAACTTGCCGCTGGCCACTGTCATTTCCCCGCACTTCGTCCGCGCATGATACCGATTTTATAAGTCCAATATCAATTATCATACTGGTGTTTGCATGCCCCGTCCTTGACGCCTTTTCAAGGGCGGGTCTTGCTTGGATTCACAGTAAAGAAACTACGATGATATGGAAAAGAACCCCACCCTTCCACAAACCGCAAGGATTGGGCACCCGCCAATTCCAAACCCAAGCCTGGGCCTTACCGGGGTTGATCTTTGGAATTCGACGGAGACCGAAAAGGCCCGCGTCGCTCTTCAAATGACGCGAGTTGACGTGTCCAGTGGTGCGAGCCTACCATCGTTTCACAAGTAACCTTGGGGAAGGATCTATGAAAATCCAGAAGCTTCTTGCCGCAGGCGGCCTGTTGTTGTGTTTTGCGCGTGAAGCGCGCGCCCAGAATACCTACATCCTGGCAACGGGTCGCAGAGACCCTCGCATGTATGCAATCGATTTGAAGAAGGCGCTGCGGCCTGAGAACAACAACACGCCGAACGCCATCGTCAGCCGCTCGAAGACGGCCCTCGATCGTCTCGACGGCAGGCCGCTGGGTGACCCGGCCAACATCGTCATCAGCGAAGACAGTAAGACCGCTTTCGTCGTCAACCACCACGGCGCCATTGACAATGCCGAGTTCAATCAGCACGGTGGGCGCGGAAATATTGCCGTGATGGACGTAAAAAAGATGATCGATCCAAAGAACGACAACACGGCCGATGCGCTGGTGAGGCTCATCGATAGTGGCCACTTCGGTTCGGTTGGCCTGGTGCTTCTTAAGGATATGTTCATCATCGGCAACGCCGAAGGCTATCTGACCGAGGATGGCGGCAACCGCATTAACTTCGTCGATCGCAAGACCGGGAGCCTGCGCGGCTCGGTCGAATTGGCCGTCGGCCGCCAGGGCGTCTCCTGCCCGAATTTTCCGGTGCCGTTCGTCTCCCCCAGCGGACCGCCGAGTTTCGAAAAAACATTTCCCCAGCCGAACGGCACATTCTCGCCCGTTCCATTGCTCTCGCCACATCCGGCATGGGGATGCTTCCCGAACACCAATAGCATCGCGCTTGGCCGCGGTAGCAACGGCAAGAGCTACGTGTTTACCGCGAACGGCGGCACGGATGACGTTTCAGTGATCGATCTGGAAGCCGCGCTGGCCGGAAACAAGACCCCGGAAATCATGCACGTTCCCACGCAGGTCGGCCCCTGGGGTATCGCTGCGAGCCCCGACGGCCGCTGGATCGTCGCCGCAAACCGGGAAAGCGCGCGAACCGGGATCGAGGGCAACACCATTTCTATCATCGACGTGGACCGCGCCCGAGTGGGCGACGCGTCCGCGGAAGTGGCGCGAGTGCGGGTCGGGACCGATGATCCCAATGGCCAAACGAGGCCGTTCATTCCTTCCTTCACTCCAGACGGCCGGTTCATCGTCGTGCCGAACTATCGCGCGAACAACGTCTCCATCGTCGAGCTTGCCACGCGCACCGAGGTCGCCCGCATTCCGGTAACTCGCCCGGCTGATCCCGATGGCGTCGTGCGCGCGGCGAACCCGAAGGGCTCCGCCGTCACTGCCGATGGCCGCTACGCCGTAATCTCCGGCGGTCCTCGCCTTAACCAGTTCCGCGCAAGCGGAACCGTGTGGGTGATAGACCTGCGGACCAGGACGGTTGTCTCCACCGTGACCGGTGTTGGCAACGACCCTTACGGCCTGGCGCTGGTCGAAGCCGGCGGGGATTGATCCCGAGTTCTAGCCCGTATTTCTCAAATATTTCAAGGAAGCCAGTCGGGAATTATCCGAAAGCATGAGCGATTTTGGTTCAGATCGTCAATTTTCGTGCGAACCGTGGGTGAGACTCGCCAAGGCGGGTGGCGCAGCCTTTGGACCGGGTTTGAATTTTCGGGTGGCTACTCCTTCGCGGTTTTCGAAGGGGGGTGCTTTTGACTTTCTCTTGGCATTGATTCGACTCAGGGGATAGGGTCGACGCGGATGAGAGCGCGTTTGGGATTCGAGTAGAACAAGAAGCTGCTCCAGGGCCAATCTTTCGGGTGGGCGGCCAATTTTCTCTTCAACGGTAGTGTGGCGCACCCTTCGCTTCCCGGTGAAGGATGCGGGCTTTCCTTCCAAATGCCTTGGACGGCGGCGCCCGTGGATTTCCATCATGCCGTAATTTCGCAATCGCGCCCGCCGAAGAAGTGTCGCCACGCGGCTAATGACTTCACGCCGCCGGCCGCCCCGCTTCATACTGCTTCAGCTTGCGGTACAGCGTGGTCTTTCCGATCCCCAGCAGGCGCGCCGCCGCCAGCTTGTCCCCGGAAGTTTCGCGCAGCGCGCGGAAAATCGCGCGCCGCTCCAGCGCCTCCAGCGGAACCAATTCGTCCACATCCGGAAGTTTCTCGGCCGACGTGTACTGCAGATTGGACGGCAAGTCGCCGACGTGCAGGATCGGGCCCGATCCCAGCGCCACGGCGCGCTCGACGGCGTTTTCCAGTTCGCGGATGTTTCCCGGCCAGTCGTAGGCCATGATCCGGCGCATGGCGTCGTCCGAAATGGTGTGGATGGGCCGCGCCGGATCGCTGAATTTCTCAAGAAATGCGCTCACCAGCAGCGGGATGTCCACCTTGCGCTCGCGCAGCGGCGGCAGCTTGATCTGCACCACGTTCAACCGGAAGTAGAGGTCCTGGCGGAATTCGCTGGTTCGAATGGCGGATTCCAGGTCGCGGTTGGTCGCGGCAATCACCCGCGCGCGGATGCCCACGCGTTCGTTTGAACCCACCGGCTTGATTTCGCGCTCCTGCAGTGCGCGCAGGAGCTTGGATTGCAGGTCGACCGGAAGCTCGCCGATCTCGTCCAGGAATAGCGTGCCGTCGCCGGCGGATTCGAATAGCCCTTGTTTGGAATGCTGCGCCCCGGTGAACGCTCCCTTCACGTACCCGAACAATTCGGATTCGATCAGCGTGGGAACCAGCGAGGAGCAGTCCACCGGGGCGAACGGCTTGTTCTTGCGCGGTCCGGCGAAATGGATCGAGCGCGCCACCAGTTCCTTGCCCGTGCCGCTCTCTCCCATGATCAGCACCGGATAATTGTGCTGCGCCACTTTCTGGATCAATTTGTACACGCGCTGCATTTTCGGGGAGACGCCGATGAAGCTGCCGAATCCCGGCCGGCTTTTTAGTTGCTCGCGCAGTAGGCGATTTTCCTGGTCGGTTTCGATCGAGTGCGAAATGCGGGCCAGCTTGGTGAGCAGCTCCTCGACGTGGAACGGCTTGGTGATGTAGTCGGCTGCGCCGAGCTTGGTGGCCTCGATGGCCGTCTTGATGGTGCCGTATTGCGTGAGCATGATCACCGCGCATTCCGGAAAATCGGCGCGGATTTTTTTCAGCAGTTCGAGTCCGCCGATTTGCGGCACCTGCAGGTCCGTGATTACGATGTCGATGGCGCGCGAATCGAGATTTTCCAGCGCCTCCTCCGTGGTGGTCGCGATGATCACGTGAAACCCCGCGTCGGTGGCCACGTCCTTGCACAAATCGCGCGTGGTGCTTTCGTCGTCCACCACCAGCAGCGAGAGCGTGGAGGTTCGCGGTGTGTACGGTTCCGTACGAATTTCGGTTTGCATGGCTGGGCGCCTCTTCTCAATTCAGGAGCAACGCGTGTGCCAAATCAGGAGTTAACTGTAACCCTGCTGCGGCGAGTCACTTATCGTGACACACGTAATGAGTTGGACAGTGATTCTATTGCCGAATCGGGAAATAATGCAAGCGGTTTCATACTTCAAAGCCGGGAAATCCTTGCCAGGCAGCGACAAGCAAGAATGGGAATCGTTTCCGGTTCAATTCGGAACATTGCGTGACAGTTTGGGCCTCGCCGCATCGTTTCCGCCCTCGCGACCGCCTGCCGCGAAACTGCTCCAGCGGACCGCATAGAGCCCTTCCGTGGCCGAGGCAGCGAAAATGACATCGGCATGGCCTTCCCATAGGACGGACGGGAAAAAACCTTCGCCCAGCGTGCCTGCCAGCCGCGCCCATGTCCGGCCGGCGTCGGACGAGGCATACAGCCCGCCGGTGCGCATCGATGCCAGGAAGACGTCGCCCGACGCCGCAAAATCCTGCACCGGCGTCGATGGCAGCCCCGCGCCGGCCTGCCGCCAGGTGTTCCCCGCGTCACTCGAAATGTAAAGCCCGCTACGGGCCCTGGAAATCATCGTGGTTTGGTCGTCAGGGTCCATGTTCAATGAGACAGCGCCGCCCGAATCCAGCGGCAAATCATGCCAGGACCAGGATTTTCCGGCGTCCACAGAAAATACAAGTCCCCGCAGAGACACCACCCAGAGTTTTTCGCCGTTGGACGACACCCGCACGGATTGCACTGGCAGCGTGGTGAGCGGCCCGATGGGTTTCAGCGCCCAGGTTTTCCCTCGATCAAGGGACAAGTACAATCCCGCATTCGTGGCGGCATACCAGGCGTTCGAGCTGAACGCCATGTCATTCACGATCTGACGCAGAACTTGCGGACCTTCCTTCCGGTTGCGCGCACTGCCGCGCGAATGTGGTAGTGACGTTTCTGTAGCATTCGTAGCCTCTCCGGTGACCAATCCGGCGCTCCTCCAGGTCGCTTGTTGGACGTCGTATTTCATCAGCCCGCCACCGGAAAGCGACGCCCACCAGCCCTGCGGCGAGGCATACACGCGAAGGACATCCCGCGCCTGCAATCCCGGGCCAAGAGGATTCCAGGATTGGCCATCATCATCGGTGACAAGCACCGGCTCCGGGGCGTGGGCCAGCACGGCTAGGAGGCGTCCTTGATGGGCGTCGTCCGCCGCCAAGGCAAGAATCTGGCGGTGAAAAAATCCATTGTTCGCCTCTTGAAAATGCTCGCCGGAATCCTCGCTCGCAAGGACTCCAAACTCCTCAGTTCCGATCAGCACGCGCCCCGGACGGCCCGCGTCAACCGCCACGGCATTTACCACCCACGACTCGGGCGTGGTTCGCCGCCAGTTTTTTCCGGCGTCGTCCGTCTTCCACAATCCTTCCGAAGTCGCCGCGTACACGTGGTCGGGATTCGCAGGATCCTCGACGATCGCATAGGTGCGGCGCGCGGCGTAGGGGATGCCCTGGATTTTTCTCCACTGCGCTGCGCCGTCGTCGCTGCGATAGATTCCGGAGCAGGCGCTGGCGTAGACGCGCTCGGGATGGGGGCCGTCGATCAGCAGGCTCATGACGTCCGAGTCATCGATCATGCCTTCGTGAATCGGGCGCCAGGTGCGCCCGCCGTCGGCAGTCTTCCAGGGAAGATGAAACGTCCCGGCATAGATGACGCCCGGGTCGCGCGGATCGATGGCTACCGAATCCAGATTGCGAAGTTCCGCGTGATGTTCGGGAGAGATGCGCTCCCACGACCTTGCGCCATCGGGCGAGCGGTACACGCCGTCCAGGGTCCCGGCCACAAGCACGTTGGGATCCGACGGCGCCGCGGCCAGCGCGCGCACGGCTTGCCCCGCAAGTCCCGCGGCGGTCCAGGACTTGCCGCCGTCCGCGCTGCGGAAAACTCCACCGCCCGCCGACGAGTCGCGCGTCCAGGACGATGCGTACAGTACCTGCGAGTCCCGCCGGTCCACCACAATCGCGGTGATCACCGCGTCGAGCCGATCGCTCGCGCGCCCCAGCAGCGCCCAGTGCGCGCCGGAATCCTCGGATCCGAAAATGTGCCCGTCGGCCGTGCCTAGAAAAACATGCCCGGGATGGGAAGAATCGGCAGCGAGCGTGCGGACATCCCCTCCCGGAGGGCCGAGCGGTTTCCAGGTCTGCGCCCGCGCGGTTGTCGAGGCCAGCACGAGCCACGCGAAAATGAGAAGCCTGAGCATGGAGGAATATTGAACTTTCCGGCTCCGCCGCACAATGAATGAATTTGGTTTCAGTAGGACCGGCTTCAGCCTGTCGGTTTGAAAATATCCTTGAGTAAGAATCAAACCGACAGGCTGAAGCCGGTCCTACTGGGTGCCAATCCGCACTTATATAGATCGCAGGATTCGTTTGTAAAGAATGAAAGGCCCGAACATCCCGCCGCAGCAGAATGTTCGGGCCTCGCAAGGAAAGAACCCGCCCGGCGCTAGTACGTGGCGCCCTCGGGAACCCAGATGACGTCGATGCGCCGATTATCGGTGGCGCCGGCCTGGCCGCTTCCGGTGCGCGTGGTCACGCGCGAGGCATCGATGCCTTTCTCGCCGAGATATTTCACGGCGTTGGTGGCGCGGTCTGCTCCGATCTTATCGGGCTTGGCTTCCTTCGGATCGGAATAGCCGATGATGACGGCGGAGGCGCGCGGTTCGCTTTGCAGGCGCAGGGCCACGTCATCCAGGATGCGCTTGCAGACGTTGTCGATGCGCGTGCTAAGCGGTTTGCCGAAGGCGCAGTCGCTGATCTTGCTGGCCTGCGGAGCGGGAGGCACGGGCTTCACGTCGATCGAGGACGAGCAATCGGCGGCGCCGCCTTTGCCGTCTTCCACGCGAACCGTGACACTGTACGTGCCGGGCGCAAGGCCCGTCGTGTCGAAGTCCACAGCGGCTCCGTTGCCCACCACCTGCCCGGCATTGGCGCGCCAGGTGTAGGTCAGCGGATCACCGTCGGGATCGGTGGCGTTTGAGGTGATGTGCACGCGCTCGCCGGCGAAGACCGACGTTCGGTCCGCCGCGCAACTGAGGGCCGGAGGATTATTCGGTTTCACCTCAACATGAGTGTCCGTGGAGGCGCTGGCAAAGCCGCCGTGCGCGTCGTCCGCTTTTACCGTGGCCGTGCAGGTTCCCACGGGCGTGCCTGCCGAGAGCCACCGTACATGCGGTCCGTTGCCGTCAATATGGCCGCAGGTGCTGGACCATGTGTATGTAAGAGGATCGTTGTCGGGATCGGAAGCCGTCGCGGTCAGCGATATCGCGTCGCCGGATCCGAAATACACCATGTTCTTATCCGCGGACAGCGAAACCGTCGGCGCATGATTGGGCGGCGGGGGCGCTTCTTCCGGCCAGTATCCCGTGCCCAGCTTGATCACAAATCCGTGGCGGTCGTTCAGCTGATTCATATTC
Organism: Terriglobia bacterium; assembly: GCA_020073375.1. GTDB lineage: Bacteria > Acidobacteriota > Terriglobia > Acidiferrales > UBA7541 > Palsa-360. Next base: position 13,653 of record JAIQFG010000063.1, on the reverse strand, counting down.
AGCATGGCCCGGTAGCCGACGTCCATCGCCAGGTACTTCCACGGATACATCCGCAGGCCCACGACTTCATCCACGGGATCGCGCGCGCCGAAGGTTGTGTCCGGAGTGCCGCCGGCGAAAATGATGGCCGAGTATTCGCTCATGGGCTGGAACCGGCTGTTCGGAAACAGAAGAATTCCCGCCGAGGCCCTGTACTGATCGGCCATCTGGAAAGCCTGGTTATGAAGGAAGTCATGCGGACTGGTCGTGCGCAGATAACCCAGGTTCAGCGTGGTCACGATCGAGTTGCCCCAGTTCTTGCTGGCGGCCATGGAAATCAAATCGCTGAGCGGGCTGCCGAGTGTTCCATTCACCAGAAGTTTCGGGACGTTCGTTCGCGTCGAGATGATTACATCGTTGCGCACCGAAAGGCTGAACGGCGCTCCGAGCCGCTCGGAAAGAAAAGCGAATTTGATTCCCAGTGTCACCGGGCCAATCCCGCCGCCATTGTTTGCGGCGAAGGGGTAATCCTCCACGTAGCCGGCCGTGCCGGTCGAGGGAATCGTGGGAAAGATCGTGGTCCCAAACGGCGGGTTAAAGGCGTTCAACGGCGACAGGCTCAACTGGCTGCCATTTCCGATGTGCGAATGCTGATACGGATCGAAGGAAGCGTACAAATTGAAGCGGTCGGTCAAGCCGTAGCTCAAGTCCAATCCCAGCTGAAAAATCGTGACGCTTCCCGGAGTTCGCCCGAACTTGTTTCCGAAAGCGGAAAATGCGAAGCCGCCCTTGGGCAGCGTTTCGGCCGTTTCCACTGTGAACAGGCCGATCGTGCCTGTGGTGGCCAGCATCGGGAGAAAATTCGGCACGGGTTTGGAATCGGCCGAGTCCGCGTCCGATTTTTTTTTGCTCGCGGTTTGCGGCGTGGGTGCGGCGGGCGCGGGCGCGGCCTCCGTCCCGGCGTTTTCCAAGGACGTAGCCGCCGCGGGATTGGCATCGGCAGGTTTTGCGTGCTTGCGTTTCGCCGGGGTACGAGCAAACACAGCAGACATCAGTACGAGACTCAGCGTGATCAGTGTCCCAGCCCTCAACAGCAATCGCATCATGAACTTGAACCTCCGCGGTGACCTTGAACAGCGCAAAATCAGCAAACATTACAACCGCATCGCCAGCCAACTTGATGGCAAAGAACTCCGGTTTCAGACCGTGCAATCACACCTCAACTGTACCATTCTGACCCATCGGGCCGACGACATTATATATTCCCAAATTCGCGCGCATCAATTTTTTCCGCGCAAAATTCACAGCCGACTCGGAACGCAGCGGCTTGCCCAACCAGAAGCCTTTCTGGATGGGGCTTGTCCCGGGCCACCCGCAGGCTTCTGGCGTCATCTGACTGGAGAGCCTCCCACGAGCGGGGGGCTTTTTGTCCGGGCGCAAGCCTGGAATTAGTGAAGGCCAGCTCGCCCTAAATTTTCATGGGCCAATCTGGCCGGGGGAATTACATGCGTTTAAAATTTTCATCGTGGGCATTAGGCGCGACAGTTCTGGCGATGTCTCTCGGGTGTTTTGCGTACATCGAATCCGCGTTGGCGGCACAGGCCGATGACTCGGCCCCCTCCGCGGTTGCCAATCTGGTGCCGAACGGAACGCATTTTCTGGTTCGGCTCGACGACGAATTGAATTCCGGCAAAAACCGCGTAAACAAAAAATTCAGCGCCAGGACTCTCGAACCGCTGCAGACCACGAGAGGCGGCATCCTTCCCCCAGGTGCAAAAATTCGCGGGCACGTCAGCCGCATCGAGCCGGGCGGGCTGACCGGCCGCGCGCGCCTGTGGCTGACGTTCGACGACATTGACACCCATCGAGGCCGCTTGCCTCTTGTTGCGGAAGTTTCAAGCATTCCTGGAGATTATGCCGTGCGGCCGGGCGAGAGCAAAGAAGGAGAAATCGAGGCGCGCACCAGCAAGGGAACGCGTGATTTGGAAGCCGCAGCTGCGGGCGCCGCGATCGGCGCTGCCGCGGGCGGTGCGGCCCACGGCGCCAAAGGGGCGGCGATCGGTGCGGCGGCTGGCGGCGTAGCCGGATTTGTGGCCTCTTCCGGCATCGGACAGGAACTGGATTTGCCCAAGGGAACCAAAATCGACCTGGTGCTGGACCGCCCGCTGTACATGGCTCCCTAGGCCCTTAGAAGGGTTTCGCTCGCTCCAGGGTTATTTATTTGGTGACATGCCCAAAGAGATCCTGCCCAGAAATCCCCCAAGCCTTGGTTTAGATTCTGAAAACGGGGCCAAGCGGGGAAGGGTGAGCGGATCGGCCATCATTCTGGTCATTGAAAATAAATAACTTAGCAGTAATCTGCTCGCAGGCCCCTCTTTCTGCAAGACTTAGGTCCAAAACGGGAATGCCGTAAGTAGCTTATTTTGTAACCTTTTCACCCAGCTACCTGCCCGTATTGGGACATCGGTTCCCTCCGCAGCCCTTCTAGCGCTTTGTAATCAGGCACATACATGATGGCGCTTCATGGTGAGCGACTTGCACCTTGTGTGGCCGGAATTGAAGAGAAAGCAAGCGCTACTGCTGTGTTTTGCGGGAAGTTTCTGGGTCTTGCGTAGCGCCTGATTTCCGGGGTGATTGAGTTTCACGATTCAACCGGGGTTGATTCTTGAAGCGGACTGCAAGTCCTGCCTGCGGCTCTTGGAGCCTCAAATTCCCGAATGACGCCCGGGGAAGCAAACGAAGGAATCTGGAAATCTGGGTCTGGGTGTGGAACGGCCTAATGCGAGGGAAATTCCTCAAAGCGTGAAGGAGCAAGAGCAATGATGAAGTCGCCGCTCAAACAAGTTCCGCTCTATGTGCTGGTAAGTCTTTCTCTGCTGCTTTCCGCCTGCCGGGTGAATAGCCTGGGTGGCGGCATCGGTGGATCCTCGTCCGGGTCAGGGTCCGGGTCGGGTTCAGGGTCGGGTTCAGGATCGACGCCGACGCAGACCATCGGCGGGGCTGTCTCCGGGCTGGTGGGAAGCGGGTTGGTGCTGGAGGATAACGCCGGAGATGATCTTACGATCAGCGCAAACGGCCCGTTCACGTTCAAGACCGCGGTGAGCGGCGCGTACGCCGTGACGATCAAGACGCAGCCTTCCACCCCCACGCAGAATTGCGTGGTGGTCAATGGTTCGGGCAGCGCGACAGCGAATGTTTCCAATGTTCAGGTCAATTGCGGCCAGGGCCTCTCTCTGGGCGGTTCGATTACCGGACTGATTGGCGGCGGGCTAGCACTGCAGAACAATGGCGGCAACACATTTAATGTTACCGGGACGGGAAGCTTGACCTTTACGTTTTCGGCACCAGTTACTCCCGGGGCTACCTATAACGTAACCGTGTCAACCCAGCCGACCAACCCCACGCAGGCCTGTTTTGTTTCCAATGGCACCGGCACGGTGAATGGAAATATTACGAATGTGCAGGTCAGCTGTTCGCAGCCGTCGTTCAAAATTGGCGGTTCGGTTGTCGGCTTGGTTGTGGGACCGGGCGACGTCCAGGAATTGCAGGATAACGCGGGAGACGACCTTTTTGTGACGGGCGACAGCCTGTTCACGTTTCCCACGCAGGTGACGTATGGCGGCATATACAATGTTCAGACATTTCTTTCGCCTACCAGCCAGCGACAGGGCTGCACAGACTTTTTTTATACCGGCATTGCGATTGCCGACGTGGATAGCGTTGTTGTCGATTGCCAGCACAATGACTGGGATTGGGTGAGTTTTGCTAATCCAAACACGAATAAAGCCAACAATTATGCTTCCATCACCATGCCGCTCTTTCCTCCGAACGCGCAGACCCCAGCGGACATCGGCGCCCCGGGCGCCAGAGACTTTGCCATCGCATGGACGGATGGACTGGGGAGAAAGTGGCTTTTCGGCGGTCAGGGCTTCCCGTATATTTCTCCTCTTGGCAAGCAACTTCCAAGCATTCTAAACGATCTTTGGGTTTATGACGGGGTACCAATCGGAACGACCCCTGCCGGGACGGGCTGGGTTCCCGCCAATCTCACTCCATTCGTTGATAATGGAGGCAACTGGGAATTACATACCGACCCGCTGCAAGCCACGGACGCGCCACCCGGCCTGCCGAACGGATTTTACACCTTGTACCCCGGGGCATATCCTGGTGCACGTTGGGGGGGGGTAGCGTGGTCTGAATCGACAGGTCCAAACACGGCTGGCCACCTCTGGATGTTTGGTGGACAGGGAGAGGGCGTTGACGCACTCGGATTTGGCGATTTTGGTTTCCTCAACGACGTTTGGGAGTGGATTCCTGGCGGCCCCGATCCCAATGGAGCGGGAACATTTACGGGCCAGTGGAGCAAGCAAGCTGGCTCCAACATACCGGACCAACCCGGTGTTTACGGGACCAAGGGAACGCCTTCTGCTTCCAACCTGCCAGGGGGACGCTGGGCTGCTGCCAATGCGACGGATGCAGCTGATGCCAACCTGTGGATATTCGGCGGCCAGGGAATCGATTCGGCAGGTAGCACAGGTTTGCTCAGCGATTTGTGGGAATACAACATTGCCAGCCGCCAATGGACGTGGGTCGCCGGACCAAATGTTATAAACACGAATGGAGTTTATGGCACGAAGGGTTCGGCCACAGGAGGAGCGCCCGGCGCTCGTCAAGCAGCGACCATGTGGGTGGATGCCTCTGGTAACGTATGGCTTTTCGGAGGATTCGGTTTGGATTCGGCCGGAACGGGCATTCCCGTGGGTGGCACGCCTCAAGGGGCAATTCTCAACGATCTGTGGGAATTTACGGGAGGCCAATGGATCTGGATATCAGGCGGCAACCTTGCCAACCAAACGGGCATTTATGGAAGTCAGGCGATCGACAACACGAGCACCGGTGCGGCAGCGAATGTTCCCGGTTCGCGCTGGGGAGCAGCCGGTTGGACTGATTCCAACAACAATCTCTGGTTCTACGGCGGGTGGGGATACGGTTCCGTTACCACCGATCCGACCGGGTTCCTGAACGATATTTGGGAGTACCAGCACAGTTCCGGGCAATGGCTCTGGTGGAAGGGCACGACCAACGTGAACCAGAGCGGCTTGTATGAATTCAACAACCTGGCGCATGGTCTGCCTTATGTGAAATATGTGGCCGGCGGACGCCGTGGAGCTGCCTTGTGGAAGCAGGATCGGGAAGGCTACATCTGGATATTTGGCGGTGAGGGTCTCGATGCCAGCCAGGGCGATCCGCCAGGGTATCTCAACGACGTGTGGACGTATCTGCCGTTCCCGAACTAGAGGTTTAGCTTAAGGCTTTGGCCAGAGTTATGGAGCGGCCGCTCCATGACTCTGGACTGAGCATCGCGCGGAGATATCGCCGGACGCGATCACAATGCATGCACTCGCGCGTGTACAGACATTGCATCCAAATTCCGAATCCAACAATTCATCCCAGCGACTCGATTTTGACTAAGCATCGCGATCTCAGCTTGGCAGAGGCTCGCGCTGCTGGTAGATTCGTGTGGAGGCTGCGGTCCATGCGATTACGGACTGCCTGCAAACTCCATGGCTGAAGCGACTCGTTTTGAAACGACAAAACCTGCGCCGGACCGAATCCTGATCGTGGAGGATGAGGAGAACGCACGCATCGGGTATGAAGCGCTGCTGCGGCGGTGGGGGTTCGAGGTGCTGGGCGTGGGCAGCGCGGAAGACGCTCTGGCGCGCTTTTCCGAATTTGCGCCCGCGGCGTTGCTTGCCGACGTTGAGTTGCCGGGGATGAACGGGCTGGAACTGCTGGCGCGGCTCGGCGAAGAATTGCAAAACGTTCCTGCCATTATCATCACGGGCAAGGGCAGCGAAGAGCGCATCATTGCGGCAATCGAAGCGGGAGCGTTCTGGTATATCGAGAAGCCTCTGAAGGGCGCGGTGCTGCGTTCGCTGCTGGACCGGGCGCTGGGGCGGGTGCGAGATCAGCGGCAGGTGGCGGCGCTCACGCGTCAGTTGCGTGAAACCGGCAAACTCGGCGATCTGGTCGGCGAATCGAAAATCATGCAGGACATCATGCGCGTTGTGGAGCAGGTGGCGCCGTCGTCCGCGTCGGTGCTGATCACCGGGGAGACCGGGTCGGGCAAGGAAATTCTGGCGCGCACGATTCATCGGCTCTCGCCGCGCGCGGACCGTCCGTTCATCGCCATCAATTGTTCCGCGATTCCTGAATCGCTGATGGAAAGCGAAATTTTCGGGCATGAGCGCGGGGCGTTCACGGGCGCGGCCGAGAGGCGCATCGGATGCTTCGAGATGGCCGACGGCGGCACGCTGCTGCTGGATGAAATCGGCGAGATGCCCATGCAGACGCAGGCGAAACTGCTGCGCGTGCTGGAGGACCACAAGATCCGCAGGCTGGGAAGCAAGGTGGAAACTCCGGTGGACGTGCGCGTGCTGGCGGCCACCAATAAAGAACCCGAGCAGGCCGTGGCCAAGGGCGAGTTGCGCCAGGATCTTTATTTCCGGCTGAACGTGTTTCACATTCATCTCCCTCCACTGCGCGATCGCAAGGAAGATATTTCGCTGCTGGTGGAACATATCTTGCGGGACATCAACGCGAAGCACGGGCGGCAGGTGCGCGGCGTGAATCCCGAAGTGATTGAAATGTTCGCCAGCTACTCATGGCCGGGAAACGTGCGTGAGTTGCGCAACGTGCTGGAGCGCGCCACGATCATGGCCAACCGCGACCTGATCGGACGAGCCAACCTGCCCGCCGATTTCGGACATGCGCCGGCGGCCTCGGCATCGGAACTGACCTCGCTCCGGTTTCCGATCGGCACCACGGTGGAAGCGGCCGAGCGCGAATTGATCCTGCAGACGCTGGCATCGACCAACAACAAGACGCGCGCCGCCGAATTGCTGGGCATCAGCCTGAAAACGCTGCACAACAAGTTGAAGGAATACGAGGCCGCGAAAGCTTCCTCGCCCTGAGGCGCGGTGCGACCCATGCAACTCCGGCTGAAAACGAAAATCACGCTGACCACGGCGCTGCTGGTGCTGGCCGTGGTGGGCGTAAGCTCCACGCTCTATGTCCTGACGCTCACGCGGCAGGTAACACGCCAGGCCAACGAGCGCGCACAACTGGTTACTCGCCACGTATTTTTCCAGATCCAGACGGCGCTTGCCGATTCGGCGAAGGAAGGAAAAACGCCGGCCTCAGCCAGCGCCGAGGATTTGCGCGAATATCTGGAAAATTCCCTGGAAGAAAGCGATTCGCTAAAATCGGCCATCGACGCGGAAATGGGCTACTCCCCGTTGATCTACGAAATTTCCATCACGGATGCAAACGCGAAGGTGCTGATATCAAGCGATCTTTCCCTGGCCGGGAAGCAATTGCCCGAGCGGGCGGATTTCCAGCAGTTGGTATCGAGCGGGTTTTCCAACGAACTTCGCACGCTGTACGGTCCGGCGAAGGCTTATGGGGTCTCTTATCCATTTGAACAGGGGCCGGCGGGTGCAAAAACTCCATTCGGCGCGATCCACGTGGCGGTGCAGACGGCGCTGCTGCGCAACGAAATTACGCCCGCGTTGCGTTCTGCGGCCTTTCTCGCGTTGTTCTCGGTGGTGATTTCCGGATTGCTGGCGGGAGTCGGGAGCAGCATTTCGCTGGCGCCCTTGCAGCGCATTCAGGCGCAGTTGGACCACATCTCAAAGGGCGAATTCGACCAGAAGCCGCTGCAGCGCGGCGACGAATTCGGCCAGGTCAGCACGAAGATCAGCCAGATCGGAATGCAGTTGCGGGGCGTGCGGGAAATTTTCAGCACCTTGCGCGAGAATCTCGATCAGGTGCTGGGCGGGCTGGACGACGGGCTGCTGCTGTTTTCGCTCGACGGGCGCGCCGTCATGGTCAGCCCCGCGGTCGAGCGGTTCTTGTCCACGCCTTCCGACAGGCTACTGGGGCGCAGGGCCGAGGATATTTTTCCGCCGGATCATCCCGTGCGCGAAGCCATCAAGCTGGTGGGCGGGGAATTCGAGCCGGTGGCGTCGACCGAGGTGATCCTTTCGGGGCCGGAAATGCCGCCGCGGCGCGTGGGGTTGAGCGTGGAAGTGATCAGCGAGGGCGGGACACGCATGGGCGCGCTGGTAAAATTCACGGACCTGGAATCGCGCGAGAGAATCAGCACGCAGTTGCAAGTCTCCGAACGCATGGCGCAACTGGGGCGGATCACGGCGGGCGTGGCGCACGAAGTGAAGAATCCGCTGAACTCGATGCGGCTGTGGCTGGAAAATCTGAAAGCCAGCTTGCCCTCGGGCGATGACATGCCGCAGCAGGCCGTGCGCGTGCTGGACAATGAAATTGACCGTCTGGACCACGTGGTGAAACGGTTTCTGGATTTCACACGTCCTCCTGAGATGCACCAGGAAGAGGCCAGCCTGAAGAATATTCTGGAAGAAGTTCTGGCCGTGCAGGCGCCGCAGATGGACAAGGGCAACATCAAGGTGGTCACGCGGTTTGCCGAAGTGCCGCCGGTGCTGGTGGACAGGGAGTTGCTGAAGCAGGCGCTGGTGAATCTGCTGGTGAACGCTGTGGAAGCGATGCCGGACGGCGGGGTGCTGACACTGACGCTTTCGCGGCACGGAGAAATGGCGGAAATTCAGGTAGGGGACACGGGAAAAGGGATTGCGCCGGAGAACAAGCAGCGCGTCTTCCAGCTGTTCTTTACAACTCGGCCTAAAGGAAGCGGCATCGGACTTGCAAGCACGTTCCGGACTGTGCAGCTGCACAACGGATCGATCGAATTTGACTCGGAAGTGGGACGCGGCACGACGTTCCGGATCGAGTTGCCGCTGGCGCGTCAACTGGAGACGGCGCTGGCGCGCAGCCGGGAAGCAGGCGCGGCAGTAGGGCGGAATTCATGATGCGGAAGCCCAAATATCTGTTCTTGCTGTACGCCGCCGCCCTGGGAGTTGCAGGGTGCGGGGGCAGACATATTGTGCGCGCGGCGCCCCCCTCGGTCAGCACGCCGCCTCCGGACATCGCCGAACCGATGCCCGTTCCGGAAACGCCGCCGCCCGCCGAAGCTCCCCCGGAGCCTCCTCCCGCGGCCGCCGCGCCCGCGCCGCCGATGCTTCCCGCGAAGCGTCCCGCGCCGCCGCGCGCACGGCCTGCGCCGGTGGATAGCGCGGAAGCGCCGGCTCCGAAGCCCGCGCCGCCGCAGATTTCGCCGCAGCTTTCGGCGCGCGATCTGGCCGCGACGAAGACGAACGCGACAAGAAGCCTGAAAACCGCGGAAGAAAATCTGGCGATGGCCAACGGCAGGCAGCTTAACGCCACGCAGAAAGACCTGGCGGACAAAATCGCCGGCTTTAACGCCGAGGCCCACGCAGCAATAATAGCCGACGACTGGGTGCGCGCGCAGAACCTGGCGGAAAAGGCGCGCGTGCTTTCCGAGGAATTGAAGAAGACGCTTTAGAGCGTGGTTTTATTTCGCGAATTCCAAACCTGGTATTTTTCCACGCATAAATTCCTGGCGCGTGAATTGTGGCGCAGGCGTCCCGCCGGCGGGTTTCTTCCATTTCGACATGCACAACCGGAAAAATCGCAAAACTGCCGGCGGGACGCCGGCGCCACCTGAAAGCTACGCGTTACTGATATGATATGGGCATGAGCACATGCGATGTGTTGATCGTGGGCGGGGGGATTATTGGAACCTCCGTGGCCCTCGAGCTGTCGCAAAGAAAATTGAGCGTGGCCGTGGTGGACCGCCAGGAATTTCTGCTGGAGGCGTCCTGGGCGGCGGCCGGCATGCTTTCGCCCGCGCCGGATTGCCCCGCAGCAATTCCGCTGGTGCCGCTGGGGCGCGCCAGCCTGGCGTTGTATGCGCGCTATGTGGCGGACATTGAAGAAGCTTCCGGGCTGCGGACCGGGTATCGCGCTGGGGGAGCCATCGAAACACTCTGCCACGGGGACGCGGAGCGCGAATTGAGCACGCTGGTGGCGCTGCATCATGGATTGGGGCTGGCCTGCGAAGCTCTGCCGCTGGATGAAGCATTGGAAATGGAGCCGGCGCTGGGGCGCGACGTTCGCGCGGCGGCGCTGCTGCCTGATGAGTGCACGGTGAACACGCGCCGCCTGACCGCCGCGCTGCTGGCGGCCGCCGAAAACTCAGGCGTGACGCTGCTGCCGGGAGTGGAAGCGATTGCGCTGGCCGGCGAAGGAAATCGCAGCACGGGGGTGAAAACTTCCGTGGGCAAAACATTGTCGGCGGGCCACGTGGTGTTTGCGGCGGGATGCTGGACTAGCCGGATTCCGGAAGTTGCGCGGTATGCGCCCACGGTCCCGGTGCGCGGGCAGATGGCCGCGCTGGTTCACGCGGGCAGGCCGATCCGACGGGTGCTGCGGTCCGAGCGCGGCTACATTGTGCCGCGAGATTTTGGGAGCCCCCAGATGCTGGTCGTGGGGAGTACGCTCGAGAATGCCGGGTATGAAAAGGGCGTGACTTCGGGCGGGATGGAGAAAATATTTTCCGGGGTCAACGAACTGGTTCCGGAACTTGCGCGCGCGGAAATCACCGAGACCTGGTCCGGGCTGCGGCCGGGGACTCCGGATCAATTGCCGATCCTTGGGCCGACGGACATGGAAGGATTGCTGCTGGCAACGGGGCATTACCGCAACGGGATTTTGCTGGCTCCCGTTACGGCGAAACTGATTGCGGAATGGATTACCGAGGGCAGGACGTCGATTGGGTGGGAAGAGTTCAGCCCGCTGCGGTTTGCGCGGGGGAATGCGGAACGGCCGGCTGCGAATTCGGGCGGGAACTAGTAGCACAGCCACTCCTGGCTGTGTGGGTTTTTGGGTGTGAAATTGGATTGTTGGCTTAAGTCAAGTCTGCAAGAGCACACAGCCAGGAGTGGCTGTGCTACCTGATTTCTCCGCGATACGTTTTGTGGTTACTGATTGCCCTTCCATCGTGAAAACCAGACAGGCTGAAGCCCGTCCTACTTAAAACGGCGAGCGGCTGCGGGTGGGCTCGCGATTTTCCGGGCCCGGCATCGTGGATGAGTGTCCGGGATCGGTGAACGTGATTTTGCTGGAGTCGAGGTAGACGGTGCGGTCGAGGATGACGTCGACCGTGGTGCCGCGGGGCAATTCCAGTTCGGGGCCGCGCGTTAGCAACACCGTGGCGAGGCCGACGGCCGCGCCTGCGCCTGCGCCGATGCCAGCGCCCGAGGCGCTGCGCCCGGCGATGGCTCCGATACCGGCGCCGATTCCGGTGGTTTTAACGACGGTGCCGACGTCGGTGCCCTTATCGGTGTCGCCGTGAATGTTTCCCTCGGGGTCGGTGGCTTCGTTTCCGCCGGTGCCCGCGTTGGTGGGCACGGCGTTGAAATCCACGGTGTAGCCATTGGGTAGGATCATGGTGTTGAGGCGCATGCGGATTTCCCCAGTTCCTTTTACCTTTCCGGGACGTTTTGCTTCAGTAATCTCGCATTGGACGTAGGATCCTGCGGGAATCAGGATGCGATTTTGGATCACGATGGGGAAGAGAGTTTCGAGATAGACGGGATCGCCGGGCTTGGCGTTGCGCGTGGTCACCGCGTTGTGCAGGATCAGCGGCAGGCGCGTGCCCAGCGGGACCGTCAGCATTTCCGGTCGCGCTTTGGCCGCGGGGGCCGGCGCGGCAGCGGGCTGGGCGGTTGACGCCTCGGGCGTCTGGGCATGCAAACCGGCGCCGGCCAGCAGCGCGGCAATCGTGAGAAGCGGCCATTTGGATTTCATGTGAAGACCTCGCAGACAATTTCGATGCGGTTTTTCCCCGCTGAGATGCCGCCAGTATACGCCCACCGTGCCGCCAGGGGCCAAGGTCCTAATCCTTGCGGGTTCCTATATGTCGCGGCTTCGGCCGCGACCCACAAAGATCTCGTAAAGAAGCTGGGTCGTGAAGCCGCGGGAAATTTGCGGCTTGCCGCGACCCTTTTCTTTGCTCTCCCTCGGCTGGGAGGTCGTACAATCGGCAGTACATCAGACTCTGACTCTGATTATCCTGGTTCGAGTCCAGGCCTCCCAGCCAATCTTCTAAAATCAATAACTTAGCGGTGGCGGCTACTAAAAGGCTACCGGAAATTGGCCGTTTTCGTTCTGCCCAGTATTAAAAATACAGGAGCAGACATATGGCAGCGGCTACTATTGTGGTTCGAGGAACGCTTGGCGGGAAGCGGGTCAACTGGGGCGTTGAACGAGCGAGGCGAGAAGGTCTAAAAGGGACGTTCTGGATTAAGTGGAAAAACGGGACCAGCCAGAAGTGGGATGGGCCGCATAAAGACGAGTGGGCGGCAAAGGCAGCGAAGGCCCGAAGGGAACGGGAACTCAAGCAAATTGCCCTCGGCCTTCCCGTCGCCGACTCAGGGAAACGCATTACACTTTCAGAGGCTATTGCCCGCTTTTTAGAAGTGAAACGCACTGAGAGCCAAGATGGGCGTTCCGCCGACCGCTGGAAATGGGAACTAGAACTCTTCCAGCAAGTCAGCGGGAAAACTTATGTGGACGAAATTCTTAAAGAAGACAGCTACAAGTATTGGCGGCACTTCCAAGACCGAAAGCGGGAACCGCGCACAATTTACAATCGGCTCTGCTCAATCAACAGGTTTCTATCCGACTCCATTTGCAACGTGGCAGCAGACCGCCGTCTCTCAGTTAAGGAAATGCCCTCCTACGATGAATCTGCCGTTGACTATTACAGCCAAGAAGACCTCAAGCGCCTATTCGCCGCCTGTACTGCGGAGGAGCGGTTGGCCTATCAATTCTTTCTCTACTCGGGTTGCCGCGAACGCGAGGTCATGTTTGCCACTTGGAGGGACGTTGATTTTGACGGTTGCACCTTCACCATTCAAGCCAAGCAGATTGGGCATCACAAGTTCAGTACGAAAAACAACAAGCCACGCATCGTTCCAATTCCATCAGTGTTGGTGGAGGCATTGCGCACCTATAAGCTCATCAACAGCGACCGCCAGTTAATCTTCGTCAACAGGGAAAACGGTCCTGAGGGCCATTTTCTCTACAAGCTCAAGCAGATTGCCTCCCGCGCACAATTGAACTGCGGCCATTGCGTGACGGGAAGTTATGACGAGTGGGGCAACCTCACTCCTGGGACGGAGAAATACTGCAAGAATGGCCCGTACTGTTCACAGTGGACGTTGCATCGGTTCCGCCGCACATGGGCTACCTGGCACTTACAGAACGGTGTTCCCATTACGGACGTGCAGGAGTGGATTGGTCACAGCGACCAAACTACCCTGCGACGGTATCTCGGCTTGATCAACGTCAAGAGCGACCGGGCCAAAGCACACGCTAACAATCTGGCTGCTTTGGTAGAAGTCTAGTGTGGAACTTGGCAATGATGGCGCAGACCCAGGGAGCAGTTGCGGCGGCTTGGGTACTGCAAAAATTGGTCTACGGCGAGAAAGGGACCGAAAATGACTTGGGTTCAACGTGCAGCAGCGGGTATCCCGGCGAAAAGGTTTCAGGAGGCGCTCAAGGCGAAGTCGTGAAGTGAGCGAGACGTGACAAGCTCTCAGTCACAAAACGGCTGAGGGTCTGCTCGTAATTAGGAACCCGGCGCACCAGTATGGACAACCAGCGGCTGAGGCCAAGAGAGTAGATTATGGATGTCGCACTGGTTATTTAAGATCA
>JAIQFG010000140.1 GCA_020073375.1 Terriglobia bacterium | reverse complement strand
GGCGGCGTCTTCCTCAACCTGAATGGTCAAGTGCTTAATGGCTTGCGCCTGATCACGAACAATTTTTGGAACCAGGGCGGTGGCCGCTACATCTTCGGCCAAGTGCCGGATGTGCTCCTCAATCCCGATGGCAGCATGGTACCCATCAAGTCCGCTTCAACCGTGACTGGGTTCGAATACACCCACAAGAACACGATGTTCTACTCCTACTATGGCGGCGTCTACGTGTACAGAAACCTGCGCGTCGCAAACGGCAACGAGTACGGTTACGGCGTACATGCCACGGCCGCCAACTTTGCAACTGCGATCTCGCAGAACCGTGCCATTCAGGAAGCTACGGTGGGCATGAACCAAACGATTTGGCGGGATACCAAGTATGGCGCCGTGAACTTGATGGGACAGTACTCCTATCTAATCCGCAACCCATGGTCAGTGACCGCAGGCAGCTCCACCCATGCTGCCCTGAATCTCTTGTTCTTCAACCTGCGTTACACATTGCCCGGCGCTGCTCCCGCTACTGGTCAGCTGAAATAAAGAGGAGATGAATACAGGACTGCCAGAAACCGGCCGAATCAAGGAAAAGTAGTGCGGTTTTCGCCACAAGAAAAATACGGAGCGATGGGAGGAAAGAAGATGTCGAAGACACGAAAGATCTTAGGTGTAGCAGTTCTGATGTTGCTCGCGAGCACAGTCACGTGGGCGCAAACGTCCCTGACAGGGGCCGGCGCTACGTTTCCGTACCCCATGTACTCGAAATGGTTTAGCGAATACAAGAAGCTGCACCCGAACGTGGAAATCAACTATCAGTCAATCGGTTCCGGCGGCGGTATTGCGCAGGTGACCGAGGGAACGGTAGACTTCGGCGCCAGCGACGGACCCATGAACGATATGCAACTGGCGGACTTTCAAGGCAAGCGTGGGGCGCCCGTGCTGCATTTTCCCACCGTGCTCGGAGCTGATGTCCCGACGTACAACGTGGCGGGTGTCACGGGGGAGCTGAAGTTCACTCCAGCCGCTCTCGCCGGCGTTTTCCTGGGGACGATAACGAAATGGAACGACCCTGCAATCGCGAAAGCGAATCCCGGCGTGAACCTGCCAAGTAGCGACATCGTGGTCGTCCATCGCTCCGACGGCAGCGGAACGACTTACATCTGGGTGGATTTCCTTTCGAAGGTCAGCCCGGAGTGGAAGTCGAAAGTCGGCGTAGGAACTTCCGTGAACTGGCCCGTGGGGCTGGGAGGAAAGGGCAACGAAGGGGTTACCGGCTTGGTAAAACAGACCCCCAATTCCATCGGTTACGTCGAGCTCATCTAAGCCCTGCAGAACAATCTGCCTTATGGCGTGGTCCAGAACGCCGCGGGTGAATTTGTCAAGGCAAACCTGGCGAGCACCACGGCGGCTGCGGCAGGAGCGGCGCAGAACATGCCGGCGGATTTCCGGGTGTCTATTACCAACGCCCCCGGAAAAACAGCTTATCCCATCGCAAGTTTCACTTGGCTGCTGATCCCGCAGAAGATCGCGGACCCCAACAAGAAGAAAATCATCATCGACTTTCTGCACTGGATGATGACCGACGGCCAAAACATGACCGAAGCCCTTTCCTACGCACGCTTGCCCAAGGAAGTACAGGCGCAAGAGATGAAGGCGATTTCGAAGATTCAGTAGACCCAGATGGCCACTTACCCCTCAACCGCAAACTCACGCGCCCTGCCCCCCGGGGGCAGGGCGCGGTCTTTCTTGCGGCGAGGGCAAGTGGGCGAAGATGTCGCCTACCTTGTCACGCTGGTTGCGGCAGCGACCATTTTCCTGATTACCTCGCTGATCTTCTACGAACTGTTCGTCCAGTCTGCGGTCTCCCGTCAGAAGTTTGGCTTCCATTTTCTGTTCACACAGACCTGGGACCCCATTGCGGGCAATTTCGGTGCGTTGCCTTTTATTTATGGGACCGTGGTTACCGCCGCCCTTTCCTTGCTCATTGCAATTCCGCAAGGGCTGGGCTCCGCAATCTTCCTGGCGGAACTGGCCCCCCGAAGGGTTTCGGACTCTCTGACCTTTCTCATCGAGCTTCTGGCCGCAGTCCCCAGCGTGATCTACGGCCTCCTGGGCATCTTCATCCTGGTTCCGTTCTTGCAGGCCCGTGTAGTTCCGGTGCTGAAAGCCGTATTCGGCTTCCTGCCGATATTCCAGGGCGTCTTCTACGGTGTTAGCTATTTTTCAGCCGGCGTGGTGCTGTCCGTCATGATTATGCCCTTCATCGTTTCAGTGTCGCGCGAAGTGCTGCTGGCTGTTCCGAAGGATCAGCGTGAAGCTTCTCTGGCGCTGGGCGGGAGCCGATGGCAAACGACCTGGCACGTGGTTGTCCCTTATGCGCTCAAGGGGATCATGGGTTCTATCTTTCTGGCGCTGGCACGTGCGCTGGGGGAAACCATGGCGGTCACCATGGTCATCGGCAATACACCGCAGATTAAGGCCTCGCTGCTGGCTCCCGGCTATTCCATCGCCGCCGTCATTGCGAACGAATTCACGGAGGCCGTCGGCTCCCTGTACATCAGTTCTTTGATTGAGCTGGGGCTCGTTCTGTTCGTGGTTACGTTCATCATCAACGGCCTGGCCAGGCTCATGATCATGGCTGCGTCGAGAGGAGGAGCACACTCTTGACCCGTTCCGGCGCCTGGAAATCCGTCATGAACGTGCTGATGTTCAGTCTGACGGGTCTGTGCACTCTATTTACCATCGGGACCCTCCTCTTTATTTTGGGATACCTGGTCTCGCACGGCGCCAGCGCTTTGAATTGGGCATTTTTCACCAAGCTTCCCGTCCCCGTCGGCGAAATTGGCGGGGGGATGGCCAACGCAATTGTGGGCAGCGCAAAGGTGCTGCTGTTGGCTACCCTGATCGGAGTGCCGATTGGCTTTCTGGGAGGCGTCTACCTCAATGAGTACGCGGGAGCGGCTGCGGCCTTTGTCATTCGCTACGCCACAGACCTGCTGAACGGCGTGCCCTCCATCGTCATCGGAATCGTCGTCTACACGCTGGTGGTTCACCCGATGGGACACTTCTCGACGGTTTCCGGCGGGGTGGCGCTCGGAATCATGATGATTCCCATCGCCGTTCGCAGCACGGAAGAATTTCTCCATGCGGTGCCGAATTCACTGCGCGAGGCCGCCACTGCCCTGGGGGCTTCCAAGTGGAAGACCATCGTCACGGTCGTGGTCCCCGCCGCCATCACGGGGATTATTACCGGAACAATGCTGGATCTTGCGCGGGTGGCCGGAGAGACCGCTCCTCTGTTATTTACGGCTCTGAATAATCAGTTTTGGAGTGCCGGATGGAGCCATCCCACCGCGACTCTGCCGGTCATGATCTTCGCGTATGCGATCGCTCCGTACGATGATTGGCATCGGCAAGCCTGGGCTGCTGGTTTCGTCTTACTGATGTTCGTTCTGGCAATCAACATAACCGCTCGGTTTATCCTCTCGCGGGCATCGTACGCGCCGCGGGGAATGGTGTGACCTATGGGATCGCAACCTGCACGAGCAATGGATCCATCCTCGGGCGATTTGGCGAAAGCCGTCGATGCTAGGACGCCTCTCCCCGGAAACCACAGCCCCGCGGACACGCCTGGAGGGATCGGATCAGACCAGATGAAGGTCCAGACGATGAAGCTCAAAGCGTCGAACGTCAACTTTTTTTACGGAGGGTTTCACGCGCTTCACGAGATAAATCTTCAATTCAGTGCGAACAAGATCACGGCACTGATCGGCCCATCCGGTTGCGGCAAATCCACTTTCCTGCGATCGCTGAATCGGCTGCACGAAACCATCCGTGGCGCCCGCCTGGAAGGCACGATCGTGCTGGACAACGAGAACATCCTGGCGATGAACGCAAGCGCCCTCCGCCGCCGGGTGGGCATGGTCTTCCAGAGGCCGAATCCGTTTCCGAAATCGATCTTTGACAATATCGCATACGGTCCTGAGATCAACGGAATGGGCAACCACCAACATGTGGCGGAGTTGGTCGAGCAAAGCCTGATCCGCGCTGCTCTGTGGGAAGAAGTCAAAGATAAGCTTCATCAGTCCGCGTATGGACTATCCGGAGGGCAACAGCAGCGGCTCTGTATCGCCAGGGCGCTGGCGGTGAATCCCGAAGTCCTTCTGCTCGACGAGCCGTGCTCCGCCTTGGATCCGATTGGCACAGCTAAGATCGAAGAGCTGCTCTTCACCCTCAAGGATCAGTGCACCATTGTCATCGTAACGCACAACATGCAACAAGCTGCGCGCGTCGCCGACTACACCGGCTTCTTCTTGATGGGGAAGCTGATTGAGTTCGACGACACAAAGAAGATATACACCACGCCGGGCAAGAAAGAGACCGAAGACTACATTACCGGTCGCTTCGGCTAGACGCGTATACCAATCATCGGGAGAGCCACGGTGCGCCACTTCGACGAATTGCTTGAAGAACTCCGCGCGAAATTGCTTGAAATGAGTGGGCTCGTCCAGTCCGCGATCCACAAGAGTGCACTCTCGCTCCGGGAGAGGGATTTGTCCCTGGCTGAAAGTGTTCTCAAGGGCGAGTGTCGGATCAATCAGCTGGAACTGGACATCGACGCGCTCGCGACCAGCCTATTGGCTTTGGAACAGCCGGTCGCAGCAGACCTGCGGTTCATCACCGCCGCCGCGAAAATCAACAACAACCTGGAGCGCATCGGGGACTTGGCTCAGAACATCGCCGAGCGGGCTCAGGCGCTGCTCAATGAGCCTCGATTCGATGTGCGCGTCGATATATCTCAGCTTGCCGATCTTGTCGAGTCCATGGTCCAAATGGCGCTGGATTCCTTTGTGAAAAAAGACCCGCAGCAGGCGCGCAGGGTTCTGTTTTCGGATGACGGCGTCGATGCCCTGCGTGATTCTGTCTTCGCCCAACTCATCGATTACATGAAGAAAAATTCTCAGGCCGTCGAGTACTGCGTCGATCTGATGTTTGCTGCCCGCAGCCTGGAACGAATTGCCGATCACGCCACGAATATCGCGGAAAGTGTTCTTTTCATGACGGAAGGCGTCGACGTACGCCACCATGCGCACGCGCATTAGCAAAACGGATTCGCGGACGGGGCCGGCGCCGAAAGTGCCGGCCCGTTCCTTTTGAGCGGCGGTGTTCCCGGCTCAGGATTTGCGCAGGCGGTCGAGCAGGGGGAACAAGACGATGGTTAGCATCGCGCTGACGATGGAGGCGACGACGACGCGCGTTTGGATGTAAGGCTCCGGCCGGGCCAACAACAGGCGGCTGATGAAGACAAACACGGCGTTGTGCAGATGGAAGAAAAGAAACGTCAGGAAGCA
>JAIQFG010000062.1 GCA_020073375.1 Terriglobia bacterium | reverse complement strand
GACAAGGATATTCGGTATGTCGTAGGGCACGTCGTCCAGGCTTTCGACGCTGCGGTGATCGAAATTGTCCTTGAGCGGCCCGAACCGCGCCAGAAGCGACGGCGAGGAAACGCGCGCCGACCACACCACCGGCCATCCATCCGCGTCCAGGCCCGCCTCGCAGCGCGCATGGGAAACCATGCGGTAGTAATCGTGCTGCATGTCGTCTTCGCGCGACCACGTCACTTGCACCGGCGCATTCATGGCCTTGGACGCTTCCACGGCTTCGCCGATGAAATCGATCTCGAACCGCCGGCCGAAACCGCCGCCCAGAAACGTGGTGTGGATGAAAACGGATTGCGGATCGAGGCCCGTGATCTTCGCGGCGATGGCTTGCGAATTGGTCTGCGCCTGCGTCCCGGACCAAACGTCGCAGCGGTCCGCACGGACGTGCGCCGTGCAGTTCAGCGGCTCCATGGTCGCGTGCGCCAGGAACGGGACTTCGTACTCGACTACAAATTTCGCGGCTGCGGCGGCGAGTCCGGCGTCCACGTCGCCCACTTTTCGCGCGACCGGGCCCGGAGTTTTTGAGGCATCAGCCAAAGCCTTGCTAATGGAGGCGCTCGAAAGGTCCGCGTTCGGCCCTTCGTCCCAACGCACATCGAGCGCGCGGCGGCCCTGCATCGCGGTCCAGGTATTATCGGCGATTACGGCGATGCCGGAGGAAATCTGAATCACGTCTTTTACACCGGGAATCGCTTTGGCTTTCGCGGCATCATAACCGGCGACTTTTCCGCCGAACACCGGGCATCGCGCCACCACCGCATGGAGCATCCCCGGTTGGCGCACGTCGATCCCATACTGCGCGCTGCCGTCTACCTTCAAATGGGTGTCGAGGCGCTTGGTAGGTTTTCCGATCAAGTGGTACTGACCGGGCTGTTTGGGGGACACGTCTTGTGGAATGGGGACCTTTGCCGCGGTCTCCACCAGGTTGCCGTAACTGAGGCGGCGCTTGGAGGAAGCGTGCGCGACGACGCCGTTTTCCGCGCTGCATTCGGTCGACGGAACGCCCCACTTCTGCGCCGCCGCCGTGATCAGCAAGGCGCGAGCCGTTGCACTTGCCGTGCGCAGCGGTGTCCAGGAAGTCGGCGTGCCCGAACTGCCGCCCGTTGCCTGAACGCCGAATCGCGGATTGAAATAGACCTTGTCGGCGGGGGCGAATTCGGTGCGGACCTTTTTCCAATCGCAATCCAGTTCATCCGCGGCAATCATCGCAAGCCCGGTGAGAATGCTCTGGCCCATTTCCGATTTGTCGATGTAGATGGTGACCAAGTCGTCAGTGCCGATGTGGATCCAGGCATTGAGCGCGACGGGCGGCACGGGTGCGGCGGCCAGCGCTTCGGCGCTACCCGGGAAATAGAATCCGATTACCAGGCCGGTCGCTCCGACGGCGCCCATCTTGAGAAAACCGCGCCGGTTTAGCGCGCTTACGTTGACGCTCATGCTTCCCCTCCGGCCGCCAAAATCGCTTGGACGGCGGCGAACCTGGACTGCCGCAGGTTCAGCGCTGATTTCCGACGAATGCGTGGAATCGTATGGCTGGAGGGGGGCCGTGTCAATGCCGGGTTGTAGCACAGCCACGACTGGCCGTGTGGTTTTGTAAACCACACCCACATAATTGATTCAGGTGTAATTGCAGAACATCACACAGACAAAAGTGGCTGTGCTACCCGAACCTGCTCCGAATCGGGGCGGTAACTTCTCGGTTACAGAGTGTTCACGCTGGTTCGAGATTCCAATCCAATTTCACGTATGATTTTATTCCAAGCCCCTGGGAGGATTTCTGTGTCGTCGTATCAAACCGCATATTTGCATAAACGCCGCAGCACCCGGATCGATCGCGCCCTGCCGCTCGCAGTGCAGGGAGTAGGCGCTCTCCGCGAGCCGTATCAGGAGCAGGTCTCCACGCTGACCATCAGCTGCCACGGCTGCACGTACCAGACCAAGCATGAAGTGCTGCAAGGCGAGATTGTTTTCCTGGAAGTGAAGCCGCCGAAAGAAGGCGCGACGGGCACCTCCAGCCGCGCCCGTGTGAAATGGGTGCAAAGGCTGTCATCTCCGGACAAGGGCTACCAGGTGGCCGTGGAACTGGAAAGCGCCGGCAACATCTGGGAGCTTGCTTCCCCGCCGGAGGACTGGTTCCCCGTGCAGAAAGCCCATGGAAATGAACTGCCGGCAGCCACGCGAGAATTGCGCGTGGTGTCCCGTACGGACCAAAAATTCGCTCCGGCGCAGGACGCGGGATTGGCCCGGACTTCCTCAAGCATCGAAAAACAGGGCACGGTTGCGCCGCAACTTGCCTCGCTGGCGCAATTGATGGCCGGATTCGGCGAACAGGTTCAGATGATGTCGGCGGAAGCGGCGCGCAACGCCCTGGCGAATGAGAAGAGCAGGCAGATAGAGGAATTCCGCGTACAACTGCGGGACGAAGCCACAAAGACAATGCAGTCGGTGATTGCCGCGTCCAAGGAAGATATTTCGCGCCAGGCGCTGAAATCCCTGCTGGACGCGCATGAGGCCGGCGCGCGCATCAATCACGCCCGCTGGATCAAGAAAATTGAGCAGGACCTGGAAACGGCCCGGCAACACATGTTGCGCCAGATCAAGGAAGTGGCACAACGTATTGACTTGCTGACTGCCGCCGCGACCGAGCGCGTGCAGAAGAACATGGAAGCCACGCGGGACGAGGCCATGACGAGGTTCGTGTCGCGCTTCCGTGAGCAGGTGACTCCACTGCTGGCAGAGGCCAACGACGCACTGCAGACGCTGGCGGCTTCCGAGGCCGCGTTCAAGAATGAGACGCGGTCCTTCTCCGCGGGAATCCAGCAGCAGATCGCCGCCAGCGCCGGCACCAGCGTGGCAAAGGCGCACAAGGAACTGGCGCAAACCGCGACTTCCGTTTCGCAGAAGACCACGGAAACCCTGCAGCAGCTTTCGCAGAGCATTGAAAAGGCGGCGCAGGAAAACTTGAATTCCCTGCTGGCCTCGCTGGGCGGCAACGTCTCCAAAATGATGGAAGAGCGAACCGCGGAAATCTCCCGCGAGTTTACCAACGGAATCGAATCCTACACACGCAACTATCTGGAGCAGATCGGCAAATCGATTGCCGAGATTCCGCGGAATACGCAAGGTCAATCGAGCCACCAGTAGCTGGAATCCCCGCGCAGAACGGCCCGTTCCGGGAATTAGGATTCCCGCTATAATCAATTACATTAATGACTTCTCAGCTTTCTGCTTACTTGAACCCGAGTGAAACAGCCGACTTGCGGCTTTGCGATTTCTGCTTGTCTCCCTGCCAAGTCTGGCCTACATTTGCACCGTAGTACGATTCGCCCTGGAGCGCAGGTCCGGGCGATTTCGCGAACGTCCTCCAGCCCTGAGGGCATTCCAAGATATCCGCGCAATGAAGCCATGATGCAGAACGAACGTCGTCTCAGCATACGAAAACCACTCGAGCGGCTCGCATACATCAGCCTGCCGTTTAACAACGGCGGGATTGTGCTCGATGTCTCCGAAGGTGGCCTGGGCTTTCACGCGATCGCTCCGGTGGAAGCGGATGGACCGATCCATTTCCGGTTTGCGGTGGATTCCTCCAAAAGAATAAAAGCCGTGGGCGAACTGGCCTGGAAGGATGAAACAGGAAAAACAGGCGGCTTGCGATTCACCGAATTGCCCGACGAGATTCGGGAATACATACGCGAATGGGCCGCCCAGTCGAGGACGAATGGGCTGGGCGTGGCGGCGGCCGCAGCAGCGACCCCTGCTGAAGCAGCGCAGAACACGGAAGCCGCCCTCGCTCCGGATACGCGTTTCTCCACGACTGACCCTCCCGTGGGCGAGGAAGCCGCGCCCGGCGAGACCATCGAACTTGCGCCTGCGGCGGATCTAGCAGAGACCGAATATGCAGAGGGTGAGCAGGAAGCCGATGCGGAAGCTGAGGCCCCCGACAGTATTGGATGGGCTCCCAGCTGGGATATTCCGGACGTTGGGCCGGAGCCTGACCCGACAACCATTTCGAGCGGGGCGGACAGCCAACCGCTGCTCTACAATTTGAGGCCGCCCGTATACAGCTCGCCGTCCTACAATCTCTCGATGTTTTCGCCTGAAACCGAAGCGAAATCGCACGCTGCTCTGGCCCAGCACGGGCCTTTTGCATCCAGGCATCCCATCGCCGCGCTGGTATTGACCATCTTCCTCGCATCTGTCGTCAGCACAGGAATCTTTGCGTACGTCTCCACCAGCCAGGCGGGCGATATCCTCTATTACCTGGGAGAGAAAGCCTGGGAAGGCATTCATCCGCATCCGGCGCCAAAATCCATCCTAACGCCGCCAGCTTCGGTGCAGGACGCTTCCCAAACATCCCCGCGGTAGCCTGCAAGAACGGAAATCAAGCTTCCAGATTCACGGACGCATTTCGGTCGAGCGCCCTTACTTGATTTTGACGTACTTCCTCAGCCTGTGCGGGCCGACGTCGGCGGCATAGATCGTGCCTTTCGCATCCGCCACGATTCCCGACGCGCCGGAAATCCGGTTGACATCGGCCTGCGCCAGGTCCGGGTCCGGAATAAACGCGATGAGCGAGCCGTCTTTTGCGCTTCCCACGGTAATGCCGCGCAAGTAGCCGGGATTGACCGTCGAATTCGATTGCGAGTCGCTGACGTACAGGACATCGTTGCTGGAAACATACACGGCGCTGGGACGGCCGAACTGTTTCCACGCGGCGATGAAGTTTCCGTCCTGGTCGAAGATCTGGACGCGGCTGTTGCTGCGGTCGGCGACGTACACGCGGCCCTGCGATCCGCCGATGGAAATATCGTGCGGCTGATCGAATTCGCCGGGGCCGGATCCGTGGCGGCCCCAGGATTTTATGAATTTGCCGTCCTTGGAAAATTTCACCACGCGGTCATTCTTGCCGTGGCCGTCGGTGACGAAAATATCGCCGTTGGGGGCGATGGCCACGCCGGACGGCTGGTCAAAGGTGTCCGGGCCGTTGCCCGCCACGCCTTCCTTGCCCAGCGTCATAAGGATTTTACCGCTGGAATTCATTTTGAAAACCTGGTGGCCGCGCACCACGCCGTTCGCATCCTTCGCGGATTTTCCGAGGACCGTCTCGTCCTTGTTCGCGTCGCTGGTCCAGATATTTCCCTGGCGATCCACGGTGAATCCGTGGGGAAATGCGAACATCCCCGAACCGAAACTCGCCAGCAGTTCTCCAGACGGATCGAATTCCAGAATCGGCGGCTCGGTGCGGCCGACGCAGGTAGCGTACCCGGCGGGCTCGGTGTTGAAGCAGCGATGAAACACCCAGATGTTGCCCTTGGGATCGATATCGGCGCGGATCAATTCTCCCCAGTGGCCGCCATTCATACTGGAGGGAAGTGTCGGCCAGTACTCCACCAAACGGTACGGATTGGGAAGCGAGGATTGCTTGGGATAGCTGGTTTGCTGGGCGCGCGCGGGTGGCTGGAAGCCCACACAGGCAGGGATCAGCGCCAATAAAATGAATTTGTTTTGAACCTTGCGCATGATTGCGGTCCTCCTGCGTTGAATTGGTGCGACGCCGTAGCAGGCGGGAACTTGGATGGTCAATATTCCAATCGGGCGCCGGGATTCCGGCGGCGATCCTATTTTGCGACCACCATTTCCGGAGCCCAGGCGGGATGACAGGTCACGCAAGTGGTCTTGGCCTTGTGCAACGTGTGGCAGTCGATGCACCCGACCATGGTCGTGACGCTCTTCACGTTGGTCATCACCAGCATCTGGCGGACTTCTCCGTGGCACGTTTCGCATTTCATGCCGGCATCCAGATGCCGCCGGTGGCTCCAGTTGACTCCCGGCAGGACGGTGTAGACCCTTACCCAGGGCACAGTTTTTTTGGAAGCATCGTAGGCCGCCAGTTTCTGAATGCTCGGCTTGTTTTTCGCCTGGATATTGTGACAACTCATGCAGGTAGCGGTCGGCGGGAAAGTCATCATCCTGCCGCCGCCGGGATTGGTGTGGCACATCGTGCATTCCAGGCCGAGCGCCAAATGAGGCTTGTGGCTGTACGGAATCGGCTGCTCGGGCGCGGGAAGAGGCACGGGCGTATCGTGCACGTCTTGTTGCCCGGAGTCCTGGGGATTTGTGGATTGCGCAGCGAGGGCCCCGAGTGCGGCGCCAAACAAAAGCATCGCTAAGCCCGCGGCAATCAACAATGGCGACACAAACCTTCGGTCAATTCGTTTCACGCGCCCGCCTCCGGAAGAGTCCTGCAAGAACCACGCATCCCCGAATTTCATTCACCAACGCGAAATGCCGCCATTATCCCTTTTTGCCAAGCGTTTCTTCCATGCTCGTTCCAAAATCCTTGAGCATGACCACCGCCGCATTTCGCCCAGGGCCTCCGGAAACGCCGCCACCCGGATGCGTCGTGCCGCCGGTCTGGTACAAACCTGGAATCGGCATGCGGTGTTGCGCCCAGCCGGGCACCGGGCGCATGGCTCCCGCCTGCGCCGGTCCGTCGGTCCCGCTGTGGCAGGAGCCGTGCCACATGGCCGCGTTCATTTGCTCGATATCGACCGGAGAAGTGGAAAATCGCGCGAGAATTTTGTCGTCGGTCAAGTTGGGAGCGATTTTCTGCGCGGCGCGCAAATGCGCGAGTTGGACCTCCGCCTTGATCTCCTCCCAGCGCCCCGGGCCTCCGTCCGGCAAATTGTAGACGGCTTGTTCGCACAAAACGCGAATCGTGTGCATGCCGGCCGGGGCGCGCGTGGGATCGGCCACGCTGGTCTGAACGATATGCAGCACCGGCTCTTCCACGTGGAACTCGCCGGCGGTCAGCTCCGATTCGTAACGCAGGGCGCGCTTGCAGCTTTGGATATTTGAGATGTGAACGGGCACGATGGTCCCGCTCTTGACCTGAAATTTCAAGGGCTCCGTGGTGGCAAAATGAGAATTGAACGAAGCGTTTCCGGTGTTGAACGTCTTCACGCCTTCGAGAAAATCGGCAGGCCACAAACCGCTCGGCGCCATTTTCACCAACTGCTTGATGTGAACGGTAGAAAGCACGGCCCTCTCCGCGCGATAGGAAGTTCCGTCCGCGC
Organism: Terriglobia bacterium; assembly: GCA_020073375.1. Lineage (GTDB taxonomy): Bacteria > Acidobacteriota > Terriglobia > Acidiferrales > UBA7541 > Palsa-360. Next base: position 22,785 of record JAIQFG010000062.1, on the reverse strand, counting down.
ATTCCACGCCCACGCACCTGCCGTTTTCCACGATGAAATGCTCCGCGGGTTTGTTCACCAGGATCTCTCCGCCGTGCGCTTCCAGAAAACGCTGAAGCGCCGTGGCGATCATTCCCGATCCGCCCTTGGGCTGCGGCACTTCTTCCCTTTTGCTGGGATACGCGGAAAATCCCGAGTACGGGCCGGTCAATTCCTTCGGGAACGGCGGCATCATCGCCACCATCGTGCGCTCATCCTCGAAATTCTGGTGCAGCACGTCCCACTTGGACATGGCGATGCGGCGCTGCCACAGCTTGCCCTGCGGGTGATCGGCCAGGCGCTCGGCAAGCGATTTGCCGAATCCTATGGGCGTGTATTCGACTTCATTGACGATCGGGCGGATGGCGTCAGCCTCGGTGGCCATCCGCCGCCAGGTGTCGGCGTCCTTCTTGGAATATTTCGCGATCTCCTCGCAGGTGCGGTCGAAATCGCGCCACTTGGTGATGTAGCTGCCGTCGGGAAAAGCGATGTGGTAGACAGGGTCAGGAAAAATGTATTCCAGCCCGTATTCCCCCAGATTCAATTCGTTGTTCTTGATGAGGGGATTGGCCTGAATGCGCGCGTGGATCGACGAGCAGACATCATGTTGAAATCCGCTCAGCGTCAATTCCGCGGTCTTTGTGCCGCCGCCGATTTTGGGGCGGCCTTCCAGCACCAGGCATTTGAAACCGGCCTTGGCCAGGTAACAGGCGGTGATCAGGCTATTGTGTCCGGCCCCGACGACCACCACGTCATAGCGGGAAGCCGAAGTGGTTTGCGCTACTGTAAAGGGCGCAAAGGCGAGGGGCGCAACGAGAGCAGCGCCTTTTACAAATCCACGTCGAGTGATCTCGGTCATTTGAATTCCCCAATCCGTGCAAATTGAAAGTCAATCCCCGCGTCGGCGGCGAATGCTATCCGCCGACGACGCCCAGCCTGACTCCGTGCAGCTTCTTCGCGTCAAACCAGGAAACATCCAGATTGAACCAGCGCTTCCCTGACAGCAGAGAAAAATGCTTCGTTGCCGCCCTGAAATCGCCGGCATGAAGCAAGAATGCGATCGGGCACTGGCCCAGGCGGGCAATGCGTTCCGCCACCCACGGATCCGGCCCGGAAGCAGCTGCCAGGATTACGGGGGTGCCCGCGAAATAGGCGAGCTTCGCGCCAAATTCCGGATGGTCCTCCACCATGGGGGCCGGCCAGCCATACACCTTCTGGAAAAGAGCGATGTTTTCATCCAGATTTTGAACGCCAAGAACGACAATTCCGACGCCCGTGAGGGTTGTGCCCTCAATGCTGGACGAAGCCTTTGGAGCGCGATTGCTTCGCGGCGTTTTATCTTCCATCAGGAACGGCAGATTCGATCCCGGCGCGCCGGGCCCGAGCGACGCGCTCCGCCATTCGGCCAACGTCCCGTCGGGGCGCGTCCTGCTGCGCGGTTCCGGCGCGCCTACCGCGACGCCCAGGCGGGAGACGCGGTACAAGTCGCCCTTGAGATCAAACGATGTGGCCGACCACCCGCATGGCCCGGCATTTGCCTTCATCAGGCTGGATTGCGGCGTGCCGGTTTCCACCGACGTGTCCACCGGAGATTCCACGCCGATGTAAGTGCCGTCGGGAAAACCGAGTTGCGCCATTTGCGTGGTTGCGTGGCCATGATGGCCGCCGTAATCGGGCGCGAGGCCGACATCCGCAAGCCCTTGTTGCATGGGAGCCAGGTCAGAAACGCAGATTAAAGCATGATCGAATTTGATCGGCGCGGGCGCGGACTGCGGTAAGGGCCGGGCGGTGGAATTAAATGTGAAAGCGGCCATCAAAACGGCGGAAATCATTCCGGCAACCGATTCGTACTTGATTCTCAAGAAGCTCCCTTGCCCACTCAAAACGCATTTTGGAATGGGCCGCTTCGCCAAAGGCTAGCGCCCGGAGAGTGCAATTACAATCGAATTTTCAGTTCTCGCGGAAGAACTGGAGAAATCGATTTTCCCCAGGGCGCCGCATAACTGTGCCGGAAAGGTGCAGCAGTCTGCGCAGCTTGACGGCACATGCCACAAGCCGATCAGGCGAAATTTCCAAGCCCCAGGTCACGGAATTCAAGTTCGTCCTTGATTGCTGTGCTCTGATAGAATGCCCGCCATGCTTCCGCGGAGAGCCAGTCCCCGTCTGCGCCTGCGCAGTTTTGCGCACAAAACTCTGGCGCCGTGTGCCGGCCTGCTGATTCTGCTGGCTTGTTCCGCAAGACTGTTTGCCGCCGGAGCGCAACAGGCGCCCGCGGTCAAGCCCGCGCCCGTATTTGACACCTCGAAACTGGCGATTGCACCGAATCTGTCCGCGGAACTTGCGAAATTTAAGCTCGTGAAAATGCCCTACGATTCGGCTCACCTGACACCGCGCGAACGGCAAATGGTCGCGAAGCTGGTGGAGGCCTGCCAGGCGCTGGAATCGATTTACTGGCGGCAGAGCGATCCGGAAGGCTTGAAGTTGTACAACGAACTGGTCGGAAACGCCGCGCCGCGCGATCAGGAGCTGCGGCGATTTCTCCGGATCAATGGCAGCCGCTTCAACCTGATCGAAAACAACGCTCCGTTCGTGGGGACCGAGCCGTGGCCGCTGGGCCGCTCGCTCTTCCCCGCCGATCTCACGCGCAAGGAATTTGACGCCTATGTCGCGGCGCACCCGGAGCAGAAGACGGCGCTGTACAATCCCTGGGCCGTGGTTCGCCGCAAAGGCGCCGCACTTGAGGCGATTCCCTATCACGTGGCATATCGCGCATGGCTCAATCCCGCGGCTAAGGCTCTGCGCGACGCCGCGGCACTTTCGGACGATGTGGCGTTCGCGAATTTTCTCCGACTGCGCGCCGATTCGCTGCTCACTGACAATTATTTCGAGAGCGACTTGGCGTGGGTCAGCCTGGTCAATCCGAAATTCGACATCATTTTCGCGCCCTATGAAACATATCTCGACGATCTTCTCGGCGTAAAAACTTCCTACGGCGCCGCGGTCCTGATCCGCAACGAAGCCGAAAGCCGAAAGCTCGACGTGTTCCAGAAATTCGTTTCCGACATCCAGGACAGCCTGCCGCTCGCCCCGGAGGACCGCCCCTCCAAGCGCGGATTTCTTTCACCGATGGAGGTGATGGACACGCCGTACCGGGCGGGCGATTTGCGTCACGGCTACCAGGCCGTGGCTGACAATCTGCCGAACGATCCGCGCATCCACGAACAGAAGGGATCGAAGAAAATCTTTTTCAAGAATTACATGGATGCGCGCGTCAACTACGTGATTCTTCCAGTGGCCGCGCGGCTGCTGCGCCCGGACCAGGCCGCGCTGGTTTCCGCCGAAGGCTACCTGGCCAGCACCATGATGCATGAAATTTCGCACGGCCTGGGCCCCGCGTTCGCGCGCACCTCCGCGGGCCGCGCCGATGTGCGCGCGGCGATCGGCCCCACGTACGCGGGCCTGGAAGAGGCGAAAGCGGACATCGTCGGCCTGTACGGCCTGAAGTGGCTGGTGGACCACGGCGACCTGCCCCGGGAAAAACTGAACGGCTACTACGCGTCGGAAGTCGGAGGGATTTTTCGCACGGTCCGCTTCGGAGTGGCTGAAGCGCACGGCCGCGCGGAGATCATGGAATTTAATTTTTTCTCCGAACGCGGCGTAATTAAACGGGACGCCGCTTCGGGCCGCTACACGATCGATCTCGACGCAATGCCCGCGGCCATCGCGGCCTTGGCTAAGGAACTGCTGGAGCAGGAAGCCACCGGAGACCGCGCACGCGTCGAAGCCTGGTTTGCAAAATACGGCATGGTGCCGCCCGAACTGGCCAAGGCCCTGGGCGCCGTCTCCGACGTGCCCGTCGACATCGACCCGATTTCGTCCATTCCCGAACCCATGCGCTAGATTTTCATTCGATTGCGAGAGGAAGGTAAATCCAGATGGCCCAGAAACCGCAGAACTTTGAAAACCATACCCGCCAGGTGCCCATATTCGTTGCCGGCATGTTGGTGCTGATGGTGACGCTGGTCGGGAGGCTCATCGGCCTTCGTCACGGCATCTCGTTCGGGTCCGTTACCGGCGTGCTGGTGATATTGATGCTGATCCTTCTTTTCGTGACCGCGCGCCAGTCCACGGTGACGGTGCAGGACCGCGTGATCCGCCTGGAAATGAGGCTGCGCCTGGCGGGCCTGCTGCCCGCCGACCTGCAGCCGCGCATCCCGGAATTCACCGAGGACCAGCTGGTCTCATTGCGTTTCGCGAGCGACGCCGAATTGCCGGCGCTGGCGAGGAAAGTCCTGGCCGACAAAATTACGGATCGAAAGACCATCAAGAAACTGGTGAAGGACTGGCAGGCAGACTGGATGAGGGCCTAGTAGGACGGGCATCAGCCTGTCTGATTTTGTGCGCGGAAATAACCGGCCTGGAGTCTTCAGGATGGTGCTGGTTCTCGTCAAAAAAAACCGACAGGCTGAAGCCTGTCCTACTTTACCTGCGTATTTTCGGCGAAGCACCAGTGCACGAACTCCTTGCCGTAGCGCGAAGTTACCGCGGCGGGAGTATCGGATTCCCGCAGCTGTTCAAATTCAAAATTAATTTCGCCACCGGGATGCACGGTAGCGAGCAGCGATCCGTAGACATTCACCAATGCGCCGTGCGCGTCGGAAGAACCGGGGGGCAGCGCGTAACGCACCGCCCCCCCGGTGCCCACGATCCAACCGGGCAGCACGCCGCCGTTCTTGCGCCAGTAGTCTGTATTGAAAATTCCGTCCATGTAGTAATGCGAATGGCTGGCGAGGACGTAGACGTACTTGTGTTTGTCGTTCTGCGCGCGCAGCAGGTCCGCGTACACGATCCGCCCGCTGGCGATGCCCGTCGGAGATTCGTTCATGCTGTGCCCCGCGGAAATGCTTTCGGGAAGTGCCTTGTGCATGCCCACCACGATCGTGGTTACGGCTGGGCTTGCCATATCCTGCTCCAGCACTTTTTCAAACCAGGCCAGCTGGTTGCCGTCAAATTGCTCGCCGCTGGCGCTATCCAGAAAATAAAACGCCACGCCGCGGTCGGTCCAGTGATAGTAAGTCCGCAGCATGTGATCGTCCGGAGAATCCTTCAAACGCTGGGCGCGCAGCACGGGCGAATCGAGCCAGTCGGCGAACTGCAGGAGAAACCCCTCGCGCGTTTTTGCCGGAGCGATGACTTCGTGGTTGCCGATGCCGACGAAATATGGAATGTCGCCAAACGGCTTGATCTGATTTTCGATGAAGTCCTGCCAGGAACCGCTTTCGTACTCGTCCATTGTCAGCGGGCGGGCCAGATGCTCGGGCTGATGCATGATGTCCTCATCGACTTTGGATGTCGCGCGGATGTCGCCCAGATGCCAGAAAAACGCGGCGTGATTTTTCTTGGCGGTTTCGGCGATCCCTGGCATTACCACGTCGCCGCAATTGCGCGAATCGCCCGACACCGAAAAATTCCAGGTCCCGCCCGCCGATTGTTGCGTGCCCGCGCGCTGCGCCGCGAGCCCGAACAGCATGGCCAAGGCAAACGCCTGCGCCGGTTTGCGAATCATGAGTCCTCCTGCGTACCGGTAAAATGCTACCAGAACCGTTCCGGGCGGGACATGAATGTTTGTTAACCAAGCCGACTCGCCTACTGCTTCCCCGACGGAATTTTCCGCAAGCGATACACTTCGAGCGGCCCGTGGGAATAGATCTTCTCGCCGATCTCCGCCAGTGGAGCGGAAAACCTGGGAACGCCGTAGGCCCAGACATAATCGTAATCGTCTTGCACCAGCTTCCAGTCCGGAGGCTCGTCGTACACGTGATCCCAGAATCCATCGGGCGTGTACGAGTCGTGGACGATGCGCATCGGCGTTTCGCCGGCGATGTCCATCAGGTACGGCGAGAACCATCCCCTGCGGATCACGCCATATCCCCAGAAATGCGTGAAGGGCCGCTCGATCGGATCCTGGTCGCCCTCGACGATGGGCAGCACCAGCGCGCCGCGAGGGACGGCCTCGAACGATTGCGCCAGGCTCGCGAGTTCCGGCTGCGCGGCGGCAAAGTGCCGCGCGGTGTCGACGGTTCGCGCCGCGAACAACAAAAACGGAATAGCCACAAGCCGCTTCGCGCGCTTTCCCGCGCGCGCCGAAGCCAGGATCGCGACAAACAGGAAAGGAAACACGCGGATATCGAGGTCCGATCCGTCCGCCCACATCCAGGGAATCAACCAGAACAACGCAAATAGAAACGCGGCGATCGACAGCCAGCGGCCGTTCCAGCGAAATTCCGGATTGCGCCACCACGCCGCCAGGAACCACGCGCCCAGTGCCGTCAGCGAAATCCAGTCCAGCGCGGGCGAATATCCGTGCAGGAACATTTGCAGGGAATCGAGTTTGTCGCCGAGGCCGTGAAAAATAATCTTGTTGGCGGACATTCCCGCCCGCGAAGAGTGCAGATAAAACGCGAAGCCCGGAATCGCCAGCCCGCCGCTCCAGATCCAATCGCGCAACGTGCGCCGGGAAAGCGCCAGGGCCGCGATCACGATCAGCCCGCTCAGCGCGAATCCGATCAGGTGCGTGAAATAGAGCGCGGTGAACGCTATGAGCGCGAACAGCCATCGTCCGTACTCCGGCTTCTGCAGCCATCGAAGCCATAGCCCCAGCGCGAAAAATCCCACGGCAAGACTCAAATCGAAATTGAGGAACCCCTCCAGGAAAAATACGTTGAACGCAATCAGCAGCGCCCAGGCGGCGGATGCATCGCCACCCATATTCACCTGGCGCAAGAAAAACCAGGCGGCTGCGGGCAGCGCGAGCACGCAAAGGCTGAGAAAAACGCGCCCCGCCGTTTCCATTGGAAACAGCTCCCTCAGGATTGCAAGCGACGCGTCCATTCCGAGATACGGATACGCGCCCCAATCGGCCCGATAGAAATTGCCAAATGTGAACGCCGGATCGTGAAGGTGCGCGAGAACAAACGACCGCGCCAAGTGATTGGGATAATCGAGCAGCGGAGGGAACCGGACCATCCAGATGGGCGCGACGAGCATCGCCGCCAGGATCGATATCCCCGCGGCGCGCAGCCGGAAATGCGCGGGGGTCGATCGCGCCGGCGCAATTTCCCGAGTGTCCATGCCGCGCACCTACCGCGCGATCCACACGAGAGGCAGCAGGCCCAGCGCCGTCAGCGCGAGCAGCAGCAGGAGGCTTTGCGTGCCCGTTTTCCGGTCCGCAAACGCAAACGCGATGAAGGCCTTCGCGAAATTATTGCTGGAGGCGGCGACCACCACGCCGCCCGCGGCCAGCGCCAGCGGCGTCATCTTCCCCGCCGTCTGGGTGAGTCCCAGGATGAACGGGTCCACCGGAGCCAGCCCGGTGATCGCCGCAAGCGCATAAATTCCCTCCCGACCGAGTCGCATCACCGCGAAATTCGTGGCGACGATCATGACCGCGAAAACCACCGCCAGTGAAAATGCGGCGCCAAGTTCCAGGGGATTTTTTGTCAGATAAGCTTCCGCCGATCCCGCGGCGGCGGCGTCAGGCAGTTCCGACCAGGCCCACCCACCGGCCACTCCAATGATTCCCAGGACGAAAAACGGGATTAAAATCCGATGCAGGAGCGAAAGATTGAACAGCCCCACCAGCACCAGGAAACGGAAATACATTACGCCCGACGCGATCAGGATTCCGCCGGAATAGCCATGCGGCGTCTTGAGAGTCCGTGCGCGCTTAGCCATCACGAGCGTCGTGAACGTGGAGGAATAAGCGCCCCCGAGCACCGCAGCAAGCCTCACGCCCCCTTTTCCCCGCGAGGCTTTCTCCAACAGGTAGCTGCCGTAAGACACGCCGCTGATGGCCACCACAATCAGCCAGGTTTTGAACGGATTCAGGTCGAAGGGCGTGAATCCCTGGTTCGGCACAATGGGCAGGATCACGCAGGTCAGCAGCAGAAATTTCGTGAACGTGAAAATCTCTTCGCCGGGGATTTTCGTGGCCAGATTTTCCAGAAAATCCTTCAGCTCAAGCAGCAGCATGGAAAGAATAGCGAGCGTCGTGGCGATCCAGAATTGATCGCGGGACACCAGCACGCCGACAACGTAGGTGGCCAGGCCCGACAATTCCGTGGTCACGCCCGGTTCCTTCGACGTCTCCAGCTTATGCCGGTAGGACAGCCACAGGAACGCGCCGATCACTGCAAATCCCACCGTGACGGGCACCATTTGCGGTCCGGAAATCAGGGCCATGGCGTAGCCGATCAGCCCGATCAAGGGAAATGCGCGAACCCCTCCGAAGCTGTACTTGCGATCGCCCTGCAGGGCCGCGCGATGTTCCTCGCGCTCCAAGCCAATCAGAAAACAGAGAAAGAGCGTGGTGACAATCTTCACGCCCTCGGGTGGAAACATTTGGAGCAGTTTGTCGGTCACGGGTTCGATTTTTCGCGGCGGCGCGATGGCAATGAACCGCCACCCGGAGACTATCGGGAATTGCGCGGAAACTCAATGCCCCGGGTTCCAGTAGGACAGGCTTCAGCCTGTCGGGTTTGGCGAGCGGCGACCAGAAATCAAAACCGACAGGCTGAAGCCTGTCCTACTGGAACGAACCTCTAGGCCGCGGGACCGGCCAGCGGCAACCACACACGGAATTGTGTGTCGCCGGGCTTGGACGTGACTTGAATCGAGCCGGAGTGCTTCTTCACGATGCGTTGCACGGTGTCGAGGCCTAGCCCCGTGCCCTCGCCCACTCCCTTCGTGGTGAAAAAAGGCTCGAAGATGTGCGCCTTAATCTCGGGCGGTATGCCCGGCCCGTTGTCGCCGATTTCGACAACTGCGCAGGTGTCCTCGCGATTGACGCGCACGCGGATCTCGCCTTTTCCGTGCATGGCGTCGATGGCGTTGTCGATCAGGTTGGTCCAGATCTGATTGAGTTCGCTGCCAAAGGAATTCACCAGCAGCGGCGCGGGAGGATAATCGCGCACCACGGCCACTCCGTGCTTCAACTTGTGGTTCAGGATGGTCAGCGTGGATTCTAGGCCCTTCACGATGTCCACGTTCTGCACGGGCGACTGGTCCATGTACGTGTATTCCTTGATGGCGCGGACCAGGTCGGAAATGCGCGATGTGCTGCTCTCAATTTCGTTCAGCAGGCTGGCCACTTCCACCGACGCGGCGATGCGAACCAGCGCCGCTCGCGCCGTATCCGCATCCAGATTCGCGAACAGCGTTTCCAAAATTTCCGGCCGGACATTTCTGCGCGCCAGACCCGCAGAAAGCTGCCACAAATCATTCTGCCCATGGCTGCGCAGCAAGGAATCCAGCTGGTCTTCCAGGGCGCTGCGGGTGAGCGGGTCAGGCGGAGGATCGTTCAGATTCGTGAATGAAGTTTCCAGTTTTTCGATTTCCTGTTTCTGCGCGGGCGTAAGGTCGCGCCTGCCGAGGTCGTGGCTGGCGTCCTTGATGCGTTTCAGGATGTCGCGCAACTGGCTGGTGGCGCGCGTGGCGGCCGAGGCGGGATTGTTGAGTTCGTGCGCCAGTCCCGCGGAAAGTTTTCCGAGCGCGGCCAGGCGGTCGCGCTGCTGTTCCAGGCGCGTGAACTCGCGCACGCGGTCGGTCATCAGGCCGACCAGGCGAGTGGTCAGCTCGGGCATGGTTTGCACAAGCTGCGGAAACTTTGCGGCGGGAAATCGCAGCGCCAGGCTGTCCCGCACGGCGCGGAAACCCACCGAGATTTGCTTCATCCGGGAAAATGGCAGCCGCCCGGTCACCTGGCCCGGCATAATGGAAATCGCGACGGACTCGCCGCCAAATTCGCCGCGCCCCTGCAGTTCGCCCTCGAGCAGCACGAGCATCCACTCCGCCGGATCGCCCTGGTGGGACAGGATGTCTCCCGCTTTGAGCTGCCATTCTTCCGCCTGGCTGATGAACCAGACGAGTTGGTCCTCGGGCAAGTCGGCAAAGGTCGGGACGCGGAGAAGTTCGGAGGGCTGCACCATGGAAATCAGACCTTGCTCAGATATTGATGAATGAATTGCACGGCCACCGATCCCTCGCCCACGCCGGAAGCCACGCGTTTCACCGAGCCGTGCCGCACGTCGCCCACGGCAAACAGGCCGGGAACGTTGGTTTCCAGCAAAAATGGGTCGCGCTCGAGAGTCCAACCCTTGGGGCGGCTGCCGTCGCGGATCAGGTCCGGGCCGGTGAGAACGAAGCCGCGTTCGTCGCGCTCGACAATGTCGCCCATCCAGTCGGTGCGCGGCAGCGCTCCGATGAAAATAAACATGGCGCTGGCCGGAACGCGTTCGATTTTGTTGGTGTCCGTGCAAAGCACGGAAATTTCCTCGAGGTGCGATTCGCCGTGCACCTCGGAGACGCTGGCGTGCGCCCACAGGGAAATGTTCGGCATTTCCTGGATCTGGTCGATCAGATATTGGGACATGGTGCTGGAGAGCGAACTGCCGCGAACCAGGATCACCACGCGGTCCGCGTACTTCGCGAAATTCATGGCCGCCTGTCCCGCCGAATTCGCGCCGCCCACCACATAAATGATTTCGCCCTTGCAGGCAATCGCTTCCGTCGCTCCGCCGCCGTAATACACGCCCGCTCCTTGCAGGCGGTCGATGCCCGGAGCTTCCAGGCGCCGCCATTGCACTCCGGTGGCGATCATCAGGGCGTGACAAGAAATCTCGTTGCCGTCGGCCATCTTGACGATGCGGTAGGAACCCTCGGTGCGAATGCCCACGGCTTCCTGCGGCGCCAGAATTTCCACGCCGAATCTCTGCGCCTGCACCACCGCGCGCCGCGCCAGGTCTCCGCCGCTGAGCCCGGTGGGAAATCCCAGATAGTTTTCGATGCGCGAACTCATGCCCGCCTGGCCGCCGGGCGCTTCGCGCTCGATCATCACCGTATGCAAACCTTCCGACGCGCCGTACACGGCCGCGGCCAGCCCCGCAGGGCCTCCGCCCACGATGGCCAAATCGTAAAAGCTGGTTTGCGCCACGGTCCGCAGTCCCACCTTTTTCGCAACCTCGGTAGGCGCGGTCTCCAGCAGCTTTGTGCCGTCCGGAAACAGCACGACCGGAAGCTTGGAGGCCTCCGGCCCGAGCGCATCGAGCAGGCGCTTGGTTTCCGGGTCGGCTGCCGAAAGCTCCACGTCAATCCACTGATAGGGCACGTGGCTGCGCGCCAGAAAATCGCGCAATTCATAGGAGCGCGGCGACCAGCGCGTGCCCAGCACGCGGATGCCCTGGAACGCGGGGTGGTAGGAGGCCTGCCAGTCGTCGAGTAAATCGTCGAGTTGAGGATAGAGATGTTCGGCCGGGGGATCCCACGGCTTCATGAAAAAATAATTGATGTTGGCGTCGTTGATGGCGCTGATGGCGGCATTGGTGTCGGCGTAGGCGGTGAGCAGCGCGCGCTTGGCCTCGGGATAAATTTCTTTTGCTTCCTGCAGGAATTTCACGCCGTCCATGCGGGGCATGCGCTGGTCGGCCAGGAGCAAGGCCACCGTGTCGCTGCGAACCTTGAGCTGCTTGAGCAGGTCCAGCGCGCCCTCTGGGGAATCGCTGCCGATGACGCGGTATTCGGCGCCGTACTGCGAACGCAAGTCGCGCTCAATCGCGCGCAGAACGTCCGCGTCATCGTCCACGCTCAGCAATATTGGCTTCGCCATAGGTTGCCCCGGTCGCGGAAAAAGCATACCTCAGGCGTGCTCCCGCCTGAATAGCTTTATTGGATGCGAACGCGCCCGTTTGGTCGCAAAGAGAGGGCGCGAACCTCGAATTTGATGACAACCGTTTACGCGGTGGCCGATCGCTGCTCCTGCAGGAACTCGAGCAGGATGGGGTTGAGCTGGGTCTTCAGTGTCGAAAGCATTCCGTGCGGCGCTCCCGGAATCACTTTCAGGATCGCCCCTTTGATTATCTTGGACGATTGCATGGCAGCGGCGCCGATCGGCACAATCTGATCGTCATCGCCGTGCAGGACCAAGGTGGGAATATCGAACTTCTTCAGGTCTTCGGTGAAATCGGTTTCGGAGAAGGCCTTGATGCAGTCGTACACCGCCTTGTGTCCGGCCATCATTCCCTGGAGCCAGAACGAATCCCGCAGGCCTTGTGAAACGACGGCGCCGGGGCGGTTTGCTCCATAGAACGGCGCGCTCAGATCTTTCCAGAACTGGGAGCGGTCGGCCAGCACAGCGGCACGAATCTGGTCAAACGCTTCCATCGGCAGGCCGCCGGGATTCACGGGGGTCTTGAGCATTAAGGGAGGCACGGAGCTGACCAAGACGGCCTTGGAAACGCGCTCGGTGCCGTAGCGGCCGATGTAGCGGGCCACTTCGCCGCCGCCGGTGGAATGGCCGATGTGGATCGCGTCTTTCAGGTCGAGCGCTTCAGTCAACGCCGCAAGGTCGTCGGCGTAGGTGTCCATTTCATTGCCGTCCCACGGCTGGCTGGAGCGCCCGTGGCCGCGGCGATCGTGCGCGATGCACCGGAAGCCGCGGTCGGCCAAGTAGATCATCTGGTCTTCCCAGGCGTCCGCGCTCAGGGGCCAGCCGTGGCTGAAGACCACGGGCTGCCCTTTACCCCAATCCTTGTAGTAAATCTGCGTGCCGTCCCGTACTGTCAGTGTGCTCATGGAATGCGCTCCTTTGTCGTGTCTTCGATTAGATGGTCCTCCGCCCACTCGCTGCCGGTTTCTGGCTTTGTGATACCCCGTTGGATGTTAGTTCACTCACGGTAGGGTATATTTTAATTTTGTGTAAAGCTTTTTTCCAAGGGAAGAGGTCGCCCCGGGATGCGCCCCGTACCCGTGCGCACGGCAATCGTGCCGGAATGGAACCGCAAACATGGGCTGGCGTGGTTACAGCGAGATCCCGGAAATGTAAATTTGTGCAAAACTGTGATAATCGTCACATGCAATTGTAATCTTCCCGTGTTATAAGGGAAATTCCGCGGGGCAACGGTGAATGCCATGCGGCCCGCGCGGAACAGAGGTTTCCCTTACGAGAAAACCCAAGACAGTTGAAAGGAGCCGTCCCATGGTGGAGAAATCCGCAGCCGCAGTGCAATCCGCCCCCTCCCGCCCGCCCGTGAAGACAGGAAAAATGGAAAGCGTGACCGAACGAATCAACCGCATCTATGAATCCATCGCGCGCCGCGCCTACGAACTATTTGAGCAAGAAGGCCGCGTCGACGGAAACGACGTGCGCCATTGGCTGGAGGCCGAGCAGGAATTTCTGTTTCCCGTGTCCCTCGACCTGGAAGAAAACGCCGGGGACATTGTGGTGCGCGCCGGTGTGCCCGGATTCAACGCCGGCGAACTGGAAGTCAACGTCGAACCGCGCCGGGTAATCATTACCGGCAAACGCGAATCCAAAAAAGAAACCAAGGAAGGCGAATCGCAGTTCAGCGAATCGGGTTCCGAGGAAATCATGCGGACCCTCGACTTGCCATGCGACGTCGATGCCGGCAAAGTTTCCGCGACACTCAAGGAAGGCGTGCTGAGCATCTTTTTGCCGAAAGCCGAACCCAAGGCTCCCGCGGTTTCCGACACGAAGGCCGCGTAAGACTTTCGATACGTGCCGGCACAGCCGTAACACCAGGCCGCGTGAAATGTTCGACGCCACGCGGCCTTATTTTTTGGATGGCATATTTTCTCCAGTTCCCTCTCCTTTCCGGGAAATGAATCCGCACTCCGCACGGCTCGCCTTTCCTCCCGTTCAAATGTAGAGTCATATAAGCGGGCCTTCGGGGAGGAGCGGGGATGAAGATGGTTATTCCAAAGTCGTTCGTGCTGGCATTGCTGATTTTATTCCATCCTGGCGGAAAGGCCGCGCGTGCGGACGGTAGTCGCGACCAGGCCTGGGAAATCCTTCGCGTCAATCTGAACGAAAAAAGCGCCGACAAGAGGGCGCAGGCGGTTCGCGCGCTCGGTTTGCTGCCCGGAAACAGCCGAGCGCTGCAGTATGCGGAAAAAGCGGCAGCGGACGAAAAGCCGGAGGTGCGGGTGGCAGCCGCGACGGCGTTGGCCCAGTTGCACGGAAAGGAATCGGCCGCGATGCTGCGCAAAATGCTCTCCGACGCCGAGCCTTCCGTCGTTCTGGCTGCCGCCGGCGCGCTCGTGCCCTCGAAGGATCCCGATGCTTATGAGGCATACTACGAGTTCCTCACAGGCGAGCGAAAAACCGGCCGGGGCATGATCGCGGACCAGATGAAAACATTGAAGGACCCGAAAAAAATGGCGGAAATGGGATTCACGCAGGGGATCGGATTGATTCCCTACGCGGGCATCGGGTACTCGGTCTTCGAGATGCTGCGCGCGGACGACGTTTCCCCCATCCGTGCGGCGGCGGCCAGAAGCCTGGCCAACGATCCGGACCCGGAAAGCGGAAAGGCCCTGGTCATGGCCGTTGCGGACAAAAGCTGGCTGGTAAAGACCGCGGCGCTGGAGGCGATTGCCCGGCGCGCGGACCCGGCCCTACGCGACGCCATCGTTTCCGCGATGACGGATGACAACATTTCGGTGCGCTGCACGGCCGCCGCCGCGGTCATTCGCCTTTCCACCAAAGACGGAACGCCGCAAAAGAAGCCTTGACCCGGGCGCGCGGCCATCCTCTGGATTTCTCCATCGAACACGCTTCAATAATGCCCACTTTCAAAGCGAAAGATCATGTAGAGTAATCGCCGGAGAATCCGAATTCCCCTGTATTTCTGCGCGGTTTGCGCGGGAGATCGCTTGCTGAATGCCGGCACAAAGCTGGGATCTTACGAGATTGGCAGCCCGATTGGCGCCGGAGGCATGGGCGAAGTGTATCTGGCCCATGACACCAGGCTCGGCCGCGACGTCGCCATCAAGGTCCTGCCCGAAGCCGTCGCGGACGATCCGGAACGCCTTTCCCGTTTTCAGCGCGAAGCAAAAATGCTGGCCGCGCTGAATCATCCCAACATCGCCACCATCTACGGCCTCGAGCAATCCGGGGCCACCAGTTACCTTGTGATGGAGTTGATCCCCGGAGAAGACTTGGCCGCCCGCGTTAAACGGGATGGCGCCATTCCGGTTGAAGAAGCTCTGGGCATTGCCAAACAGATTGCCGAGGCTTTGGAAGCCGCGCACGAAAAAAGCATCATTCACCGCGACCTGAAGCCCGCCAATGTGAAGGTGACTCCCGACGGCAAAGTAAAGGTGCTCGATTTCGGTCTGGCAAAAGCATTCGAGAGCGAAGCGTCAAACATGGACATTGGCAATTCGCCGACGCTAAGCATGGCGGCAACCATGCAGGGCGTGATTCTGGGCACGGCCGCCTATATGAGCCCCGAGCAGGCCAAAGGAAAAGCCATCACCAAGGCAACCGACATTTGGGCGTTCGGTTGTGTCCTGTACGAAATGCTTTCCGGGCACCACGCATTCGAGGGCGAAGACATCACGGAAATTCTTGCCGCGGTGGTGAGAGCCGAGCCGGACTGGACTCGTCTGCCCGAACGGACTCCGCAAAGCATCCGCACGCTGTTGCGGCGCTGTCTGCGAAAAGACCGCCACCAGCGATTTCAGGACGCTACCGATGCGCGCATTGAAATCGAGGACGCTCTTTCCGGCGCTTCGGCGCCCGGGACCAGTGCCGTGGCCCCAACGCAGCCCCGCCGCCCCGCTCTCTGGATTGCGGCATGCAGCGCGGTTCTTCTTGCGCTGGCGGCGGTATCTTTCACTCATTTCCGCGAGATGCCCCCGCAACCGCTTATTGTGCGATTTCAAATTCCTCTGCCTGACAAAACCATTGGAGCGATTTTCCAGCTTTCGCCGGATGGGAGGATGCTGGCCTTCACCGCCGCCGCGGCAGGCCGCAGACATATGTGGCTCCGGCCCATCGACTCCTTGACGGCACAGGCCGTGCCGGGAACCGAGGACGCCACCTACCCATTTTGGTCTCCCGATAGCGCCAACATTGCCTTCTTCGTCCCGGGGAAATTGAAAAAAATCGCTGTGGCCGGCGGCCCGCCCCAAACCATTTGCGACGCTCCCGAAGGCCGCGGCGGAACCTGGAACAGCGATGGCGTGATCGTCTTCTCACCAGGACTCGGGACCGCCATCGAACGAGTGTCAGCGGCTGGGGGTGTTCCCGCGGCGGTGACAAAAATTGCCTTCCAGGGCGAACTCCAGCGCTACCCCATCTTTTTGCCCGACAAGAAACACTTTCTGTATCTCACAGACGTGGGAAAGCCCGAAACCAATGGCATCAATGTCGGGTCTCTCGATGGTTCGCAACCTGTTCATATTCTTTCAGACAGCTCCAGCTCCGCATATGTAACCTTGGAGGGATCTGGCGGCAACGGCCTTCTGCTGTTCCGGCGGGAAGGCACGTTAATGGGCGTGCCTTTCGATCCGCGCCGGCTTCAGATTACCGGTGAAGTTTACCCGATTGCGGAAGGAGTGGGCACTTCCGGCAACACGCAAAACGCGGCATTCTCCATTTCCGATAACGGAATCCTTGCGTATGGCAGTGGCTTAATCAACGCGAGTGGCGATGAAATGGTCTGGATGGACAGGATGGGCAAGCGGCTCGGCACCGTTGGCGCCCCGGGTCGAATTGCAAGTCCGGTTATTTCGCCGGACGGAAAAACAATTCTTTACAGTTTGTTCAATGTGGCAGGTGACGCCTCGGATCTCTGGCTGATGGACATGGCGCGAGGGGTGCCGTCTCGCGGCACTTTTCGCTCCGGAATATCCGCGGATGGAATCTGGTCTCGGGACGGAAGTACGATCGTCTTTCAATCCGACAACCTTTTCATCTATCGAAAACCGGCCAATGGGACCGGGAAGGAAGAACTACTGTGGAATAGCGGCATCAACAATCGCCCGCAGGATTGGTCGCGGGATGGAAAGTTCGTCGTTTACATGAGCATGAGTGGCGGAGCGACCGGCTACGGCCTATGGCTTCTGCCCATGGAAGGGGACCATAAGCCCGTTCCCTACCTGCTAACCTCGTTCAACCAGGGTGACGCACAGTTCTCGCCGGACGGCAAGTGGATGGCCTACGCCTCCAATGAGTCCGGCCAACCACAAGTGTATGTACAGGCGATTCCGGCCAACGGAGCCAAATGGCAAGTCTCCCCCGCAGGCGGGACTCAACCGAGGTGGCGGGGCGACGGCAAAGAGTTGTTTTATATATCCTCCGATCAAAAGCTGATGGCCGTGTCCGTTAAAAGTGGTGCGGCCTTTGAGGCGGGCGCCCCGCAACCCCTGTTTGAACTCGATCCCGTGTTCCCCCCAATGGGAGGCCGGTTCGCGTACCAACCCGCGGCAGATGGGCAGCGGTTTCTGGTGTTGTCCGCGGCAGGCAGCAATGTGGCCCCTCCCATCAATGTGGTGCTGAACTGGCAGGCGGGGCTAAAGAAATGATCGACAAAACCATCTCGCACTATCGCATCGTCTCGCAACTCGGCGGCGGCGGGATGGGTGTGGTCTACGAAGCCGAAGACCTCAAGCTGCGGCGCCGCGTCGCGCTGAAATTCCTGCCTCCGGAAATGGAAAATGATCGCGCAGCCCGCGAGCGGTTTCAGCGCGAGGCCTTTGCCGCCTCTTCGCTGAATCACCCGAATATCTGCACGATTTATGAGATCGATGAAGCCGGCGACCAGCACTTCATCGCCATGGAGTTGCTCGAGGGGCAGACGCTGAAGCACCGGATTAACGGAAAGGCTGTCGCGATCGATCAAGTGTTGGAACTGGCGGCGGAAATTGTCGATGCGCTCGACGCCGCGCACGCCAAGGGGATCGTCCACCGGGATATGAAACCCGCGAACATATTCGTTACCGATCGCGGGCACGCCAAGGTCCTGGATTTTGGGCTGGCCAAAGTTGCCGGGAAACAAACGAATTTCGCCGGGTTGGGGGCGTCGGAATTACCAACCGTGTCCCAAAAAGACCTGACCAGTCCGGGGACGACGCTAGGCACGGTGGCCTACATGTCGCCTGAGCAGGCTCGCGGCGAGGAGCTGGACGCCCGGACGGACCTTTATTCATTCGGCGTGGTGCTCTACGAAATGGCTACCGGCAGGCTGCCGTTTGAGGGCGGCACTTCGGCAACGATCTTTCATGCGATCCTCGGCCAGGCTCCGGTTCCGCCGACAAGACTGAATCCCGGATTGCCGCCAAAGCTGGAGGAGATCATCCAGAAGGCTCTGGAAAAGGACCGCAGACTGCGCTATCAGACCGCCGCGGATATGCGATCCGACCTGGCGCGGCTGAAACGAGACTCGGATTCGGGGCGTTCCGTATCCTCCGCGGCGGCCGCCGAAAGCCCTGCGCAATACTGGTGGCGAAGTAAAGCGGCATTGGGCGCCGGCTCAGCCGCACTGGTAATTTTGCTTGCTGCTGCGGGATGGTTTTACAGGTCGCGCGCGACCGGGCGCGAGGCGATCGATTCCATAGCGGTGCTGCCCTTTGCAAATGCCAACGGCAATCCGGACTCGGAATATTTGAGCGACGGAATCACAGAGAGCCTCATCAACACTTTGTCGCAGTTGCCTCACCTCAAGGTGATGTCGCGCGATTCGGCGTTCATGTACAAGGGCAAGGATCAAGATGCGCGAATCGTGGGCAAGGAACTCAAAGTTCGCGCCGTCCTCAAGGGCCGGGTGATGCAGCGCGGCGACGACCTGGAAATCAGCGCCGAACTGGTGGATACGCGCGACGACAGCCACATCTGGGGCCAGCAGTACAGCCGCAAGACAGCCGATATTTTTGCCTTGCAGGGCGACTTGGCGAAGGAAATGACCTCCATGCTGCAAATGCGCCTGACCGGCGAAGATGAAAAGCAGATGATGAAGAGTTATACCGCGGACCCCGAAGCCTATCAGGACTACCTGAAAGGCCGCTATTGGTGGGGCAAGCGAACTGAGGATGGGTTGAACAAGGGGATTGGCTACTTTCAGCGGGCCATCGCAAAGGATCCCTCCTACGCACTTGCTTACTCAGGTCTGGCCGATAGCTACTATATCCTTGGATACTACGGGTTCGTTGCTCCGAAGGAATCTTATCCGAAAGCCAAACAGGCCGCGCTGAAGGCACTTCAAATAGACGACAAACTCGCTGAAGGGCATGCCGCACTGGCCTCGGTAAGGCGGGATTTCGACTGGGACTGGGCGGAAGCGGAGAAGGAATGCAATCGAGCCTTCGAGCTAAATCCCGGCTACGCATCGGCCCATGAATGGTGCGCTAATTTGTTCAATGCGATCGGGCGCCACGAGGAAGGCCTCGCCCATATGAAAAAAGCGCTGGAACTTGATCCTCTATCCACGGTTATCAGCGCAGATTTAGGCAGGACTTTCTACTTTGGACGTGATTATGACCAATCCGTTGGACAACTTCGGCAAACGATCGACCTGGATGCAAACTTTGCCCTCGCGCACGTGTTTCTAGGTCAAGTTTTGGAGCAGAAGAAATTATATAATGACGCGATAACCGAGTCTCAAATGGGAGGCGCTCTCTCTAGTGGCAGCGCATATGCACGGGCCAGACTCGGACACGCGTACGCCGTGGCAGGAAAAGCAGGCGAGGCACAAAAAGTTCTCGGCGAGTTGAAGGAAATTTCTAAACAAAAATACGTGTCGGCTTACGATTTCGCTTTAATTTATGCAGGCTTGGGCGAAAAGAACCAGGCATTTGCATGGTTAGAGCACGCATTTGAGGAGCGATGCCCTGACCTGGAACTCCTCAAAGTGGAACCGAGCCTCGATCCGCTACGCTCGGACCCGCGGTACAACGACCTGCTTCGCCGCATGAATCTACTGTCATAATCCGTCCCCTCCATTGGACAAAAATCAAAAAAAGAAAAGTACCGCGGACAGAGTAAGTTTCATCTAAACGGGAGCTGTCCCATATACTGGATCGCTGGTTTCTGACTCTATGATGAAGAAAACAATGGCGCGCCGGATGAACACGCGATGAGCGACACAGCCATTGCCGCTCCCGGCATGCAGGCGTTTCCCCGTCCCGCGATCAACCCTTGGGTCATCGCCCTCGTCGTCACCATGGCCACGTTCATGGAGGTGCTGGACACCAGCATCGCCAACGTGTCCCTGCCGCACATTGCCGGAGGGCTTTCCGCAGGAGTCGACGAGAGCACCTGGGTGCTGACGTCTTATCTGGTGTCGAACGCCATCATCCTGCCAATGAGCGGATGGTTCTCCAACCTGCTGGGCCGCAAACGTTTTTACATGATGTGCGTGGCGATGTTCACGATCAGCTCGTTTTTGTGCGGCCTGGCGCCGAATCTGGGTTCACTCATTTTTTTCCGCATCCTGCAAGGACTCGGGGGCGGCGGCCTGCAACCCAGCGAGCAGGCCATCCTGGCGGACACTTTTACTCCGGCCAAGCGCGGCATGGCGTTTGCCATTTACGGCATGGCCGTGGTGGTGGCGCCGGCCGTGGGGCCCACCCTCGGCGGATTCATCACCGACAATTACAGCTGGCGCTGGATTTTTTACATCAACGTGCCCATCGGGATCATCTCTCTGCTGCTGACCTCGCGGCTGATCACCGATCCTCCCTATCTGAACCAGGAGCGCAAGCGAAGTTTCAGCATCGATTACATCGGCCTCGGCTTGCTCGCTCTCGGGCTGGGCGCGTTGCAGGTGGTCCTGGACAAGGGGCAGCGGGAAGACTGGTTCGATTCGCATTTCATCGTGATTCTTACCGCGATCTCGGCCGCCGCGCTGATCACGGTCCTGTTCTGGGAGTGGCGCCACGACCATCCCATCATCGATCTGCGCCTGTTCCGCGACCGCTCCTTTGCCACGGCCAACGGGCTGATGTTCGCGCTGGGATTTGTGCTGTGGGGCACCACGCTGCTGATTCCCTTGTTCGTGCAGACGCTGATGGGCTATCCCGCCGAGCAGGCCGGCCTAGTGCTGATGCCCGGAGGGCTGCTGATCATAGCGTTGCTGCCGCTGGTGGGGCGCATGTTGGCAAAATTCGATCCGCGGCCGATGATGGTCTTTGGTCTTTGCATCCTGTCTACGTCTATGTTTTATATGTCGCGCTTCGATTTGCAATTGGCGTTTGGCAATGTGGTGCTTGCGCGGCTGATTCAGGGCGGGGGGATGGCCTTCCTGTGGGTGCCAATCAATACCGTCGCGTATTCCTATTTGCCGCGGGAGAAAAATAACGCCGCATCCGGATTGATTAACCTGGCGCGCAACGTGGGCGCGAGCATGGGAATTTCCTACGTCACCACGATGCTCGACCGCAGGGCGCAATTCCACCAGTCGCGGCTGGCGTCGCATCTGGACCCCGCCGATCCGCGCGTGCAACGAATGCTGCAGGCCGCTTCATCCGCGCTGAAGTCGCAAAGCGGCTCGCAGGCTCTGCCGCAAGCCTATGCACTTCTGCAGAACACCGTACAACGCCAGGCTTCGATGCTCTCCTACATCGACAACTTTCACACTCTCGCGATTATTTCCCTGTGCCTGATCCCGTTTGTATTCCTGATCAAGAAGCCGCGCCGGGGCGGGGGAATCTCCGTCCACTAGTGGGAGCATCAACCCGGCATTTGTAGCGCCGGCGTCTCGCCGGCAGTCTTGTGAATTTCCCGGATACGGGGAAAAAGCCGGCGGGACGCCGGCGCTACGAAAACAGACGCCCGCGCTGCGGGTCGTGGCCCGTGTTTCCTGTTATGAATTATTGAGAGAAAAGAGCGCTAATTTCCGGTCTTCGTTTCAGGCCGGAAATTCACGGCCGCTTCCCCGGCGGTGGGAAACATTTCAATCACTTTGTCCACTTTGGTGATCTTGATCACGGTCGCGATCATCCCTTGAGCCCCGGCAAGACGCAAGGACCCGCCCGATTTTTTCATTTTGGAGAAACACCTGACAATTTCGCCGAGGCCTCCGCTATCCAGAAACGTCGCCTTGGAAAGATCGAAAATCACCCAGTTTTCGCTGCGGCCCAGGTGCTCCTCCACGTGTTGCGAAATCTGGTGGCACGCCGGCCCCATGTGAATCGGGCCGGCCAATTCAAGAACGACGATGCCGGGCGCAATCTGTTTCTTCGTAATTTGCAGTGGCAGGCTGATCACCATTGGTTGACCTCCTGGCGCGCGACGCAAGCCGCCAACTCCATACGTTTACCGATTAGCATTGCTCTTCTCCCGCATAAGGATATTGGCGGATCATCCGCATGCATTCGGAAAGCGCGCCCCGCAGCGATTCGCCGAAGCCGAAGGGAACTACCGCGGCAATTTTCTGATTGACCGCCTTGTCGGCCTCGGCAAAAAATCGCGCGGACATCCCCGGAGGAGGCGCAGCGAATTCCTTAATGGTGATCCGAAAGTAGACTTCGCCGCCGGGCTGTGATTTCTTCATCGAAAAAAAATACAGCTGCGCCAGTTCCTCGTCTTTACTTGTTTGCGCATATTGCCAGTCGCTCACGATGTGCTCCTTCTGGATGATTCCTGCCCGCAAGGAATTGAATTGAGCACGGGCATGGTAGGTCGCGCTTCCGGCCATGTCAACGGGGCGCAAGGAACAGGCCGCGCGGGGCGCGAGTGACCCGAAATCCGGCAAGCGCGAACTTCTTGCGCTCCGGCGCGTCTTAGTTCATCTTATTGGGAAGCCGAAACGCGCCGGACCGGCGGGGCCGTTGCAACCTGTCCCCATTTTAGGAGGAATATCGGAATGAAGGAATTTCGGAAATACGCGCCTCGATGCGCCAAAGGATTGGGAATTCTCGCGCTGCTCGGAGGGTGCCTGGTTGCTCCCGCGATGGCGCAGCAGCCGGAGG
>JAIQFG010000139.1 GCA_020073375.1 Terriglobia bacterium | reverse complement strand
TTCAGCCCCGATACATCCTTTACGGATTGTCCCTAGACATCGTTTACACTCCGGCGCGCGAAAGCGCGTGGGGGTGGCAGAGCGATGGCATGGAAGACTATGGATATTCACGAACAACGGGTACGGTTTGTGGTGGAGGCAACGCAGAAGTCGCGATCGTTCAGTGCTGTGTGCGCTGAGTTTGATATTTCCCGTCCGACGGGATATCTGTGGCTGAAGCGCTATCGGAACTTAGGCGTTCAAGGGATCACCGAGCAGAGTCGCAAGCCTCATTACAGCCCGCGACAGACGGCCAGCCACCTGGAGCAGCGCGTCGTGCAGGTGCGGCTGCGTTATCCGGATTGGGGCGCACGCAAGTTGCGTGTGGTGTTGGCGCGAGAAGGCGTGGAACTACCCCGAAATACGATTCATCGCATTCTGCTGCGCCACGATTTGGTCCGCGAAGAAGAACGGCATCCGCCAGCCACCCAACGATTCGAACGCAGTCGGCCCAACGAACTTTGGCAGATGGACTTCAAAGGGCCGAAGGGATGGCCGCAACCGATGGGCCCGCTGTCGGTGTTAGACGATCATAGCCGCTATCTGATTGTACTGGCGGCCAACGGCAGCACGCAGGGTGAGCCTGTCCGAGAGCGACTGGAAGAAGCATTTCTACGATGCGGAGTTCCCGAGGAAATGTTGATGGACCATGGCACTCCGTGGTGGGGCATGCAGTCCAGTTCTGGGCAGACACGTTTGTCGCTATGGCTGATGCGCCAGGGCATTCGATTGAATTGGAGTGGGATTCGGCATCCGCAAACCCAGGGAAAAGTGGAACGCTTCCATGGATCGCTACAACGGGCACTGACACGACGAGGTTTTTCGCGACAGCAACCTCAGGCTTGGCTGGATGGGTACCGCTGGGAGCATAACCACGTGCGACCGCACGAAGCACTGAACATGCAGACTCCTGCCAGTGTGTGGCAACCCAGCCGTCGCCGATACGATCCGCGGCCATCGAGATGGGAATACCCTACGGGAGCTTGGGTGCTCAAAGTGGATCCTCAAGGCAGGATCGAGGTGAAAGGTCGGAACTGGAAAATCAGCAAAGCCCTATCGGGAGAGAGAGTCCAGGTCGTGAAGGTCGAAGACCGAATGATGGTGTTTTATTGCGCGACGTTGATGCGCGAACTCGATCTTGGAACCCAGCGCTCGACGATCATCGAGCGCTGGGTTCCAAGACGGCTCAACTCCCGTGATGTAAAGGATGTCTAGGGACAAAATGTAAGGGATGTCCCGGGACTTGACAACCCCCGCAAAGGGTCGGCCACCCGGAAAGGCAATACGAGTCCCTCCGCGTTGACGTACTACAGCGGTATCATTCCGGAATGTTCGTCCGTCGATTGAAAAACATGCGAAAGGGTGCGCCACCCGTCCTGCCTCGGAATAACGGTATTTTGAGTTTTTCCGCAGCTTGTAAAACATGTGATTATTTTTTGGGGAACGATTTTCGTAGCGCCGGCGTCCCGCCGGCAGTTTTCGCTCGTGCCTATTCGCGGACAAGCGTGTTGGTCCTGGAACGCAAGAAAGATCAAAATCCCGACCCTTTGAACGCCGCAAATGGGCGGGCACCCGGAAAGGCGATACCAGTCCCTCGGCGTTGACGTATTGCAGTGGTATCATTCCGCAATGCTCATACACCAATTGGAAAAAATACGAAAGGGTGTGCCACCCCCCACGAACTTAGGCCATATCCTAACCCTCTAGGCACATACACATCAGTGTAACTCTCGGAATTGTTATCATGGAATCATTATGAAAATGAAATTCTTGTTGCTCCTGTGTTTGGTTGTGCCTGTCATCCTCGCTGGCCAGTTGCCGCCGACTGATTCTACGACACCTCAACCGACTTTGCCGGTGGTCAACTACAATGCCTGCCCATTTGAAGGTTGCACCTTCGGCAAATGGATCGTGAACCGCGAAACCATCATTTTCACCACGTGGAAGGAAGGTAGAAAAACCTGGGCGACCGTCCCAAAAGGTGCAGTTGTAACAGGACTGACGGGCGTGCATATTACGTTTGAGCCGGACCGAATTCAGGTATTCCAACCGATTCCTGAACTCAATCTCAAACCAGGCGATGTCATTTTGCGCTACATGTCTCGCGGCGAAGGCTTCGCGGACATTTGGACTAAGGGCCAATGGAAAAAAGAATACGATTGCAGCTTTATTACCGAAAAGAATGATTCAGGGTGTTTGCGCGACTGCCCTGCCAAGGTCATTTCCGAGGGGCGGAAGGATTGGTGGGTTCGCCTCAAGACGTCAGAGGGTAAGATTGGTTGGTCGAAAGTCGAAGACCAATTCGATTGTATGGATTCCTTTGGAGGGGACGAGAAGTGTGACAAGCTCTGATGATTTCTAGCGGAATCAATCAGTGAGGCACAATTTCGACAACGCTTAAGTGTACCGTCGGGAACGGCCACGTTCCAATGAGACGGGCGGCCTCAATGTGGCGGGCGGGTGGCGCAGGCATTGAGTTGGGTTTGCATTTCCGAGTGGCGCATCCTTCACCCTCTTTGTGAAGGATGCAGGCTTTCAGGAGAGTACGTCTTCGCGTAAACCGCACAGACTGAAGTCTACGCCACAAAAATCACGCAGGAAGCTGCTTAAGTTCTGCCTCGCGCTTGGCCTGGATCGCGTTGAAGACTTTCTCCGCGGTCGCGGGCAGCGAAGTGATCCGCACGCCGACGGCGTCGTAGATGGCGTTGACGATCGCCGCCGCGGTGGGCACCAGCGTGGGCTCGCCCACGCCCTTGGCGCCGAACGGGCCGGTGGGATCGTAGTTGTCCACGATGTCGACTTCGATTTCCGGCATGTCGAGCGACGTGGGCATGATGTAATTGGTGAGATTGGGATTGATCTGCACGCCCCGGTCGTTGAACAAAATTTCTTCCTGCAGGGCAAATCCGATGCCCATGGAAATTCCGCCTTCCACCTGGCCTTCGACCAGCATGGGGTTGATGGGCGTGCCGCAATCGTGCGAGGCGACCATGCGCAGGACTTCCACTTCGCCGGTTTCGTCGTCCACGTCCACTTCGGCGATCTGGGTGGCGTAGACGTAGGTGCCGAAGGGCTTGCCTTGTCCGGTTTCGGGATCGAGCGCGACGGTCGCGGGGTTGAAGGAAGCGCTGCCGATGGGGGGCTCTCCGGTGACGACGCGCGCGTGGTTGGCCACGTCGGCGATGTGCATGTTGCGCTGCGGGTAGCCCTTGACTACGATCTTGTGATCCTTGGCTTCGAGCTGGTGCGGCTTCACGTTGAGCATCGGCGCGGCCACATCGAACAGCATTAGCTTGACCTTCTCGGCGGCCATGCGCGCGGCGTTTCCGGTGACGTACGTGGTGCGGCTGGCGATTGCGCCGGTGTCCATGGGTGTAGCGTCGGTGTCGGCCGAGACGACGACCACGTCATCGGTGGCGATGCCGAGTTCCTGGGCGACGATCTGCGCCAGAATGGTGAGCGAGCCCTGGCCGGTTTCCACCGTGCCGGTCAGAAGAGTTGCCGTGCCGTCCTCGTCCATCTTCACGACGGCCGAGCTGGGGTTCGCCGCGACGGTGAACCCGATCGGATACCACATGCAGGCCATGCCACGTCCGCGACGTTTCATACGCGCACCGTATTCCCGTTGGCGTTCTCTTTCTCCAGCAATTTCGGGCCGCCGTTCGCGTTACCGTTCGTGCTTCCCTTGCCGTTGCTGTGCCAACCAAATTTTTCCGCGGCGCGCAACAGCGATTCCTTCACCACCACGCTTTGCAAGGACTGTCCGGTGGGGCTGAGCGAACCTTCGTTGAACGCATTGAGCAGGCGGATATCCAGCGGATCCATCTTGACCAGACGGGCAATGTCGTCCATGTGCGTCTCGTAGGCGAAGCAAACCTGCGGCGCGCCGAATCCGCGCATCGCGCCGGTCATGGTCTTGTTGGTGTAGACCACGTGCGCCTCGGCATAAAGATTGTCGATGTTGTAAGGCCCCGCGGACAAGATGCAGGCCTTGCCCAAGGTCGTTTCGCTCCAGGAGCAGTAGGCGCCGCCGTCGAGAACCAGACGAATTTTGCGCGCCTGAATCCTGCCGTCCTTGGTCACGCCTGTCTTGTAATCCATGATCAGCGGATGGCGCGTGGTGGAAGCGATGAACTCATCGGGGCGCGTGAAGACGCTCTTCACGGGCCGGCCGGATTTCTTGGAGAGCAGAGCGAGCACCGGCTCGGTGGTGATTTCGTTTTTGCCGCCGAAATTTCCGCCGACGATGGTGGCCACGATGCGGATGCGGCTGATGGGAATGGCCAGCGTGCGCGCGACGTCCGCGCGGCCCAAAGTGATCCGTCCAAGGGTGGAGTGAATGGTGACGCGGCCGTTGGCGTCCCACATGGCGATGGTGGCGTGCGGCTCGAGAGGCACGTGCTCGACCATCTGCGTGCGGAACGTGCCCTCGACGATGAAGTCGGAGGCCGCGAATCCCTTTTCGATGTCGCCCTTCTTGATGACCTTGCTCTGATAGATGTTGGCCGAGGGCGCGTGCACGCCGGGAGTTTCCAGCTTCAGCGATTCCAGGGGATCGAGCACGGGAGTGAGCACTTCGTAATCGACCTTGATTTTTTCGCACGCTTCCAAGGCAATCTGTTCGGTCACCGCGGCCACGGCCGCGACGCCGTCGCCCGCGTGGAACACACGTTCGTGGGCCAGCACCGGCTGGTCCTTGAGCGAAGGGCCGAAAGAATTGCACGGCACGTCCTTGCCCGTGATTATGGCCATCACGCCGGGCATGGCTTCGGCTTCGGACGTGTCAATGCTGCGAATGCGGGCGGAGGCCACGCCGGCGCGCTTGATCTTGGCGTACAACATTCCGGGGAACGCGAGGTCGTCAATGTACCCGGTCTGGCCGAGGCCGTGCAGGCGGCCGTCCAGGCGCGTGGCGCGCTGGCCCACGGCGGGAGTCTGCTGGCGGGCCTTGGGCACCACCACTTCGATTGGATAGGTCACCAGGGGCGCGATAACGGACTCGCGCAGTATGCCGGGCTCCTGCACGACTGTCTTCTCGGCTACCGTCGGTTTCTTGTCCATGGTGGTTCTCCCTTCCGATTCATTTCTGACTTTTCAAAATCCCAAATTACCGGTTCACTTCGGCCGTTTCGCCGCGCATCGCGCGCGCGGCAATCTGGATGGCCTCGATCATCTTCACGTAACCCGTGCAGCGGCACAAATTCCCGCCCAGCGCGTCGCGGATCTGCGGAATGGTGGGATCGGGAACTTCGTCGATCAGCGCCTTGGCGGACATGATCACGCCAGGCCCACAGAATCCGCATTGTAGCGAAGCGCAGTCCTCGAAGGCTCTCTGCAGCGGGTGCACGCCGTTGCTGCTGGCGAGGCCCTCGATGGTCAGAACCGTGCGCCCTTCGGCTTGCGCGGCCAGCATCAGGCAGGAGTTGATGGGCTTGCCGTCCACGAT
>JAIQFG010000061.1 GCA_020073375.1 Terriglobia bacterium | reverse complement strand
CACTGACTATCCTTGAGTAAACAATTCAAAACCGCGCGGTTTGGACGGCCTGGTTTTTCCGGAGGCGGGCTTGGCGGGGTTGCGGGGACAGGCAAAAGTGCCTGTCCAACCGGGTTGAGATTGACGCCGGGGCGATTTCCGGGGAGGATGCTGCGGCAGTCTTTCCGCCTGAAGGAGGCTTGCTTGAGCACACCGAAAAAGACTTCGTGGAAAGCCATCGAAGTGGAAAAGATGAACGACCTGCTGACGCGGCAGATGATCTCCGGGGAAAACGCGACCATTTCGCAATTGGTGGTGAAGCGCGGCGGCAAGGTGCCGCGCCACTCTCACGTGAACGAGCAGTATTCGTGGATCCTGTCGGGGGTGCTGAAATTTATTTTTGACGACGGCGAAATCCTGGTGGGCGCGGGAGAAATCCTGGTGATTCCGCCGAACGTGCCGCACGGGGCGGAGGCCATGGAGGACACCGTGGACGTCGATATCTTCGCGCCGCGGCGCGAGGATTGGATCCGGAAAGAGGACGCTTACTTGCGCAAGTAAGCCGTTGTCGAAGCGCGCGGGGTCCGGCGGAAACGCCCTGGTACCGCGCGCGTCTAATGGAAATGGCGTGAGGACCCTCCCTTATCCGGCAGCGGCCATGCAGGTATAATGAACAGGTGGTTTTGCGGGCCGTGAATGGTCGTGTGAGGCTGGAATGAAGCGTCACTGGAAGAAACTTCAACCGCCCGTCTTTCTTGCGGGATTAATCCTGGTTCTGGCCTCGCTGTTCGCCACGGCCACACGGGCGGATAGGCCATACGCGCCGAGCCGCGAGTACCATCTGCAAAATGTGCGCGTTTCGCTGCGCTTTGACATCGATCAGCGCAAAGTCTTCGGCGAGGTGACGCACACGCTCTCGGTATTGCGCGACGGCCTGACGCAGCTGGATTTTGACTGCGCCGACCTCACCGTCTCGAGCGCTCGCGTCAACGGCAAGGACGCAGCGTTCAGCCTGCGCGACAACAAACTCGGCGTCAGCCTCGCGCAGCCCGCGAAATCCGGCGAAGTTTTTGAAGTGAACCTGCGCTACGAAGGCAAGCCCACCGCCGGCCTGTATTTCATCCTGCCGGATAAGGACAATCCCACTCGCGCCAGGGAAATATGGACGCAGGGCGAGGCCGAGGACACGCATCATTACATTCCCATCTACGATTATCCAAACGACCGCACGACCTCGGAAATGATTCTGACCGTGCCGGGCGACTGGCTCACGGTTTCCAACGGAAAATTGATCAGCGTGCAGGACGCCGCGAACGGCCAGAAGACGTGGACCTGGCGGCAGTCCCTGCCCGTTTCCACATACCTGATTTCCTTCGTTGCCGGGGAATACGTGGAAAAGAAGGACACCTGGCGCAACATTCCGCTGTCGTACAACGTGCCGCGCGGCCTGGAAGACACGATCGATCCCACATTTCCCCACACCAAGGAAATGCTCGATTTCTTTTCGCAGCGATTCGGCGTGGCCTATCCCTGGGAGCAGTACGCGCAGACGGCGGTGCACGACTTCGTGGCCTCCGGCATGGAAAACGTGAGCGCGACGACGCTTTCGGCGCGCGACATGATCCACGCGGAACTTGCCGGAGAAAAACCGGAAGCCGCCGACGGACTGCTCTCGCACGAATTGACGCACCAGTGGTTCGGCGATCTGGTGACGTGCAAGGATTGGACCAACACGTGGCTCAATGAAGGCTTTGCCACGTTTGGCGCGAGCCTGTGGGAAGAACACGCCTACGGCGCCGATGCGTCGGCCTATCGCTACTGGCGCGAGCAGAACGGATGGATGCCTTCGCGCGATCTCTATCCGGTGCCGATCGTCACGCGCGAAATCGACGATTCGGTCGAGTACGTGGGCAACGTGTACGACAAATCCGGCTGGGTGCTGCACATGCTGCGCGAGCAGTTGGGCGACGAGGCATTTTTCCGCGCGCTGCAGCATTATCTGGAGACCTACCGGCTGCAGAACGTGGTGACCGCCGACCTGGTGAAGGCCATCGAGGAATCCACGGGCACAAATGTCGACCGGTTTTTCGACCAGTGGATTTACGGGGCGGGCGCGCCGCGCTTCATGGTGCGGTCGGCCTACGATTCGACGGCGCGCAAACTGAGCCTCGACGTGCAGCAAACGCAAAAAGTGGAGGGCCGCGTCGGGCTATTTCGCGTTCCCGTGGATATCGCGGTGACCACGGCGAGCGGCGAAAAACTTTTTCCCATCGAAATCTCCAAGGCCCAGGAAACATTTTCGTTCACGCTCGATGGGCCGCCCCTAGTGGTGCTGTTCGACAAGGGCGACAAGATTCTGAAGTCGCTCGATTTCACGAAAACGCCGGAGGAATGGATTCGCCAGCTGCAGACGGCCGCCGATGTGCCGGACCGCGCCGACGCCGCCGTGGCGCTCGGCAATTTCAAGGACAACGAAGACGTGAGCGACGCGCTGGGCAAGGCCGCGCGGCAGGATAAATTCTGGGGCGTGCGCGAAGAGGCGCTGCGCGCGCTGGGCCGCATCGCTTCCCCTGCCGCGCGCAAGCAAATTCTGGCGGCGCTTTCCAACGAGCAGCCCTGGGTTCGACAGGCGGCCGTCGAGCAGTTGGGCCATTTCCAGAATGAAGGCGATGTGGTGAAGCGCCTGCAGAATGTCTACAAGGATGACAAGGCCTATTCGGTCCGCGGCGCGGCGCTGCAGTCGCTGGCGCAGGACAAAGCCAACGGAATTGCGGGCCTGCTGGAAAAAACACTCGCGGCTTCCTCTCCGGACGATGTTTTGCGCCAGTCGGCGCTGCGCGCGATGGGCTCGCTGGGGGACGACTCGGTGGTGCCCTCGCTTGTCGAATGGTCCTCGCCGGGCAGGCCGACGCTGCTGCGCGGGATTGCCATTGGCGCGCTGGGCCGCGTGGACCTGAAAAATCACGAAATTACGGCGCGGCTCATCGGGTATCTCAGCGAACCTTCCTTCGACATTCGGTTCGCTTCGATCTTCG
Source organism: Terriglobia bacterium (assembly GCA_020073375.1). Lineage (GTDB taxonomy): Bacteria > Acidobacteriota > Terriglobia > Acidiferrales > UBA7541 > Palsa-360. The sequence continues at coordinate 27,930 of JAIQFG010000061.1, read as the reverse complement.
CGCTGGGGCGCCGCGGCGATCCCACGGCCATTGAGCCGCTGGAAGCGCTGCTCAAGAGCGGCCAGTTTTCCATCGGTGTGCCGCATTCGCTGGAAGGATTGATCGAGCAGTTGAAAACGAAAAACGCGCCCGGGAAGGAAACTCCCGCCGCGGGACAGAAAGGCGGCGAGCCGGCAGCCGCCTCGGCCAACGCGAATCAAGTGGTGCTCGACCGGCTCGATCAATTGGAGCAGCAGATCACGGAGATGAACAATCGCCTGCGGAGAATTGAGGCTTCGCTGCCGGGGAGCAAGAGCGATTAAACGAGCAGAATACCTGCCATCGGCTTTTGGTGGCACAGGCTTCAGCCTATGGGGTTTAGGCCTGCTCGGACAAAAATCCACAGGCTGAAGCCTGTGCCACCAAAACCATATCTCTTATTTTCTCCGTACTTCCTCGTACACTTCGGTAATGAACCTAGTTTTGCTCTCCGGCGTGTCGCCCTTGGTCGTAGCGTCGTACGGCGCGGTTAGGTTCGCGGCTAACACATCGTTCAGTGATTTGCCCTGGTCGACCAGTTGCTTCGTCTTCGCCAGAATATCGACGAGCATGGCGCGGTACGGGAGCAGTTCGTCCTTTTTCACCATCGTGCCGTGGCCGGTGATAAGCGTCGTGTCCGAAGCGGCAATCTGGCCGATCAGATCGATCGCCGTGATCATGCCGCGGATTGAGCCGCCGTTTGCCTGGTCGGCAAACGGAAAGCCGAAATTGCGGTAGAAATCGCCGATGTAAATTGCGTTGGCATGCTGGAAGCGGATCACCGTGTCGCCCCCGGTATGGGACGCAACAACCGGAATAAAATCGACAACTTCCCCGTCCATGTGGATTGTCACGGCGGGAGCGCCCGGCGCGCCTAACGGATAGGTGACGACGGGAACGCCGGCCGGATCGGGCTCGGTAGACGGGGCGCCATCGGCGCGGCGGGGCGGGTGCAGCATTTCCTCGCGCAGTTCCCCGCGCGAAAAAATCAATGCGCCCTGCCCCGCGAAGAATGGATCGCCGCCCGTGTGGTCGGAATGGATGTGCGAGTTGACCAGAATGCGAATGGGCGCGGCGCTGAACGTGCGGATGGTCTGCAGAACTTTTTCGTGCAACTCCACGTCCTGAGCATCGACCATCAGAATGCCGTCGGGGCCGAAGAGCACGGCGATTCGGCCGCCGGCCGCGTCCGGATGATTGGTGTCAAAATCGGGCGAACCCTGCAGGATGTAAAGGTTCGGCGCGAGCTTGGCGGTCACTGAAATTTGAATTTTGTCCCATTGCGCGAACGAGCGGCCCGGTGCGGGTCTTTGCGGCGACGGCGCCTGGGCCCAGGCGGAGGCAGAGAAAAACACCATCGCGGCCAGTTCGACCCATCGCAGTGCTGTACGGTTCATTGGATTGATCCTTTCGGTTCGATGTTCCGCCTGACGTTGCTCAGCGAATCGGCGAGCACCTACCCGGCGATGAAATGAAAAACGTTCGGCGCGCCCATCGCGGCGGGAATTTCGCTAGGCGCTGGATATTTTCGAGAAAGAATCGCCATGGGCTCCCGCCAGGTTGGAATCGGCAGAGTATAGCGCTTCCGCAAGGGGCAGTCCCCCATCCAGTCAAGAAATTCAAACGCGGAGCGGGTCGGAGCGCCGCGCCTTGCCCTTGACTCTCCGGTAGCGCAAAAGCAGTGTATACTCCCGGCCAAGCCATAGCCTGGAGCATGGCGATCCGGCCGAGCAATAACAAAATAAAAGTGTTGATGGGCTCGACCTGTTTTGCGAAATCACCAAAACAATTTTGAGAGGGAGAAAAACAACATGGCATTAAAAATGACGAGCCGCGAAGTGGAAGGAGTGGTGGTGCTGGGGCTGGACGGGCGCATCGTCCTCGGAGAAGAGACGATTGCGCTGCGCGACAGTGTGAAGGCCCTTCTGACCGAGGGCAAAAAGAAAATCGTGCTCGACCTGAAATACGTCACGATGATCGACAGTTCCGGCCTTGGCGCGATGGTCTCCTGCCATTCCAGCGCGAAGGCGGCGGGAGCCACTCTGCGGCTGTGCAATCTGGGAACTCGGACAAACGAACTGCTCCAGATGACCAAGCTGTTGACGGTGTTTGAGGTTTCCGATACCGAGGTGGATGCGGTCAGGTCGATGTCGAAGTCGGCCTCCGCGTAGCAAGCCGTCTGCGCCTTGCAATTTATCCGGGGGAAAAGCTATCCCGCGCGGCGGGACCTGATTCAGTGCGTGCGGCCGCCGCTGCCGTGGGCTTAAGGCACAATTTCGATGGACTCCACCGGAGTGGTCACGAATCGCCGGCCTTGAACGGTGAGTTCCATCCGGAAGCCCACGTAGATGCCTCGCATTTTGCAGAAACTTCCGCCCTGCGTGGCACCGGCGAGCCGCGCGGGAGTCAACTCCGGGAAGTAATGGCCGCCGCGAATCAAAATTTCCCCGGTGGGTCCCTCGATAATCGTAATTTCATATAGCGTGTTCCGGGTGCGCACGGCCAGTTTCTCCATGTCTTCCCGGAGATCGATCTGCACGCCGTTGGTCCACGGATCCTCGCACCAGTTGCTGAGAATCGCCGCAGCGGGAACGGAATATTGCCCCTGCTTCATAAGCCCCCGTCACTCCCTCTCCGGGCTCTTTCTAACTATTGGATGCTTCCAGGCGCTTTTTGGCCGCACTAGCCGCCGGTCATGCGCCGATTCAAACTTTTCAACCGCCGTGCGGCGGTGTATATTTCAGGCCAAGCAAACTAAGCAGATTCTTTCGGACCCGGAATTCTGCGTGAATCGGGGGCTTTTCGTGAAACTTTGCCGAAGTGTTTACCGCAAGCTGCTCGCGTGTGTTATGGCGTGCGCTACGTTTGCATTCTGCTTTTCCTGCGTACGCGCGCAGGGGCAGGACCGCGCGCCGGTCTACTACCCGGCCGACATACAGTATGGGGCGCAGATTTTCGCGTCGCAGTGCACCGCGTGCCACGGAGAAAATGGCGACCTGATCCCGGGCGTCAATTTCCGCGCGGGCCAATTCAAGCGCGTCATTTCCGACAGCGATATCCGCCTCACGGTGACCACGGGCGTGCCCGGTACGGCCATGCAACCGTTTAATTTCGGCGCCTCCGAACTTACCGGCATCGTTTCTTATCTGCGCAACATGAGCAGCTTCGACACCAAGGGCCTGATGCTCGGCAACAGGGCGCGCGGCCAGGAACTGTTCGAGGGCGCGGGAAAATGCGCGACCTGCCACGCGGTCAACGGCAAGGGGCCGCGCGTCGCTCCCGATTTGGGCGATATCGGCTCGATGCGCACCGCGGATTTGCTTCACCGGACGCTGCTCGATCCCGCGGGCGCGATGCTGCCGGTGAGCCGCTCGGTGCGCGCCGTGACGAAAGACGGAAAGACGATCAACGGCCGCCGGCTGAATGAAGATACCTACAGCGTGCAGTTGATCGACGAACAGGAGCATCTGGTTTCGCTCGTGAAATCCGATCTGCGCGAATACGCGGTGGTCAAGACGACGCCCATGCCGTCGTATAAGGACAAATTCAGCGCGCAGGAACTGGCCGACCTGGAAGCCTACCTGCTTTCCCTGAAAGGTGTGAAATGAGAAATTCGCGGCGCATGTTTTTTCCGATCGCTCTTACGTTGCTTTTTTCATTTTCGCTGCGCGCTCAGGTCACTTCGCAGCGCCTGCTCCATGCGGGCGACGAGCCGCAGAACTGGCTGACCTACTCCGGCACCTATGCCAGCCAGCGCTACAGCCTGCTCACGCAGATTGACGCCTCCAACGTCAAGAATCTCGAGCTGCAATGGGTGTTTCAGGCGCAGTCGCTGCAGAAGTTCGAGACCACGCCGCTGGTGGTCGACGGCATCATGTATCTGACGCAGTCGCCCAACGACATCATCGCTGTCGACGCCAGGACCGGACGCGCTTTCTGGGTCTACCATTACGCGCCATCTCCCGCGGCGCGGCCCTGCTGCGGCATCGTGAATCGCGGCGTCGCGATTCTGGGCGACACGCTCTTCATGGCCACGGTCGATGCTCACCTGGTCGCAGTCGATTCCAAAACCGGCCACGCCATCTGGAACACGAAGCTGGCCGAGCCCGCCGCGGGCTATGCCATGACCATGGCTCCGCTGGTGGTGAAGGATAAAGTGATCGTCGGAGTCGCCGGAGGCGAATTCGGGGTGCGCGGATTTATTTCCGCGTTCGACGCCGAAACCGGCAAGCAGGCCTGGCGCTTCGATACCATTCCCGCTCCCGGCCAGCCCGGGCACGAAAGCTGGCGCGAAGGCGATTGGCAGCACGGCGGCGGCGCCGTCTGGGTCACCGGTTCCTACGACCCGGAGCTTAACTTGATTTACTACGGCACCGGCAATCCGGGCCCGGACTGGAATCCCGCGCAGCGCCCCGGCGACAATCTTTATTCCGATTCCGTCGTGGCTCTCGACCCCGACACCGGCAAACTCAAATGGCATTTCCAGTTCACGCCGCACGATCCCTACGACTACGACTCGGTGCAAATCCCCGTGCTGGTGAACGCGAACTGGAAGGGCGCGCCTAGTAAACTGATGATGTGGGGCAATCGCAACGGCTTCTTCTACGTGCTGGATCGCACGAACGGAAAATTTCTTTCCGGCCATCCGTTTGTGAAAGTGAATTGGGCCAGCGGCCTGGATGCGAACGGCCGACCGGTCGCCACGCCGCAGCCCGCGGGCCAGCCGACCTTTCCCGGCATTCAGGGAGGCACGAACTGGTATTCGCCGTCGTACAGTCCGCGCACGGGCCTCTTTTATATTTCCGCGTGGGAGAATTACTCCACGATTTTCACCGGCATCGACACCGAATTTCACGAAGGCCAGCGCTACACCGGCGGCGCGAATACCGCGCCCATTGCCGGAGCGGAAAATCCCGTGGGCCAGCGGCAAGGGCCAGTCAACATGTACACCGAATCGCTGGGCAGCGGCGCCGTGGTGGCCATGGATCCCACGACTGGCGAGAAAAAGTGGAAATTCGACATGCACGACGTCAACACCAGCGGGATTCTGACCACGGCTTCCGACCTGCTCTTTGCCGGAGGCCGCGAAGGATATTTTCAGGCGCTGGATGCGCGCACCGGGGCGCTGCTGTGGAAGGAAAATCTCGGCGGAGAAATTATTGCCGGCCCCATGACGTACCGGGTCGACGGCAAGCAGTACGTCACGATTGCCGCGGGGAACAGCCTGTTCACGTTCGCGCTGCGCCAATAGCCCGCCGCACTCCTCTTCTGCAATCTGTGATGGTTTGGCGCCGGACTCTAGGCATCGAGGATTGTTCGGATCTTCTGCGCCAGCGTGTTTAGGGAAAACGGCTTGGAGAGAAACGCGAAGTCGGAGCGGTGCATGTCGCGGTGGACCAGGGCGTCGGCCGTGTACCCGGAAACAAACAAGACTTTCATGTCCGGGCGGGAGACGGCCATGCGCTCGGCAAGCTTTGGGCCGCTGGCGCCGGGCAGGACCACGTCGGTGATCAGCAAGTCGATCTGACGGCCGCCATCAGCGGAAGCTTCCAGGGCTTTGTCAAAATCCGCTGCGACCAAGACCTGGTAGCCCTTGTTGGTCAGAAATTCCAGCGTGACGCTGCGCAACGATTCCTCATCCTCCACCAGCAGGATCGTTTCATGGCCGCGCGGAGAAACGCTTGCGGGCCCGGGAAGATTCGCTTTCTCGCCCTCCTCCTGCGTGAGCGGCAAGTAAACTTTGAACGTGGTCCCGTGCCCCACTTCACTGTAGGCGGTGATGTGCCCGCCGCTCTGCTTGACGATTCCGTAGATGGTCGCTAAACCAAGGCCGGTGCCTTTCCCCTGGTCCTTGGTGGTGAAAAACGGCTCGAAAATCCGCGAGAGAACTTCCGGGCCCATGCCGCATCCGGTGTCCGAGACGGCGATCATGCCGTGCAGACCGGGGCGTGCGTCCGGATTGCGCGAGCAATATTCTTCGTCGATTTCGATTCCGCCGGTTTCGATCGAAAGACGGCCGCCCTCCGGCATGGCGTCGCGCGCGTTGACCACCAGGTTCATGATCACCTGCTCGAATTGCGTGGGGTCGGCCTTCACGCGAAGATCGGCGCCGGAGCGATGCATCGATAGTTGAATGTCCTCGCCGATGACGCGCGCCAGCATTCCGCGGATGCTCTCCAGATGTTCGCCCAGGGAAATCACCCGCGGTTGCAGGACCTGCTGGCGGCTGAAGGCGAGCAGTTGCCGGGTCAGAGTGCCGCCGCGTTCCACTGCCTTCGCGATGGAGGAAACCAGCGGGAATAGTTCGGAACCCTCGGGCAGCTTTTCCACCAGCATTTCCGAGTAGGCGACAATCACGCCCAGCACGTTATTGAAATCGTGCGCAATCCCCCCGGCCAGCCGGCCGATGGCTTCCATCTTTTGCACGTGGCGCAGGCGGTGCTCGACTCCCCGGATGTGCGAGACGTCCTCGGCGATTACCTCGAAGTACAGAATCTTGCCCGTTTCATCCTTCACCGGGCGCCCGCTGATTTCCACGGTGATGCCCTTGCCGTCTTTTCGCTTCCAGTGCGCTTCGGTCCTGGCGAACTGCTTTTGGCGACCCGGGTGATTGAACAGGAGAGGAGTGTATTCATTTTCGCCGAAGACATCTGTGGCCAGGTTCAGCGCCAGCAATTCTTTTTCCGAGTCGTATCCGAGCATGCGCATCATGGCATCGTTGATCATCAGCAATTTGCCTTCGGGCGTGGCGCGGTAGACGCCGTAGGCGCCCTCGATCATGGCCCGGAAGCTTGCTTCGGATTGGCGCAGTGCGGTCTCGACGCGCTTGCGGTCGGTGATATCACGGATGGTCGAGGAGACCAGCGTTCCCTCGTCGGTTTGTTGCGGGCTGAGGCTGATTTCCACGGGAAATTCCGTGCCGTCTTTTTTCAGCCCGAAGAGTTCGCTGCCGGCGCCCATCGCTCTCCCCTGGGGAGCGGCCATGTAATGCTCGCGATAGGACCGGTGATGACCCCAGAACCGCTCCGGCACGAGCACTTCCACGGGCTGCCCCAGCAGTTCCTCGCGCGCATAACCGAATAGTTTTTCCGTTTGCGAATTGACCAGCACAATCCGGCCGTCATGGGCGGCGATCACCATGGCGTCGGGCGCCGAATCCAGCAGGCGCCGCAAACGCTCCTCAATCCGTTTCCTGTCGGTGATGTCCCGGATCGCCGCGCATACCAGAGAACTCTCCGCCGAGTGGATGGGGCTGAGGCTGATCTCGATCGGAAATTCCGTGCCGTCCTTGCGCAGGCCAAAAAGTTCCAGGCCCGCTCCCATGGGACGCACTTGCTGGTGGCCCATGAAGCCGGCGCGATGGCCGCGATGGCGTCCGCGCATGCGCTCCGGGATCAAAGACTCGACCGCCTGCCCCATCAATTCGTCGCGGCTGTATCCAAAAAGTTTTTCCGTTTGCAGATTGACCAGAACGATGCGGCCCTCTTGATTGACGAGGACGATCCCATCGGGCGCGGATTCGGTGAGCGCGCGGAAAACGGCGTCACTTACGGCTTGAATTGCAGTGGTCACGATTGATCTCGTTTCCCGCGGCGGATATGAATGCACAGTCGCGTGCGCGCGGAAAGGAGACGCTTTCTGGAAGGGGGGGAATCCGATCGAAGAGTCAGTATGAATTGGCGCCCGGTGCGTGTCAACCTCGCGGAAAGAGTAAGCTTCCTAGATGTAACCTTTGCCAGCTGAATGCGTGGCGATGGCATTGGGCGCGATTGCGAGGAATCCCAGGACCGGGCGCTCGGTTCCTCGCCGGCGATGGATTGCGGGGCCCTAAATCGCGCCCGCATCCTGTAGAATCCTACCGGAGGCGGAAATGAACCACTGGCAGGGGAAGTGGGCGCTGATCACCGGGGCCAGCGCCGGGATCGGCACGGCGATCGCGCGGGAATTGGCCGCGGGCGGAACCAACCTGGTACTCACCGCGCGGCGCCGCGACCGCCTGGCGGGCTTGGCCGCCGAACTCAGCGCCAAACACAACATTCGCACGCTCGCCTGCGTCGCCGACCTGGCGCAGCCGCTGGGGCCGCAGGAAATTTTTTCATTCACCGAAAGTAAGAACATCGCCATCGATCTGCTGGTGAACAACGCGGGGTTCGGCGCGTACGGTGAATTTCAAAAGGCCCGCCTCGACCGCTTGATCGAAATGACGCAAGTGAACGTCACGGCAGTCGTGCACATGACGCATCTTTATTTGCCCGGCATGATCGCGCGCGGCGGCGGGGACATCCTGATCGTGGCCTCCACGGCGGCGTTTCAGCCCGTGCCGTATATTTCGGCCTATGCGGCGACGAAAGCCTTCGACCTGCATTTCGCCGAAGGGATTGCGGAAGAAGTGCGCCAGCACGGCGTCCGCGTCTGCGCGCTTTGTCCGGGTTCCACGGCCACGGAATTTTTCCAGGTGGCCGGACAGCGCAATCACACGCGGCGTTCGCCGGAAACGGCCGAGAAGGTCGCGCACGTGGGACTGGCGGCGCTGGCGGCGGGAAAGACTTCGGTCGTTTCCGGATTCGCGAACTGGATCGGCGCGGAAGCGGTGCGGGCGGTGCCGCGGCGCATGGTCGCGCGCATCACCGGGGGAATGTTCCGCCCTGAAAAAATGAATTAACGGTTCCGGGGGATTCGGCGGGGGCATGAGCGCGGATTTGAAATCGCTGGAGCGGCAACTCCAAAGCGAAGGATTTGCGCACACCTACGTCTGGCAAGACGGCCCCAACGCGTTTTATTCCGACCACACGCATGCCGGGGAAACCGCGCATATTATCCTCGATGGTGAAATGACGCTGACGCACGCCGGGGTAACCCGCACCTACGCCGCCGAAGAACGCTGCGACATTCCCGCCGGGGCCGTGCATTCCGCGCGCATGGGGCCACGCGGGTGCCGGTATTTGATTGGTGAGAAATGACCCCAGAGAGGTTTGGGGCCGCTCGAAAAATCCGCACTAGTGACTTTTGGCCAGCACCCGATCCAGCAATTCCACGACGTGCACCACTTCCTGCCCTGTCGAATGAATTTGCGCTCCGGCACGCATCTGCAGCAGGCAGCCGGGATTTGCGGTGACGATCACCGGCGCGCCGGTCGCGCGCGCGTGTTTCATTTTTTCCGCCAGCAGCGCGAGAGAAGTTTCCGTTTCGGTGACGTTGTAGGAGCCCGCCGAGCCGCAGCAGTAATCGGCCATGTTCATCTCGACCAGCTCCACTCCGGGGATGGCGCGCAACAGCTTGCGCGGGGCCTCGCGAATTTTCTGGCCGTGCAGCAGGTGGCAGGAATCCTGGTAAGTGACGCGCAGCGGCAACTCCGCCAGTGGCGCGGTCATCCCCAAATCGGCGAGAAATTCCGTGGCGTCGCGCATCTTTTTCTGAAACGCGGAGGCCTTGGAGTGCTCGGCAGTCCCGGCGGGAAAAAGATGGCCGTATTCCTTGAGCGTCGAGCCGCACCCTGCGGCGTTGGTGATGATAGCGTCGAAATCGTCTTTCAAAAATACGTCGAGGTTGGTGCGCGCCACTCCGCGCGCTGCATCGCGCGCTCCGGCGTGCGCGGCCAGAGCACCGCAGCAGGTTTGCCCCGCCGGGACCACCACTTCGCAGCCGTTCGCGGTTAGGACGCGAATCGTGGCCTCGTGCAGCTTGGAAAAGCTGACCTGCGCGACGCACCCGGCAAACAGCGCCACGCGCGCGCGCCGCTGCCCGATGGCGGGATACGTGCGTCCCAGGCTCGAGAAAAAGAATTTCCGGTCGATCGGCGGCAAAAGGCGTTCGCGGTCGGCAAGCCCGAGCAGGCCGAGAATTCCCGACGCGCGCGCGAGCGATTGCAGGCCCGACCGCTGGTAGAGGTAGAGAACGCGCGCGAGAATCGCGATGCGGTGCGGATACGGCAGCAATCGGCGGAAAACAAAATCGCGCGCCAGGCGCGAAAATAGCGGCCGCCGGTAATTCTGCTCGATCTGCGCGCGGGCCGATTCCACCAGCTTGCCGTACTGCACGCCGGAGGGGCACGCCGACTCGCACGCACGGCAATCCAGGCACTGGTCGATGTGCTGGACGAAGGAATCGCCCAGCGGCAGCCGGCCCTGGTCGACCAGAATGATCTGGCGAATGCGGCCGCGAGGCGAATCGGCTTCGAGGCCCCATAGTTTGTACGTCGGGCACTGGTTCAGGCACAACCCGCAGTGCACGCAGTGGGCATAGTCTTCGTAGGCAGGTATATCCGCTCCGGAAAATCCGCTCGCCGGAGCGGTCGCCGCAATTTGGTTCGTGTTAGCCGTCGTTTCGGTCATGGGATCAGATGCCGCCTGCAAAACGCCCCGGGCTCAGCACGCCGTTCGGGTCGAAAGAATTTTTCACGCGCCGCATCAATCCGAAATCGGGCCGTGGCGGGCCCCATACTCCGCCCGCGGCGGATTTTACTTCGGGCCGGCACCATTCCAGCATGGCGGAAGCGTTAATCTCGGGTTTCCCGCAGGCGCGAAACACTTCCTGAACCGCCTTCGTCAGCAGCGCAACAACGGCCTGCTCGCCCTCTTTCGGCAATATCGCGGTGTACATAATGCCGGAAGCGCGCGTCATTGAAATCAGGTCGACTCCGCCAGCGGCGGCCACGGCGGCCAATTCTCCCAGAAGGCCCGCCATCGCCGCGGGCAAAACGCCGATGCGAAAAATCGCCGCCGAAGGCACGGCCTCGAGAATCATTCTCGGGAATTCTCGGATACGGGCCAGCACATCCGGCCCTTCGGAATCGCCGAGCGGCGCAAGCTCGTCGGCATTCGCGGCAGCGGCCATATGGCCAAGCTCCCGCGCGTAGCGGTCCACCACTTCCGGAAGCCCGGCGGCAGAAACCAGGACGGCCCACTTTCGCGGCTCGGTCTGCGACTGACCGCCGCTCGAAAAAATTACATCCGCGGCACCGGGATCGGCGATCTCCACCATCTGCGGCGAAAGAGGCGAACGGGAAATTGCGCCGCAGAACTCGAATGCCGGCGCGGCGGCCGAAAAAGCGGCAACGAATGTTCTCTGCGCGGGAAGCAGCGGAAACGTGCGAAAATTCACGCGCGTGATGACGCCGAGCGTGCCCAGTGATCCGATCAAAAGCTTGTGCAGGTCGTAGCCCGTGACGTTTTTCACCACACGCCCGCCGCTTTTTGCCTGGATTCCCTCCCCGGTTACAAACTCCATGCCCAGGCAGAAATCGCGGATGCCGCCATAGGCGTGGCGCAGCGGAGAGCTGGAATTGGCCGCGACGATGCCGCCGATCGTGGCGCGCTCCAGAAACGGCACCACCATCGGCAGAAATTGTTTTTGCTCGGCCAACACGCGCAACAGTTCCTCGATGCGCATTCCGGGTTCGACGCCGAGAGTGAGATCCTGCGGATCATAGGCCATCACGCGATTCAGGCGAGAAAGATCGAGCGCAATGTCATACCGCGACGGCGGCGAACCGATGCCGAGCTTGCTGCAGCCTCCGCAGGGGATCACCGAGCGTTTTTCCGCGCGGGCGAAACGCAGAACTTCCGCAACCTGCGCTGCATCGGCCGGTTGAGCGACAACTGAGGGTGAAATGCCGTCGACCCGGCGCAAGTCGAGATCTTGCGGCGACGTGAGAACGTGTGGCGCGCCGACAATTTCCTCAAGGCGCGCGAAGGAGATTTGCGCGGGATGGCTCATGCGGGCGTAGCCGCGGAAGCCGGGATGTGCGGTATGCGGATTTCGCCGCAGCCTTTGCCGAGCGGCAGGACTTTTCCTGGATTCAGGCGCCCCTCGGGGTTGAACGCGGCGCGCACACGCGCCATCAGCGCCAGGTCTTCGGGCGAAAAAATCAGCGACATCAGCTCATTCTTTTCCATGCCGATGCCGTGCTCGCCGGTTAGCGCGCCTCCCACGTCCACGCAGTGCCGCATGATTTCGCCGCCCGCCGCCACCACACGGTCGAACTGCGCGCGATCGCGCTCGTCAAACAGAATCAGCGGATGCAGGTTGCCGTCTCCGGCGTGAAAAATATTTCCAATCTGCAGCTCGTACTTCGCAGCGATTTCCGCAATGCGGCGAAGCGTTTCCGGCAGGCGCGTCCGCGGAATCACGCCGTCCTGCACGTAATACATCGGGGAGATGCGGCCAAGCGCGCCGAACGCTTCCTTGCGCCCCTTCCAGAGCAGCGCGCGCTCGCGGTCATCACGCGCCACGCGCACTTCCCGCGCGCGGTGCAGCTTGCAAACCTCGGTTATTGCCGCCGCCTGCGCCTCAACCGCTTCGCTCAGCCCCTCGACTTCGATCAGCAGGACCGCCGCGCAGTCCTTGGGAAATCCCGCATGAACGTAATCCTCGACGGCGCGCAGCGTGAATCCATCGAGCATTTCGCACGCCGCGGGCGTGATGGCCCGCACGGTGATCTCGAAAACAGACTCGGTGGTATCGTCGATCGTGTCGTAGACCGCGAGTAGTGTTTTGACGGCCTCGGCCTTGCGCGTCAGCCGCACGGTGATTTCCGTAACCAGAGCGAGAGTTCCCTCCGACCCTACAAAGAGCCCATTGAGGTCGTACCCGGACGTCTCCAGATTTTTTCCGCCGGTGCGCACGATTTCGCCGTCGGGCAGGACCAGTTCGAGGCCGGTGACGTGGTTGGTCGTCACGCCGTAGGCCAGCGTGTGCGGGCCGCCGGAATTTTCGGAAACATTTCCGCCAATCGTGCATGCCTTCTGGCTGGAAGGGTCGGGAGCGAAGTACAAACCCAGATGATCGACGGCGCGCGAAAGATCGAGATTGACTACGCCGGGCTGAACGACGGCACGCATGTTGGCCGCGTCAATTTCCAGGATGCGGTTCATGCGCGAAAAGGCCACCACCATCCCGCCGTCGCGCGCAATCGCTCCCCCCGACAGCCCCGTGCCCGCGCCGCGCCCCAGCAGCGGCACTTCATAGCGGTTCGCCAGGCGCACGATTTCCGAAACTTCGCGGGCCGAACTAGGGAAGACGACGCACTTGGGCGACCCCAGTTCCACAGAACCGTCATACTCGTACAACATTAAATCTTCAGGCGAGGACAAGACTGCCTTGGGGCCCAGCAGGGCGATCAGGTCGCGGATGAGTTGCGGATTCATTTCGCTCTTAGAATTGCGCTCGAGTCACTATAGTCCGCAGCTTTGCTGAGAGTCAACGCATGCCCGCAAGATGCAAACTTGCGTTTCACCGGCGGCAACTTCCTGATGCTATTCAAATGGAAATGATCTACCCTGATTACTACCTCTCATAAACCGTCACAGGGGCGGCGGAAGAGGATGCATGGGCCTGCTATCCAGAATTTTCCGCGCAAAAAACGGCGAGGCGCCGAGCCCTCCCTTGCAGGAGGTCGAGGTGCACTTTTCCTATGGCTCCACGAACTTCCAGCACCTGTATGCGCTGGAGGACATGCTCCGTCACGCGATTTCCGAGTCAGGCGCCGGAAAATATGAAGGCCACGATGTCTCCGACGACGGCAGCGACGGCTACTATTATTTGTATGGGGCCGACGCCGAGGCCATCTATCGCGTAATCGGCCCGGTCCTGGCTGCCTCCAGTTTTATGACCGGCGCCACCGTGACGTTATGGTTCGGCCCGCGCAAGTGGCGGACCCCCAAAAGAGTCATCCACCTTCCTTCTTGACCCGGCCGCAGGCCGTTCCAACGCACAGCAGCTGTGTTACCCTTTCGTGTTGATTTTCAGAATGGGGCCCGGAGTGAACAAGCCAAAATTATTTTCCACGCACGTTTTGTATGAAGAGCCGCGCCGCTGCCTGGCGGAACATTTCGACGTGGAGTACTGGACGGGAAGCGAGCGGCCTCCGCGCGCGGTAGTATTGCAACGCGTCGCGGGCAAGGACGCGCTCATCTGCCTGCTCACGGAAAAAGTGGATCGGGAGCTGCTCGACGCCGCGGGCCCAAACCTGCGCATTGTCGCCAACGTGGCCGTCGGCTACGACAACATCGACGTGCCGGCGTGCACCGAGCGGAAAATCGCCGCAAGCAACACGCCGGGCGTTCTGGACGAAACCACTGCCGATTTCACCTGGACGCTGCTGCTGGCCGTGGCTCGGCGCCTGGTCGAAGGAGACCACCTGGCGCGCACGGGCTGGTGGCTGCAATGGAATTTCGATCTATTGTGCGGCACCGACGTGTGGGGAAAGACCCTGGGCATCCTCGGGCTGGGGCGCATCGGCCGGGCCGTGGCGCGGCGCGCCTCGGGATTCGGCATGCGCGTGATTTACAACAGCACCACGCGAGCTCCGGCCGAGGTTGAACGGGAATTGCGCGCGGAATTCATGAGCCAGGACGAAGTTCTGCAGCAAGCGGATTTCCTATCGCTGCACGTGCCGCTCAACGCGAAGACGCGCGGCCTGATCGGCCGTGAGGCCTTGGCGAAGATGAAAAAGACCGCATTCCTGATCAACACCACGCGCGGGCCGGTGGTGCAGGAATCCGAGTTGGTCCATGCGCTGGAGGAAGGCGTGATCGCCGGGGCGGCTCTCGATGTGTTTGAGCGCGAACCGTTGATCCCCGACGGTTTGCGCCGCAACAACGTGGTCCTCGCGCCTCATTTGGGTTCCGCCTCGATCGAAACGCGCACGAAGATGGCCCTGATCGCGGCCGGGAACGCCATCGCCTTTTTTCAAGGAAAGCGTCCGCCGACGATCCTGAATCCGGAAGTTTGGCCGCGGAGTTGATCACCCATCGAAAGTAGGGGCACGGTATGCCGTGCCCCTACGGTCGCATGAAACGACGCAGCCAGTAACGAAGATCACCCCTTGAGGTGGAGGAAATAAATGGCATACGTAACGACCAATCATCCAAAACTCACACTGGAAGGCGCCGAGGCCGTTATTTTCGCCGCGAAGGAACACGCCGCGCGCGTCGGCGTGCCCATGAATATCGCCGTCGTCGATGACGGCGGGCACCTGCTGGCCTTTGCGAGGATGGACGGCGCGAAACTTTCGTCCATCGACATCGCGCTGAACAAGGCTGTCGCCGCCGCGATCCGCCGCCAGGCCACCGGCCCGGCGCGGTCGGGCGACGAAATCAACGCGCTGGTGTCGCTGGGCCTGGCGATAGGGAGCCACGCGCGCCAAACGCCGATCCGCGGCGGAATTCCGCTGGAAGCGAATGGAGAATGCGTGGGCGCGATAGGTGTAAGCGCCGGCACCGAAGAGCAGGACGTGGAAGTGGCGCGCGCCGGCGTGGCTGCATTCGGAAAGTGATGTCTGTATCAGGACAGGCTTCCTTGACTGTCGACAAACCCAATGAGCTGTCACTCCGAACCCGCTCCTGAGAGTGAGGAATCTCTCTTTCTTTCGCGTTCAAATCCGGAGAGATTCCTCACTCTCAGGAGCGGGTTCGAAATGACAACCTTTTGGTTTTCCGCGGATTGTGCATCGTGCGCGTCATTCGCGGGAAAGAAGACGGGGCTTCCGAACGGCGGCAAGCGGTGCAGAAGCCCGCGAATCGAAAACGGTGAATGGCCAATCTGAAACAAACCGCGCTTGAAATCGCCCGAGAAACTTTGGCGGCGATCGATATTCCCGCGACCCTGCGGCGCAAGCTGGCGCGCGCGGGCTCGCACATCCGAGTGAACCACGCGGACCTGGACTTGGCCGTGTTCCAGCGGATCTTTGTGATTTCCATCGGGAAGGCTTCGGTGGCGCTGGCCCGCGGGATGGTCGAAACGCTTTCGCCGGATTTTTCCGCCTCGGGCATCGTGGTCGCGCCCGCGCCCGCCGGGAACACGCCGCAGGGATTTCGCGCCATGAGCGCCGGGCACCCGCTGCCCGATGAAGGTAGCTTCGCCGCGGGCCGCGCCATCCTGGATTTGCTGGCAACGTCCTGTGATCGCGATTTGGTTTTCTTTCTCCTGTCGGGAGGAGGCTCCGCGATGGTCGAGCAGCCGCTCGATCCGGGTGTGACACTCGCGGATGTTCGGGAATTGAATCGCGGCCTGGTGACCTGCGGCGCGTCGATCGACGAAATCAACGCCGTGCGGAAACACCTTTCGGCCGTAAAGGGCGGGCGAATGGCGGTTGCGGCCTCGGCGGCAATGAAGGTCACGCTCGGCGTTACCGACGTGCCCGAGGGGCAGGAATCGGCGCTGGCGTCAGGCCCGACGCTTCCCGACCCCACGATGGTGCGCGACGCCTGCGACGTGGTCCGCCGCTACGGCCTGCTCGCGAAATTGCCCGCGCCTTTCCGCACTCAGTTTGAAAATCCCGACAAGATCCTGGAAACGCCCAAGGCATCCAATCCCGCATTCTTGCGCTCTGAGTTTCAAATTGTGCTTGGCCGGCACGACCTGTTTCATCCCGCGCATCGCGCGACCGAAGCCGCCGAATTCGTCACCATCTGCGACAACACCACCGACAACTGGCCGGTCGCCAAGGCCGCGGATTTTTTGCTCGAGCAATTGGCCGCTTTGAAGAGCGCCAATCCCGGCAAGGCCGTCGCGGTCATCGCCGATGGCGAGGTTAGCTCCCCCGTCACGGGCAACGGAGTGGGCGGGCGAAACCTGGCGTTCGTTCTCGATTGCGTACCAAAAATCGCGGGGCGCGAAATTGCCGTCCTCAGCGTGGGGACAGATGGGATCGATGGTTCAAGCCCGGCGGCCGGCGCCGTGGCCGACGGCGAAACGTTGGCGCGCGCCCAGGCGCAAGGCCTCGATCCGGCCGATTATTTTCGCCGCAGCGATTCCTACACTTTTTTCAGGAAATTGGGCGACGCGATCGAGACGGGACCAACCGGAAACAATCTCCGTGATCTTCGCATTCTTCTGGCGAAGTAATCCCCGGGAGCTATCCGTGGATTACAAAATTGCAGGCCAGGACCCTAGCGCGGCGGCTTCGGCCACCAGCTGATAAAGCCGTCCTTGTTGGGCATTTTCACGCGTGGCAGCGACTTGGCATCCATCACCGCGTCCTGCGGAACGATTCCGTCGATGGACAATATATACGCGGTGACGGCGTAGACTTCGTCGTTGGTCAGCGACTGCGGCGACACGATAGGCATCGCCCGCCGCACGTAATCAAACAGCGTGGTGGAGGCGGGCCAATAACTGGCCGCCGTCTTTACCGGCTTGGGAGATGCGAGCGTCCCGAGACCCCCGGTGAGCTGATCCTGAGGTTTGCCCGCGCCCTTCGCTCCGTGGCACACTTCGCAGTTTTTTGCGTACACCGCGGCGCCGGCCGAAACCGATCCGCTGCCGGAAGGAAGTCCGCGGCCGTCGGGCCAGACCGTAATATCGGCTTTCTGAATCTCTTCGGGCGTCAGCGCCCGTCCCAGGTTCGGTGACTGCGCCCCGCACACCGCCGGCAACAGGCACAGCGCGAGCGCCGAAAAAAGAACGCCAAGTTTATGCGTAGACATTTTTCACCGTCCCGTCGGCTTCGATTCCCCAGGCCTGTACGCCATTGAAGTGGTATCCCTGCCCAACCGCAAACTGCGCGACCCAGGCCGCGCGCGTGGGCTGCACGTCGCCGGTTTCGTCCGTGGCGCGGCTCATCAGCGTGGCGGGCTGCCCTTTCCAATCCCAGGGCAGGCGGAAGCGCGTGAGCGCCTTCGGCAGCACCGGCGCGGTGAGCGCCGCAAGCTCCCAGGTCTTGCCGGCGTCCTTGGACACTTCCACTTTCGCGATGCGCCCCGCTCCCGACCACGCCAAGCCGGAAACTTCATACCATCCCGGCCCCTGCAGATTCATTCCGAACGAGGGCTTCAGGATCAGAGATTTTGCGCCCATCGGGAACATGAACTGGCGGGCCTTGCCGCCGGGCATCAACTCGGTGTAGTGAGATGTCTCGTCCCGGGCGTCGACCACGGAGTCGGTAACGTTCAGGCGGCGAATCCATTTGACGTTCATGTTGCCTTCAAACCCCGGCAGCAGCAGGCGCATCGGATAGCCTTGCTCGGGGCGAATTGCCTCGCCATTTTGGAATAGCGCGATCACCGCGTCATCCATGCATTTCACAAGCGGAATGCTGCGGCTCATGGCGGCCGCGTCGGCGCCTTCCGCGATCACCCACTTTGCGCCGGGCGCGACGCCGGCTTCGTTCAACAAAGTGGCAAGACGCACGCCGGTCCATTCCGAGCCGGAAAGCAGGCCGTTGATTTCGCCGGACGTTGCTTGCGGGGGCTGCGCCTGGTTGTAACCGCCGCTGTTGCCCGAGCATTCGACAAAACGGATGTGTGTTTCCATGGGATAGCGCAGCAGCACGTCGAGCGAAAAAGCCAGCGGCCGCTTCACCATTCCATGAATGAGCAGTTCGTGCCGCGCGGGATCGATGTCCGGGACGCCGTTGTGATGGCGCTCAAAATGCAGCCCCGCTGGCGTAATGGTTCCCTCCAGGCGCTGCAGCGGCGTGCGCGAAACGCCCGTGCCGGGGCGCCCTGGCGGATTCGCAATCGTGCGCTGCACCTTTTCCTGCCATTTGGACGGAACGCCGTAAGGGGTGAACGTCCGCCCGGGCGTCTTCATCCAATCCGGCGCATTTGTGCCAACGTCGTCGTCGGCGTGCGCGAAGCTCGCGCCGGCAGCTGCAACCCCGGCCGAGAGCAGCGCCTTCTGCAGCAGCGCGCGCCGCCCCAGCAGTCCCTTTTCAGCGGCGGTTTTTTCACCCGATTTCGCAGCGGTTTCCTTTTCGGAATTTCTCACTCTCGCCCCCATGCCCGCTCTCGAATAGAGCGCCTGGAAATAGTTTTCAAAGTTGTCGCGATCGGAAGTCGATTGGAAACGGTACCAGCGCGGAAAAACTCTTGCAATATTTATCTAAGCGAATAATGGGAGAAACCAATCGGCGAGAGATCCTGGCCGAGGATGGCCCGGCAGCCGTCCCCTTGCGCAAGGATGGCCTCCCAGCCAAAGCCTTGGCAAAGACTGGCGGAGAGGGTGGGATTCGAACCCACGGTTGAGTTTCCCCAACACACGCTTTCCAAGCGTGCTCCTTAAACCGCTCGGACACCTCTCCCCGCGAAGAAAAGCCCAACCAGACTAACAGAAAGTCAGCGCGAGAAGAAGATCGCCTTTCCATCACCGATGGACGGATTTCGCCAGTTACGCTACTCTATCGAAGCTCAAATATTTTCCGGGGTGGTGCAATCGGTAGCACACGGGCCTTTGGAGCCTGGAATCCTGGTTCGAGTCCAGGCCCCGGAACCAGTATATTGGCGGGCTCCAAGCGGAGCCCAGGCTAATTTTCTTTGCGGGCTCCAAGCGGAGCCCGCACCCGGCCGTTTCTTTCGAGTCAGCGGATTATGAACACTCCCGACATCGCCATCGGCGCCATCTGGTACATCGTGTTCCTGTTTTCGACCACATGCCATGAGGCGGCGCACTCGCTTGTTGCCAAGTGGGGCGGCGACCTGACCGCAGCCGAGGGCGGGCAGGTGACGCTGAATCCCATTCCGCACATTCGCCGGTCGCCGTTTGGGATGGTCGTGGTTCCGATTCTTTCGTTTGCCCTGGGCGGGTGGATGATCGGCTGGGCCAGCGCACCGTTCGATCCCGCGTGGCAGCAGAAATACCCGCGGCGTTCGGGCTGGATGGCGCTGGCGGGCCCGGCGGCAAATTTCACGCTGATGATTCTGGCCGGAGTCGCGATTCGTGTGGGAGTCGCTGCGGGCTTCTTTCGAGCGCCTGCCTACATCAGCGGGTATAGCAACCTGGTTTCCTCAGCGTCCGGGGACCCCACGTTCGTGACCTCGGCGTTGAGCATTCTATTTGTCCTGAATCTTTTGCTGGGCACTTTTAATTTGCTTCCGGTTCCGCCGCTTGACGGGCATGCGGGGATCATGGTCCTGATGCCGGAATCTGCCGCGCACAGCTATCTGGACTGGGTGCGCCGGTCCGGCAGCTTTGCCCTGATCGGGATTCTGATCGCCTGGCAGCTGTTCGACAGGATCTTCGAACCAGTGTTCCTGTTCGCCTTGCATGTGTTGTACACCGGCGCCGGCAAAGGGTAAGCCGGAGCCCAGGTTCTCAACCGCAGATCTTCGCGTGTGGTAGTACTAAAACTGTTTCAATTCTGCATCCCCGTGCCAATTTATGCACGATGGACCCGCGTTTGCGCCCTGAGCGCAAGAACTAAGTCCTGTTTTTTCAATTCCTGCAACTTTTTCCTGTCTGGCCCCCCGTCTGCATTATGAGGAATCAGGAGAAATAGTTGAAATGGACGAATCAGTGAATTTTGACGATCGATTCCGGATTGAAGTTTCCGGCTGGGGTTTCGACAACGATTTTTTTGTCGAGCAGACCGATCTGTACTGGGACCGCAGCGGAGATAAGAAAGTGTTGCTGCATCACTCCCCCTCAGTGGGAGGCGTTGTGTTTGTGCGGCTAATGCTGCAGGACCCGCTGGGCAATACGTTGCCGGTGGCCTACCAGGTAGCCGCCGCGCGTCCCATGGATTGCAACGGGCAGTCGGAGGTGCGCCTGCGGAGGGTGCACCCGCGCACAAAAGTATCCCAAACGGGACATCCTGCATCTTATGCAAGTGAGGATGGTCAGCGGCCATGCGAAGCGAAGGAAAATTCGGCGCAGCTGGAACACGAGGAGATCCTCCAATGAAAGCGGAACCCATGAATCGTTCCCTGCAGGACCGGCCGGCTACGTGGGAGGAAATTCGCCGAGCGACTTCTTCCACCCCGGACCGCGTCGTGGAGTTGTGCTACACGCAGGGAAATTACTGCGAGGTGGATTCCGACCTGGGTGGGGTGATCAGATACCCAGCGGAGGAATTCGAGTTCTTCGCCTATCTGAGCGAGATGGACGACGCGGCGTCGAATTGACGCGAATGTTCGTGCCGGCGAATTCAGAATTGGCACACCCAGGCGGCAAATCTCACCAAATTGGAACGCATTCCGGGCGCGCGAATCCCGCATAGTTCGCGGGCAATCGTTTTGGGCGATCGCGAACATTGCCTTGAATTTCCCGCTTCACCTGTAATTGATTGCCAGCCGTTGACTTAGAAGACTCGCACTCCTGCTTCACAATTTTCCGCAACACGCCACCAAATGAAATCGCGCGAATCGCAGTTATGGCACTGCCCGTGCCCATGATCCGGTATGAACACATTGATTGCACCAAGCAAGGAAGGGCACTTTGTTCCAGGCAGCAGCGAAGACGCGATGACCGTATGCGTTCTGGACGACGAGACTGCCATGGTCGAGATGCTGCAGGAATCGCTGCGCTGCCTCGGCTTTGCCTCGATCGGCACCAGCGACCCGCAGTTCGCGCTGGAGATGATTGAGAAAGGCCGCGTGCGCGTGGTCATGTCCGACATCAAGATGCCCGGCATGGACGGTCTGCAATTCCTGGAACACGCCTTGCGCCAGGACCCCGGAATCTACGTCATCCTGATGACCGGGTACTATTCGCTGGACAACGCCATCGCGGCCATCAAGCGCGGGGCGTACGACTACATTCCCAAGCCCGTGGACCGCTTGCGGCTGAAGAAATCCCTGGACGAGTTGGCGGATTCCTTTAATCGCCGCAAGCGCATCCGCACGCTCGAGCAGCAACTGCTCACCGACCTGGAATTTCACGGCGTGGTGGGCCGCAGTCCCGCGATGCTCGAGGTATTCGAGATGGTGCGCAAGGTGGCGCGCCATTACACCAACATCCTGCTGATCGGGGCCACTGGCGCCGGCAAGGAACTGATCGCGAAATCGATTCACCAGATGAGCCCGGTTTCGCAGCAGCGTTTTGCCGTGTGCAACTGCTCGGCCATGGTCGACACGCTGCTGGAAAGCCAACTGTTCGGGCACGTGCGCGGGGCCTTTACGGGCGCGACCGATACCCGTCCCGGCCTGTTCGAATACGCCAACGGCGGCACCGTGTTTCTGGACGAAGTCGTTGAGACTTCCCTGCCCATGCAGGCCAAGCTGCTGCGCGTGATCCAGAACCGCGAAATTCAGCGCGTGGGCTCCCCCGAAGTTCGCCGCGTCGACGTCCGCCTGATCGCGGCGACCAACCGCGACCTGCGGGCCGAGGTCCTGGCCGGGCGTTTCCGCGAAGACCTGTTCTACCGCCTCAGCACCATACAGATCCGCGTGCCCAGTCTTTCCGAGCGCCTGGACGACATTCCCATGCTCATCCAGTTCTTCCTGAAAAAATACAACGAGGCCTACAGCAAGCAGATCCAGGGCCTGACCCGCAAGACCCAGGCCGTGCTGCTGCAGCACTCCTGGCCCGGAAACGTCCGCGAACTGGAAAACGTGATTTCCTGCGCATGCCTCACCTCGGTCAGCGAATTCATCGACATCGACGACTTGCCCGAAAACCTCCAGAAACCCGCGGGGCAAAACGGCAAGGCCGGCGACACCTGGCGACCCCTGCCCCTGGAGGAAGTCCGCCGCCAGCACATCCGCCGAGTCCTGGAAGCCTGCGACGGCAATCGCGTGCGCGCCGCGCAATTGCTGGGCATCGGCCGCACCAGCCTGTACCGGTTCCTCAAGCGCTCCGAACGCAAATCCGTGGCCGCTCCGACCGCGTAAGGACTCACGGTTTTGGCGGAACCCGGAGAGGCCATGCGAAGTGTTTCACAGGCGAACGGCTTGTAATTTGCGGCACACTCATTCCCGGCCGCTTTGTGTGCAAGTCCTTTTTCTTCTGATCATTTGGGCTCTTGCGGCGTGGCATCGCGCTTGCAATCCATATCTGTCATGAACAAGACCTTGTTATTGGACTTGGACACGCCTTCGGGAGCGGAAACACCGGAGCGGCGGCACGAAGATCGTTTCCCGCTGGACCTTCGCGGAGAAATTAAAAGCATTAATAAAAATGGTCACTTGCTCATGGAGGAAGTGATCCTTGAAGACTGGAGCGATGCGGGGTGCCGCTTCGTATCCTCGATTCCGCTGAAGGCGGGCGATATTGTCGCCGTCAGGCCCCTGGAGAAGGATGAAATTGCCCCGGACGACCGGGAGCCCCATCTATTTGAAGTTACCTGGACCAATCGAAGAATTGCATTTTGGGTTGTGGGCGCCGTAAAGCTCCAGGGCGCAAAGCTCGCAGCACTCAAGTTTCCCCCACCCGACTCCAACCCCGGACGACCCTCGAAATAGCCTGCCTCACTTCCCCTATGCGCCACGCTGGCTTCACGCCAACCCAGCGTGGCGTTCTTCCTCCCCCGCAACGATCGGGATGCAGCCATGCGAATTATTTTGGGCGTGGAAAAACCGCAAGTTCCATATCGAGACGAAGTTTCGCTTTGGGAAGAGCGTCCAGGCAGAGCATTGGCCAAGTGCCATGTTTATCGGCTCGCGCGAGACTCTGATTTGGAATGCCAATTGCCTCTTGGAATCGAAGAGAGCTGCGAACCGAACGTGGAAGCAAATCACAAGCAAATCGATACACTCCAGCACGAGCGCCGAACCGACGTCCGCATCGCGGTGAACGTCCCGGTTGAAATCAACACGATCTATCACAAGGGAGATCCGATCACTGAGCGGACCATCATCGAGGATGTGAGCGACTTCGGTTGCCACTTCACCATGAAGGGAGCGATTCGGAAAGGCGACACGGTCTCCGTGCGGTTGCTCTCGCCGGATGGACAGCTCCTGCCGGATGAGCCCGCCAAGTTGTTTGAGGTCATGTGGATTGCGCGCGGGCCGGGGATTGTGGTTGCAGGGGCCCGCATCCTTGGCGATGGAAGATTCGACAAGGCCAAGTTCGTGCAAAACTCCAGCGATGCCCAATCTCCGTCCTGAAGAATGGTTGGAAAATTGGATTGCGTTGCGCCAGACCTGGCTCGGTATGACGCAACGCCCTCACACCTGAAAATTCTGCCGGGAAATCTTTCACGACCGTCGCGCTCCGGAGCAGATCGCGCTCAGGGCGGCTTTGGTTACTCCATCCCCGCCAAGAAGCTACTGGCCGTCGGCCTTGCCTGCTTCCCGGACGGAGTTTTCGGCCGAGATCCTGGGCAGGCTTACGGTGTTGTCCATGCGGACGGTGATGGAGGTTTGCGCGGGCAATTCCACTTCCTTGCCCTTGCGCTCCATGACGTAGACGGCGCTTCCCGCCAGGCCAATGCCGAAGCCGCGCGCGGCGTTGCTGAAGACCGCGCCGACCAGCGTGCCGCCGCCGGTTCCAATGGTCCCGGCGATGACGTCGCCCTTGATGTCATGCTTGGCCTGCAGGACCTGTCCTTCCTCGACTTTCACGTCCTTGCGCGCCTTGCCCGCTTTGTCGCCGGAGGCCGGACTCTGCAGGCTTAGGATGCTCATGCGCGCCGGAAAAATCCGGCTATCGACCTGGAGATCGCGGAACGACAGGTTCATGGCCGCCTGGCCCCGGAAAATGGGAAAGTGCTTGGTGTGCATCACTCCGCCGACCGTGCCGTGGACCAAAGCGCCGGAGGGCAGGATTAGAACCGTCCCGACATACACGGGCTGGGTGACTTCGGCAATAAACGGATCGCCGCTCTTGGCGACAGCCGTGCTTAAACCAGTGAGCAATCGCAGGTGCACTTCGGTGCCCTGCAGAAGTTCATGGGATTGCGCGCGCGCTGGGAGCGCGGCAGCGGAAAACAACACAACGGCGCAGAAAAATGCACAAACAGTGACGACCATGCTTTTCATTTAGGATCCTCCATCCTGCCGTGCCGGCCGATCGTTCGGCCGTGCACGGGTTAAGCCTCGTGTCGAGAGGCGTTGCGCTGGCGCTGCACTCCCGGCGAAGCTCTGCGGGAGCGCGCCGGACCGGATGCGGAGGTAACGTTCGCGGATATCTTACAATGGCGCGACGCCAGCATTCCCGCAAAGTAAGGCGGCGTGTTGCGAATCCGGCAACTCGGGCGGGGATCGGAGCAGTGGAAAAAAACTCCACACAGAGGTCGCGGAGAAAAGCGATCGTTTCGCTTTTGTAGGACAGACACTCTTGTCTGTCCGGGTTTAGCACGTGGGGCGCAAATCTAAACCGGACAGACAAGAGTGTCTGTCCTACAAGAGCGTTCCTCGCGGCGCCATTCTTTTTTCAAGCGCAGCGCTGTGCTAGACTGCCGTGTCAGTCTTCGCCGAGTGGCGCGGCTGCCGATGCGTGGAACTTCGGGCTCTGTGCGACGAAGTCCCGCGAACCCCGCCAGGCCCGGAAGGGAGCAACGGTACCGGGATCGCTTCGTGCGCCGCGGAGTACCCGAAGTTCCTCTCATCTGCAGCGCGCCGCTTTTCACTGTGGCTCTTTGGGATCCTCTGTGAACTCTGTGTTAAGTGTTTTCGGATTTTCAACACAGAAGACATGGAGAACACAGAGGACACAGAGAAGAAAAAACCGGAAGAGATCAGGTTCAAAGAGCATGAGCTACCAGGTCATCGCGCGAAAATGGCGGCCGCAGACGTTTGCCGACGTGGTCGGGCAGCAGCACGTCACGCGCACGCTGTCCAATGCCGTGAAGTCGGGGCGCGTGGCGCACGCCTACATATTTTCCGGCGCGCGAGGCGTCGGCAAAACCACCACGGCGCGCGTGCTGGCCAAGGCCCTCAACTGCGCCAAGGGCCCCGCGGCTGAACCCTGCAACGAGTGCGACTCCTGCCGCGAGATCGGCCTGGGAAATTCGCTGGACGTGATCGAAATCGATGCGGCGTCCAACCGCGGCATCGACCAGATCCGCGAGTTGCGCGAGATGGTGCGTTACGCTCCGGCCGGCGGCCGCTACAAGGTCGTGATTCTGGACGAAGCGCACATGCTCACCGACGAGGCCTCGAACGCGCTGCTGAAAACCCTCGAAGAACCTCCCGACAAAGTGATTTTCGTGATGGCCACGACCGAGCCGGAAAGCCTGGCCGAAACCATCCGCTCGCGGTCGCAGCATTTTCATTTTCGCGCGCTCAGCTTCGGCGAAATCGTGAACGCCCTCGAACAAATTTGTTTGAAGGAATCCCTGACCGCCGAACCCGGCGCGGTGGCCGTGATGGCGCGCGCCGCCGAAGGGAGCTTGCGCGACGCCCTTTCCCTGCTGGAGCAGGCGCGCGCCTATTGCGGCGCGAACATCACCGACGCGCAGGTGCGCGAACTGCTCGGCGTGGTGCCCGAGGAAATTCTCGAGGAGCTGACCGGCGCGATCGAAGCGCGCTCCGCCGAGCGCATTCTGACTCTGGTTCACCGGCTCCTTGCGGAAGGCCAAAACCTGCAGCATTTCTGCCGTGAAGCCATCGGGCATTTCCGCAACCTGCTGGTGGCGCGCGTCTGCGGCGCCGATTCCGAATTGATTGCCGCGCCCCCCGACCAGCGTCCACGCCTGCGCCGGGCCGCCGAATCGTTCTCCGAGGAAGACCTGACGCGTTTTTTTCAAATCCTGCTGCACACCGACGACGACTTGCGCCACAAACCCGACGCGCGCCTGCATCTGGAAATGGGATTGCTGCGCATGGTGAACGCCGCGCGCCTGGCGCCGCTCGAGGAAATTCTCGCGGAACTGGAGGGTGGAACGCCAACGACGACGCCCGCGCGCGGAGCAAGTTCGGCGCCGCAGGCGCCGACGCCCGCGCGGAATTTCGCGGCGCCCGCAACGCCCGCAACGCCGCCGATTGTCCGCGCAGCGCCCGCCGCGGTTACGGTTGCTTCGGGCTCATCGCATGCCGCCGCCGTAAGGATGCAGGCCGAGGCTCCGGTGCAAATGGAAAAGCCCGCGACGCCCGCGATGCCGCACCAGAATGGAAACGCCTCCGCGGAGAGCGCGAATGGCGCGAGCGAGGCCACCGAACTTTCCACTACGTCTGCCGTAGCAATCGCCGCTTCCGCTGTGGCTGGCGAAGGGATTTCGCAGGAGCAGGTCGACTCCATCAAGACCGCGATCCTGGCGCAGGAAAAATTTCTGGGCGAATTGACCGAGCACGCGTCACGATGGGAGATGAGCGGCGGCGAAGTGCGGCTGTTTTTTTCCACCGAGCACCGCGCGCTCGCCGAGATGTTGCAGGCGCGCGATCCCATGGAACGTTTGCGAAACATCGCGGGACGCATTCTCGGCCAGACGGTTCGCGTCTGTGTTAAGCTGGAAGCTGCACCGGGTCCGGGAACCGCAGCCCGATCGTCCGGCACCCGGGAATTGCGCGCCAAGTTCGAGCAGGATCCGATCGTGCGCGCAATGATGGAACGGTTCGGCGGCCAGATTTCGGACGTGAAGCGCCGAGGCGAGGAGTAGACCATGGAAGTCAAAGCACTGCAGCAGATTCTTACGCAGTTCCGGCAAATGCAGGAGAACCTGCAGAAGCAAGTCGAAACCGTGAACGTGGAAGCGTCGGCGGGCGGCGGCATGGTCACCGTCAGAATGAACGGGCAAAAGCAAATCACTGAACTTCGCGTGGATCCCGAAGTGTTTGCCGGAAAAGATTCGGAATTGCTGCAGGACCTGATTCGCGCCGCCGTAAACGAAGCCGGACGCCGCGTGGATGAGGAACTCACCAGCCAGATGAAATCGCTGACCAGCGGAATCCCCGGAATGGCCGGACTGAAAATTCCCGGGCTGTTTTAATTCCCACACATGCACCTGAATACGGCTTCCGAGCGCAGCGAGGATTCGCTCCGTGCACTTATTCCGTCGTTCAGCGACCGAGGGTAGGGGCACGGCATGCCGTGCCGCTACTGTTGCAATACCGGCCTGCATCGCGGAAAATGACACATGCCTGATTTCGCCGAACCCATCGAACGCCTGATCGACCAGCTCAAGCACCTGCCCGGCATCGGCGCGAAAACCGCGCAGCGGCTGGCCTTCCATATTCTGCGCATCGAACCGGAAGCGGCCATGGCCCTGGCCGACGCCATCCGCGACGCGAAAACGAGCATGCGATTCTGTTCGGTGTGCAACAACATCACCGACGTGGACCCGTGCTTCTACTGCGCCAGCGCGACGCGCAACCGCAA
>JAIQFG010000060.1 GCA_020073375.1 Terriglobia bacterium | reverse complement strand
GCCGATGCCGGTTCCCTGTACCTGGTCGAGGAAGCGCCTCACGATGTGCTGGCCGCGGGCCCTGGCGTGCGCCAGCTGCGTTTCAAGCGCACGCAAAACGACAGCATGAGGTTCCCGTTCGTCGAATTTACGCTGCCCCTGCGCGAGAATTCCCTGGCCGGGTACGCGGCCACGCACGGAGTCGTCATCAACCTGGCCGACGCTCACCGCATTCCGGCCGGCCGCCCATACCGTTTCAACCGCACCTACGACAATGAAACCGGATACCGCACACGTTCGCTGCTGACGCTGCCCATGAAGAACGGGCGCGGCGAAGTTCTCGGCGTGCTGCAGCTGATTAATTGCAAGATTCATGCTGGTGCGCGCCTGTCCAGTCCCGAAGTCGTGGCCCGGGAAGTGCGCCCATTCTCCAAGCGCGCGGTTCGCCTGGCGCTTTCGCTGGCTTCGCAAGCCGCCGTGGCTTACGAAAACAGCCGCCTGGTTCAGGACATCGAGGCGCTGTTCGAGGGGTTTGTGCAAGCCGCCGTGACCGCGATCGAACAGCGCGATCCCACCACCTCCGGCCATTCTCACCGCGTTTCGCAGATGACCGTTGGCCTTGCGGAAATCGTGGACCGCGTGGACACCGGCGTGTATGCCGGAACGCGCTTTGCTCCCGAGCAGATGAAGGAAATCCGCTACGCCGCGCTGCTGCACGATTTTGGAAAAGTCGGCGTGCGCGAGGAAGTTCTGGTCAAGGCCAAGAAACTATATCCGATGCAGATGGATGTGGTCGCGCACCGCTTCGATTACCTTTACAAGGACCTCGAAGCAGGGCTGGAGCGCGAAAAAGTTCGGTTGCTGATGGAACTGGACCGCGCCGAGGCCATGGTGCGCATCGCCTCTCTCGAAGAGCAATATCGCCTGCGCAAAATCGCGCTGGAAAGCCAGTTTAAAACCGTCCTGCAATCGAACGAACCGACCGTGCTGCCCGCCGGCCAGTTTGAAAGCCTCTTCGATATCGCGCGCCAGACGTATCGCGACCCGCGCGGGGTCGAGCGGCCGGTGCTGACCCCGGAGGAGGTCCGATTTCTTTCCATCCCGCAAGGGAGCCTGAATTCGGACGAGCGCGCGCAGATCGAATCTCACGTCGTGCACAGTTTCAATTTCCTGCTGCAAATTCCCTGGACCAAGGAGATTCGCGAAATTCCGCGAATCGCCCGCGCGCACCACGAGAAACTCAACGGCACGGGCTATCCCTACCGCCTGCGCGGCGACGAAATTCCCCTGCAGGCGAAGATCATGACCATCTGCGATATTTTCGACGCGCTTTCCGCCGCAGACCGCCCCTACAAAAAAGCCGTGCCGCCCGACCGCGCCCTTGACATCCTGGAAATGTCTGTGCGCGACAACGAACTCGACCCTGACCTCTACCGCCTCTTCCTCGACGCGAAGATCTACTCGCTTGCGGAGAAGGGCTGACGCTTCCATTCCAGTTTCCTGCGGCAATATGCAATTTCGCTCCCGCTGGCTCGCCGATGTAGAATCCCTGCCATGCTTGTTGCGCGGAATCGTAGCCGTTGCTTGCATGCGCGCCATGCTCGCTTGCTGACGGCGTTGGTTTGGATATTGCTCTGCGGCCCGGCAATCGCCCTGGCGCAGGAAACCCTCGCTCAACGCGCGCCCGTTCCGCGCGCGATCATCCTGCCGCCCACGGTTGTCGCCGGAGCGCAGGCCACGCTCGCCGTCGTCGATGGCGCCGGCCGCTTGCTTCCCGGCGTCGCCGTGGAAATTTCCGTGGGGCAGACTGGCGCCGGCTCCGCGGCTAGCCCGCTGGAAAAAGTCACCACTGACGCCACGGGCCGCGCGACGTTCCTCGTGCCCGGCGATCCGGGCGCGATGGTCGCGAAAATTTCCGACCGCAGAATTACGATCTCCTCGACCGCCGCCGTCGAGAAGGAACCGCCGCCGCAGGCCGGGCCCGCGGACGACGCGTCCATCGTAAAAATTTCCTCTTATCCCCGATTCCTGGCGGTACTCGATCGATTTACGATTGAGGGCCGGGGGTTTCGCGGCGCGGCCGATTCCAATCGTGTTTTTTTGGGCGACCAGCCATGCCTGGTCGTGGCATCGTCGCCGGTTTCCCTCGTGATTTTGCCGGGCGTGCACATCCCGATCGGGTCCATCGCACTTCGCGTCCGCGCGGGCGGATCCGACGCCGGGCCCATGCCCGTCACCGGGGTGCTGCTCGATTTCACCGGTCCTGCCGATGCGCCCACTGCAGGCGCCGAAGGAAAATTGATTCTCCACGTTCATGGCACCACTGAACCCCTGACCGTCGAAGTCCGCAACGCTTCCCCGGAAATCGTCCAGCTGGTGCGCGGGAATTTGCAGCGCCTTGGCACTTCCGGGGGTGAACAGAATATCGCTCCGGTGGAACTGAAGTTCCTTGCCTCCGGAAATTACGTGGTCACCGCGCGGCTGGTTGGCCCGGATGCGTCGAATTCGCGCGGCGGGAATTAGCCGGGCCCCGGGAAATCAACCGCGCGCGGGCTGCCCGCTTCCGCCGTGATAGAATTTCTCCATCGTGAACCGCAACCTCTCATTCAATCCGGCATCGAAGGCTCGCTGGTGAACGCCGTCACAGGAATCATCGCCGCCGCCGGCTTCGCCGCGGGTTTTCTCGTGGCCTGGCTGTGGGTCCGCGCTTCATCGCAGGCCCAGAAACTGGAACTCGAAAAACAGTCCGCTGGCCGGCAGGGCGCCGCGGAAGAATTGGGGAAACAGTCGGCCGCGCTGCAGGAGCAGCTCCGCTCGCTGCAGGCGCGCGTGGAACAAGAGCAACAACTGCGCGCCGCCGCCGTCAAGGAAGCCGAGGGCCAGCGCGCGAACATCGCCGAACAGAAGCGCCTGCTCGAGGAGTCGGAGAAAAAGCTGAAGGAGGCGTTTCAGTCCCTGGCCAGCGAAGCATTGCAGGCCAGCAGCAAACAATTCATGGATCTGGCTGGAGCGCGCTTCCAGTCCCTGCAAAAGGAAGCTTCCGGAGACCTCGAGCAGCGGAAAATCGCCATCGGCGGAATGGTCGAGCCCCTGCAAAAGGCCGTCGAGGAACTTCGCGCCGAGGTCACCAAAATCGAATCGGCGCGCCAGGAGGCTTACGGCGGCCTGCGCACCGAGGTGCAGCAACTCGCCACCACGAGCAAAGAGCTGCGCGTTGAAACCGGGAGCCTGGTGAGTTCGCTGAAGCAGCCGCAAGTGAAAGGTAGGTGGGGCGAGTTGACGCTTCGCCGCGCCGTGGAGCTTGCGGGCATGTCGCCGCATTGCGATTTTGTGGAACAAGTATCGGTGGACGTCGAGGAAGGCCGTCTGCGCCCGGACCTGATCGTGCATCTGCCTGGCGACGCGCAAATCGTGGTCGACGCGAAAGTTCCCTTGCATGCTTCTTTCGCCGCCACCACCGCGCGTTCCGATGAGGAGTATCGCGCGGCCATGGAGCAGCACGCCGCACTAGTTCGCGACCATGTCAACCGGCTATCCCTCAAGGAATATTGGAAGCAATTCGAGCACACTCCTGAATTTGTCGTCTTGTTCGTGCCGGGAGAATCCTTTTTCAGCGCCGCGCTTGAGCATGACCGCACGCTGATCGAGGACGCCATCGAGAAGCGCGTCGTCCTCGCCAGCCCGACTACTTTGATTGCCCTGCTGCGCGCCATCGCCTACGGCTGGAACCAGCAAGTGGTTACCGAAA
Source organism: Terriglobia bacterium (assembly GCA_020073375.1). GTDB lineage: Bacteria > Acidobacteriota > Terriglobia > Acidiferrales > UBA7541 > Palsa-360. Next base: position 27,781 of record JAIQFG010000060.1, on the reverse strand, counting down.
ACGCCGAAAAAATAAAAAATCTGGGCAAGGAACTCTACGAACGTATCCTGAAATTCGCCGAGCATCTGGCCGACGTCGCCAAGGGCCTGGAGCGCGCCAACAAGGCCTACAACAGCGCCGTATCTTCCTTTGACAGCCGGCTGGTTCCCTCGGTCCGCAAGTTCAACGAGTTGGGAGTCGGTAGCGCGCCCGTCCCGGACATCGATCCCATCGAAACCTCACCCCGCCCGACACTCTCCGCCGCCGACGCAGATGAAGAACGGTTTGAGTAGGACAGGCTTCAGCCTGTCGGTTTTCAATCAACAAGACCGAAACCCGACAGGCTGAAGCCTGTCCTACTGGCGGCCGCGTATCAAATCACTTGGGATTGACTGGTAATGGGGGGAATCTTTATCTGAGCAGCTGCGACACCAGGCGCCGCAGGCGCTCGCGGTCGTCCGGTTTCAGGTGCACAAATTCGACGCCGATTCCGTGTGTGGCGACATTGCGCACCACGGCCGTGCATTGGATCTTCCTCATCCCCGCGCGCATTTCCAGTTGCAGGGATTCGCCCACCGCCAGATGTTGTTCGGTTTCCAGCAGCGCTCCGCCCAGCGCGATGGTCCGTACGCGCGCAGCCGCGGCTCGCGGCGCGGTGATCGCCGCGGAAAGCGGCGTTTGCAACCGGGCGCGCGGATATCGCCGGGGGCGGGAATGCGCCACACCGGATTTGGGCCGGGCGCTTTCCGCCGCCCGCGATCGCGCGGATGGCGGGCGATTCTCGAGCTGCCCCAGAGCCTCTTCCGCGGCTGAGCGCAGCGCCGCCGGCTCCACATGCGCCAGCCCGTTGCGTTCCCGGACGATCTTCAGCAACAGCGGTGCGCTTTCGCCCACTCGCATTCTGCCGAGAGCCTCGACCGACTTGATGCGGAAAAAAATGTCGCGCAGCGCCGGATGTTCGCCCGCGGCGATTTGCTCCAGCAGCGGAACCGCGGCATTTTCGTGCGCCAGGCCCAGATGATCGATCATGCACGGTACGACCATCGCGTGAGCTTCCGCCACCGTCGCCAGGAACGCCTGGGCCGACGCCGCCACCACCGGAGGATTAGTCCAGCGCGTCAGTTCCGTGACGGCCATATCCTGCAAACTCCACTCCCAGCTGGCCAGCGCCCGGGGAAGCGCGGCCGCCAGGCGCCTCGGGTCGGATGCCGAAAGAAGTTGTATGGACGTCGCGATGCGCTGGCGGCGCGGTTCGTACAATCGCGTTTCCAGCGCGCCCAGAACAGGCTCGCCCGTGGCGTGCACCAGCCGCACCATCGCTGAAAATGAATTCATCCCGTTGGGCGCGGTCAGCAGCAGGCCCAGGCGGTCGATCAGGCGGTCGGGGCACCTGCGAAGCAGGCGCGGAATCACCGGATTCAGCGGCCGGTTGGCGAGGGCTTCATCCACCAGATAAAACCATTGCTCGTCGGTGAGGATGCGCCCGACCAGCGTGGAAATATGCGCGTGTTCGTCGTCGCGCGGCGCGGATTCCAGGGCCTCGAGGATGCGCTCGAACTCGGTGTATTCCTGGCGGACCAGCGAAACGCGAGCCAGATTTTCCACCACTGCGGAAAGCAGCCCGGCAATCCCCGGTGAAGTTTCCAGCAGCAGGGCGTGGACGATGCCGCGCCCGAAATCCGTCGCGGAAGGATGCGGCCACAGGCGCTCGATTTGCGGCGCAATCTCGGAAAGCCCGGCGGCAACGGTCCGGCGCGCCTTGTTCTCCTCTGATTCCAGGCAGCGGGAGTACGCCAGCAGCACGGCTCGACCTTCGCGGCCCGCGGCTTCGGATTTCTTTTTCTCCGCCGCATTGGCCAGTGGTTCCAGAAAGCGGGAGACCACGTTCGCAGGAATGCACCAGGCATCGCGCCCGCGCAAGTTTTTTGCTTTCAAGCGCGCCGGAACGTTGTTCCAGAATTTTTCGCACAGCAGCGCCACGCGCAGTTCGTCATGCTGAATTCCGCCGAACCGCTCGTGCGGGCCTGCGGCGGCTTCGCTGCGGTCCTGATCGAGCCGCACCAGCAGCGGCGCGATCCCCGGCGGGGGCACGCGCCCCGCCTCGAATTCCTGTTTCACAAAGGCCAGGACCAGTGCGTCGGCCAGCCGCTCCAGATACGGCTCCAGGGTTTCGCCTTCGCGCGGCTTGACGTGCGAAACTCCGTGCACGATCAGCGAGACGGCCGAGCGTTCGCTGCCGGTCACCACGGAATGGAATCTTCGCGCCACGTCCTCGGCCGAACTTTGCACTTCCGGATCGCGCTGCGGCGCCAGCTTCGCCAGCACGCGCAAAGTGGCCGCCACCTGCTCGAAGCTCGCCGCCGGTTGCGCCTGCGCCGCGCGCGAACGCGCGGACCGGTTCGGGTCCTCGTCATACGCGAGCACAGCGGACACCAGGCTGGCCAGCAGCAGCGAGTCGCGCCGCTCGGTCGGAATATTCAGGCGAATTCCGGCGACCGATTTCTCCCGGATCCAGGAATCCCACAATTTTCTCGACGAGGTATCGCCCGGCGTCAGCCCGCGCGGCACCTGGCTGATCTCATGCGCGAGCGAGTCCAGCTCGCCCACATTGATCGGAGGCGCGAACAGCAACGAACAAATCCCGGCCCGCAGAAGTTCATCCGCCAGCCCGCGCAACTCCCCGCGCGGGTCGTGCAGCAAATCGCCGGCGTTGGCTTCATAACGCGGCATGATGATTCCGTTGCGCTCGATGGCAAACACCAGCGGCGATTGCAGCGTGAGAACGATGCGCAGCTGCTGCTCGGTCGACGCCAGAGTCTCCATCAGCCGCGGGTGATGCCGCTGATACAAGCGCGCCGCGCCCAGCAGCACGCGGAATTGCCGCAGGAAATTAATCGCCGCGGATTCGCCGCTCGTTAGCGCCGGACGCACCGGCACCACTTCGCCGCGCGGAGCCTCTCCCCGCCGCGAAGAAATCGGAGTCGCTTCGACCTCCGGAATTTCCGCGCCGGTCGCTGCATTCGGATTGGGAAGCAATTTCATCCCGAGTTACAAATCCTTCTTTCAGGCAATTACCCAAGGTCCGCAAACAATTACGATAGGGTCCAGTTCCGACAATTCAGCCAGGGTCAAACTGTTGCGCGCGGCCGGGAACGAATTCAGCCCCGGTGCCCAGGAGACAATCCAATCGAGGGCCATTCGAGGCCTGGAAGCCCCTTTATTGAGAGCACGCCGCCTGCCGCCAGAATGCCTCTGTAGGCCGTTGAAATAAAGGGAATTGCTGCCCGTCGGAGGCGAATGAATCACCCCTCTGCACCCGCGCGGGTAGGAACGTTACATGGGAGGGAGGCGGGTCTCTAGTTGCCGCAGTCCTGCCGGCGCAATCTTTATTGCTTCGCCAGCGGCTCGGTAAACTGGATGGTCTGGCCTTGCTCGATCGTGACGGTGCGCTCGGAATTTGCAAATCCGCCCAGCGAGAGCCGGATATTGTGCTGGCCCTGTTTCATTTCAATGCGCGCAGGAGTTCGCAATCCCGTGTCGGCGAAGTCGAGCAGAATTTCGGCGCCTCGAGGTTCCGACCGGACCCAAATCCAGCCGGTGTCGGCCGCGGCAGTTTCCTTCGGGTCGCTGATGTATTCAATGTCGTCGACGATGCGGATGCCGGCCGGAACCGCGTGGAGCTCATTGAGAAGCTTGCGGTGTTCGGTTGGCGTCAGCTTTCCGGAAAGCGTCAGCGTATTCGCGACTACTTGTGTTTTCACTTTGTCCGCGATCTGCAAACTTCCCAAACGCGCCCGCAGAGTCGTGTCAAAGGCAGCCGCGGCGGAAGCCTGCGCGGCCTGCGCCGCTTTCTGGGCTTCGGGCGATTTACCGGCGATTTTTTGCGCGCCCTCGTTTCCGGTCAGTACGATGGGGACATCCGATTTTTCAAGCGGTGCGGGTGCGGAGGTCGGTTGGAGCGCCTGCGCCGGAGCGGTATTTCCGGAGGGAGCCGGCGAGGCATTCCCCGCGGGCGCGGAAGCTGCGGCGGCATCTGGCGCGGCATCCGAATTTGCAACGGGCGCGTCCGAAGCTGTTGCGGCAGGAACCGCAGGAGCAGCAGCGGAACGCTTCACGTTCACGCGATTCTGCTCCGCCTCCTGCGCACGCTGCCACAAATCCATCATCGGAGGATAAATGCGGTATCCCGCGTATCCGATGATCGCGAGCAAAATGACGGTGAGCACCAGGCCACCCGGCCGCTTCGACGGCTCTTCCTCCTCAAATGGAGTGGACGGGAGCAGCCGCGCCGGTGTTTCCGGCGCATGTGTGTACGCTTGCGAGGCCGCGGCGGGCCGCGATACCGGAGCGCTGGAGCGCATTGTCCCGGCATTGGGGATGTCTTTCACCGGAGCCATGCGCACCGTGGCTTCCGGACTTATCATTTCGCGGTAGTTCTTCAGCGCTTCCAGCAATTCGTGGCAGCTCTGGAACCGCGTTTCCGGATCCTTGGACAGCGCGCGTGTGATCACCGCGGAAAGCCCCGGATGAATCGAGGAGTCCAGCGAGCGCGGAGGAATGGGGTCCTCGTTGATGATTTTGTAGATGACGGTCGTAATATTTTGGCCGGGAAATGGTTTTTCGCCGGTCATCAGTTCATACAGGATTACGCCCAGCGAAAAAATATCGGAGCGCCCGTCCACCGGCTTGCCCTTCACCTGCTCGGGCGACATGTAGGACGGCGTGCCCATCACGTGCGAAGTTTGCGCGGTGCCAAATTGCAGAATTTTCGCGGTGCCGAAGTCCGTTATCTTCACCGAGTCGTCCGCGGTGAGCATCAGGTTGGCGGGCTTGATGTCTCGATGCACCACGTTGTGCTGGTGCGCGAAATCCAGAGCCGCGCAAACCTGTTCCATCAGTTTCATCACGCGCGGCAGGGGAAACAGCTGGCGCGCATCCAGCATCGATTGCAGGCTGCGCCCCTCCACCAGTTCCATGGTGATGTAGAACAGCCCTTCTTCCTCGCCCGCGTCGTAGATCACCACGATGTTCGGATGCGTCAGCAGGCCGGCGGCGCGCGCTTCGGTCTGGAACCGCCCCACCAGCTCCACGCGCGACATTCCCGTACCCGCTTCCGACAGGTGCATGGTCTTGACGGCAACGTTTCGGCCGATCACCGGGTCCAGCGCCTGATACACGACGCCCATCGCGCCGCGGCCCAGTTCTTCGCGGAGTTCGTACCGCCCTGCTTTGGTGAGAGTCGTCAAGGTTATGTGTCACGCGGATGCGTTGAATTTCCGAAGGGCCCGGGCCGGGCCGGCAAAAACCACACCTCGCACTGGCGTAGATCTCAAAGAATGCCCGCGGAACGCAAGCGCTGAGCCAGGATTCGACCCAGGGGAACCGCCTGCAGACCACAATTCCCGCATCTTTCACCATAGTCCCGGGAGGCAGGAGCGTCAACGCCGCCGAAGTACAGTGTTCCGGGATAGCAATGGCTGGGGGTGCCTTGCTTGGAAACTCAGTGCAGAAAGACATTCGCACAACGACGGAAATAAGTCGCAACTGCCTGCAAGGAAACAACTTCCTTGGCGCCGCTTGGGTTGCTGCTGGATGTTTCTGGTGGTTGACCCGATCTGAACATGCGCGTCCTTTTATTTTGCGCCCTGTGGTATAACGGGCGCACTGAGTCGCGGGGAGGTGCTGCTTATGGTCAGGCCAAAAAAATCATCTGTCGATCGCCGGAGTTTTCTGAAGGGTGCGGCCGCCGGCGCTGCCGCATTGGCTACCGGCCCAGCGGCCATTGAGGCTCAACCGGCCGAACCACGCCGCGCCGTCCCTCCCGCGATGTCGGCTGAAGCCGAGACCGCAACGCCGTCGCTTGCGGACGTGATGACCGCCGAGCGCACCGGCTCGGATTACATGGTAGACGTCATCAAGTCCCTTGGCTTTGAATACGTCTGCGCGAATCCGGGATCGAGCTTCCGCGCCATCCATGAATCGATCATCAACTACGGGGGAAACAACAGCCCCGAATTCATCACCTGCTGCCATGAAGAATCCTCGATCGCCATGGCCCACGGCTACGCCAAGATCGAAGGCAAGCCCCTCCTGGTGCTCGCGCACGGCACCGTCGGCGTGCAGCACGCGGCCATGGCCGTGTACAACGCCTATTGCGACCGCGTGCCGGTTTATCTGATTCTCGGAAACATCGTGGACGCCACCAAGCGCGTCCCCGGCGTGGAATGGGCGCACAGCGTTCAGGACGCCGCCGCGATTATTCGCGATTTCACCAAGTGGGACGATCTTCCCGCCTCGCTCACGCATTTCGGCGAATCCGCCGTGCGCGCCTACAAAATCGCCATGACCCCTCCGACCTTGCCCGTGGTGATCGTGGCCGACGGCGAGTTGCAGGAAAATCCCATCCCGGCCGACGACAAAACGCACATCCCGAAACTCACGCTGGCCACGCCTCCGCAAGGCGACGCTGGAGCCGTGGCCGAGGCGGCGCGCCTGCTGGTCGCCGCGGAAAATCCCGTCATCCTGGCGGATCGCATGGCGCGCACGCCCGCGGGCCTCGCGCGCCTGGTTGAACTGGCGGAAACATTGCAGGCCGCCGTCGTCGATCAAGCCGGGCGCATGAATTTCCCCTCGCGTCACCCACTCAACCAGTCCGAACGCGCCCGCGCTGCCATCATGGAAGCGGACGTGATTCTGGGCCTGGAAATGGCCGATTTTTATGGCGCCCTGCATTTGTACAAAGATCAGATGGAGCGCACCTCGACGTCCATCACGCAGCCGGGCGCAAAACTCATCGCCATCAACTCCAACAATCTTTTCATCAAGGGAAATTACCAGGATTTTCAGCGCTTCCCGGAAGTTGACCTCGACATCGCCGCCGACGCCGAAGAAACGCTGCCGTCGCTGACCGAAGCGGTGAAGCGCTTGCTGAACGATGACCGCAAGCGCGCGGCGCAGGATCGCGGCGCGCGCCTGGCGAAAGCTCATCAACATGCCCTGGAGGGCGCCCGGGACGCAGCCGCATTTGCCTGGAATGCCAGCCCCATCAGCACGGCGCGCCTATGCGCCGAATTGTGGGCGCAAATTCAAAATGAAGACTGGTCGCTGGTCGGCGCCACCACCTTCGTCAGCAAGTGGCCGCAGCGCCTCTGGAATTTCGACAAGCATTACCAGTACATTGGCAACGCGGGCGGCTACGGAATCGGCTACAACGCGCCCGCCGCTACCGGCGCCGCGCTGGCCAATCGCAAGCACGGCCGCCTCACGGTCAACATTCAGTGCGACGGCGACCTGATGTACGCGCCGGGAATTTTGTGGACTGCCGCGCACCACAAAATTCCGCTGCTGCACATCATGCACAACAATCGCGCCTACCATCAGGAAGTCATGCAGGTGCAGATCATGGCCGATCGCCACAGCCGCGGCGTTCAGAACTGCGGAACGGGCACCACGATCACCGGCCCAGATATTTCTTACGCCAAACTTGCCGAGAGCATGGGCATGTACGGAGACGGGCCCGTGACCGACCCCAAGGATTTAGGGCCGGCCATCCGCCGCGCGCTGGATGTGGTAAAGCGCGGGGAGCCGGCGCTGCTGGATGTCGCGACGCAGCCCCGATGACAATTAGAATCGCAGCAACATGGAGAAACGTGTGCACAGAAATCTAACTTGCAGTCGCTTGGGCGCGCGCGTTGCGCGCACTATCGCATTTTTCTCGCTGGTTTTATTTGTGGCTCTGCTGCCCGCGTTTTCCACGGCGCGCGCGCAGGTGATTAACACCGACACCACCGTTGCGGGCAACGCCCAAAACGGCAAAAAACTCTTCGCCGCCAACGGCTGCTACGAATGCCACGGCTATCAAGGGCAGGGCGCCGCGCAAACCGGAGCCGCGCGCATCGGCCCTCCACAGCTTTCCTGGGAAGGTTTCCAAAGCTATGTCCGCAAACCGGCGGTGCAGATGCCTCCCTATACCAGCAAAGCGGTCCCCGACAAAGACCTGGCCGACATCTATGCATATCTGAAATCGATTCCCATGCCTGCCAAGGGCAAGGACATTCCGCTGCTGAACAAATGAACGGCATTGGAATCGTTTCCTCCGTCGCCCGCTATATCGTTCCACCCGTTTGTGATGTAATACGCCCCTGATGGCAACTTCCGGCATGACCCTCGGAGAAAAATGGAAGCGACGCCCGCAGATTGTGTGGCTGCGCAAGGCGCTCTTTCAGATTCACCTGTGGGCCGGAATCGGTCTCGGCCTGTACATCGCGCTCATGAGCGTGAGCGGCTCCGCGGTCGTGTTCCGCCGCGAACTTGGCCGGGCGCTTGGCCGCGAGCCGCGCCTCGGTGCCGGTCCCGGCGCGCGGATGACTGAAGATGACCTGAAGCAAGCCGCTCATCGCGCTTATCCCGATTACGAAGTAAAGAGCGTCTTCCTGCGAAAAAATCCGGACCAGGCCGCCGAAATCTGGCTCCAGCGCCCCGGCCGAAAATTGCAGCGTCTGTTCAATCCCTACACCGGCGCCGATCTGGGCGATCCGTTGCGATGGGGATTCCGCGCCCTGCTTTGGCTGGTGGACCTGCACGACAATTTACTGCTGGCGCAGACGGGGCGTGTGATGAACGCGATTGGTGGAATTTTTACGCTGCTGGTCGCTCTGACCGGAGCCGTCATCTGGTGGCCTGGCATCGGCGTCTGGCGCCGCAGCCTCAATTTCCGCTGGAAATCGAATCCGAAGGGAGTGAACTGGACCCTGCACAGCGCGCTCGGTTTCTGGACCTGCATGTCCGTGATTATGTGGGCGCTCTCCGGAATTTATCTCTCGATTCCCAAAACGTTCAACGCCGCCGTCGATTATTTTGAACCGTCGTATCCGTCGGGCAGGGAACTCCGCAAAGGCGATCGGCTGCTGTACTGGCTGACGCAGGCGCATTTCGGAAGGTTCGACGGCATCGGCGTAAAAATTCTCTGGACCGTGATCGGCCTGGCGCCCGCAGTGCTGTTCGTGACCGGCACGGTCATGTGGTGGAATCGCGTGCTAAGGCCGTGGCTGCGGCGGAATGAAGCTGTTTCACGCCGCGAACTCGTAACAACTCCGGCAGGCTCGGACGATTCCGTCCAAGCGCGCTCCTAGCCTCTTCCGCCGGGAATGTAAGTCCGTCCCTCTCATGTTTTTCTTTCTCTGTGCCCTCTGTGTTCTCTGTGTTCTCTGTGTTAAAGGTCTTGCAGTTTGCAGCGCGGGCAAAATTCAAAATCTTTAACACAGAGAACACAGAGGGCACAGAGAACACAGGAGGGAGTCCCGCGGTTCACACGAATCACAAATCACGAATCACGGCTCACGCTCACCGCAACTGCACCAGCGATTCCGGCGAAGATGGCGGCGTCGCCACCGGAGACAGCGTCTGCGGCCCGCGCCAGTTATCGACCACCGCGATCTGCTGCACGCAGGAAACCGTGCACCGCGGCGCGCAATATTTCTTCGTGAAATACTCGCGCTTCAAATCCTCGGCCGTGTATTTCGCCAGCGGAATTCCCGGATACCCGCGCTGTTGAGAGCACCAGTGCACCAGGCCATCCTCGCAGATGTAGAGATAGCGCGACCCGGACCGGCACCTCCAGTCGTTGGTCTTGCCCTTGGCGATGTTGAACTGAAATCCGTTGATGCGCGAAAATCCGCGCTTGCCCATGCCCATGATCTCTTCAAAAATTTCAATTTCGCGCCCGCCCAGCGGCTTCAGTTGCCCCTGCCCGTCGTGCAGAATTCCCACCGTGCTCGTAAATCCCAGTTCCTGCGCGCGCCGCGCCACGGCCAGCGCGTCCTCCGGATTTTTCACGCCGCTGCCCAGCACCGAATTGATGTTCACCTGAAACACGGCATGATCGGCCAGCAGTTTCAATTTTTGGTCCAGCACCTTCAGGCTCTTCTTGGACACTTCGTCCGGCATTGCGTTGTCGATGCTGATCTGCAGATATTCGAGCCCCGCGCGGTTCAGCCGCTCGATCCTCTCGGCCGTCAGCAGGTAGCCGTTGGTGATCATCCCGGAAAGGATTCCGCGCTGCCTCATGCGCGCGATGACCTCGTCCAGGTCGGGGTGCAGCAGCGGCTCGCCCCCGCTGATCGTCACCACAGCCGTGCCCAAATCTGCAAGCTGGTCGATCCGCCGCAGCATTTCCGCGGTATCCACGGGTTTCGAGAAATCGTCAAACTCGTTGCAATACGTGCAGGCCAGATTGCAGCGCCGGATCGGAATAATGTGCACCAGCAGCGGGTGCCTGGTGGAAAAAAGCCCCCGCACCACGCCGCGCAATTCGCGCGCGCGCGTCCGCCAGGACCGCAATTTCCGCCGAGTTCGGACACTCAATGGCATGGCTAAACTATACAGGGAATTGTCAAAGTTTTGAACCGGCGTTAGGCCAACGCTCCCCTGTGCGTCAAAAATCCACCTTCGCGGGGCCGGTCTGTTCGGCTACGATGTCTTTCACTCAAGGAGCATCGCGCATGGGCAAAGGGCGCCTGGAAGCATTCAGCGACGGCGTGTTCGCCGTCATCATTACGATCATGGTCCTGGAATTGAAAGTGCCGCAAGGCTCCGACCTGGCCGCGCTGCGTCCCGTGCTCCCGGTATTTCTCAGCTATCTGCTGAGTTTCGTTTTTGTCGGAATCTATTGGAACAATCACCACCACATGCTGCACGCCGTGCATCGCGTGAACGGTTTTGTCCTGTGGGCCAATCTCCATCTGCTGTTCTGGCTGTCGCTGGTGCCTTTCATTACGGCGTGGATGGGGGAAAATCACCGCCAGACCGTGCCCGTGGCGCTTTACGGCTTGGTGTTGTTCATGGCGGGAACTGCTTACTACATTCTAGAACGCGGCCTGATTGCTCTTCACGGCAAGGAATCCCCACTGGCGCTTGCCGTGGGCACGGATTTCAAGGGCATCCTGTCGGTCGCGCTCTACACCGCAGCCGTTGCGCTGGCGTTCGTGAACACGTGGATTTCCATCGCGCTCTACATTTGCGTTGCCGTGATGTGGTTCATCCCCGACCGCCGCATCGAAAAAGCAATTTCCGAGTAACTGGTAGGACAGACACTCTTGTCTGTCCTCTTTCTTTTTTTCTTTCCCATAGCAAAAACCGGACAGCCAGGAGTGTCTGCCCTACAACTACTTCAGAACATTGCCGGCCGCCGCCTGCTGAATCAGCCGGTCCGCATCCTCGCGCAGCAGGTATCGTTCGCGCACCGCCTTCTCCGCCGCGGCCCGCACGGCCGCAACATACGCTTCCTGATTGGCGTAGCGCTCCTCAAGCGAGCGCCGCGGATCGCCCGACGCTGCCCGTTCGGCCTTCGTTTTGGCAAACGGGACGTACGCCCCCGTGAATTCGCACATCTGTCCCTTGAAGAATCCTCCCGCCGTGATATTCCAGCCCAGATACGTGCCGAGCGGCACTTGATGCAGCACCGACGCCACACCCGCGATTTCGTTTCCGTCCTCATTCACTTTAGGCACCAGCAACTGCAAGGCCCTGCGGATCACCGGGGGCTCCTTGGAAATAATTCCGGAAACATCTTCATACTTGAACTCGGGCCCCCAATCGTAATCGATTAGCGGATTTTCAAAATGATCGGTGAACGTCAGTCCAGGAATCGAAGGAAATCCCGTCGCGGCCTTCGTCGCCTGCACCAGTGTTCCGTCGGCAAGCTTGGGATACGCGCTTGGAGGAGGTGCCGTGCCCTTCGCGATCCACTCCACCATCGCCGCCGTGAGCGCCCTCTCCGTATCCGATTCGGGATTTGGATTGGCCGGCAGCACGCACGCCCCGCCGCGCCCGCGCGCCGCGGCAGGAGGCGCGGGATTGAATCCGCCTGCGCCGCCACCGTGCGTCGTTCCAGGAAAATAATATCTGCGGACATTGTCAGGCAGAGGAATGTCTTCTGCGGCGGTCGTGCCCACCAGGTCGGGAGACATCCGCAGGTCCCAGAATTCGGTGGAACCGAACGTCTCGAAAATCTTCGGGCAAGTCTTGGTAGCGCGGCAGCGATCCAGCAGCCCCGCGCTTTTGCGGCCGCGCACCGTATCCTTCCAATCGCTCCACCAGAGGATCGCGTCGCTTCCCGGTTCGTAGGGGTCGGATGCGCCATCGGGGAGGCCGAAGCGCAAATTGAGCGGCAATTGCCGCCCCGCGATGTGCGGTATCGCGCCGTCCCACACGATCTTTCCGGATTCGTCCTCGTTAAAACCAAGGTTGATGAATGACCGGATGTAATTTCCCGATTGCGAAGCGCCCTGGCTCACGGCATAGGAAATTTCCCCGGCCACGGGATTGGGCGCTCCGGAATCGTCCTTGTCCGCGTGCTTGAAAAACGAAACCAGATCGCGCGTGGTCGCAAATCCGATTCCCAGCACCAGCGGATCCTTCGCGGTGTAAACAACTTCATAGAGCAGCGCAGGATCGAACCCGTTCTTGAGGCAAATCTTGTGCGGGTCGGGCGTTCCGGGGAACGCCGTTTTCGTGCAATCGGCCCAGGCCCAGTCCGTGTCCGGAATTTTCGTGAGCGGCCCGCTCGCCCCGTCAATGCCTTCGGACGCGCGGCTGGTGAGCGAAGCCGTCTTCGTATCGAGCGTCACGGGCAAATACGGAATCGTGCGCGTATACACCATCAGCGGCGCCGTATTGCCGCTGGAATTCTTGATCCGCCCCAGCACGGGCCCCGTGATCGACGAGCCGTCCGAATTTTTCGCCGTGGGCACCCACAGCGTCTCCGCCACCGTGTCGTTCGGGCCAGTGGACGGCGGAATTTCGCCCTGCCACCCGCTCATCAGGTACGCATGACCCTCCGCGCTCCCGCCAGGATCGATTTTCCGGCCGCGATTCTGCACCTCGTAAAACAGCACCCCGCTGGCCCTGGCCATGTCCACGGGCTTGATCAGCATGAACGTTACGCTGTATTCCACCATCCCGCGCTCATTTCGCGGCGCCAGTTGAATGTCCTGAATGATGGCGTTGCGCCGGTCCTTGGGATCGAGTTCGCCGTACGCGGTGCCCTCGACTTTTTCGTATGTCCCGGCTTTGCCAAACGATTTCCCGCCGTAGGCTTCCGCCTCGCTCTTGGATTTGTCGATGACGATCCGCTTCACTTTCGCGTCGGCCGGAGCCGTGGACGCCACGACGGCCGCGCATAGCAATGCAACCCAAAAATATTTTCGGGGACGCTGGTTAGATGGCTTCACGTTTATCTCCTGATGAATTGTTGCCCGGGAGACTTCCGAGGAGTTTTGTATACCGGCCACCCGGGAGGGTCAAGTTCGATCTTGGTGCAGAGCACTGAATGAAGCTCGTGTGCGGTCGGAAGTGTAGCGTCCGCCTTCAGGCGGACATTTCGCCATGGCCATGAAGCCCGCCTGAAGGCGGGCGCTACACGAGGGAAGGGCATGCCCGATGCAGCATGTAGTCGCGTTTCTGGAAGTGAACTCGCAGTAGAGCTTTGTGGGTCGCGGATTCAGCCGCGACGACAAAACGGCTGGAAAAATTGGGCTTTAGCCCCTGAGGGGCGCGGCAAATACTGTCTCCGCGGAGTTATGAAACAAGCTTTACCCGCCGCGCGTGTGCATTTCCAGATGCGGATCCTGCCGCAGCTGATCGATGCCGATGAACACGCCGCGCTGGCCGGTGGCGGCGCGCAACTCCGCGCCGCGGTCGGCGCGACCGCGCCAGACGAAAGAAATTCGCGCGGTGAGTTCATCCGCCGAGGCGCCCGCGCGCAGCATTCTTCGCAGGTCCACGCCCGATTGCGCGTACAGGCACAGGTACCACAGCCCGTCGGCGGTCAGCCGGCTGCGGTCACAACTCTTGCAGAACGGCGTGGTCGTCGAAGCGATAATCCCGAAGACCGTTCCGTCCGGCAGCGCGAACCGTTCGGCGGGTGCCGAAGTGCGCTGCTCAAACGGCGCGACGCTGCCGTACCGCTTCGCCAGCCGCTCCAGCATTTCCGCGCGCGTAAACACTTTTTCCATGGACCAGCCGGTCGCCCCGCCCACGTCCATGTACTCGATAAAGCGCACTTCGGCCTGCACGCCGCGTCCGTACTCGATCAAGTCGCCCAGCTCGTCGTCGTTCACGCCTCGAATCACCACCGTATCGATTTTCGATTTCGTGAATCCCGCGCGCCCCGCCGCGGCAATTCCTTCGAGCACCTGTGCGTGCGTGTCGCGCCCCGTGAGCGCCAGAAACCGTTCCGGCCGCAGCGTGTCAAGGCTCAGCGTCACGCGATGAAGGCCCGCGCCGCGCAGCGCTTCGGCCTGCTCGGCAAACAACACGCCGTTGGTGGTGAGCGCCAGATCGCGGACGAGCGGATTCGCCGCCAGCATCCGAACCAGACTGGGAAGATCGCGCCGCAGCAGCGGTTCGCCGCCTGTCAAGCGCACGTCCGTCACGCCCAGCGAGGTAAACGCTTCCACCAGCCGAGTAATTTCCTCAAACGTCAGCAATTCCTCGCGCGGCAGCCAGACGTAGTTCTCCTCCGGCATGCAGTAATTGCACCGCAGGTTGCACCGGTCGGTCACCGAGAGCCGCAGGCTGCGCAGAGGCCGCCCCAGCTGGTCGGCGAGGGCGTCGCCCGGGGACACTTCCGTCGGGATCTGGGGATCGGGAAGCATCCCTCTATGTTAGGTGGGCCACCCGACTGCGTCAACTGGATGGGTGGGATGGGTGGGATCCATCCCATCTACAATGTGGCAAGCTAAAAAAACTGCCCGCTCTGTCCCGAAATGCATGGGACAGAGCGGCCTCTACAAAATCCCAACGCACTTGTGGCCAGCTTTTGTAGAGGCCGCCCGTTTTTTGGGCGGGCAGGTTTTTGCGTTGCCCAGAATTCAAACTCACTATTCACCACGGCAACGGCATCGAATTACTACCCCTCATCCTTGTACTGATCCTTCAATTTCGCCACCACCGTCGGATCCGCCAGCGTCGTGGTGTCGCCCAGCACGCGCCCCTCGGCGATATCGCGCAGCAGCCGCCGCATGATTTTCGCGCTGCGCGTTTTGGGCAGCTCGGCGGAGAAGAAAATATCGTCCGGCTTGGCAATCGACCCGATTTTCATAGCGACGTGATTTTTCAATTCGTCCTTCAGCGCGTCGGTGGCCGCAATGCCTTCCTTCAGCGTGACGAACGCGGAAATTCCCTGGCCCTTGATCTCGTGCGTCTTGCCGATCACCGCCGCTTCCGCCACCGAAACGTGATCCACCAGCGCGCTCTCCACTTCGTACGTCGAAATGCGATGCCCGGAAACGTTCATCACGTCGTCCACGCGCCCCAGCAACCACAGGTAGCCGTCCTCATCCATCTTGCAGCCGTCGCCGGTAAAATAAATTCCCGGATACCGCGACCAGTAATTCTGCACGTAACGTTCCGGATCGCCGTACACCGTGCGCAGCATCGAGGGCCACGGCTTGGTCAGCACCAGGTACCCGCCGCCTCCGGGGCCCACCGGTTTTCCTTCGAGGTCCACCACTTCGGCCGCGATTCCGGGCAGCGGCCGCGTGGCCGAGCCGGGTTTTGTGGCCGTGATCCCCGGCAGCGGGGAAATCATGATGCCGCCGGTTTCGGTCTGCCACCAGGTATCCACAATGGGGCAGCGCTTGTGGCCGATATTTTCGTGATACCACATCCACGCCTCGGGATTGATCGGCTCGCCCACCGTGCCGATCAGCCGCAGCGACGATAGCTTGTATTTCGCCGGCCAGTCCTCGCCCCAGCGCATGAACGTGCGGATCGCCGTAGGCGCGGTATAAAAAATATTCACGCCGTACTTGTCGATGATTTCCCAGAACCGCCCGCGGTCCGGAAAATCGGGCGTGCCCTCATACATCACGGTCGTCGTCCCGTTTGCCAGCGGCCCGTAAACGATGTACGAGTGCCCCGTAACCCAGCCGATGTCGGCCGTGCACCAGTAGACGTCGTCTTCCTTGATGTCGAACACGTACCGGTGCGTGGTGCTCGCGCCCAGCAAATATCCGGCGGTCGTATGCACCACGCCCTTCGGCTTTCCCGTCGTGCCGCTGGTGTAAAGGATGAAGAGCATATCCTCCGCGTCCATGTGCTCGGGCGCGCATTCGGCCGAGGCGCCCGCGACCAGCTCGTGCCACCAGTGGTCGCGCAGCGGCTCCATTGAAATCTGCGCCGCTTTCCCGATGCGCTGCACCACCACCACATTTTCAATCGTCGGCGTCCCTTTCAGCGCTTCGTCGACCGCACTCTTGAGCGCCACCACGGTCCCTCGACGCCACGCCCCGTCGCAGGTGATCAACACTTTCGCCTTCGCATCGTTGATGCGCTCGCGCAGCGCCTCCGCCGAAAATCCCCCGAACACCACGGAATGCGCCGCGCCGATCTTCGCGCACGCCAGCATGGCAATCGCCAGCTCCGGCACCATGCCCATGTAGATCGCCACGCGGTCGCCCTTCACCACGCCCAGCCCCTTCAGCGCGTTCGCAAACCGGTTCACCTCGCGCTCGAGCATCCCGAACGTCAGCACGCGCGTGTCCCCCGGCTCGCCCTCCCAAATAATCGCCGCCTTGTTCCGCCGCCCGTTCCGCACATGCCGGTCCACGCAGTTGTCCGTCACGTTCAGCTTCCCGCCCACGAACCACTTCGCCCACGGCGCGTTCCATTCCAGCACGCGCTCCCACGGCGTGAACCAGTCCAGGCTCTTCGCCTGCGCGGCCCAGAAGCCTTCCGGGTCCTTCGCCGCGCGCTCGTAGATCGCCGGATCGTTCCAGTTGGCCTGCTTCTTGAATTCTTCCGAGGGAGGAAACGTGCGCCGTTCATCGAGCAGTGCGGATAGATTTTTATCGGTCGGCAAGGACATTTCGCGGGACTCCGGGGCAAAGTTCAGGCCCGGGCGGCGTTTGCAGAAAACGATTCACCCTGACCTGTAAGCTTAGGATGTCGGAGGAGGGATGGGTTGTCAATGGAGTGCGTCCTGAAACAGGCCAAAGCGTCCACCACACTATTTGATCCATGGCATATCCAGTTCAATTACAATCGGGTCCGTAGCCCTTGCGGAGCATAGGAGCATTCGTCGTGGAATCCTTTGACCTAATCGTAATCGGCTCCGGCCCCGCCGGAGAAAAAGGCGCGGCGCAAGCCGCCTACTTCAGCAAGCGCGTCGCGCTGATCGAGCGCCGCGAGGAATTGGGCGGCGCGGGCGTCAACACCGGCACGGTGCCGAGCAAGACGCTGCGCGAATCGGCCCTCTATTTTTCCGGCCTGCGCCAGCGCGGCCTCTACGGCATCGATTATTCCCTGCGCGAAGGCCTGACCGTGCAGGGATTCATGCACCGCAAGGACGCGGTAGTCTCCGCCGAGCGCCTGAAAATTGCCACCAACCTCGCGGCCCACAAGATCGAACTCATCCACGGCACAGCCACTTTTGAAGACGCGCATACCATTAACGTCGCAGACCCTCGCGGCGCGACACGCACACTGCGCGGCGAAATGATTCTCATCGCCACGGGTTCCAAGCCGCATCGCCCGCCGGAAATTCCCTTCGACGACAAATCCGTTTTCGATTCCGATTCCATCCTGGCGATGGACCGCATCCCGAAAAGCATGATCGTCGTGGGCGGAGGCGTGATCGGCTGCGAATACGCGTCGATCTTCACCGCCATGGGCGTGGCCGTCACGCTGATCGACGGCCGCGAGCGCTTGCTCCCGTTTCTGGATGCGGAAATTTCCGATCGACTGCGCGCGCACCTCGCGAATCTCGGCCTGAACATCGTATTCCAGGACAGACCGAAGAGCACCCAGCGGACGCCGGGCGGAATCTGGATGACACTCAACTCCGGCAAGATTGTAAAAGCAGAGACCGCGCTGTTTGCCGCGGGACGCCGCGGCGCCGTTGAAGGCCTGGAACTCGAAAAAGCGGGCCTCGCCCTCAACCCGCGCGGAAACATCGACGTGAACGAGCACTATCAGACTCACGTTCCCCACATCTACGCTGCCGGGGACGTCATCGGTTTTCCCGCGCTCGCCTCCACCTCGATGGAGCAGGGCCGCGTCGCCATGTGCCACGCTTTCGGTTTTCCGTACAAGCTGCGCCTTGCCTCGCAGCTCCCCATGGGAATTTATACGATCCCCGAAATTTCCGCCGTGGGCGAAACCGAGGAGTCCTGCCGCGAAAAGAAAATCGCTTACGAAGTCGGCCGCGCGAAATACGCGAACAATGCCCGCGGCCAGATCGCCGGCGACGATTCCGGAATCCTGAAACTGATTTTCCGCCCGGACACGAAGCAGCTGCTAGGCGTGCAAATCCTCGGCGAAAGCGCGACGGAACTGATTCACCTGGGCATGGCAGTCCTGGAATCCGGCGGCACGATCGACAAATTCATCGAGATGGTCTTCAATTTTCCCACCCTCTCCGAACTCTACAAATATGCCGCATACGACGGCCTCGGCAACCTCGCCGGCCACAAACTCCGCGAGGGGTGAATACACCTCTTCGATCCCAGGTTTTCTCTGTGTCCCCTGTGCCCTCAGCGCCCTCTGTGTTAAGGCCTTTGAATTCCATCACACTTCGAGGCCAAACCTTTCAACACAGAGTTCACCGAGAACACAGAGGGCACAGAGAAGAGAAAATCCGTATCTAAATTTTCCGCAGGTGGTGCTTTGCCTCGATGACGAAAACTCAATTCGTCGGATTCGTCGGAAATTTCAGATACGGCAACCGCACTCCCCGCACGATCACCTGATCGGCGCGGATCGCCACCGGCGCTTCAAACCCCGCCGATCCCCCCGCCGCCACGAAGTCATCCTGATCTACGCCATCGCCGCTGACGCCCAATCCGCCGACAAGGTTTCCGTTGCGATACAGCGGCACAGACCCGGGGAAAAATACCACGCCGCTCTGATTTGGTCCCGCCACCTGAAACCCCTGCGTGCACGGATTCGCCGTGTCTTGTTGATACAAATTAAAAAACGGCCCCGCGGCGCTGCCATCAATCCCCGGCGGAAAGAACGGCTGCGCCCCATATCCAATCGTGCGATTCGTGACGGCCGTCCCCATCGGCACGCCCGTCAGATCGCCCGCAGTCCGCGCGCCGCCGCTGAAATACACCATGTTGCGTGCCTTCGTCGCCGCCACGTCAATGCTGAACACGGTGCTGTCGGCCATGCGGTACATCCCGATAATCGTGCCGTCAAGATCGGAAACCGCAATCGCCATGCGCGCCGAAGACCCGATGGGCAGGCGAATCACTGCGCGAGTCGTGTTCGCCGTCGCCACGGCGTTGTTGATGATCCCCGTCACGTCCGAAGCGGATAGCCCGCCGAGCAGCCCCGCCACCGGTGTCACCAGCGTGCCCTCCGGCGGCGGCCCGGAACTTGCCGATGGGCCCACAACAAAAAGCGCCGCGCTAAAGTTGCCGCTGCCCACCCCTGCTGGGCGCGTCGTCTGATTCACGAACGGCAGAGCCACGCCGTCGATAAACACGACTCCGGGCGCGGCTGGCGCGGGCCCGAATCCGTTGGACGTCGCCGCGGCATACGCGGCGAATTCCGCGACGGCGGGCACGGCTCCCGCCACTCCGATCCCGCCCACCAGGCTTCCATTGCGAAACAGCGGCACTCCGCCCGGATTCACAGCAGTCGGATCGCTGTCATTCAAATCCGCCTTGCCCGTGGCGATCCCCAGTCCCGTTGTCGCTCCGGAGATTGAGCGAGCAGTCGGCACATTTTTCCCGGACGCATAATTTGTGGAGAGCGTGCACCCGCGATTGGAATTTTCGATTCCATAGAGCGCCGCATTCGGCGCGTTGGTGATCCCTGGCGGAAAATGAATCCCGCTGATGAAACGCACCGTGCGCGAGGAGAGCGGCGCCTGATCGTTGCTGAAAAACGCTCCCGTGCGCGCCAGCGACACCGCCAGTTCACTCGCGTCCACCAGCGCGCCGAAATTTCCGGCCACGAGCGTCGGCGCCGCGGGCTTGTGGTAGACGCCCAACACGCGCCCCGCGCGGTCCACCACGGCGATGACCATCGTATTCGGATCGGCGGCCTGCGCGGCGGCCTGCACAAGCGCCGAAACGTCCGCGGCGCTGAGATTCGTCACCGGCGGAGGGGGAAAGGAAGTCAAGCTTCCCGCCACGCCTCCGCAGTTGGTCAGGAAAATGGCAAATGCAAACGGAATTGCCATAATAAATCGTCGAGAAAATGTCCGTCGCATGATATCAGCGGTCAAGGAGGCCATGAGAGGTCGCAACTTTGTTAACACATCGCGAAGCGGCGCTCAAGCATGGTGCGAGCGTTGTGCGAGAAATACAAACAGCCCCCTGTGGCGCCGGCGTCCCGCCCGCATGTTTTCCGACCTCGCGCACGGCAAAACCCCGGCGTCCCGCCGGCGCCGCAAGAACCAGCATTCATTCAGGACGAAACATTGAAGAATTTTCCGGAAATGGATCGCCGCGAAAAATCGGAATTACCTGGAATCGAATTTGCCCGTCAATTCCTGAAGACTGTGTACCACCGCATCCGTCTCAAATTCCCACGGATCGAACGCCCTCTTCGCATCGCGCCGCACCCACGCCACGCGCAATCCGCAAGCTTTTGCCCCGATCACGTCAAACGGATTGCTCGAAATCAGCCAGATATTTTCCTTCGCCGCGCGCGTTTCCGCCGCCAGGTATTCGTACACCGCCGGGTCCGGCTTGAATGTCCGGATGCGATCCACGCTCACAATCCCGCTGAATTGCTGCAGGACCCCCGCGTGTTCCAGCAGTCCGCGCACGGCGCTTTCGGTTCCATTCGAGCACGCCACCATCCGGAATCCCGTCGTCGCGAGCGACATCAGAGCCGCGGGAACATCCGCATAAGCCGGAAGCCTAAGATATTGGTCCATTAATTTCGCTAGAGCATCTTCAGAAATCGTGACCCCAAGTTGCGCGCACACAAATCGCAATGCCTGCGTGGTGCACTGATTGAAGTCCACGTACCTCTTCATGAGCGCGCGCCGGAAGGAGTATTCCAGTTGCTTGCCGCGCCACAATTCAGACGCCTCCCGCGCCCGCTCGCCAAACGCAGGCCGCAGATGCTCCTCCATGTGAAACGGATCGATCAGCGTGCCGTACACGTCGAACGCCAGCACAGTGTTGGAGGGATCGATGGTCATGAAAAATCCTCGGCAGGCCAGCATATCGGCTTTTGCAGCCGCAAGGAAATCCGAATTTGCCGCGTCGGGCCGGCCTGCCGCGATGTTTCAAACACGTATCACGCCGGGCCAAAACTCCTTGCCGCTCCCGGTGGATTGTTGTTAGCTAGAGCCGGACGCCGGAATGCCAATCGCGCGTGGGGGAACCGAGATCAGCTGGATGCACAACGCATCCGAAATCTTCCGCAAGCTATGCCCGAGTCTTCTGCTGGCGTGCGCGCTGACGGCAAGCGCGCTGCCCGCGGCATCGGTCCGCGGCGGCGCCGCTCAAAAACGGCCCGCGGCGATTATGGCTCGGCGCAATCGCATTCGCGTGCGGGCGCGTCGTTCGCATCCGCACCGCGCAGGTAAATCCGTCTTAAAGCGCGCTTCAGTTCGGGTTCCGGCATTGCGCGCCGCGATTCCACCGCCCGCATTTCCGCCGCAATCCATCTCTTCTCCCATGGAGCAGCGAATTCCCCGGCAATCGCCCATAAAAACCGCCGCGCTTCAGGGAATTATCCGCGACACCTCGATGCGCGGAATCGGCGCCGCTGTGATCGCCCTCACCAATCGCGCGACCGGCGCAACGAGAACGATTTCCGCCGACGCCGAAGGCGTTTTCCGCCTCTCCGATCTCGCGCCCGGCGCATACTTGCTGCTCGCGCAGGCCGACGGCTTTGAGCAAATGACGCGCGATGACCTGCGCCTCGATGCCGGCGACGTCGCGACCCTCGAGCTGACGCTCGCGCCTTCGCCCCGCGCCGCTGCGACTGCCTCCCGCCCGCCGCGCTTGCCGGAACTTGGCCCTCTTGCTCTCGCCGCCGAAGCCGGCGCCCAGCCCGCCTCCTATCGCGAACTGCGCCGCAGGCCCGACGCCGAGCCCGGGCAGGGAATCGCCGCGCCGGAAATTCTGCCGCCAGCACGGGAAGTCTTCGTGCCCACGCCCGACCGATGGAACATCGCGATGCCGGACTGGAATCGCTACGGCCGCGGCGGCGAATATCCCTACGTGCGCGCAAGCCACTGGTGGGACCCGTTCAACCGCAACCGCCTCAAGGGCGACGAACCGATTTTCGGCCGCCAGACGTTTCTGAACGTCACCGCAACTACCGACACTTCCGTCGAAGAGCGCCGCGTCCCGGCCACCAGCAACATCAGCTCCGCGCGGCCCGGCAGCACTGATTTTTTCGGCAAGGGAGAGCAGTTCGCTCTCGACCAGACATTCCGTTTCTCCTTCGACCTGTTCCATGGTGACGCCTCCTTCCGCCCCGTCGACTGGCGCATCCGCATAACGCCCGCGGTGAACGTGAATTATTTGAACGCACGGGAACTCGGCATCGTCAATATCAACGTGGCCGATGGCACCGCGCGCACGGACGCGCACGTAGGCCTGCAGGAAGCCTTCGTCGAGTACAAAATCCGCGATCTCAGCCCGAATTACGATTTCCTCTCGATGCGCGCGGGCATCCAGGAATTCTCCAGCGATTTTCGCGGATTTATTTTCGTCGACGAGCAGCCCGGCGTGCGCCTGTTCGGAAATCTTCGCTCCGACCGCTGGGAATACAACGCCGCCTATTTCAATCTGCTCGAAAAAAATACCAATAGCGGCTTGAATTCCTTCGCACTGCGCCACCAGCAGGTGATCGTCGCGAATTTCTATATGCAGGATTTCCTCAAGCCGGGCTACACCACTGAATTCAGCATTCACTACAGCAAGGACGACCCCGGCATTCATTATGACGACAACGGATTCCTCGCCCGCCCCTCGCCGATCGGCGTGTTCCAGCCGCACGAAGTCCACGCGGCCTACATCGGCTGGGCGGGAAACGGCCATTTCGGCCCTATTAACGTGAACCACGCATTTTACGAGGCGCTGGGCGCCGACAGCCTCAATCCCATTGCCGGCCGCCCGGTCACCATCAACGCGCAAATGGCCGCCGCTGAAGTTTCCATCGACAAGGACTGGGCGCGCTACAAACTCTCCGCATTTTTCGCTTCCGGCGACGCGAATCCGCGCGATGGCCGCGCCACCGGATTCGATTCCATCGTGGACGATCCCGCATTCGCCGGAGGTATCTTTAGTTTTTGGAATCGCGAAGGCATCCGCCTCACCGGCACTGGTGTCGCGCTCACTTCTCCCGGCAGCCTGCTGCCCAGCATGCGCACCGACAAAACCGAGGGCCAGGCGAATTTCGTAAACCCCGGCATTTTTGTTTTGAACGCAGGGGCAGATTTCGATCTGACGCCGAAGCTGAAAAGTTTCGCAAACGTGAATTACCTGCGCTTCGAGCGCACCGCTCCCGTCTCATTGCTATTGTTTGAGTCGCCGATTCACAACACCATTGGCCTCGACTACAGCCTCGGTTTCCGTTACCGGCCGCCGCTCTCTGAAAATATGTCGATTACCGGCGGCGCCTCCGCGCTTTCCCCCGGCCAGGGTTTTCGAGACATTTTCTCCGGCAAAACACAATTTTCGCTTTTTGCGGATGTGAGATTTCAGTTTTGAAGAAGACGCCAAAATTCCGGCGGCACGCATTCCCCGCAACCGCGCTGGCTGCAAGTGTTCTTCTAGCTGCTTTGGCCGCGCGAATTCCCGTTGCGACCTTGCATGCCGCGGTCCAGAATTCTGGTTCTAGCCCTGGTCTCAGCGCGCAACCGCAATCCGAAGCCGACCGCAAAAGCTCGGGATGCGTTTCCTGCCACACTGCCACCGATGAGCCCACGATGCATGCAACCGGAAACGTTCGGCTCGGCTGCACGGATTGCCACGGCGGAAACCCCGATGCCCGCATCGCGGCGGGCGCATCCACCTCTTCGCCCGAATATAATCAAGTGAAACAAGAAGCGCATCCGCAGCCGCGCGATGGACAGCTCGCAAATCGTTCCGCAAACCCCGAACGCGCCTACACCGATTGGCTCAAGGAGAGCCCCGAGTACGTGCGCTTCGTCAACCCGGGAGACCTGCGCGTCGCCCAGGAGACCTGCGGCAACGCCAGATGCCACGCCGCGGAAGTGCGCAACGTTTCCACAAGCATGATGGCCAGCGGTGGAATGCTCTGGGGCGCGGCGCTCTACAACAACGGCGCTTACCCGCATAAAGACACGCGATTCGGCGAAAGCTACGCGCACGACGGGACGCCGCAATCCCTGAGAACCACCCCGCCGCCAAGCCCAGATGAAATACGAAATAAGGGCGTGCTTCCCGAGATGACTCCCCTCGAACGCTGGGAAATTTCGCAGCCCGGCAATGTTCTGCGCGTGTTCGAGCGCGGCGGCGGCCCCAAGCCCGAGATTGGCGAACCCTTGCGCGCGGACGATGCCGGAAAGCCCGACGACAAGCTAGGCAATCGCGGGTTCGGCACGCAGCTGCGCACCGACCCGGTTTTTCTCGGCCTGCAGAAAACGCGCCTGCTCGATCCGCTGCTCTCGTTTCCCGGCACCAACGACCAGCCCGGCGACTACCGCGCCAGCGGCTGCACCGCCTGTCACGTGATTTACGCGAACGATCGTGCTCCCGCGCACTCCGCGCAATACGCGCCCTACGGAAATCGCGGCTTCAGCGCCTCAAGCGATCCTACAATCCCGCATGACGAGCCCGGCCATCCCATCCGCCACGCGTTCACGCGCTCGATTCCTTCCAGCCAGTGCATGGTCTGCCACATTCATCCCGGCACGAACATGATGACCACCTATTTCGGCTACACCTGGTGGGACAATGAATCCGATGGCGACACGATGTACCCGAAACAGCAGCACAATCCCAGCGAAGAAGAAAAATTCCACGTGTCCGAGCGCAATCCCGAAGGCGCGGCCCCGCGCGGCCTTTGGTCCGACCCCAATTTTCTGGCGCAAACCGGAAGCCCGGAATTCAACACCAAATTAAAAGACACCCAGTTCGCCGACTTCCACAGCCACGGCTGGCTCTTCCGCGCCGTCTACGCGCGCGACCGCCAGGGCCGCTTGCTGGACGAAAAGGGAACAACGGTTGCCGCCGATGACCCGAAAAAATTCAACAAGGCCGCGCACCTCGCCGACATCCACCTGGAAAAAGGAATGCAGTGCGTCGATTGCCACCTCGAGCAGGATAGCCACGGCGCCGGAAAACTGTACGCTGAGCCGCGCGCCGCGATCGAACTCGATTGCGTCGATTGCCACGGCACCATTTCGCAGCGCGCCACGCTCGTCACCTCGGGTCCGGCCGCGCCCAATGGCGGCACTTATCTTGATGCCTTGCGCACTCCGTGGCTCGAGCGCCGCTTCGAGTGGCGCGCCGGTAAACTCTACCAGCGCTCGATGATGGACCAGCATCTGGAATGGGAAGTGGTGCAGACGCTCGATTCGATCACCCCGGACAATCCGCACTACAACGAAAAATCGCGCCTGGCGAAAACTCTGCGCACCGACGGCGTTACCTGGGGCGACGTTCCCAGGGACGAATCGCAGCTCGCGCATGCCAATAGCAGCATGACCTGCTATGCCTGCCATACGTCGTGGACGCCGAACTGTTTTGGCTGCCACCTTTCGATGACCGCCGACCAGAAGCGCCCCATGCTGCACAACGAAGGTCTCACTTCGCGCAATTACACGTCTTACAATTTTCAGGTCCTGCGCGACGACGGCTACATGCTCGCCGTCGACGGCACCGTTACCGGACATCGCATCGCTCCCGCGCGCTCCTCGTGCGCCATTCTCGTCAGTTCACAAAATGCGAACCGTGAATGGCTCTACAACACGCAGCAAACGGTTTCCGCCGAGGGCTTCAGCGGTCAGGCGTTCTCCACATTCGTGCCGCACACCGTGCGCGCCCGTGAAACCAAGGCCTGCACCGATTGCCACGTCTCCGCCGCGCGCGACAACAACGCGTGGATGTCCATGCTCCTGCTCCAGGGCACGAATTTTCTCAACTTTATGGGGCGCTATGTGTACGTCGCCGCGGGCAGCAAGGGATTTGAGGCCGTTGTCACCGCCGAGCACGACGAGCCCGAAGCCGTCATCGGCAGCGACTTGCAGCGCATGGCCTATCCCGATGATTTCCGAAAGCACGTCGATCAAAAACGCGAACTCACCACCGCGTACCGCCACGACGGCAACGTTCTCGATATCCAGCTGCGCGGCGAGTACGCCTACGCGGCGATGGGCGAAGCCGGCTTCCGCGTGTTCGACGTCGCCAACGTCGACAACAAGGGCTTCTCCGAGCGCATGGTTACCGCGCCCGTTTCTCCTCTCGGACAGCGTCTGTTCGTGAAAACGAAATACGCGACCGCCGTGGCCACTCCCACAACGCTGGGCGTCGATCCCTTGCGCACTCACGATCCCGCGAACGAGGAACAGAAAATCCATTTGATGTATGGCTTCCTCTATGTCACGGACAAAGTCGAAGGGCTGATCGTTGTCGGTAATCCGGATTTGAAGGGGAAAAATCCCGGCGTGGGCACGCTGCTCGACGGCAACCCGCAAAATAATTTCATTGGCCGCGCCGCCACGTTCAATCCCGGTGGAATTCTGAACGGCGCGCGCCGGATCACGATTGCCGGAACGTATGCTTACATTTTGTGCGACCGCGGCCTGGTCGTCGTGGACCTCGACAATCCGCTCGCGCCGCGCGTCACCGCGGAAATCGGCGCGCCCGATCTCGCCGGGCCAACGGGCGTGGCCGTGCAATTCCGCTACGCATTCGTCACCGATCACCAGGGACTGAAAGTCCTCGACACGACCGATCTCGCCCATCCGCGCATGGTTCCCGGCGCGTTCGTACCCGTGGAAGACGCGCGCAACGTCTCCGTGTCGCGCACCTACGCCTACGTTTCCGCCGGAAAAAACGGAATCGCGCTGATCAACGTCGAACAGCCCGAACATCCCCGCATTGATCGGATGTTTACAGGCGACGGCCAACTGAACGACGTCAACGACGTGAAAATCGGCGCCGTCGACGCCAGCGTCTTCGCCTACGTGGCCGACGGCCGCAACGGCCTGCGCATCCTGCAGGTTATTTCACCCGCGGATTCGCACGAATCCTATGGCTTCAGCCCGCGCCCAACGCCCAAGCTGATCGCCACCTTCCGCACCGCTGGCCCCGCCCTCGCCGTCTCCCGCGGCATCGATCGCGACCGCGCCGTCGACGAAAGCGGCAACCAGCTCGCCGTCTTCGGCCGCCGCGGCGCCCGCCCCTTCAATCGCGCCGAAGCTGAAAAATTATTTCTGCGCGACGGCAAACTTTACACCGTCACGGACGCCCCTCCGTCGCCGCCCCGGCCCCTGGCGGATGCCGAAGGCCTCCTTCGCTCCATCGTCACTCGCATCAGTTCCCTCAAGCCGTAGCCGAGGTCGCTCCCAAATAGTTTGTAAGTGATCCGAATCCCGGATTGAAAATGGGGCGAAGGTGCGGCGCGTGATCCAGTAGGACAGGCTTCATCCTGTCGGTTTTCTCGTCGCGATCCCAAAAAAATGCGACAGGCTGAAACCTGTCCTACTTGGCGCCCGCAAACACCGCGTAGCGCCGGCATCTTGCCGGCAGCCTTGCAATACTCGTCGCAATCGACAAGAGAGCCGGCGAGACGCCGGCGCTACAAAATCCCGCAATCTCAAAATTGGAATATTCTCGCTTGAATCAACTCATCG